>DASXSB010000063.1:0-150592 GCA_036506275.1 Candidatus Methylomirabilota bacterium | reverse complement strand
CCCGGGTAGCTCGCGATCTCCGACCAGTTGGTGGCGTCCGTGGATTTGTAGAGGAAGCCGTGAAAGCCGACCACGTTCGTCCCCACCTGGCGCGCGAGGAGCGCGTAGAGGCGTTCGGTATCGATAAGGAGCGCGGGATCTCTCTCGGCGGGGCCGATGACCGTCCGTGTGGACCACGTCAACCCGTCCGGTGACGTGGCCGCCACCGCTCCCAGCGTCTGGTGCACGTACACGAGCACGAACATCTCGCGGCCGCCGACGCGTCCGAAGACCAGCGCGGGCGCGCGCGTCGTGATCGCGGGGCGCGGCGGGTTGTCGGCGTGGAGGACGTCGACGGGCGTCTCCCAGTCCGTCACGCTGCCGGCGCGGGACCGCACGACGTGGAGCTGTCCGCCCACGCGCCGGAACACCGCGACCCAGCGGCCGCCGCCGAAGGCGAGGGCGGGACTGGCGTTGGTGTTCACGAGGAGGCGGTTGACGGTCGGCGACTGCTCCCAGTTGATGCCGGCCGTCGGCGTCCGTCCCCCGAAGCCGATCTTGTACTGAAGCTCGGGCCCGTTGACCCACATCAGCATCCAGGTGAACGCGCGGTCGTGGGCGAGGGCGGGACCCATGCTGTCGGTCAGCGTCGTCGCGTGGGGATCGACGCTGCTGCGGAGCCATCCGTTGCCGTCGATGGACTCGAGGCTCCGGATCTGGCCGTTCGGCGCCACCCACGCCAGCACGAATGTCGGCGGCGTCGCGGGCCGGGGCGTCGGTCGGCTCGTACCGCTCGACGCGCACGCGGCGAGGGTCAACGTCGACACGAGCGCGACGGCCGTCGGCAGCCGCCGCCGTTTCACGAGCGCGATCACGACCGCGTCACCGCGCGCGGCTGGCCACCACCGCACCCGCCACGGGATTGGCGGGTGACTCTTCGTTCAGGAACTGACCGAAGCCCGACTTCTGTTCGAGGTCACCGGCGGGGTTGAGCACGACCTGGCCTCGCACCAGCGTCTGCCACGCGCGCCCGCGGATCGGCCATCCTTCGTACGGCGTGTAGCCCGCGATGCTGAGGTGCTGACGCTGCTCGATC
Source organism: Candidatus Methylomirabilota bacterium (assembly GCA_036506275.1). Taxonomy (GTDB): domain Bacteria; phylum Methylomirabilota; class Methylomirabilia; order Rokubacteriales; family CSP1-6; genus DASXSB01. Next base: position 149,517 of record DASXSB010000063.1, on the reverse strand, counting down.
GTCCACTCCGCGTTCGGATCCCAGAGCGTGAGATCGGCGTCGGCGCCGACGCGGATGGCGCCCTTGCGCGGGAACAGACCGAAGATGCGCGCCGGGTTCTCAGCGAGCACGCGCGCCATCCACGGGAGCGGCAGCCCGCGCTCGACCACGCCGTGGTTGTAGATCAACGGCACCAGCGTCTCGACGGAGGGAGCGCCGAAGGGGATCGGCACACCCTGCGGATCCACGAAGATGTTCGTGCGTCCCGGCTCCTTGAACTCGGGCGGCCGCGGCGCGTGATCGCTCGCGATCGTGTTGATGTAGCCGCTCGCCAGCCCGGCCCAGAGCGCGCGGCGGTCGGGCCCGTCAGCGGGACGCAGGGGCGGGCCGATCTTGGCGAACGGTCCGAGCCGCTCCATCTCCCTGTCGGTGAGGAGCAGATACTGGGGACACGTCTCCACCCACACGCGCTGGCCCTCGTTCTGCGCGCGCTTGATGCGCTCGAGGCCGAGCGCGGTCGAGAGATGCACGACGTACAGCGGACAACCGGTGAGGCGCGCGATGAGGATGGCCCGGTTGATCGCTTCCTCTTCCGCCCAGTCCGGGCAGGTGGCGGGGAAGTCCGTGGGCGCCGTGCGGCCTTCCGCGATCGCCTTGTTTTCGAGATAGCAGAGGACGTCGCCGTTCTCGCAGTGCACCTGGCAGACGCCGCCGAGCGCGGCCAGGCGCTCCATCGTGTTGCAGATGAACTCGTCCGACACCATCCGCTTGCCGCGCTTCTTGTACGTCATGAAGAGCTTGAAGGAGCGGACGCCCATCTCGACCGCGGTGGCGAGCCCATCCAGGATGGGCGGCTCGTGATTCAGGATGAAGTGGAAGCCGAAGTCGAGGACAGAGGCCGACTCCGCTTCCTCGCGCAGGCGCTGCGTGGCGCGCGGCAGCGTCTCTCCGGCGTCGTACGTCACGAACGGCACCAGCGTGGTGAGCCCGGTGCGGGCGGCGGCGCGCGCCGACGTCCGCCAGTCGTCGTACTCGGGGCCGACGTGCAGATGGCAATCGATGAACCCCGGAAACACGATCTTCCCCGTGGCATCGATCACGTGGTCGGCGGGTGGAAGCATCGCTTCCGGAGCGATGGCGACGATGGTGCCTGCCTTGATCGCGACCGCCGCCTCCACCACGTCGGTGGCGGTGACGACCCGACCGCCGCGGACGATGACGTCGACGCCGCGGGCGCTCATCGGTGCGTCTCCTTTTCGGTGACGGGCGCGAGCAGCGCGCCGTAGTGCTGGGGCTGGCGGCGGCCGAGGAAGTTCCACCGCTTGCGCACGGGCACCATCGCGTCGACGTCGATGCGGGCCGCGATCAGCTCGTCGCCGGTGGTCGCCGCCTTCGCCACGATCTGGCCTTGCGGGCTGATGACGCTGCTGCCCGCGATCAGCTCCACTCCGTCCTCGATCCCGGCCTTGGCGGCGCCCACGACCCAGCACGCGTTGGCATACGCGCCCGCGCGCATGCAGAGGTCGTTGAGATCGAGCGCGAGCGCGGACGCCGGCGTGTTGTAGCCGATCAGGATCAGCTCGGCGCCCTGCAGCGCAAGCGCGCGGTAGCTTTCCGGATAGCGGCGATCCTGGCAGATCGCGATGCCCACCTTGGCGCCTGCGCACTCCCACACGCGGTAGCCCGTGTCGCCGTGGGCGAAGTAGTAGGGCTCGTACACCTGCGCGACGCCGTCGGGCGCCCTCGTGCCGGGGAGATGAATCTTACGAAACGTCCCGCACAGCCGCCCGTCACGGTCGGTGAGGAGCGCGGTGTTGAAGTATTTCCCGTCCGCCTTCTCGCAGAACCCGACGTGCACCGCCACCCGCGCCGCCGCCGCCCGTCGCAGCAACGGCTCCAGCGCCTTCGGCGGCACCTCGTTCTCGAAGAACTGGTCGAAGTCGGGCCTGATCTTCTTCGGGAAGTAGGTCGTGAGCGCCATCTCGGGGTAGACGATCAGCTCCACGCCGTCGCGCGCGGCCGCATCGAGAAGCGCCATCATGCGCTCCACGATCGCCTCCCGCGGCGTGCCCTCGTCATTCGGTCCCATCTGGGCAGCCGCGACCTTGATGTAACGCGCCATGGCGACTCCTCCGGCTCCGCGCTCGGGCGCGGGTCGCCCCATGCTGATACCGGGGCCGACGGTCGTCAAGACGGGGCCACGGGTGGCCGAGGCGCGGCGGCCCGGAATCGAGTACAGTCTCCGAAACCGCCCGGAGAGGACAAAGCCATGAGAGAAGCCGTGGTCGTCGCCAGCTCCCGCACGCCCCTCGCCAAGTCGTTCCGTGGATCGTTCAACCTGACCCGGCCCGACGACCTCGCCGCCCATTGCATCCGTGACGTGCTGGGTAAGGTGCCGCAGCTCGACCCCGCCGAGATCGAGGACGTCATCCTCGGGTGCGGTCAGCCGCACGGACCCCAGGGCCACAACATCGCGCGGGTGGCCGCGCTCCGGGCAGGCTTGCCAGTGACCATCCCCGGCACCACCGTCAATCGCTTCTGCTCGTCGGGGCTGCAGGCGGTGGCGATGGCGGCGCACATGATCATCAACGAGGGCGCCGACGCCGCCATCGGGGGTGGGATCGAGAGCATCACGATGATGACCCGCGACAGCAGCCCGAATCCGTGGGTCAAGGAGCACCACCCCGGCCTCTACATGGTCATGGGCGACACCGCGGAGGTGGTGGCGAAGCGGTACAAGATCAGCCGCGAGATGCAGGATCGCTACGCGTTACTGAGCCAGCAGCGGACCGCGCGCGCCCAGGAGGAAGGCTTCTTCAAGGAAGAGATCGCGTCCATGCAGGTCACGCGCGGCGTCCTCGACAAGAAGACGGGCGAGGTGGTCTCGAAGGAGGAGCACTTCGTCGAGAAGGACGAGTGCAATCGCGCCGACACCACGCTCGAAGGGCTGCTCGCGCTCCCGCCCCACTTCGACAAGGACAGCGGGCAGGGGACGGTGACGGCGGGCAATTCCTCCCAGCTCTCCGACGGCGCCTCCGCCACCTTGCTCATGTCGCGCGAGCGCGCGCAGGCGCTTGGCGTGCGTCCCAAGCTCGTGTTCCGCGGCTTCGCCGTCGCCGGCTGCAGTCCGGACGAGATGGGCATCGGCCCCGTGTTCGCGGTGCCGAAGCTGCTCGCCCGCCATGGTCTGCGTGTCGAAGACATCGACCTCTGGGAGTTGAACGAGGCGTTCGCGTCCCAGGTCGTCTACTGCCGCGATCGCCTCGGCCTCGACCCCGACAAGCTCAACGCCAACGGCGGCTCGATCTCCATCGGCCATCCGTTCGGGATGACGGGCTCCCGTATGGTGGGCACGCTCGCGAATGAAATGCTGCGGCGGAAGGCACGCCTGGGTGTGGTGACGATGTGCATCGGCGGCGGCCAGGGCGCGGCCGGTCTCTTCGAGGCCTGCTTGTAGCCAGGAGCCGGACAGTCGGCTCACTCGCCTCGGGCCCAGGACGAGCGCGAGGTGACGCCGCGGGGCGAGCGCGCGACTCCACCCCGCGGCGTACGCGCCTGCTAGCGAAGCATGTTCTCGTAGATCATTCGATCGATCGAGAGCATCCCCGTCCCCGCGATGACGACCGCAACCGCCATCGCGATCAGCGCGAAGTTCATCTCGAAGCCGTGGCCCTTGCCGGGTTGCAAGCTCCAGTTCACGAAGAAGCCGTTCGCCGAGTGGACCTTGGCGATGGCGACGAGCATGACGACGATGAGCCCGAGGGCGGCGGGGCGGCCGAGGAAACCGACGATGAGCGCGATCCCACCCAGGAACTCCGTGAGGGCGGCGAGGACGGTGAGCGCGGGCGGGATCTTGAGCGCCTGTTGGAAGTAGCCGATGGTCCCCTTGAGGCCGTGGCCGCCGAACCATCCGAGGACTTTCTGGGCGCCGTGGGCGAAGAACACGATGCCGAGGCCGAGGCGAATGACGAGCATGCTCCACGACGGATACGTGGCGAAGAGGTGCTCCATGGGCCCTCCTCCAAGGCGGCGGTGCGTTACACCATTGCCCCGCCGTCGACGGTGTAGATGCTGCCGGTGATGTAGGACGCATCCGGGCTGCAGAGGAACGCCACGAGCGCGGCCACCTCCTCGGGCTGCCCGTAGCGCCGCATCGGAATGGTTGCGGCAAAGCGGTCGTGGGCGACGTCGGGGTTCCGCGCGTTGAACCCCGCTTCGAGATCGCGGGCCATCGGTGTCTCCACCGGGCTTGGACACACGGCGTTCACGCGCACGTGGTGGCGGACGAGCTCGAGCGAGGCCGTGCGCGTGAGGCCGATGACGGCGTGCTTGCTCGCCGTGTACGCGACGAGGTTCGGTGTTCCCCGCAGCCCCGCGATGGAGGCGGTGTTGACGATGGCGCCGCCCCCGCGCTGGACCAGGCGCGGGGCCACGTGCTTGAGACCGAGCCACACGCCTTTCACGTTGACCGCCATCACCCGGTCGAACGCTTCTTCTGGATAGTCGACGAGCGGGCTCACCGCGCCCAGCACGCCCGCGTTGTTGAAGAAGCAGTCGATCCCGCCGAAGCGATCGGCGGCGGCGGCGGCGTAGCGCTCGACGTCGGCGGCGCGGGTCACGTCGGCCTCCACCGTGAGCGCCTGGCCGCCCGCCCGCTCCACCGCCGCCTGCGTCTCCTTGAGGCCGTCGAGAGCGACGTCGACGAGGGCGAGGCGCGCGCCTTCCGCCGCGAAGCGCACGGCGGCGGCGCGGCCGATGCCGCCGCCAGCGCCGGTGACGAGCACCACCTTGTCGACGAAGCGGCGGGCGACGGTCACGTCAGAGGGCGGCGACGACGGAAATCTCGACCAGGTACTTCGGCGAGGCGAGCTTCGCCTCGACGGTGGCACGTGCGGGGGCGTTCGCCGGGTCCACCCACGCGTCCCATGCCTCGTTCATGTCGTTGTACGTCTTCATGTCGGCGAGGTACACGGTGGCGGCGAGCAGGTTGGACTTGCTGGTGCCGACCGACGCCAGCAGCGCGTCGATCTTGGCGAGGACCTGCTTCGTCTGGCCCTTGGTGGTCGCGTCGTCCCCCGCCACCTGCCCCGCGAGATACACGGTGTTGCCGTGAACGACGGCCTGGCTCATGCGCGGACCTGGCTGGATTCGCTTGACGCTCATGTCTGGTCCTTTCCGCGCGCCGCCGGGCGGCGCGGCGGTGCACACCATAACACCGGCGGCGTCCCTAGATCGTCGTTTCCACCGGCGTGTCCGGGCGGCCGCCCCACTCCGTCCACGACCCGTCGTAGACGGCGGTCTCGCGGTGCCCCACCACGTGCAGGGCGAGCGCGAGCACGGAGGCGGTGATCCCGGAGCCGCACGTCGTCACCACCGGCTGCTTCAGATCCACGCCGGCGCTTTCGAGCGCGTGTCGGAGTGCCGGCGGCGGCAGCAACGTGGCGTCGGCTGCGTACAGCCGGTCGTACGGGAGATTGAGGCTGCCCGGGATATGGCCGCCACGCAGGCCGGCCCGCGGCTCCGGCTCCGTCGCCGCAAAGCGCCCGGCGGAGCGTGCGTCCAGCACCTGCTCGCGACGGTCCGCGAGGTTCGCGCGCATGCGCTCGAGGTCACGCACGAGCTCGGGACGCGGCGTGGCGACGAAGCGGCGCGGTGAAGGCGTCGGCGAGCCGGACTCGAGCGGACGGCCCTCGGCCTTCCACTTCGCAAGCCCGCCGTCGAGCACGGAGATCGCGTCGTGACCGAAGGCGCGGAACGTCCACCACACACGCGCCGCGCTCACCACTCCCCGCACGTCGTAGACGATCACGCGGTCGTCCGAGCCGATCCCGAGGCGCCCCACCGCCTCCGCGAACTCCTCGGGACTCGGCAACATGTGGGGAAGGTCGGTGTGCCGATCGGCGATGGCGTCGATGTCGAAGAAGACGGCGCCGGGGATGTGCGCCTGGACAAATTCTGCCCGGGGATCGCGCGCAAGCTGGGGCATGTGCCAGCTTCCATCCACGACCCGGAGCCCGGGCTCCCGAGGGTGCTCGGCCAGCCACGCCGTGGCGACGAGGGGCTCCAGCATTGACGGGATTCTACTCCGCGCGCGCTACGATGAAAGAACCGTGACCATTGCCATCGCCCTCACCATCGCTCTCGCTCTCGCGCCCGCCCTCATCGCCTGGTGGACCGGCCAGCGCCTCCTGCGCCGTCTCGACGATCCCGCCCTCGCCGAGCGCACGCTCGCGCGGAGCGCGCGCGTGACGCAGGCGTTCGCGGTCGCGCTCGGGATCCTTGCCGTCGTCAATCCGCGCGCGCTGCCCTGGGCGCTCCCGCTGATGATCGTCTCGTTCACGGTGGGCGGCTTCCCGTCGCGGAAGAAGCTGCTCGAGGAGCGATGGGGAGTGATCGCGTACCTGATCGCGCGGCTTCGGATGTCGATCGCGTTCGGGGGAGTGTGGGTGCTGCTCGCCCTCACGCCGGCGCTGGTGCTCTCCGCGGGCTCCGCGCGCTGGGTGGTGGCGACGGCGTTGGCGCTGCTGCTGCTCGGCTGGACGACCGCGTACGGACGCGTGTGCTTCGCCCTCATCGGCGCCACCGACGTGCCGTTGCCGCCGACGTTCATCGCCATCGCCGGCCGCACGCGCGCGGTAAGGCCGCGCTTCCTCCGCTTCGGCTTTCCGGGCGGGCGCATCGTGAACGCGTTCGCCTTTCCGTCCGTGCGTCACCCCGCTGTGCTCTTCAGCGACGCGGTCCTCGAGCAATTTCCCGCCGACGAGCAAGCGGCGATCTTCGCCCACGAGATGGCGCACCTCGAGCACCACGACGCGCGCGACCAGCGCCGATCGGCGCTCGTGATGTGGGCGGGCATCGCCGTCGCCGCCTTCGGCGTCCCCCTCGCCAGCGTATTGCTTCCCGGGCACTCCGACCTCAGCTTGCTGTGGGCGACGATCGCGCTCGCCGCTCCGCTCCTGAACCTCGTGCGACACAAGAAGCACGAGGCGGAGAGCGATGCCCGCGCGGTGGCGCTGTGCGGAGATGCGGAGGCGCTCGTGCGTGCGCTCGTGCGGCTGTCGGTGCTCGGCCGGCAACCACGGCGGTGGAGCGCCGACGTGGAGCGCGGTGCCTCCCACCCGAGCCTTGCCCGGCGCGTGCACGCGGTCCGCGCTGTCGCCGGCGTGACGGAACCGTCGTTGGCCTCTGCCACGGTGGCCGCCACCGCCACCGCCGGCAGCTTCGTGATCTTGGATACCGACCGCGCCTGGTGGCTCGACGGCGTCCCCACGGGGACTCCGGCGGAGCCGGCGGCGCTCCGCGAGGCGGCGATCACTACGCGTTCGGTGAGGTATCCCGAGCTCGTGGATCTTCGCGTGCGCGCCTCGCTGGGGGGAACGGCGGCGCTCGTCGCCACCGATCGCGCCGGTGCGTCGTGGAGCGTGACGCTTGCCGGCGCCGAGACCGTGGCCGCCGTGCAACGCGCACTCGACGTGGTGGATGCGCAGTTCAGCGAGCGCCCCGCCATCGGCCTCGAGCTGTCCGGGCGCCTGGTGGCGGCGGCGCTGATGGCGGTGGCGCCGGCCACGGCGGCGGTGTGGACGGTGCTGGTCGCGGGCGCCGTCGTCATCGCCCGTCCCGCGCGCGCAACCGTCAGCGCGCTCGGCGTGGTGGCGGTGTTCGCGGGCCTCGTGGGCATGGCGCAGGCGCTGGAAGTCTCGGCGATGACCGTGGTGGCCGCGTTCACGCTGCCGCTTGGCTTCGGGCTGGCCGCGCTGTGGCTGGCGCGGCGGAATCGGGAACCGCTCCCCGCGCGCGAAGTCCCCGCCATGCGCGTGACGGTCATCGTTCTCGGCGCTGTTGCGCTCCTCGGCGCCGGCAGCGCCGCCTGGTACGCGGCGGGCGAGGAATCGCTGGTGGACGCGCTGGCGCAGGCGATCGGCGCGTGGGTGGCGCTCGCGGGTGCGGGTGCCGCCATGCTCACGGATCGCCGTCGGGTCGGGCGCCGTGCGGGCGCCGGCGTGGCCACGATCGCGGTGGCCGGCCTCGCGGCCGCGGTCTTCGCGCCCCTGGCGACGAGCGAACACGAGCGGTCCCTCGCGTGGCGCGACGGCGCCGCCAAGGTGATGGGTCAGGTCGACGTGGGCGCCTATGCCGGCGATCTGAGGGTAGCGCCGTCGGGCACGCGGTTCGCGGTGAAGCTGCTCGCGCGCGACGGCACCATGACGCCCACGATGCGCGTCGTGAGCGTGAGCGGTGAGCGCCGCGACGTCGCCGCCGACGATCTCCAGTTCGTCGACGACAATCGCGCTCTCGTCGCCATTCCCGGCGATCACGGCTTGTCCGTGCGCGTCCTCGACCTCGCGGCCGGCACGACGTCGCCGTGGAGCGCGACCGTCCCCAACGTGGCGGCGGCGCGTCTCGCCGTGTCGCCCGTCACCGGAGCGTGGAGCCTGGTGGGCGGCAGCTCCGACGGCGAGAACTTCCTGGTCGCCCTCGGCAAGATCGGCGATGCGGCCGTCACCGTCAGCCCGGTGCCGATCGGCGAGGCCGACGGCTTCGCCCTCGTGTACGCGCTGTCGCCGACGGTGGCGGGCGTGAAGCTTCGCGTGCGCACCGGCGCGGGGCCGCTGGCGTGGGCGACCACCGTGCTGCAGGCGCCGCCGGTGATGACAGAAGTCTGGCGACTCGCGCCTGATGGACATGCCCGCGTGGCGAGGTGGCCGCGCGCCGTGCACTGTCCGATGGCGGCTGCGCCGGACGGTCATCTGCTGTGCACGCGGTGGGAGCGCGGCGTCCAGCGCGTATGGCTGGTCGACGTCGCGGGGGCGGGACGCGTGGTGGAGGCGGCGCGCTTGCCGGGCGTCCTGCGTCGCACCGCCCTCGGCCCCGGGGGCCGCGTCGCCGCCGTGAGCCTCGCCGGCGAGGCCGCCCTCGTCGACGTGGCGCGCGGGACGGCCGTGCGATTCGAGCTGCCGTCGGACGTGGGCCGCGCCGTGGCCATGGCGCCGCTCGACGGGCGTCTCGTGATCGCGAGCACCGGGCCCCGCGGCAGTCAGATTCGCGTGTTCGACGTCCAGTAGTTCTCTCCACGAGGCCCGCGACGACCGTCTTGAAGCGAGGGCCAAAGCCACGTAGAGTCCCCCCACCGCGCGCGGAAGCGAGGTAGCCCATGAGCGACGACCAGGACGAGTACGCCGAATCCCTGGAGACCGAGTTCCGGAAGCTCGAGGACGCCCTTCTCAGCGACACCGTGCGGCTGCTCGCTCCCAGCGAGCCGCTGAAGCTCACGCCCGACGCCACCGTGCACGACGCGGTCATGAAGATGGTCGCGAACCGGCGCGCGGCGGTGGTGGTGGTGGACGGCGAGGGCCGGCTCACGGGGATCTTCACGGAGCGCGACGTGCTCACGCGCATCGTGGGCGAGGGTCGCGACCCTGCGAAGACGCGTCTGAGCGACGTCATGACCCGCGAGCCGGAGGCGCTCACGCCCGACGACCGCGTGTGCCATGCGATCAATCGCATGCACAACGCGGGTTACCGCACGGTGCCGCTCGTCGATCCCGAAGGCCAGCCAATCGGGATCGTCACCGTCAACGACGTGGTGCGCTGGCTCGCCGAGATCTTCCCGGACGCGGTCCTCCATCTGCCGCCCGGCGATCGCCTGAAGAACCCGCTGCAGATGGACGCCGGCTAGGGCGGGAAGCAGAAGATCGGTGAGACCGAACACGCTGCGATCGATCTGGGCGCGCGGAGACACCGTCGTCAACGGCTGGCTCTCCATCCCGAGCGCGTTCTCGGCGGAAGTGGTCGCGCACCAGGGCTTCGACTCCCTCACCGTCGACATGCAGCACGGCGTCGTCGATTACCAGGCGGCGGTGACGATGCTGCAGGCGATCGCCACCACCTCCGTGATCCCGCTCGCCCGCGTGCCGTGGAACGATCCCGCCTGGCTCATGAAGATTCTCGACGCCGGCGCCTACGGGGTGGTGTGCCCGATGATCAGCACGCGCGCGCAGGCGGAAGCGCTGGTGGCCGCGTGCAAGTACCCGCCGCGCGGCTACCGGAGCTGGGGGCCCGTGCGGGCGTCGCTCTACGCGGGCGCCGACTACGGCGACCACGCCAACGACGATCTCATCGTGATGCCGATGATCGAGACGGCGGAGGCGCTCTCGAACCTGGATGCGATTCTCACCGTCCCCGGCGTGGACGCCGTGTACGTGGGGCCGTCGGACCTGAGCCTCGCCCTCGGCTGCAAGCCGCGCCTCGATCAGACCGAGCCCGCGGTGGTGGAGGCCCAGGAGCAGATCGTGGACGCCTGCAAGCGTCACGGGGTGGTGGCGGGCATTCACTGCGCGTCGTCGGACTACGCGTGCCGGATGATCGCGGCCGGCTACCGCTTCGTGACCCTCGCCAGCGACGCGCGCTTCCTCGCCGCGCGGGCGGCGGAGGAAGTGGGCCGCGTGCGCAAAACGGTCAAGGCCGGCCAGCTTCCGGCGTACTAGCCGGACACCGCACGCACACCGCCGGTGAGGAGCCGCGCGACAGGCTCCTACCGGCGGCGTCGTACTGCGCGCGGTGTGTTACTTTGCGCGCGGCTCCTTCTGACTCCGTCGACGACGCACGGCGCCGACGCCGGCAAGGGCGCTGCCCACCAGCAGCAGGGTCGTGGGCTCCGGCACCGGGTTCGGGCCTTCCACCATCACGGTGTCACCGGCAAGCGTGTTGTTGCTCGGAGTACCCGGCGCATCTTTGACGGCCTGCGCCGACTGGTTGAGCAACATGGTGGCCGGGCCGACGGACGACAGGGCCACCACTCTGTAGATGCCGGCCATGTCGGCGGAGTTGAACGCGCCCGTCAGTTCCGTGCGGATGTTCAGACGTGCCGCCGAATCAGCGACGGCCTGGAAGGTCGGCTGCGGCACGGTCGTGGCCTCGAGGACCGTCGCCACGGAGATTCCGGCGACCAGCGCCGTCGACGTTGCCGAAATCAGACCTGCGAAGTCATAGATGACGCCGAAATTCCTGCCGAGCGATGTATCGACCTTCTGATCAGAGGAGAGCTGAGCGACGTACGAATACTGGAAATTGGAGCCGACGGGGGTAACGCCTTCGAAGTTGTAGATGATCGAGGCCTCAGCTCCAGTGAGGCCCCAGCTCAGGACAACCATCAGCACCGTCATTGCCACAATGGGTTTCTTCATGGGTCCCTCCACGTTCGTTGATCGATATGGTCTCCTGTGCGGGGATGAGTTATCCCCGGATATCCACAGACCAGCACTGTGCATGCCACAACCGCGTTATCCCGCATTTGCGCCGTGTTAACGCTGTGAAATCGTTTGCATAATGCGCCGAACGTAAGGACTGCCGACGCCGGTGAGCTCTTGCACGAGCCGCCGTCGGTGGACGGGTTCGTCAGGCGGGGACCGGAGTCTCGATGTCGACCACGTTCCGGTAGTTGGGATCGCGGCGAAGCCGCCAGATGTAGGCGTCGACAATGAAGTGGTGGATGTTGACGGCGGCGGTGACGAGCAGGACGCTCTTGCCCACGTTCAGCCCCGCCCAGCGGTACGCGTCCGGCCACACGTTGAAGAGGATGTAGCCGAGCACGACACACGGGACGTAGAACGCCACCGTGTGGAAGGCCGCTCCGTGCCGCGCTCCCGTCGCCCGCGTCCGGTCCTTCACGTGGAAGATGGTGGCGATGGCCAGGTACTGGAGGCCGTGGAACACCGTCACGTACACGAAGGCGTCGAGGAACGTGAACAGCGTCCACCACACCGCGTTGCTCCCGATCACGAGCACGCTCACCATCGGCATCACGACGCCATGGCGCGCGCGGAGCCACAGGAAGAGCAGGACAGGCGTGACGAGCGTGAGCACGGTCAGCGTCGCGCTCGCTCCCCAGCGCAGGGCGTCGAGTGGCGGCGTGGCGCGGACGCCCGCGTAGATCACGAGCTTGCCGAGGCCGCTCTCCGGCTGGAGCAGCGTCCATGCGAACGGCACCAGGCACGTCCACCACACGAGGCGCTTCTCGCCGTCGCCGAGGCCGACGCCCGATCGGTACGCGTACATCACGGACAGCCCGTACGCCTGCGCCGAATAGTGGTAGGGCGACCACAGGAGATAGAGCGCGAAGAGGAAAAGCCCGAACGGCTCCCGGACGGCGATGGCGGCGGTGACGATCGCCACCCCGACCACGGGCAGCCCCAGCGTCAGGAAGGGGAGATTCTTCACGGCGCCCGGTCGCGTGTAGAGCCGCACCGTGGAGGCCGCGAAGTGGGCACCGTTCGACAAGAGGATGCACCACGCGAGGGCGGTGGTGCCGAGGCCAAGGGTGACGCCCTGCGCGTAGAGCATGGCGCCCACGATCAGGCTGAGGCCGCCGCCGATGATCGCGTAGTCGAAGACGGGATGGACGAAGCTGCGCCCCGTCGTGAAGAACGGAACCGTTCCCGGGCGGGGTGCCGCAGCCAGCGTCAGCGTGCTCATCGTCGGGTCTCCTGTTCGCGGCGGGAGTCTCGTTCGTGGGGCGCGAACGTCCCGTATCAGCAAATGGCCTGCCGCGCGGACAGACGCCGAAACACCTGGAAAACCGGGGAAAGGCGAGGCGCCCGCGCCGCAATCTGTCACGGGACCGCGACGCATTTCGTCACGGTGCGGAGGCACGAGGCGCTCGGGAGGCCCTCAGGGCGCGCTCCCGCCGGGGCGTTCTCGCGGGGGGCACGAGCGGTGGGGCGCGCGTCAGCGTGGAGGCAGGAGCGCGTGCGGGCTGCGGCCTTCGTCGTCGAGCGCCGTCTCCCAGCGCAGGTACGCCTCCATCGCGGCGCGCCCGCGCTCGTACGGCTTGAGCACGACATCGTCGGGATCGTCGAAGAGCCGGCTGAGCCCGCGCTCGACGGGAAGACCCGCCTCCTCCCACGCCCGCGTCCCGCCCGCGAGCACGCGCGCGTCGTAGCCGAGATCGCACAGCGTGGCCGCCGCCAACGTGGACGCGACGCCGTCGGCGCAGGTGACGAGGACCGGCCGCGACGTGTCGGGCACGACGGCGGCGATGCGTGTCTCGAGACGGCTGCGGCACATCCATCCGGCGCCGGGGACGTGGCCGCGCGCGTACACGTCGCTCGTGTCGACGTCGAGAACGACGGCGTCGGAGATGGCGGGGGGCGCGACCGCGACCACACGCGCACGCGCGACCTCGTAGCCGAACGGTGGCGACAGCCCGCGCCCGCGCTCGAGAGCGCCGCCGGCCTCACGCCAGGCGTGGAGACCGCCAGCGAGAACGGCCACGTCGGGAAAACCCATGCGACGGAGCCAGGCCGCCGTCATCACCGAGCGCTCGCCTCCGTCGCAGACGAGGACGATCCTCGTCGCGCGCGCGGCCACGTACTCATCGGTGGCCTGGACGAGCTGGCCACCCGGCGCCCACCGCGCGCCCGTGACGTGGCCCGCTTCGTACTCGGCGGCCGTTCGCACGTCGAGAACCGCGAGGTTCTGCTCGCGCGCCCGCGCCTGCGCCGCGCGCAGCGCCTCGAGGTCGATGAAGGCGACGCCGTCCTCCTTCGCGACCCGCTGCGCCGCCCGCGCCGCCGCCTCGCGACCGCGGACCGACGGTGGCGGGGGCGTGCGCGTGGCGCCCCGCTCGAGCGTGAGGCCTGCCAGCTCCCAGCCCATGGTGCCGTTGCGGAGGGCGACGATCGGATTCGGCAGACCCACCCGGCGCAGCGACTCGGCCCCGATGTAGCTCCGCGTGCGGCCCCCGCAGTGCACGACGATCGTGGTGTCCGGGCGCGGCGCCAGATCCATGATCCGCAGCACGAGCTCGCCGCCGGGCACGCTCCACGCGCCCGGGATGCAACCGCGCGCGTACTCCTCGGGCGTGCGCGCGTCCACGATGAGGAGATCGTCGCGGGCGGCGATGCGCGCGGCGAGGTCGTGCGGCGCGATCTCGGGCGTGTGAAGCGCGTGCAGCATCTGCTCCCCGAACACCTTGCTCGGCACGTTCAGCCCCTGCACCACGGGACGACCGGCGGCGCGCCAGCCTGTGAGCCCGCCCGCGAGCGCTCTCACCGCGCGATAGCCCATGGCAGCGAGCGTCGTCCGCGCGCGCTCGACGAGCGTTCCGTCGTCGTCGTAGATGACGAGGGTGGTGGCGGGCGCGGTGACGAGCGCGGGCAGCCGGAATTCGACAAGGCGACGCGGAAGCGACGTGGCGCCGTAGACGTGGCTGCGCTCGTAGGCGGCGCGCTCGCGGAGGTCGAGGAGCGCGTGCGGCGTCTCCTGGACGCGGAGGGCGGCGAGTTCAGCGGGCGTGATCATGGGCGATGTATTGTAACGATAGCGTGCTCACCGGGGTTGCGATCGTCGTCGGTGTTCTCTTCCTGCTTGGCCTCGCCGGCTCCGTGCTGCCGTTCTTGCCGGGCACGCCCTTGATCCTCGCCGGCGCCGTGCTCTACGCCTTCGCCACGGACTTCACGCCCGTCGGGCCCGGCCGCCTCGTCGTGCTCGGCGCGCTCACCGCGCTGTCGTTCTCGCTCCATTACCTGGCGGGCGCGGTGGGCGCGCGTCGTTCGGGCGGCAGCCGGTGGGCGGTGATGGGCGCCGTGATCGGCGCCGTCGTGGGCGCGTTCTTCGGACCCTTCGGCCTCGTCGTCGGGCCCTTCGCGGGCGCCGCCGGCTTCGAGCTCCTGCACCGTCCCGACGTCGATGCGAGCGTTCGCGCCGGCGTCGGCACCGTGATCGGCATGCTCGTGGGCGCCGTCGCCAACTTCACCGTCGCCCTCGTGATGGTCGCGCTCTTCCTCTGGTGGGTCTTGCGCGCCTGATTCGCGCCGGGCGGGGCCGCCGGGGGCCCGCCGCGATCACACCGGCTCGCCCGCACTCACGGCGATGCACTGCCCGGAGATGTTCTTCGCGAGGTCGCTCGACAGGAACACCGCCAGCTCGGCGATGTCCGGCGCCGTCACCATGCGCTTGAGCGGCGACCGCTCGATCAGCGCGCGGCGCATCTCCTCCACCGGGATGCCGCGCACCTTCGCCTGGCCGGCGATGACGCTGTCGATGCGGTCACCCTCCACGGCGCCGGGCGCGATCGCGTTCACGCGGATGTTGTGCGGCGCCAGCTCGGCGGCGAGACCGTACGTCATCCCCACCTGACCCGCCTTCGCCGAGCAGTAGCCGACGCGGTAGGGAAGCCCGCGCCGCCCGGCCACCGACGAGATGTTTACGATGCTGCCGCCTCCCGCCTTGATCATCTCGGGGACGGCGAAGCGCGCGCAGAGGTAGGAGCTCGTGAGGCAGGAGTTGATGGTGTAGAACCAGTCCTCGACGAGGTAATCCTGGACGGGCTTGGTGGGGCCGCCGTCGCCCGCGTTGTTGACGAGGAGATCGACCCGACCGAACGCCCTCGTGGCGGCGGCCACCAACGCGCGCACGGCCGATTCGTCGGCGGCGTCGCAGGGGACCGCGATGGCCTCGCCACCGTCGGCCTGCACCTGGGCGGCCGTGTCCCTCACGAGATCGGCAGAGCGCGCGGCGCAGACCACACGCGCGCCTTCCCGCGCGAATCGGTAGCAGAGCTCGCGGCCGATCCCTTTGCTGGCACCGGTGATGATCGCCACTTTCTTGGCAAGCAGGGTCATCGCTGTCTCCTCGGGCGAAGGTGTCGGAGCCCGAGCAGTATAGGGCCTGGCGCAGGGGATGCAGCAGCGGCTCTCGGACGGCCGCGGGGGGGCTAACGCTCGAGGATCAGCTCCTGGCGCACCGTGATCGGCTCTTTCGCCAGCGACAGTCGGTTGCCGAAGGCGGAGGGCGAGTCGTCCGACATCAGCGATTCCAGCGTCATGGTGCAAGCCGCGGTCACGGCGAGCATCCCTATCAGTCCGACGATGTTCACGAGCGCCCTCCTCTCACAGTCGGCCTCATGGCTTGAGCTTCTGGCCGTCGCCGCTCTCGTCGTCGCGCGGACCCATGACCGCGGTGCGGGCGGCCGGTTTGCCGTTCGTGCCGGTGGTGGCGCGAGCGACGCCGTCGCCACGGTCCTGCATCAGCGCCTGGAGAAGGCTCCGCTCCGAGACGAGGCCGCGCGACTTCATGTCCTTGAGCACCTCGTTCCAGGTTTCGCCATGCATTTTGCGGGCGGTGATCTGCTCGAGCGTCATCTTCGGCGCCGGCGCCTCGGGCCGCTGCGCCTGATAGATCACGCGCGCGAGCGTCCGATCGCGCGGCGACAGCTCGCGAGCGGAAATCCCGGCGCCTCCCGCCGACGGCGAGGGGTCCGTCGGTGTGGAGGCGCCGAGGAACACGGCGAGGGTAGCGAGAAAGCCCTCCCGCGTCTGCGCCGATGCGGCGGTCGTTCCCACGAGCGTCATCGCTGCCACCACGGCTCCCGCTACGCTGACCCGTACCCACTGCTGCATCGACGTATCCTCAGTTAAGCTCGATGTGCCAGATCGGTCCCATGAAGAAGAGCGGCCCCTGGAACTTCACGAACGCGGGGGCGTCTCCGTTGACGATCCACAGTTGCCCGGGCACGAGGTCGGCGACGAGCAGCGACGCCAGCATCCCGAGCTGCGGCTTCACGAGGAAGCGCGTGGCCGACAGCGTCTGATCGCCGATGACGAGCTTGTCCTCGCGCACCGGCTGCAAGAGGATCTTCACCGCGCGCGGCTTCGGGGTGAAGGCGACGATCTGAACGTACTCGCTGACGCCGGGCGCCAGGTTCTTCAGGAGGAGCCCGAGCATCCCGTTGTAGGCGTCGGACGGGAGGCTGAAGTTCCCGGACAGCACTTCCTCCGCGCTGTCACGGTCGGCCTGATAGCGGACGTGGTACTGACCGGTCTCGCGATCGATGGAGGCGACCAGCGTCTCCGGGAACGACGGGCCGCGCTGGATGATGCGATAGCTGATCAGGCTGAACACATCGCGCTGCGAGAACACCACCTGCTCGTCGTACAGCGAGCCGTTGGCGAACCGGAACACGAGCCGGTTCTCCACGCGGTCGCCGCGTGCGACCTGCCACAGCTCACCCTGGGCGAGCTTCTGGCCGTCCGCCGAGCGCAGCACCGGAAAGCCGCGCGCGACACCCTCGGTGTAGCGAACCGATATGGGCTCGGCGGCAGCGGCGGAAACGACCGCGAGCGCCGCGACCGCGATCAGGCTCGAGAGGAATCCGGCTTTCATCGGTGGTTCTCCTGCTATCAACCTTCGTGCCCGCGGCTTTTTCCGCGTCTGCGTCTCTCGTCGAAAAGAAGTATCCGTGTCCCCGAAGTATCTGAAAATAGGCGTGAATCGCTTTTTTCCGTAGTGATCGGCCTCTTCCCCGTGTCGGTGTTTGTCCGACAACGACCGGAAAGGCGGCGGGATCGAGAAAACGCCGGGAGGATCACGGACGGAGAAGGGCGGGGAGAGGCGCTGCCGAGCGGCGATCAGGTCATTCCACGAGGCGGTTCTGGATGGCGTAGTGCGTCAGGGCGGCGTTGTTGGGCAGGTCCATCTTCTCGAGGATGCGCGAGCGATACGTGCTGATCGTCTTGACGCTGAGCGCGAGCTGGGCGGCGATCTCGCTCACGCTCTTTCCGGACGCGATCAGGCACATCACCTCGTATTCGCGGTCGGAGAGCGTCTCGTGCCGCGGCTTGTCGCTATCGCTCTGGAGCGCGATCGCCATCTTCTCGGCGAGCCGCGAGCTCACGTACCGGCCCCCCGCCACCACCCGCCGCACCGCCGTCACCAGCTCTTCGGGCGCCGTCTCCTTGGTCATGTAGCCGGCGCCGCCCGCCTTGAGGACGCGGATGGCGAGCTGGTCCTCGGGATGGATGCTGAGCACGAGCACGGGCAGCTTCGGACGCTCGCGCTTCAAGTCCTTCAGCACCTCGAGGCCGCTGGGGCCGGGCATGCTCACGTCGAGCACGACCACGTCGCAGGGATGGCGCCGCGCGAATTCCAGCGCCTCGTTGCCGTCGCGGGCCTCGCCCACCACGCTCATGTCCGGCTCCGCCGTCAGGATCTGCTTCAAGCCGCGGCGCACGATGGCGTGATCGTCGGCGACGAGGACCCTGATCATTCCGTGGGCCGTTCCGCCGGCGGCTGGCGCGGGATCGACACCACCACCGTCGTCCCGCCGCCCGGAACGCCCGTCACGCTGACGTCGCCGCCGAGCAGCGCCGCCCGCTCCCGCATCCCGACGAGCCCGAGCGAGCGCACGCTCGAGCGTTCGCTCTCGGTGATGCCGCGGCCGTCGTCGCTGACTTTCAGGATCACCCGCCCGCGCGCTTCCGCGAGGTGCACGCGCACCCGGGTCGCCTTCGCGTGCCGGGCCACGTTGGTCAGGCTCTCCTGGAAGATCCTAAAAATCGCCGTGCTGACGTCCTGGTCGAGGCTGCGCTCGCCCAGACGCGACGTCACGCGGCAGGGAATGCCGCTGCGCGCGTGGAAGTCCCGCGCCTGCCACTCGATGGCGGCGGCCACGCCGAGGACGTCGAGCACGCCGGGGCGCAGCTCGGAGGCGATGCGGCGCACGAGGTCGATCGTGTGATCGACCGTTCGCAGCATGGGCTCGATGCGGCGCGCGAGGCCCTTCTCGCGCGGCTTCGCCGCCTTCCCGAGGGCGGCCAGCTCCATCTTCAGGCCGGTGAGGACCTGTCCCAGCTCGTCGTGGATCTCGCGCGCGATGTGCGCCCGTTCTTCCTCGCGCACGCTCTGCATCCGCACCGAGAGCGCGCGCGACTCCGCCTCCGAGCGGCGCAGACGCTCGTCCGCGCGCTTGCGCTCGCTGATGTCGCGCGTGATCGTGGAGACGCCCCACACGGTGCCGTGCTCGTCGGTGAGCGGTGAGGCGGTGAGCGACACGTCGAGGCGCCGTCCGTCCTTCGTCATCCGGACCGTCTCGTACTGCACGAGCCGTTCTCCCCGCTGGACCTTGGCCAGGATCTCGGGGACGTCGTCTCGTTCGTCGGGCGCGCTCAGCATCGAGACCGAGCGGCCCTTGATCTCGTCCGCGGTGTAGCCGTACATCCGCTCCGCGCCCGCGTTCCACGTGAACACGATGCCGTCGAGCGTGTTGCCGATGATGGCGTCGTCCGAGGATTCCACGATCGAGGCGAGCTGCCAGCGCACGTCCTCGGCGTGCCGGCGCTCCGCGATGCTCTTGATGACGGCCATGCTCGACGCCAGCATCGCCGCCAGGCGCGCGAACTTCTTGGCGTCACGCCGTCCGCCCCGCTTGCCCGGCGCGGTGAGGCCGGCGAGGGCGACCACGCTGGGACCGGAGGGCAAGGTGAGCTTGGCCGCGTAGCGGGCGCGCCGGGGAGAGCCATCGACGAACAGGAGCTTCGCCGGGCGCGTCTCGTCGCCGTCGCCACTCGCCTGGCGCAGATCGACGGCGCCGCCGGACGGCCGCACGAGACGCTCGGGAATCGTGCGGTCGCGGCGGGCCTGGAGGACGGTCTGCGCGGCGGCGTTGGCTTCGAGAATGGCGCCACCGGCGTCGGTGATCAGCATCGGTTCCGCCGTCCGCTCGAAGAGCGTGCGCACCGCCGCCTCCGTCGCCCGCAGCCGCAGCAACGACTTGGCGGTGGTGATGAGCTCACCGGGCGCGACCGGGTGCGTCAGGTACGCGTCGGCGCCGCTCTTGACACCGCGCGCGCGTTCCTCACTGCCGCGATACGCCGCCGACAGCAGGAGCACGGGAATGGCCGACGTCGCCGGCGACGCTTTGAGGCGGCGACACACCTCGAAGCCGTCGACGTCGGGAAGGCGCACGTCGAGGATCACGAGGTCGGGATGATCGGCGGCCGCCGCCGTGAGGCCATCGCCGCCGGTGGCGGCTTCCTTGACCTCGAACCCGGCGTGCCGGAGATAGAGCGCCACCAGCGCGCGCGAGTCCTCGGTGTCGTCCACGAGGAGGATCGTGTTCCGCGACTCGCTCCGCATGCGGCACCGTCCCCGATCGTCAGCGGCGCCGGCGCCCTCGACGCGCGGAGGCGGCCCCACGTCGACGCGCCGACACGGCGCGCACCGGACGCGCGGAGGCCGCCCGCCCGTGGGCCGGCATCTCCATCGTGATCTCGACGGCGTGCCCCCGCGCGCCGTCCGTCACGGAGAGGGTGCCGCCATGGAGACCGATCACCTCGCGCTCGACGTCCAGCTCGAGGAGGGGATTCATACCGGACCTCTCACCGGATCCGGTGGCGGCGGGCGTGGTGGCGAGCGACAGGCGAATGGCGGCCCCGTGCCGCTGCGTGCGCAGCACGACGCGACCATCGCGCGGCGTGAGCTTCATGGCGACGCTCAGAAGCGACCTCACGATCCGCTGCATCCAGACGGGATCGGCGTCGACGACGAGCTCGCCCGCGCCGCCGTTCTGCGTCAACGTGACGCCACGGGCGGTGAGATGCGGGCGCACACGCTCCACGGCGACGCGACAGAGCCGATCGAGATCGAGCGGCTCGCGGGTGAGATCCACCTGTCCTCGCCTCAACATCAGGCGTGCGCACACGTCGTCCACGAGCGTGATGGCGACGTCGACGTTGCGCTCGATGGTGGCCACCGCCTCCGCGATGGAGGCGGCGCCGCTGTGCTTGTGGTGCAGGATGCGCGCCCAGCCGAGGATGGTGGCGAGAGGGCCGCGAAGGTCGTGGCCCACGATGCGCAGGACGTCACGCTCCCAGGCGTCCGCGCGCGAAGCCGGGCCGGGCGAGCCGTCGTGGTCGTTCACGGTCGGCATGATCTCACAGACGCCGCGGGGCAGCCGGGGGTCCCCGGCGCGCGCGCTAGAAGTGGAAGTGGGCACCGATCCCGAAGTAGTCGACCTTCTCCTTGAAGAACTGGCCGTTCGGCGAATGGCCGCGGAAGTACTCGAGCAGGATCTGGAGATTGCGCGTGAGCAGAACGCCATCGAACTGGACGCCGACGCGCGCGGAGATGTCGGAGTGCCAGTCGTTCTCCTCACGATTCTGGACGTCGACGGCGGCGATCGGTCGGAAGCCGACCTGGGGAGCGGGCCACGGGCTCGTGAACTCGACGCCCCACTGCACCGAGCCCGGCTTGAGGTCTGACGGGTCCCGGTCGAACAGGTAACCGCCGCCGCCGTAGAGGCGGAAGCCCCACGGCAGTTCGAGGGACAGCTTGAGGTCGAAGCCTTCGTAGCTCAGGTTCACGCGGTTCTGCACGCGATTGCGCAGGACGAACTCGTCTCCGAGATGGCTGCTCTGGTGAAAGATCCGGCCCAGCGCGGACAGCCGCTCCCAGCGGTATCCGAGGAAGAGGGCGGCGAAGTAATCGGCGTTGATGAGGTCCATGGACGGCGCGTCGAGGTCGAAGAGAGCGAAGACGCCGGCCTGGATTCCGACTTCCCACCAGGACGGACCGACCTTGTTGCGGTACAGCGAGAATGTTTCTCCGAAGCTCACGGCGCCGACGTCCTGAAGCTGCCGCTCGTTGACATAACGCTGGTAGCCGGTGCTGAAGTGCGGCCAGCGCGGATCGGCGATGAGCGGCTTGAAGAGCTGCCCACCCGGCAGCAGGCCCGTCTGTAGTTCTTCCAACACCTTTACGCGCGGAGCTTTCGCGCGCGCGGTGGCCGTCTCCGACGGCGCCGCATCCGCGAATTCGACCCTCACCACCCCCGGCACAGCCGTGAGCGCCTCCACCACGCGCGCGCGTTCCGCCTCCGCGATCGCGGTCGGCAATGTAATCACTCCATTCGTCACCTGGACAGCGACGCCGCGCAGGCCGAGTTGCCGTTCGAGGACGGCGGCCGCGTAGCCTTTGATGTAGCTGTCTTCCGGCGTATCCGCGAGCGCTCGCGTGACGCACACGAGCAACAGCGAGAGCATCGTGAGGGCACATCGCAGCGACGGCTTCATCGTCCCTCCTGTGCAAAATCGTCCGGGCCGCCCCCTTTGAGCGCGTGCCCGGCACCTTTCTTGCTCCCTGATCGATGCATGCGGCTTCAGCGTGTACGCGGGTGCGAAAGTTTCGCGGAAGCGTTCGAGCGCGAGCTCGATAAAGGGGTCGTCCTCGACTCGTCGGCGCGCTTGCGGCCGCTCGTCGTCAACCTCGTCACGGTCGAAGCTCACGTGCAGGTTCGGCCGCTGGAGATCGTCGCCACGATTCGATCGTAGCAGAGGGTTGCGCGTGGCCCTCAGTTTCAGCGGGCGCCGACGCCCGTTCCCGCGATCAGACGGCCACGGACCTCATCGCAGGAGCGACTGTGCCGCTTCCATCAAGGTCTCGCTCAGCGTGGGATGGGTGTGGATGGTGGCGGCGAGGTCCTCGACGGTGAGCGCGGTCTCCACGGCAAGCGCGGCCTCCGCGATCAGCTCGCCGGCGCCGGGACCGACGATGCCGGCGCCGAGGAGGCGCCGTGATCCCGGATCGACGAGAAGACGCGTGAGACCGTCGGCGCGGCCGAGAGTGGCCGCGCGGCCCGAGGCCGCCCACGCGAACTTCGCGACCTCTACCGGCTGTCCCGCCCGCGCCGCGTCCGTCTCCGTGAGGCCGCACCACGCCACCTCGGGATCGGTGAAGACGACGGCGGGGACGACGACGTTGTCGTAGGCGACGGGGCGCCCCGCGATCGCTTCCGCGGCGATCGTGCCCTGTCGCATGGCGCGATGGGCGAGCATGGGGTCGCCGGTGACATCGCCCACCGCGTAGATGTGCTGATCGCTGGTGCGGCACTGCTCGTCGATCACGATCACGCCGCGCGCGTCCATGGTCACGCCCGTCGCCTCCAGGCCGAGGCCATCGCTGCGGGGACGGCGGCCCACCGCCACCAGGACGCGATCGAACCGCTGGGTGCCGTGGGCGTCGAGATCGGCTTCCACGCCGTCGGGGGCGATCCGCACGCCGCCCACCTTGGTGCCGAGGTGGATGGCGGCGAAGAGCTTCTCGCACCGCCGCGCGAGCGGCTGAACGAGGTCGCGATCGACGCCGGGGAGCAGGCCGTCCGTCATTTCCACCACGGTCACCGCGCTCCCGAGGGCCGCGTAAACCTGGCCCAGCTCCAGGCCGATGTAGCCGCCGCCGATGACGAGCAGCCGCTCCGGCACGTCCCGCACGGCCAGCGCCGACGTGGAATCGATCACGCGGTCGCCGTCGACGGTGAGGCCGGGCAGGCGCGCGGGCGCGGAGCCGGCGGCGACGATGGCGTGGGCGAAGCGAAGCTTCTGCGGCTCGTCGCCTTCCACGCGGAGCGCGCGCGAGTCCTCGAACACGGCGCGGCCGCCCACCACCTCGACGTCCTTCGCCTTCGCCACCGCGGAGAGCCCACGCGCGAGCTTCCCCACCACGCGCTCGTTCTTCCACGCGCGCAGGGAATCGAGCACCACGCGGGGAGCGCCGAACTCGACACCGAACTCTTTCGCCCTCTCCGCTTCCGAGATCACCGCCGCCACGTGCAGGAGCGCCTTGGAGGGGATGCAGCCCTCGTGGAGACACACGCCGCCCAGACGCTTGTCGGCGTCGACGATGACGGTCTCCAGCCCGAGCTCCGCGCAGCGAAACGCCGCCGTGTAGCCGCCGGGGCCGCCCCCGACCACCACCACGTCGACCTCGCGTACGAGATCGCCCATCACCATGGCGACGCTCAGAGCTCCAGGAGGAGCTGCTCGGGATGCTCCAGGCGCCGCACGATGTCGGTGGCGAATCGCGCCCCGTCGGCGCCGTCGGCGACGCGGTGGTCGAACGTGAGCGAGAGCGGAAGGAGGAGGCGCGGCACGATGTGGCCGTCGCGGACGACCGCCTCCTCACGCGCGCGCGCGACACCGAGGATCGCGACCTCCGGGTAGTTGATGATGGGAATGGCGCCGGTGCCGCCGAGGGCGCCGATGTTAGTGATCGTGAACGTGGAGCCGCGGAGGTCGTCCAGCGTCGCCTTACCCTCACGCACGCGGGCGGCGAGGGCGCCCAGCTCGCGCGCGACCACGAGCAGCGGCTTCCGGTCCACGTCGCGGAGGGCGGGGACGATGAGACCGCGCTCGGTGGCGACGGCCACGCCGAGATGGACGTACTGCTTGACGATGAGCTCGCCGGCGGCGGCGTCGAGGCTCGCGTTGAACTGCGGATGCGCCTTCAGCGCGAGCGCGGCCGCTTTCAGCAGAAACGCGGTGAGCGTGAGGGTGACACCCTGCGCGCGCGCGGCCTCGAGATTGCGGCGGATGACCGCGTCCAGATCGGTGATGTCGGCGCGGTCGAAGTGGGTGACGTGGGGGATGACGGTGGCGGAGAGCGTCATGCGCTCGGCGATCGTTCGCCGCAGGTGGGAGAGCGGCTGACGTTCGATCGGTCCCCACTGCTCGAACCGGGGCAGGGGCGGTATCTCCAACCCGATCGACGCCAGCGGTCGTGACGGCGGCCGCGCTTCTTTCGCCGCCGTCTCCGCACGGCCCGTCTCCGCCGGCGCGCCATGCTGACGCGCGGCCGCCGCCTCGCGCTCGGTAGCGTCAGCAGCGGGCGCCGCCGCTCGCACGTCCTCGTCGGTCACGCGCCCGCCGCGCCCGCTGGCACGTACGGTGCGGAGATCGACGCCGAGCTCGCGCGCGAGTCGGCGGGTCGCGGGCGTCGCCGGCACCGGCCCGCTCGGCGCGGGGCCACCCGACACCGGTGCGCTCGCGCCCGCGCCGCGCGCCACCGCAGCGCGCGCGGCGGTTGGGGTCGGCGCCGCCACCTGTCGCGCGCGGCCGTCGTCGACGACCGTCTCCGGCGTGGGGGCGAGCCGGCGCGGGGGGTCCAGAGTGCTCGGCGTCTGCTTGCCCGGCGTCGCCGGCGCGTCGGCGAAGGTGATGAGGACTTCGCCGACCTTGACCGTCTGGTCGGGCCGCACGTGGATCTTCTCGATGCGACCGCTCATGGGGGACGGGATCTCGACGGTGGCCTTGTCGGTCTCGACTTCGAGGAGGGGAGCATCCTCGCGGATCACGTCGCCTTCGCGGACGAGCACCTTCCGGATTTCGGCTTCGGTCAACCCCTCCCCGAGGTCAGGGAGCAGGAACGGCCGCGGCATCGCGGGCTCAGTAAGCGAGCGTCTCCCGCGCGGCGGCGAGCAGGCGCGGGAGGTCGGGGACGTTGGCCTTCTCGCGCGCGAAGCCCACGAAGGGGACGTCGTGCGCGGCCACGCGGGCGATGGGCGCCTCCAGCGAGAGGAACGCGCCCTCCATGATGGAAGCGGCGATCTCACCGCCGGGCCCGAAGCTGCGCGGCGCCTCGTGCACGATCACCGCGCGCCCGGTCTTCCGCACCGAGGCGGCGATGGTGTCGCGATCGAGCGGCGAGATGGTCAGGAGGTCGATGACCTCCACCTCCACGCCGTCCTCGTCGTGCAGCACCTGGGCCGCTTCCCGCGCCAGCCGCAGCATCGCCCCGTAGGCGATCAGCGTGAGATCCGTGCCGTCACGGACGACCTGGGCCCGCCCGAGCGGCAGCGCCTCGATCTCGTCGGGCACGTCCTCCTTGGCGGCGTGATAGAGCGCCTTGTGCTCGAAGAAGATCACCGGATCGGGGTCGCGGATGGCGCTCACGAGGAGGCCACGCGCGTTGCGGGGACCGGACGGGATGACCATCTTCAAGCCCGGCACGTGAGCGTAGAACTGCTCTTCCGACTCCGAGTGATGCTCGAGGGCGCGCACGCCGCCCCCGTAGGGCATCCGGATCACCATCGAGATCCCGAAGCGGCCCTGCGACCGCATCCGGTAGCGGGCGGCGTGGTTCTCGATCTGATGGAAGCACTGGAAGGCGAACCCGGAAAACTGGATCTCGCACACGGGCTTGAGGCCGTACAGGGCCATTCCCACCGACGTCCCCACGATGGCGGCCTCGGCGAGCGGGCTGTCGATGACGCGCTTGCTGCCGAACTTCCGGTGCAGGTCTTCGGTGACGCGGAAGACGCCACCGTCGACGCCCACGTCCTCGCCGATGATGAGGACATCCTCGTCGCGCTCCATTTCCTGGAGCAGCGCCAGGTTGAGCGCCTTCACCATGTTGAGCTTGGGCATCTAGGTGCTCACCGTCGGGCCGCCCGCTGGCCGCGCATGGGCGGCGATGGTGTCGTGCGCTCGCCCCCCTTCGACGCGGGCGGGGCCAGACGCTCGGCGAGCGCTTCGCGCTGCGCTTCGAGATGGGGCGGACGGACCGCGTAGGCGTGATCGAACATCGTGAGGGGGTCCGCCGGGCCCTGGGCCTCGAAGCGCTGCACGGCGGCCGCGATCTCGGCGTCGACCTCGTCCTCGAGGTTCGGGTCGAGCACGCCCTTCTTCTCCAGATAGGTGGCGAAGCGCGTGAGCGGGTCCTTGCGCTCCCACTCCTCGACCTCTTCGTTCGAGCGGTACTTCGTGGGATCGTCGGCGGTGGTGTGGACGCCGAGGCGATAGGTGACGCACTCGATCAGCGTGGGCCCGCCGCCGTCCCGCGCGCGCGCGACGGCTTCGTGGGTGGCGGCGTGAACGGCGAGGACGTCGTTGCCGTCGACCTGAAGTCCGGGGAACCCGTAGGCGAGCGCCTTCTGCGCGAGCGTGCGGGAGTGCGTCTGCTTCTTCAGCGGCACGGAGATGGCCCACTGGTTGTTCTGGCAGACGAAGACGACGGGAACGTGCCACACCCCGGCGAAGTTGAGCGCCTCGTGGAAGTCGCCCTCGGAGGTGGCGCCGTCGCCGAAGTACGCCATCACGACCACCTCGTCGCCGCGGTACTGGGCGGCGTAGGCGAGGCCCACCGCGTGTGGCAACTGCGTGGAGACGGGGATCGTGATGGGGAGGTCGCGCTGCTCGCGCGCGGGCTGACCACCCTCCAGATAGCCGGCGAAGAACGACAGCAGCTTTTCGATCGGCCACCCGCGCCAGAGCATGGCCGCGGTTTCCCGGAAGGAGGGCACCATCCAGTCGGACGGGCGCAACGCCACCACGCTCCCGATCTGGGCGGCTTCTTGGCCCTTGATGGGCGCGAACGTTCCGATCCGGCCCTGCCGCTGCAGCCTCACCATCCGCTCGTCCAGGCGCCGACCGAGCAGCATCGCCCGATAGATCCGCTTCAGCTGGTCGCTCGCGATCTTCGGTTCGAGAGCAGCGTCGAGGTTCCCGTCACCGTCCAGGATCGACAGGTGCTCGACTTGGAACCTGGGCTCGAGAATGCTCCTTGGCATGAAGCGTTGACGTCATTGTACCCGGCGCCGGCAAGGGCGACTCACTTCTGCTTGCCTGCCCGCCACCGCCCGCGCGACCTGCATCCGAGGCGCCGCCGGCGCATCCTAACGTCACCGAGGCAAGGAGGGAGCTCATGACGGAGCTGTTGGTCGATGGGCCCGCGGGCGCGAGCGCGGTCGCCGGCTTCAACCGTGACGGCGACACGCCGTCGGATCCGGAGCTGCTCGACGCCTACTCGCGGGCGGTCATCTCCGTGGTGGAGGCGGTGGGACCGGCGGTGGTGAGCATCGCCGTCGGCGCCGGCCGCGGCGGTGAGCACATGGGCGCCGGCTCCGGCGTCATCATCGCGCCCGACGGGTACGTGCTCACCAACAGCCACGTCGTGAACGGCGCCGCGCGGGTGACGGCCACGCTCACCGATGGTCAGAGCCTCGGCGCCACCGTCGTCGGCGAGGATCCCGCCACCGACCTCGCCGTGATCCGGCTCCAGGGCTCCGGCTTGCCGCACGGTGTCCTCGGCGAGTCGGCGTCGCTCCGCGTCGGCCAGCTCGTGATCGCGATCGGCAACCCGCTCGGCTTTCAATCGACGGTGTCGACGGGAGTGGTGAGCGCGCTCGGACGATCGCTCCGCAGCCGGACGGGCCGGCTCATCGACAACATCGTGCAGACCGACGTGCCCCTGAATCCCGGCAACTCCGGGGGACCGCTCGTCGACTCCCGGGGCCGCATCGTGGGCATCAACACCGCCATCATCGCGATGGCGCAATCGATCAGCTTCGCCATCCCCGTGGACACCGCGAAGTGGGTGGTGCCTCGCCTCCTGGCCGAGGGCCGCGTGCGGCGCGGCTATCTCGGTCTCGGCGGCCAGACGCGGCCGCTCGATCGACGGCTCGCGCGCTTCCACGGGCTCGACCTCACGCAGGCGGTGGAGGTCGCGTCCGTCGAAGCCGGCGGCCCCGCCGCCGCCGCCGGCCTCCGCGAGGGCGATCTGCTCGTGGCCGCCGATGGCCGCCCGGTGGCGAGCGTCGACGACCTCCACCGGCTCCTCGTCGAGTGGCCGCCCGCCCGCGCGCTCGCCCTCGTCGTCATCCGCGCCGGCGCGCGCGTCGAGCTGGCGGTGACCCCGCGCGAGGGCTGACGCCAGGCCTCCGCGTCAGCGGCGCCAGAGGCGCTGCACGATCACGACGTCGTGCCAGCGCCCGAGCTTGAAGGCGACCTGACGCTCTACCCCGACCACGCGAAAACCGTGGTGGACGTGCAGCCGGAGGGATGCCGTGTTCCCGGCCGTGATCCGCGCCAGCACGGTCCGGTACTCGCGCTCGCGCGCGAGGTCCAGCAGCCGGCCGAGGAGGGCGGCGCCCACCCCGCATCCGCGACGGTCGCGTCTCACGTACACGGAATCCTCCACCGCCGCCTGAAACGCGCGGGGCGAACGGTAGGGCGAGAGGGCGCCGAAGCCGACGATGCCGTCACCGCCGCTGGTGGCCACGATCACGGGATGGCGGTCGCCGTGGCACGCCAGCCACGCGCTCTGGGCGGCGAGCGTGCGCGGCTCCGTCTCCGTCGTGGCCGCCGTGCACTGCGCCTCGTAGTTCCAGATGCCGGCGATGTCGGCGTTGTCGCCGTGGGCGGCGGTGCGGATCGTGACCACGGGGACGGCGGCGGGAGCGTGGGCGGCCCGGCGGCGGGCGGCGGCGGCGCGAAGGTCGGCGATGCGGTCGCGGGCGAGCAGCTCGACGGCGTACACGCTCATCTCCATGGCCGAGGATCGCGCGCGCGGCACCATCAGGGAAATCAATTGTCATGATGCAGATCATCAGCTAGGCTTGGCGGCCCATGGACCTCCAGCCCGTGCACCTGCGCGCCCTCCAGGCCGTGGCGCGCCACGGGAGCTTCTCGCGCGCCGCCCAGTCCCTCCACGTCACCCAGCCCGCGGTGAGCATGCAGATCCGTCAGCTCGAGCGCGCGCTCGGGTTGCCCGTTCTCGAGCGCGTGGGCAAGCGGGCGTTTCCCACGAGGGCGGGCGACCTCCTCCTCGCCCACGCCGTGCGCGCGCTCGGCGAGCTGGAGCTGGCCGTGGAGCGAATCCGCGAGCTCCGCGGGGTGGTGGCGGGACGCGTCCGTCTTGGGACGAGCGCCTCCATCAGCATCTACCTCCTGCCGCCGACGTTGCGGCGGTTCCGCACGCGCTTTCCCGAGGTCGAGCTGGTGGTGGTCACCGGCAACGCGTCCGAGATCAGCCGTGCCGTGATCGAGAACGAGCTGGACGTCGGCGTCGTGAGCCTCCCCGTGCGCGCGCGGGAGCTGACGGTGACGCCGCTCTACACCGACGAGCTCGTTGCCATCGCCCCCGCGCGCGGGGCGTGGCGAGGCCGCCGGACAGCGACGCCGGCCGCGCTCGCCGCCGAACCGCTCATCCTGTTCGAGCACGGGGGGACGGTGCGGCGCATCATCGACGAGTGGTTCCGGCGGGCGGGGGCGACGCCGCGACCCACGATGGAGCTCGGCAACACGGAAGCGATCAAGAAGCTCGTGGAGGCGGGCCTCGGCCTCTCGATCACGTCGTCCTTCTGCGTGAGGTCTGAGGTCCGGAGCCGCCTGCTCGTCGCCCACTCCCTCCGACCCCCGCTTGCCCGCGAAATCGGTCTCGTGCGTCGCCGCGACAAGCCGGCCACCCCGCCCCTCGACGCCTTCGTGGCCGCCCTCGCGGAGTGGCGGCCGGCGCCGTCGCGCGTCAGCGCGCGGACGGAAAGCGCGGCGGTCGTTTCTCCCGGATCGCGGCCAGCCCCTCGCGCACGTCCTCGTCCATGAACGTGAGCATCTCGAGCGCGATGGACTGATCGAAGATCGGCCCCGCCATCCGCAGCCAGTTGTTGAGCGAGCGCTTCGTCCACCGCACCGCGAGCTGGGAGCCAAGGGCGAGCCGGTTGGCGACGTCGAGCGCGCGGTCCATGAGGTCGGCGGCGGGCACGCAGAGGCTCACGAGGCCGATGCGTTCCGCCTCGCGGCCGTCGATGAAGTCCGACGTGAGCAGGTAGTACTTCGCCTTCGCCATCCCGCACAGGAGGGGCCACAGGATGGCGGCGTGGTCGCCCGCCACCACCCCGAGCTTGGTGTGGCCGTCGGTGATGCGCGCGCTCTCCGACATGACGCTGACGTCCGCCAGCAGCGCGACGACCAGCCCCGCGCCGACGGCGACGCCGTTGATGGCGGACACGATCGGCTTGTCGAGGTTGATCATGTTGTAGACGAGGTCCGAGGCTTCCCGGATCGTGCGCGCGAGGCGCTTGGGGTCGCGCGCGTTGTTCTCCACCATCTCGAGATCTCCGCCCGCCGAGAACGCCCGCCCCGCTCCCGTCACGACGGCCACTCGCGTGTCGGCGTCGGCGTCGATCGTGAGCCAGATCTGCGTGAGCTCCCAGTGGAGTCGGTCGTTGGTCGCGTTCAAGACCTCCGGCCGGTTGATGGTGATGAGCAGCACGCCGTTCGGCTTCTTCTCGAAGGCGAGGTGTCGATAGTCGCCGTAGTTCATGCGGTGCCTCCCGTGGACAGTTTCCACCAGGCGAGGATGCCGAGCAGCGCCACGAGCGCGCAGCTGCCCGCGATGAGAAACCCCGCCGCCACACCCCACGCTTCCATCACGGAGCCGAACAGCAAGGAGCCGAAGGGCGTCACCCCCGCGAACACGAGCATGTAGAGCGCCATGATCCGCCCGCGCAAGCCGTCGGGAACGAGCAGCTGAAGGCTCGTGTTCGTGCGCGCCGTGAAGACGATGCCGAAGAACCCCATGACGCCGAGGAGCAAGGCGGCGACGCCGAAACGTTGCACGAGCGCCATCGCCACCGCCGCCACCGCGAGCACGACGGCGGGGGCGGTGAGCTCGGGCACGCGGGCGCGCCCGCGCGCGAGGACGGCGAGGGCGACGGCACCGAGCACGGCGCCGGCGCCGAGGGCAGCCATGAGGAGTCCGAACCCGCGCGCCTCCGCGTGGAGGACGTCGCGCGCGAGGAGCGGCACGAAGACGTTGTAGTTGAGCAGAAAGAGACTCACGACGAGGAGCTGGGCGAGAACGAGGCCGATGACGGGCGTGCGTACCACGTAGCGGAGACCGTCCGCGATGTCCTCCACCACGGATGTTCCGCGCGCGCCACGGGGCGCGCCCTCCACGCGCAGCGCGAGGAGGGCGCCGAGCACCGCCACGAAGCTCAAGGCGTTGAGGAAGAACGCGACCGCGATGCCGAAGCGCGCGATGAGGAGTCCGCCCACGGCGGGACCGACCACGCGCGCGACGTTGAAGCTGGCGGAGTTGAGCGCGATGGCGCTCGTGAGATCCTCCTTGCCCACCATCTCCACCACGAAGGCCTGGCGGGCGGGCACGTCGACGGTGTTGGCGATGCCGTAGACCACCGCCAGCACCGCCACGTGCCAGTACTGGACATGGCCGGCGGCCACGAGGATGGCGAGCGCGAAGGCCTGCACGAGGAGCGCGCTCTGCGTGATGATGAGCAGGCGGCGCTTGCGCACGCGGTCCGCGATCACGCCCGCCACCAGCGAGAACAGCAGCATGGGCGCGAACTGGAGAGTCCCCACGAGGCCGAGCTTGAACGGAGAACCGGTCAGCTCGAGCACGAGCCACGACTGCGAGACCGACTGCATCCAGGTGCCGACGAGCGACACGAGCTGTCCGATCCAAAAGACCCGGAAGTCGCGGTGGGCGAGCGCTCCCAGTGCAGCCGGAAACCGCCGCCCCTCTTCGCCGGTCACCCGCAGAGTCTACGTCGATCCGTGACGCGGAGCGGACGTCAGGCGGCGCGAGGCCCCTCGGTGCTTGCCCCGGGACGGGGCGGGGCATCCGCGCGCGCTGCCTCCGGACGCGTGTGGGCATACGCGCGCACGCCCCGGCCGGACGCATCACGCATTCCGCCGTACACCCCGGGCTCGACGACCGGCTGGCCCACGCGATCCTCGACGCCCTCGCGCGGACGCTGGCGCTCGATCGGCGTCTCGGTGGCGGCCCGCTCTTCGACGTCGACGGGGCGGTGACGAGCGAGAATCGCGACGGCGCGAGGCGCATCGTCGTCGGCGGCATGCACGACCACGAGCGCGCCCCCGCCGCGAATTCCCGCGGCGTACTTCTCCGCGTCGGCGGCGGAAACGCCGACGTCGACGAGGGCGCCGATCAGTCCGCCCGCCGCCGCCCCGATGCCGGCGCCCGTGAGAGCGGCGAGAAGCGGCCCGGCGGCGAGGACGGGCCCGACACCCGGGATGGCGAGGGTGCCGAGCGCGGCGAGGAGGCCCCCGAAGCCGCCGAGGACGGCACCGGCGCCGATGCCGATGCCGGCACCACGGCCGCTTTCGTCGGCGACCGTCTCGACGCCGTCCCCGATGTTGCTCGCGATCACGCTGAGGTCCCCGTGCCGGAAGCCCGCGTCGACGAGCTCCTGCACGGCCACCTCCGCCTCCCGCCGGTCTTCGAACAGCGCCACCACCGTCGTTGCCACGCTCGCCTCCTTCGCGGCCCTCTCGCCGCGCATTCCGTCTGGACGCACACGCCGACCGCGGGCGTCGAAAGCACGCCGGCGGTGCGCGTCGTTACGAGCTCGAGCCTAGACGTCCCATTGCGCGATCACCGCGCAGCGATCGCTCCCGGTGACTTCGCCGATGATCCAGGGATCGAGCTGGCGCTCCTGGTAGTACGTCGGCGTCGCGACCCAGAACTTCGAGAAGAGACCGCTCTGCAGGGCGTCGTCGTACTTCAGCAGCGCCTCGTCGGGAATCGTCTCGCGATACGTCTCGATCGGCTCCAGGGTGGCCCCGCGCACGAAGCCGATGCGGCGCGGCAGCGATTCGCCGACCTTCTGTCTGATCGCCGCCAGCGTGTGCAGGGGGCCATAGCAGACGGCAGCCATCTCGAGTCGCTCCCGGAGGAGCTGTCCGGGCAGGCGGGCGCGAATACTACGGATGCGGGCATCGAGGCCGAGCGCGGGAGGGACAGTGCTCCGAGTGGTCATCTCGTCCATAGGTGTACCTCCGTGGCCGCGACGCGGTGCAACCGTTCTGCCAGCAACAGCGATGCGACCGCCGTCCCGACGCTCGCTTCGGCGGTGACGCCGCCGTCGGCAAGGCCTGAATTTTCGCGTGCTCTGCTCGTGGCCGCCGCCTCCCGCCGTTGCGCGTACAACGATGAGGGCGACGACGAATGGCGACGGGCGTTGTACGGGTTACTGGCATCGCCGTTGCTCCTGGGAAAAAGCCACAATGGAGGCGGCCCGGCCATTCCTCGGGTGGCTCGTCGCGCACACCTACGTCGTCGTCTTCCTCGCCACGGTCGTCGACGCCACCGGCGTGCCCCTTCCCGGCCGCGTCCTGCTGGTGGCGGCGGGGGCGTTCGCGGCTACCGGTGACGTCGCGCTCGTGCCCGTGGTCCTGCTCGGCGCGTTGGGGGCGATGATCGGCGACCATCTCTGGTACGTCGCGGGCGCCCTCGGCGCCCAGCGGGTGCTCGCCGTTCACCGCTGGATCTGGCCCGGTTCGCGTGAGGGCCCCGCCGCCGCGACCGCGCGCGTCCGTCGCTTCGGATTGCTCACGATGGTCGGCGGCCGCTTCGTCGCCGGCATCCGAATCGTGGCGCTGCCCCTCGCCGCTGCCCACGGACTCCGCTACCCGTTGTTCGTCCTCTACGACGCGGTGGGCGCGCTGGTCTGGTCGGCGACGTTCGTCGGCATCGGCTACGCGGTGGGCGATCGCTGGGCGGTGGTGGTGGATCGGCTCGGGGGCCCCGTGCTCGTCGCCTCGTTGGTGGTCACGACGGCGGTGGGGACGAGCCTTCTCTTGCGTCGCTGGCGGCGCGGGCGCTACGGCGCCGCCGCATCGGTCTGACGCGGCGGCGCCTGCGCGCGGGCGCGGCGAGCTTATTTGTTGTCGAGAGCGAGGGCGACGTAGAGCGAGCTGCCTTCGCGCTGCAACCGCACGCGCAGCGGTTGATCCTTCGGCGCCGCTCCCGTGAGCCGCTCGAAGTCCTCGAGCGTCTTCACGGGCTGGCCGTTGACCTCTCGGATGACATCGCGCGGCGTGATGACCCCGGCCGCGGGGCCGGTGGGATCGACGCCGGTCACGACCACGCCGCTCGTGTCCTTCAGCTCGAGCTCGCGCGCCACCTCCGTGGTAACGGGAGCCACCTCGAGGCCCAGCCTCTCCGGCCGGCGCTCATCCGGAGTGGCGACCGCGGTACGCTCCGTCGGCGCCCCTACCGTGACCGCCAGCGTTTGCTCCGCGCGGTCGCGGAGGATCGTCAACTTCACGGCGCGCCCGGGCTTGCTGAGCGCGATGGCGCGGCTGAGGGCGGCGGGCTCGTCCATGGGCTTGCCGTCGAGCTGGAGCACGATGTCGCCCGCGTGCACGCCCGCTTTGGCGGCGGGACTGGCGGGGACGACCTCGGCGACCAGCACGCCCTTGCCGTCCTTGGCGCCGAACGACTTCGCGAGCGCGGGCGTGAGCGGCTGAATGCTGACGCCGAGCCATCCGCGCGAGACCTTGCCCGTGGCCACGAGCTGCGTGTAGACGTCGCGCGCGAGGTTCGACGGCACCGCGAAGCCGACGCCGTTGCCGCCCGCCACGATGGCGGTGTTGATGCCGATCACCTCTCCCTGCATGTTGACGAGCGGGCCCCCGGAGTTGCCGGGATTGATGGCGGCGTCGGTTTGCAGGAAGTCGTCGAGGGGACCAACGCCGATGCGCCGCGCTTTCGCGCTCACGATGCCCGAGGTCACGGTGGCGTCGAGGCCGAAGGGCGAGCCCACCGCGATGACCCAATCTCCGACCTGCATGCGGTCGGAGTCGCCGAGACGCGCGAACGGAAACCTCTCCTTGCCGTCGCCGATCCGCAGCACGGCAAGGTCGGTCTTGGTGTCGAGGCCGATCAGGGTGGCCTTGCGCTTGCCGCCGTCCAGCAACACGACGTCGATCTGGGACGCCTTCGCCACCACGTGAGCGTTGGTGAGGGCGATGCCGGAGGGATCGATGATCACGCCCGATCCGAGACTGCGCTGAGGTGTCCGGTCGGGAATGTCACCGTAGAACCTTTTGAAGAAATCGTCGGCGCCGGACTCGTCACCCCGATTGCGAGCGACGCTGCGCGTTTCCGTCTTCACGTTGATGACGGCGGGCTTGATGGCCTCCGCCACCTTGGCGAACGTTCCCGTGGTGATCGGTGCCGCCGCGGGAGCGGCCGTGGGGGCGGCCGAGTGAGCGAAGGGGGCACCGCCCATGGCCGCGCCGAGCACAAACGCGGCCGCCACGGCCGCGATCAGACCTGATCTCCTCATGAAAACCTCCTCGGTTGTGGAAATGCCGTTGTCGCGGACGGGCGCTCCACCGCGCCCCGAGCCTTTCGACGGCGCGCCCCCCGTCGCGCATTCACGATGACGTGAATAACGGGACGGACGGCGCGTCCAAGCGGCGAGACCCGGTGCGGGACTCCTTCTCACCCCCCATCGTGGTGCCTCCTCGAGGGGCCCGTGCCGGCGTCTCGCATCCCCGCCCTCCTCGCCTCGCATGCCCGCGGAAGTTGCAGGTAGCCGAGCTCTGGCGCTAGCGGATGGGCTGGCGGGGCGGGACCCCGATCGTGACGGGATTGATCAGCGCGCGAGCAAGCCGCGCGCCCGCGCGTGCGCGGGCGACTCCGCGCGGGTCGCGTCCGGGTTCGCGCCCGCCCGCAGCGCCGTGTGATACGCGAAGAGCTGGAGCGGCACCACCGCGACCAGCGGCGAGAGGGCCTCCGGAACCGGCGGCAACGCCACCACGTCGCCCGCGACGTCTGCCATCTCGCGATCGTCCTCGGCGGCGAGCGCGATCACCGGCGCTCCGATGGCGCGGGCCACGCGCGCGGCGGTCAGGGCGCGCTCGCGGGCGGCACCGGGCGGGGCGACCACGAAGAGCGCATCCTCCGCCGTCAGCGCCGTCCACGGGCCGTGCAGAAACTCCTCGGCGTCGAAGCCATGCGCGGCGACGTAGCTGGCCTCGTGCATCTTCAGCGCGGCCTCGTCCGCCGTGGCCGCGTTTGGTCCGCCTCCCACGAAGTAATATCGCCGTCGTTCCCCGTACCGCGCGGCGATGTCCTCCCACGATTCCTGGCCGAGCAGCAGGGCGAGGAGGTCGGGAACGCTGTCGAGCGCGTGACCAGTGGCGTCGTCGCCGCCGACGGCGACGGCGAGGGCGGCGAGCAGCGCGAGAGCAGCCGTGTAGCCGACCGTATGCGTCTCCGAGGACTCCTGGTCCACCGTCCTCAGGGTGACGTCGGCGGCCACCGCGGCGTCCTTGCCGACGACGGCGATCGTGGCGGCGCCGGCCGCGCGCGCGGCGCCGAGCGCGGCGACCGTATCGCGCGTGGTTCCGCGATGGCTCACGGCGATCAGCGCATCGCCCGCGTCGAGCGCGGGCCAGTAGCGAGCGAGCGCGAAGGCGTGGATGGCGCGGGCGCGCCACCCGAGCCCACCCACGCCCGCGAGGAGCAACTCTCCCACGCGCGCCGCATGCCAGGAGCTGCCGACACCGGTGACGACGACGCGGGCGGCGCGCTGCACGCGGTCGGCCGCCGCCCCGAGGGCGGCGCCGTTGGCGCGCGTGAGGAGGCGCAGGGCGCCGGGCTGGGCGTAGATCGCGTCGTGCATGTGGTACGGGTGGCCGGTGCGCGCGGTCACGCTCGTCGCGCCTCCCCGCGCAGGATGAGCACGCCCACCGCGACGAGGACGCCCGCCACCGCCCCCGGGACGAGACCCGCGCTCGTCCCCGCCAGCAGGCCGGAGAGAAACGGGCCGAGGAAGAGGCCGCCGTCCACGCCCACGCGATAGAGCGACGTCCACCAAGCCACCTGTGCCCGCGGCGTCTCACGACGCAGGACGCCGAGCGGCAGCATCCACCCCGCCATGCCGAGACCGAACAGCATCGCGCCCACGTACGCGATGGTGAGGCCGCCGAAGGTGATGAGCGCGACTCCCGTCCCGAGGACGATCAGCACCACGCCGAGCACGCCGCCCACGCCGCGGCGATCGGAGAGCGCGCCCACCGGCACCAGGGCCACGGTGTCGCACGCCTGCATGACGAGGAGCAGACGGGCGATGCCGTGACGATCGAGGCCGAATTCCCGGCTGCCCCGCACGGGGACGACGAATTGCTCGATCGTCGAGTACGCCACCGCCGTCGCCGCCCCCGCGATCGATGCCAGGGCCACCGCCGCCGTACCCATTCGACGTCCGTCCGCGTCCGGCGGTGCTTCCGCGAGGGCGTCAGCCCGTGCGAACAGGGGCGCCCGGGCGGTCCCCCGCGGAGCACGGAGCCAGACGAGGAGCGGAGGCACCACGGCCAGGTTCACCGCGATCGGGGTGGAGGCGAGGACGAACACCGCGCTCCAGCTCGACTCCGCCGGCAGCGCGCGCACGAGCACGACGCCGCCGAGGATCCCGATCATCGCCGACAGCTCGTACGCGTTGAGGGCGGAGGCGAGCCGTCCGCCCGCGATGCGACGGAGGATCGTGGTGAGTCCAGCCACCATCGTCAGCGTGTGACCGAGGCCCATGAGAGCGCGCCCGGCGAGCAGCGCGGGGAACGAGTCCGCTCCGATGAGCAGCAACAGGCCGGCCACGGTCACGAGCGGGCCCAGCACCAGCGCCGCGCCCGCGTGGTGAGTGAGAAACAGGCCCACGGGAATGTTCGAGACCATGCGCGCGAATCCGAACATGCCGGCGAGGAGACCGAGCTCCCAGTCGGCGAGCGCGGCGCCGCGGCCGATCTCGGGCAGGAGGGCCGGGAAGGCGCCGAGCGAAACGGTGCCGCCGGCGATGGCGAGACACAGGAGCGCGACGATGGCCACGCCCGCGGAACGGTCCGCGAGCGCCGGCGCCGCTGGCGTCACCGCGGATCGCGCCGGGCCGACCACGCCCGCGTGACGCCCTCCGCACGGGCGTGGCCGTGGATCACGTCGCCCGCCACCTGTCCTTCGAGGCTCAGCCTTCCCCCGGGGGCGCCGGTCACGCCCACGCGCACGGCGTCTCCGCTCACGCGCCCGACGGCGGCGGCGACGCCGGTCGGCGTGCGCAGCGCGCCCGTCAGCTCCTGAAAGCGCTGGCTCAGCTCCAGCACGTGGTCTCCGGTATCGGGCCACGTCCACCGCCACGTGCCTTCCACG
Organism: Candidatus Methylomirabilota bacterium; assembly: GCA_036506275.1. GTDB lineage: Bacteria > Methylomirabilota > Methylomirabilia > Rokubacteriales > CSP1-6 > DASXSB01. The sequence continues at coordinate 111,240 of DASXSB010000063.1, read as the reverse complement.
CGGGCGGGGATGACCCACAGGTACATCCGGTGCTCGCGCGACTCGCTGCGGATCCGTTGCGTGCGGTCCGCCTGCCACTCGCCCATGCCGAAATCATGAGAGACCACGCGGGTGCCGGGCGCGAGCTCGCCCAGGAGCTTGGGGCGGAGCCGCAGATTCACGTCATCCCGGAGGTAGAGCGTGACCACGGTGGCGGCGGCGACGTCGGTCGCGAAGAGATCCTGCCAGAGGAAACGCGTGCGATCGGCGACGCCGGCGGCGGTCGCGCGCTCCCGGCTGTCCTGCACGAGGGAAGCGTCGATCTCCACGCCCACTCCGCGCGCGCCGAAGTCACGGACGGCGGCGATGACGAGACGGCCGTCACCGCTGCCGAGGTCGTACACGACGTCGGCCGCGGTCACGTTCGCGAGCCGGAGCATCTCGACGGCGACGGCTTCCGGGGTAGCGACGAAGAGGATATCGGGCCCGGCGCGCGGCGGTCGTTCCGTGCACGCGGTGGCCGCGGCGCCGAGGACGGCGGCGCCGAGAAGGACGCGCGCGCCGCGCCTCACACCGGCCACTCGTCGCCGCCCTCGGCCATGTCCCAGAACAGGTATTCGTAGCGGCTGCTCGTGAGGAACGCGGACTCCACGCGCGCGGCCGCCTCAGCGGGGAGCCCGCTCGCGACGCGGTCGAGCAGCGCGCGACACCAGTCGGCGAGCGCCGCGAACTCCGGCGCCGCGTACATGTCGATCCAGCGCGCGTACCGCTCGTCGGCGGGCCGGGGGCGAGCGGCGAGGCGGCGGCCGATCTCGGAGAAGCCCCACATGCACGGGAGCAACGCGGCCACGAGCTCGGCGAAGTCCCCGAGGGTGGCCGTGCGGAGCAAGAAGTCGGTATACGCGCGGGTGGTGGGGGACATCGTCTCCGCGAGCAGGTCCTGGGCGGTGATGCCGAAGTCGGCGACGTACGAGCGATGGAGATCCATCTCCACCCCGAGCGTGGCCTGGAGAAGATCGGCGAGCCGTCGCATGGTGTCGAGATCGGGCGCGCGGGCGGCGGCGAGCGCGAGCAGGCGCGCGTACTCGACGAGGAAGAGATAGTCCTGTCGGAGCCAGCGCTCGAACTTCTTGCGATCGACGGTGCCGGCGCCGAGGCCGCGGACGAAGGGGTGATCGTGCTGCGCTTCCCAGATGGGATCGGCGAGGCGTCGAAGGCGCGCACCCGGGGACTCGGCCACGAGGGCCTATTCTCGCACGGGCTTCCACGGACAGCGCGGCGGGCGCGGAGGCGCGGGCGCGCCGGCGCCGATCAGAGAGAGCCGACGAGGTGCGCCAGGTACTGGAAGTTGACGGGCTTGGGGAAGTACGCGAAGGCGCCGAGCTTCAGGATCTCTTCCGCGACCTTGAGGTCGGTGTTGGCGGTGAGCATGATGACGAGGATCGACGAATCCATCGCCTTGATGCGGCGCAGAACCTCGACGCCGTTCATGCCCGGCATGTTGACGTCGAGGATGACGAAGTCGGGACGCTGGAGCTGCATCGCCATGAGGGCGTCGTTGCCGTTCAGCTCGATCTCGACGTCGGAGCTATCCCGGAAGTACTCGGTGAGCATGTCCGCCACCGCGGCGTCGTCGTCGACGATGAGCACGCGCTTCCGCTTGGGCGATTTGGCGCCGCTCCGCATGGCCGGTAGCGACGGGTGCAAGATGATCGCCACGCGGTGGGGCTCGTGGCCGCAGCAACTTCCAACCACGCCGTGGGTGATCTTTTTCCAGCCGTGCCAGCGAGGACGGTCGAATTGGCCCCGGCGCGCGGACTGTCAGCCGATGAACACTTCCCGTGCTCCGCATCCGGATCCGCGGAGGGGACAGCGTCAGCGCGCGCGACCGGCGAGCAGCGTCTCGTCGACGCCCGCGTCCTCGCGGAAGTGCGGCATGACTTCTTCCGCGAAGAGCTGCATCATTTCCAGCGTCGCTTCGTGACTGCCGCCGTTCAGGCCCGAGCACACGATCCCGGCCCGGAGCTCGTCGGAGAACACGCGGAGCTTGTCGCGCACGGTGGCGGGGCTGCCCACGATGATGTAGCCGCCCGCTTCCAGGTCCTCGAACGTGAGCTCGGTGGGAAGCTTGGGGCGATTGGTGAGCACGCGTCGCAGCGACGGCTCCGTCACGTAGCCGGGAGGCTGCCAGAAGGGCGGCAGCATCCGCAGCCCCACGTGGTAGAGCCACATCACGTTCGTCCGCGCGAGCGCGTACGCCTTGGCGTCGTTCTCCGCCACCACGATCGGGAGATTGACGGTGAGCTGATAGGGACTCGCCGTGTAGCCGTTGCGCTCGCACGCTTCGCGGTACTCGCCGTAGATCTGGGCGATGCGCTTCAGAGGCGTGAAGACCATCAGGTACGGAAAGCGGCGCGCCGCCGCCCACTCCACCGTCTCGCTGCTCCCCTGGGACGGGCACCACACGGGCGGATGCGGCTTCTGGAGCGGCCGCGGCCAGGGGTTCACGTAGTGATATCGATAGAAGCGCCCGTCGTAGGGGAACGGTCCTTCCTCCGTCCACGCCCGGATGATCAGGTCGGCCGCCTCGTAGAACCGTTCCCGCGAGTGCGTCGGGTTCACGGCGGTGGAGAAGTACTCGGCGCCGATCCCGCGCACGAAGCCGGAGATGACGCGGCCCCCGGAGACGACGTCGAGCATCGCGATCTCCTCCGCGATGCGCAGGGGGTTCTCCCGGAGCGGGAGCCCGTTGCCGAGGATCGCGATCTTCGCGCGATGCGTGCGCCGGACGAGCATGGCCGCCATCACGTTCGGACTGGCCATCGTCCCGTAGCAGTTCTGATGATGCTCGTTGACGCAGAGGCCGTCCCAGCCCAGTCGTTCCGCGTACTCGAGCTGGTCCAGGTACTGGTGGTAGAGCGTGTGACCGACGGCGGGATCGTAGTGCCGGTTGGAAAGCGTGACCCACGACGACGGCTCGTCGTGCTCGAGCGGGTACGGCATGAGGTGGAAGTAGTAGAACTTCATCCGACCACGTCGTGCGCCGCGCAGAAATCGGTCACCGCTTCCGCGACCGCGTCCGGCTCCTCCAGGTGGGGCACGTGGCCGGAGTCCGCGAACACGCGCAGCTTCGCCCCCGGAATCCGGCTCACCCACGCGTCGGCGGCGGTCACCGGCGCTACCCGGTCGTGCGCGCCCCACGCCACCAGGGTGGGCGCGGTGATGCGGGCGAGACGGCGGCGCAGGAGCGGGTTGTAGAGGTAGGGATTCCAGGCCACGCGCGCAAGCGCCGTGTTCTGGCGGTACAGGATGGCGAGGGTATCGATGTTCGTGAGGTCGCCGGGAGCGAGCGCGAGGGCGGCGGCGGGGTCGTGGAAGACGGTGGCGACGATCTGCGGCAGCTCCATGCCGAACAGGAAGGGATAGATCCAGCCGTCAATCTTGATCCCGACGGGATCGATGAGCACGAGGGAGGCGAGGCGATGCGACGCCATCGTCGCCATCTCCGCCGCAATCCAGCCTCCGAACGACGCGCCCACGAGGTGGACGCGGTCGAGACCGGCCTCGTCGAGAAGATCCAGGTAGTGGAACGCGAGATCGGAGATGTGCTCGATCCACTCCGCGGGCGGCGAGCCGCCGTGACCGGGGTGGCTCGGGAAGTGAACCGTGAACCGCTCCGCGAGCCGTTCCTGGAACCGGAGCCACCGCCCGCCGCCGCCGGCGCCGTGGAGAAAGAGCAGGGGCGCGCCCGTCCCGCTCACGAGCATGTCGACCGGCGTGTCGCGGACGACGATCCGGCGCGGCGTCACCTACCGCTCGACCGGCTCAGCGGTCGAGCCAGACGGCCATGAGACGGCCGCCGTAGTCGAAGCCGAAGTTCGGCCCGAAGTTGCGGACGTGGGAGTCCCACGCCGCCACCGCATGCACCGATGGCCCGTAGATCTGATAGACCTGCTGAGCCGCGTAGCGCTGGATGTCATACACGATCTCGCGGCGCTTCGCCACGTCGAACGTGCGCCGCTGGAGGCGGATCATCTCCACGAGCTTCCCGTCGTTGATTCCGCCCGCGTTCGTGATCTGTCCGGGCACGTAATAGCGGTAGAGGTAGCTGTCGGGATCGGCCCAGGCACCGAAGAGCCCACCCGCCATCTTGTCGAACTTCCCGAAGATGGTGGTGGAGATGTAGGCGCCGTATTCCTTCAGCCGGAGATCGGTCTCGATGCCGGCCGCCTTCCAATTCTTGAGCCCGACCTGGACCGCATCCATGTAGTCGGGACCGTACCCGGCGGTGGTGTCGAGGCTGATTTTCAATCCGCTCTGTCCCGCCTCCGCGAGCAGGCGCTTCGCCTCCGCCGTGTTCTGCTCGTAGAGCTGACGGGCGTCCGACGGCAGCTCGCTGATCGGAATCGACCAGTCCTTGAAACAAGCGGGGACGGCCGGATTCGGGAACCCGTGGCCCTGGGACCACGCGTTGGTCTCGAGGACTTCCCGCCAGTTGCTGGCGAGGGCGAGGGCGCGGCGCACGCGGATGTCCTTGAACGGCTCCTGATCGAGCTTCATCCACGTGATGCCGCCGAAACCTACGGTGAACTCGCCCGTCTGCAGACCGGGCTTGCGCTGGCGCGCCACCTCGAGGTCCACGCGGCGCACCACCATGCCGAACTCCGGCGCGAAGTCGTAGCGGCCGGCCAGCCACGACGCGAGCCGCGACGACGGATCTTCGTCGATGGTGAGCTCGACGCCGTCCGCGTAGGGCAGCCCCGGCACGAAATAGCTGGGGTTGCGCACGAACGTGAGCCGCGAGTTCGGATCGTAGCGCTCCAGCATCCAGGGGCCGGTGCCGATGACCGTGTCCGGACGCTTGAGATCGCCCGACTTCTCCACCGCCTCCCGGGCCACGATCCACGTGGACGTCGAGGCGAGGTTGTCGAGGAACCACGCGTGCGGCTCGCGCAGCGTGAATTTCACGGTGTGGCGGTCCGGAGCTTCGACCTTGTCGATCTGCTCCAGCACGCCGCGGTTGGGGTTGGCCTTGAGGCCGAGGAAGCGCTCGTACGTGTACTTCACGTCCTCCGCCGTGAGCTCGCGCCCGTTGACGGGGGGCTTGGCGTGCCAGCGCACGCCCTTGCGCAGCTTGAAGACATAGGTGGTGTCGTTTTGCTGCGTCCACGACTCCGCGAGGTCGCCCTCGAGAGGCATGGTTCCCGGCCGCACCGACGGCCCCGCCTTCGCCTTGAGCAGCCGGCTGTGGGTGAAGGAGAGGTTCGTCATCGTCTTGAACGACGTCGTCATGTGCGGGTCGAAGCCGATGGGGTCCTCGCCGCGGACGCGCAGCACGCCGCCTCGCTTTGGCGTCTGGGCGGGCGCGGGGCGGGGGTCGAGGGTTATTCCCGCCACGGCGGCGGCGCTCGAGATTTTCAGCAGGTCGCGGCGGCTGATCGCGGTCATGGCGGCGTCCTCCTCGGCGCTGGGGAGCGCGGTGGACGCCAAACGTAGCGGGAGTGATCCTCGACGTCAAGGGACCGCCGCGCGAGGCGAGCGAAGGGTCAGAAGCGGCGGCGGCCGGCGAGCTGGCGCTTGCGGAGGCGGAGCGACTTCGGGGTGACCTCCAGCAGCTCGTCCTCGCGGATCCACTCCAGGCATTGCTCGAGGTTCATGACTCGGGGTGGGGTGAGCTTGATGCCCTCGTCCGCGGTGGACGACCGCATGTTGGTGAGCTTCTTCTCCTTGGTGATGTTGACGTCGAGGTCGTTGTCGCGGGAGTTCTCGCCCACCACCTGTCCCTCGTAGACCTGCTCCCCGGGGCCGATGAACATCACGCCGCGCGCCTGGAGGTGATCGATGGCGTAGGCGGTGGTGCGCCCGCCGCGGTCGGCGACGAGGGCGCCGTTCTGACGGTGGGCGATGTCGCCTTGCCACTCGTCCCAGCCGTCGAAGAGATGATTGAGGAGGCCGGTGCCACGGGTGTCGGTCAGGAACTCCGTGCGATAGCCGATGAGCCCGCGGGCGGGAAGGCGGTACTCGAGCCGCACGCGGCCGGTGCCGTGGTTCACCATCTTCGCCATCGTGCCGCGCCGCGGGCCGATCTTCTGAGTGACGGCGCCGATGTACTCCTCCGGAATGTCGATGACGAGGTACTCCATCGGCTCCAGGGTGCGACCGTCTTCCATGTGGGTGATGATCTCGGGCTTCCCCACCTCCGTCTCGAAGCCTTCCCGTCGCATCATCTCGATGAGGATGGCGAGCTGGAGCTCACCGCGCCCGGACACCCGGAAGGTGTCGGGAGACTCCGTTTCCTCGACGCGGATGCCGACGTTGATGCGACGCTCCTTCCACAGGCGCTCCCGGAGCTGGGTGGAAGTCACGTACCGTCCCTCGCGGCCGGCGAAGGGTGACACGTTGGCGGAGAAGAGCATCGACACGGTGGGCTCGTCGATGCGGATCAACGGCAGCGCCACCGGATTCTCGGCGTCCGCCACCGTCTCCCCGATCTCGATGGTCTCGATGCCGGCGAGCGCGACGAGGTCGCCCGCTCCCGCCTCCGCCACCTCGATCCGCTTCAGGCCTTCGTAGCCGTAGAGGACGGTGACCTTCGCGAACTCGATGGAGCCGTCGCGGTGTACCACCGCCACCCGTTCCGCCTGGCGCACGCCGCCGTTCACGATCCGGCCGATGAGGAGGCGACCGACGTAGTCGTCCCAGTCGAGCATGGCCACGCGGAACTGGAGACCGACGGTGGGATCGAACCGCGGAGCCGGCACCGTGGAGAGGATGGTCTCGAACAGCGGCTCCAGCGTCCTCCCCTCGTCCTTCAGGTCACGGGTGGCGGTCCCCGTGCGCGCGTTCGTGTAGAGGACGGGAAACTCGAGCTGGTCCTCGGTGGCGTCGAGGTCGATGAAGAGATCGTAGATCTCGTCCAGCACTTCCGCCGGGCGCGCGTCGCTGCGATCGATCTTGTTGACGACGACGATCGGCGGCAGCCCCGCCTCCAGCGCCTTCTTGAGGACGAAGCGCGTCTGCGGGAGTGGTCCCTCCGCCGCGTCCACGAGGAGGAGCACGCCGTCCACGAGCGTGAGCGTGCGCTCCACCTCCGAGCCGAAATCGGCGTGGCCGGGGGTGTCCACGATGTTGATGTGGACGGAGCGGTAGGTGATGGCCGTGTTCTTGGCCATGATCGTGATGCCCTTCTCGCGCTCGAGGTCGATGGAGTCGAGCATGCGCTCGGGCACCGTCTCGTTCTCGCGGAAGAGCCCGGACTGCCACAGCATGGCGTCGACGAGGGTCGTCTTGCCGTGGTCGACGTGCGCGATGATCGCGATGTTGCGGATGGAGTCGCGTTGGTGCATCAACCCATCGTATCACGCGCGGTGAGGCGGACCCGACGCCGCCATGTATAATCCCGCTCACTTCGACTGCGTCTGGAGGTCTCGCCGATGGTGCGTCCCCTCGTAGTCCTCGCCGTCCTGGCCGTGCTCGCGTGGCCGTCGCTTCCCGCCACCGCGCAAACGGCGCCGGCGCCGGCGGCGGTGATCACCCTCGAAAAAGGCGGCGAGATCCGCCTCGAGTTTTTTCCCCAGGACGCGCCGAAGACGGTGCAGAATTTCGTGACCCTCGCCGGCAAGGGGTTCTACGACGGGACGACGTTCCACCGCGTGGAGCCCGGCTTCGTCGTGCAGGGCGGCGATCCGCTCTCGAAGACGCTCAAGCCCGGTGATCCCCGGCTGGGGACGGGCGGTCCCGGCCATCGCGTGAAGGCCGAGTTCAACAAGCGCAAGCACGAGCGCGGCGTGCTCGCGATGGCGCGCAGCGACGATCCCGATTCCGCGGGCAGTCAGTTCTACATCACGCTCGCGCCCGCCTACTTCCTGGACGGCCAGTACACGGTGTTCGGCCGCGTGGTGAGCGGCATGGACGTGGTGGACAAGATCAAGGTCGGCGACCGCGTGAAGACGATCCGCGTCGTGACGAAATGAACGGCGACGAAATGAATCGGACCCGGCAGGGACGGAGGCGCCCGTGACGCAGACGGCGGTCATCGAGCTCGAGAAGGGCGGCGAGATCCGCATCGACTTCTTTCCCGAGGACGCGCCCAAGACGGTGGAGAACTTCGTGACGCTCGCCAAGAAAGGCTTCTACAACGGTCTCGCCTTCCACCGGGTCGTTCCCGACTTCGTGGTGCAGGGCGGCGATCCCAAGGGCAACGGCACCGGTGGTCCCGGGTACACGATCAAGGCCGAGTTCAACAAGCAGAAGCACGTGCGCGGGAGCGTGGCCATGGCGCGCAGCCAGCATCCCGACTCCGCGGGCAGCCAGTTCTACATCACCTACGGGCCGACGCCGCACCTCGACGGCCAGTACACCGTCTTCGGCAAGGTCGTGGCCGGCATGGAGCACGTCGACCACATCAAGCAAGGCGACCGGATGAAGACGGTGACGATCACGGAGGCGTGAGCGATGGCGTGGTCGCTCCTCCTCCGTGGCGGATCCGTCGTGGACGGCACCGGCGCGCCCGCCGTGGCGGCCGACGTGGCGGTGGAGGGCGATCGCATCGCCGCCATCGCGCCCACGCTCGGCGGCGAGGCGCGCCGGGTCGTCGACGTGGCCGGGCACGTGGTGGCGCCCGGGTTCATCGACGCCCACGCCCACTCCGATCTCTTCTACTTCGCGTGCCCGTCGGCGGAGTCCAAGCTGCGCCAGGGCTGTACGACGGAGGTCGTCGGCATGTGCTCGTTCTCGCCGGCGCCGGTGGCGGCAGCGCGGCGAGAGGCGGCGCAGAGCTGGATGGCGGGCGTGTCGGGAGGCTTCGATCTCCCGTGGGAGACGTTCGGCGCCTATCTGGAGGCGCTCGCCGCCCTCCGACCATCGATCAACGTCGCCCACTTCGTCGGCCACGGAGCCATGCGGATGGCGGCCGTCGGCCCCGAGAACCGCCCCGCCACCGCCGCCGAAGTGAAGACGATGGAGCGCTTCGTGGACGAGGCGCTGGAGGCGGGCGCCTTCGGCTATTCCACCGGCCTCGTCTATCCGCCGAGCGCGTACGCCGACACCGACGAGCTGATCGCGCTCGCGCGATCGATGGCGGGCCGCGGCGGCCTCTACTTCTCCCACATCCGGGGCGAGTCCACGATGCTGCTCGACTCGGTGGCGGAGGCGATCCGCATCGGCGAAACCGCCGGCGTCGGCGTTCAGATCGCGCACGTGAAGGCGGGCGGCCGCGAGAACTGGAACCTGTTCCCGCGCGCGCTCGCCCTCATCGACCAGGCCCGCGCGCGCGGAGTCGACGTCACCGGAGACGTGTATCCCTACCACGCGGGCAGCACCAAGATGGACAACCTCCTGCCGGCGTGGGTGCACGACGGCGGGGTGGCGAAGCTCCTCGATCGCCTCCGCGACCGCGCCACGCGACGGCGCATCGTGGAGGAGTGCCTCATCGACGGCGAGCGCTGGCGCACCAACTCCATGGGCGCGGTGGGGTTCGACGAGATCCTCATCGCCACCTGCGGCCAGCGCGAGCTCGAGGGCCTGGATCTGGCCGCCCTCGCCCGTCGCGCGGGGACGACGCCGGCGGAGGCGATGATGAACCTCCTCGAGCAGGAGCGCGCCACGGTGGGGATGGTCGCCTTCTCCCAGGACCCGAACAACGTGACGCGCGCGCTCGCGCATCCCGCCATCATGATCGGCTCCGATTCCATCGGGCTCTTCGCGGGCACGGGCCCGCAGCGGGGAAAGCCGCATCCGCGCGCGTACGGCACCTTTCCGCGCGTCCTCGGCGAGTACGCGCGCGAGCGCAAATTATTTTCAATCGAGACCGCGGTGCAGAAGATGACGGGGATGCCGGCGGCCCGGCTGGGCTTGCGGGATCGGGGACTCCTGCGCCCGGGCTATGCCGCCGACCTCGCCGTCTTCGATCCCGCCACCGTGAAGGACGAAGCGACGTTCGCCGATCCCCACCGGTATCCGACGGGCATCCCGTACGTGGTCGTCAACGGCACCCTCGTCGTCGACGATCACCGCCTGCACGCCGCCGGCACCGGCCGCGTGTTGACGCCGCGGTGATGCGCGTGGGCGCCGGCCACGCGTCACGCTCATGAAGGAGAGTTCCATGCCGACAGGACAGCTGTTCATCGGAGGCACCTGGCGTCCGCCGCTCGCGGGCGAGACGTACGCGACGATCAATCCCGCCACCGAGGAGCCCAGCGCGGAGGTGGCGAAGGGCGACGAGCGGGACATCGACGCCGCGGTGGCGGCGGCGCGCAAGGCGTTCGACAGCGGGCCGTGGCCCAAGATGAGCGCGCACGAGCGCGGCCGCATCGTGTGGAAGCTCGGCGATCTCATCATGGCCAACCTCGACGAGATGGCGCGCCTGGAGAGCCTCTGCACGGGCAAGACGCTCTTCGATTCCGGCAAGGTCGAGATCCCGTTCGCGGCCGAGGTCTTCCGCTACTACGCGGGCTGGGCCACCAAGATCCACGGCGAAACGCTCGGGCTCCGCGAGGGCGCGTTCACGTTCACGCTGCGGCAGCCGGTGGGCGTGGTGGGCGCCATCGTTCCCTGGAACTTCCCGTTCCTCCTCGCATCCTGGAAGATGGCGCCCGCGCTCGCGGCCGGCAACACGATGGTGCTGAAGCCGGCGTCGCTCACGCCGCTCACCGCCCTCAAGTTCGCGGAGCTGTGCCAGGAAGCGGGGCTGCCGGAAGGCGTGCTCAACGTCGTCACCGGTCCCGGCGGCAAGGTGGGCATGGCGCTCGTGCGTGACCCGCGCGTCGACAAGATCGCGTTCACGGGATCGACGGAAGTGGGCAAGAGCATCATGCGGGAGGCGGCGGGCAGCCTGAAGCGCCTCTCCCTCGAGCTGGGCGGGAAGTCGCCCAACATCGTCTTCGCCGACGCCGACATGGAAGCGGCGGTGAAGGGCGCCCTCACCGGGATCTTCTACAACAAGGGCGAGGTGTGCGCGGCGGGCTCGCGGCTGTTCCTCGAAGAGCCGATCCACGACCAGTTCATGGGCAAGCTCACCGAGCGCGTGAAGACGCTCAAGGTCGGCGATCCCATGGACAAGTCCACGCGCATGGGGCCGGTCGTGTCCAAGCAGCAGATGGACACCGTGCTCGGATACATCGAAGCGGGCAAGCGCGAAGGCGCGCGCGTGGTGGCGGGGGGCGGGCGCGCTCAGGTCGGCAACGGCAAGGGCTACTTCATCGAGCCCACGATCTTCGACGGGGTCAGGAACGGAATGACGATCGCCCGTGAGGAGATCTTCGGGCCCGTGCTGTCGGTCATCCCCTTCAAGTCGGTGGAGGACGGCCTCGCCGAAGGAAATGCGACGACCTACGGCCTGGCCGCCGCCGTGTGGACGCGCGACGTGGCGAAGGCTCTCAAAGCCGCGCGCGCCATCCGGGCCGGTACCGTGTGGGTGAACGCGTACAACCTGTTCGACGCCGCCCTGCCGTTCGGCGGCTTCAAGGAATCCGGCTTCGGGCGAGAGCTGGGCGCGGCCGGGCTCGATCACTACACCGAGGTGAAGACGGTCTGGGTCGATCTCTCCTGACGGCGGCGTGACGCGAGCGAGGGCGACGTGGACCTGGTGCTCGATGGACTGCGGCAGGCGGTGGCGCTGCTGGTGTCCGGCGATCGCGAGGTGTGGTCGATCCTCGGGCTGTCGCTCGCGGTGTCGGGGACGGCCACCGCCGTCTCGTTGCTGCTCGGCATCCCGCTCGGCGCCTTCCTCGCGCTCGCGCGCTTTCCCGGTCGGCGCATCCTCGTGAGCGCGGTCAACGCGGGCATGGGCCTGCCGCCGGTCGTGGTCGGCCTCTTCGTCTCCATCTTGTTGTGGCGGAGCGGACCGCTCGGGGACCTCGAGATCCTCTATACGCCCGTCGCCATCGTCATCGCGCAGGCGGTCATCGCCGCCCCCATCGTCGTCGGCATCACGCTCGCCGCCATCCAGAACGTACCCCCGCTCTTCCGCCTGCAGCTCCTCGCTTTGGGCGCGTCCCGCCCGCAGATGGTGTGGGTGGTGATGAGGGAGGCGCGACTGCCGATGCTGGCGGCGGTGATGGCGGGCTTCGGCGGCGTGATCTCGGAGGTGGGAGCCTCCGTGATGGTCGGCGGCAACATCAAGGGACAGACACGTACGCTGACGACGGCGATGGTGCTCGAAACCGGGAAGGGAAACTTCGAGGTGGCGATCGCGCTCGCCGTGCTGCTGCTCGTGCTCGTCTTCGCCGTGAGCTACGCGCTCACGGCCATCCAGCAGCGCCGCGCGGGGTGAGCCTAGCCCGAGCGGGTCCGTGATCGCGAGAGCGCGACCTCGACCAGATGCTGGATGTACTTGAAGTCGAACGGCTTCGGAATGTAGGCGAGCGCGCCCCGCCGCAAGGCCTCCGCTGCCCGCGAGTAGTGGCTGCCGGTGATCATGATCACCGGAATGCTGCCGTCCATGGTCTTGATGTGCTGGAGCGCGTCCACGCCGTCCATCCCGGGCATCTCGACGTCGAGGAGGACGACGTCCGGCCGCTCCCGTTTCACGGTGTCCAGCGCGCGGGTGGCGTCCGGCGAGGTCGTCACGAGGTAGTCCCGGCTGGTCTGCTCCAGGATGTCGGTGAGGACGCCCGCCACGTTCTTGTCGTCGTCCACGATCAGGATCTTCGGCACGAGGAGAAGTTGGTGCAACGGCCGGACCAGGCCGCGGCACCAGCCAATCGAGCGCGGATCGCCGGTTGCTGCATCCGCACACGCCGTTCCTGGGCACTCTCTGTCCGCGCGATGCCACATCGTCAGGCGCGGTGCGGCGGCGTCGACCGACGGCGGCGCGCCGAGAGGAACGGGAGGGCGGCGGTATACTCCGGCCCATGACGTCGATCGTCGTCGCCTGCGCCCTGCTGCTCTCCTTTGCCGCGCCTCCGGCCTTCGCGCAGGAGCTCACGATCTCGGTCGCCATCAGCATGAAAGACGCGATCGAGGAGGTCGGCCGCCGTTTCGTGGCCGAGCAGCGGGGAGCGACGCTCCGGTACAACTTCGGGTCATCCGGCGAGCTCCAGAAGCAGGTGGAGGCGGGCGCCCCCGTCGACGTCGTCGTCTTCGCGGGGGCCCGCCAGATGGACGAACTGGAGGCGCGGGGCCTCCTGCTGTCCGGGAGCCGGCGCGCGTTCGCGCGCACGGTGCTGACCGTCATCAAGCCCGCCGATTCCACGCTCGACCTCGCGAAGCCCGCGGACTTCCTCGATCCCCGCGTCAAGCGCATCGTCGTCGGCAATCCCCGCACGGTGCCGGCGGGGCAGTACGCCGAGGAGAGCCTGCGCGCCCTCGGCCTCTGGGAGCGCGTGCGGGACAAGCTCGTGTACGCCGAGAACGTGCGCCAAGCCCTCGAGTACGTGGCGCGTGGCGAAGCCGATGCCGGTTGCGTGTACGTGCCGGATGCCCGCGCGCGGGCCGATCGCGTGCGCGAGGCGTTCCGGTTGCCCGAGGACACCTACCGGCCCGTCGTCTATCCCGCCGCCGTGGTCCGGGACACCCGACGCCCGGCGCTCGCGCGGGCCTTCGTCGATCGACTCGCCGGTGCCGACACGCGGACGGTGCTGCAGCGATTCGGCTTCGATCCACCCCCGCCCGGCTCCCGGTGAGCGCGGAGACGCTCAGCGCGCTCGAGCTTTCCGTCCGGGTGGCCGTGCTCGCCACCGCCCTCAACGCGCTCGTCGGTGTCCCGCTCGCCTGGCTCCTCGCGCGCCGGCGCTTTCCGGGCCGCGCCCTCGTGGACCTGATCGTCACCCTGCCGCTCGTCCTTCCTCCTACCGTGACCGGCTACTACCTGATCGTGGTGCTCGGGCGGCGCGGCTGGCTCGGCGCTCCGCTCTATCGATGGACGGGATGGACGGTGACGTTCACCTGGTACGCGGCCGTCATCGCCGCCACCGTGATGGCGCTGCCGCTGCTCGTGCGCACGGCGCGGGCCGCCATCGAGTCCGTGGACCGCGATCTCGAGAAGGCCGCGTACACCCTCGGGCGGCCGGAGTGGCGCACCGCCCTGGAGGTGACGCTGCCGCTGGCGTGGCGCGGCATCCTGGCCGGGCTCGTGCTCGCCTTCGCGCGCGCGCTCGGTGAGTTCGGGGCCACGCTGATGCTCGCCGGCAACATCCCCGGCCGCACCACGACGATCCCGCTCGCCGTGTACACCGCCGTGCAGACGGGCGAGACCGGCACCGCCCTCGTGCTGGTGGCGGGTCTCACCGCCCTCTCGTGCGCCGTCCTCGTGGTCGCCGCCCGCCTCGGAGCGCGCGCGACGTGAGTCGTCTCGACGTCGCGCTGCGGAAGCGGTTGCCCGATTTCACGCTCGACGTCGCGTGGACGGGCGCCGAGGGCAAGGTCGTGCTCTTCGGACCGTCCGGCGCCGGCAAGACGCTCACGCTCCAGTGCCTGGCCGGGCTCGTCCGCCCTGACGCCGGCCGCGTCGTCGTCGACGGCCGGGTGTACTTCGACGCCGCCGCCGGTATCGATCTCCCGCCGCAGCAGCGCCGGCTCGGATACGTCTTCCAGGGCTACGCGCTGTTCCCGCACCTGAGCCTGCTCGAGAACATCGGCTTCGGATTGCGGAATCGGCCGCGGCGCGAGCGGCTCGAGCGCGCGCGGGCGGTGACGGCGCGTCTCGGTCTCGGCGGGCTCGAGTCGCGTCGTCCCGCCGAGCTGTCGGGCGGGCAGCGGCAGCGCGTTGCGCTCGGACGCGCGCTCGCCATCGACCCCGCGCTGCTACTCCTCGACGAGCCCCTGTCGGCGCTCGATCAGCCCACCCGTCGCGCGCTCGGCGACGACTTGAAGCGCGTGCTCGATGACTGGGGCATCCCGGCCGTGCTCGTCACCCACGACTTCACGGAGGCCTATCGGCTCGCCGATCGCATCGTCGTCTACGAAGGCGGCGCCGTCATCCAGTCCTCCCCGCGATCCGAGCTCCTGTGGCAGCCGGCGTCGGAGACGGTGGCGCGCATCATGGGAATCCGCAACGTGCTGCACGGCACGGTCGTGAAGGCGACGCCCGATCGCATCCAGCTTCGCTGGCGCGGCCTTCTCCTGGAGGCGGTGAATTCCCCCACGCGCTCGTATCTGCCGCCCCCGGACAGCCGGCTCGCGTTCTTCATCCGGCCGGAGTACGTCCGGTTGATCCGGAAGGACCGCGGCCCCGCGGATCCTGGCCACCACATGAACCTCATGTCGGGCCGCATCGTGAGTGAGGTCGATTTTGGGACGACGTGGACGCTCCGGCTCCGTCTCGACGAGCCCGGTCCCCCCGCCCAGGGCGACCACGACCTCGAGGTGGAGGTGCCGCGGCTCGTCTACGAGATCCTCGAGATCGACCGCGATCGCCACTGGCAGCTCTCGATCCATCGCGGCTCCATCCACGTGTTGCCGGCGTGAGCATCCCCATCGTCGCCCTCTCGGACGTCCGCGTGGCCTATGGCGGTCGCGACGTCCTGGCGGTGGACGCGCTGGACGTGGTCGCGGGCGAGACGCTCTCCGTCATCGGCCCCAATGGAAGCGGCAAGTCGACGCTCCTGCGCGTGATGAGTCTCCTGGAGGCGCCGACGGCGGGGGAGGTCCGTGTCCATGGCCGTCCGGTGTCCGCCGGCCGCAGCCTTGCCGAGCGCCGGCGGATGGCGAGCGTCTTCCAGCACCCGCTGCTGGCCGACATGACGGTGGCGGAGAACGTCGGTCTCGGCCTCCGCTTCCGTCACGTGGACACCGCCACCACCGCCGACCGCGTCGGCCACTGGCTAGCGCGCCTCGGCATCGCCGACTTCGGCCAGCGTCGCGCCCGGACGCTGTCCGGGGGCGAGGCGCAGCGGGTCGCCCTCGCGCGCGCCTTCGCGGTGGAGCCGGAGCTGCTCCTCCTCGACGAGCCGTTCGCCAGCCTCGATGAGCCGACGCGCGCGGCTCTTCTCGTGGATCTGGGCAACATCCTCCGCGCCGAGCGAACGACCACGGTCCTCGTCACCCACGACCGCGGGGAGGCGCAATCCCTCGCCGACCGCGTGGCCGTCCTCCTCGGGGGCCGCCTCCAGCAAGTCGACGAGACCGAGCGCGTCTTCCGCGCACCTGCCTCCGAGGACGTCGCCCGCTTCGTGGGGGTGGAGACCATCGTGAACGGCGTGGTGGTGGCCGCCGCCGACGGGGTGAGCGTGGTGGAAGCGGCGGGACGGAAAGTCGAGGTGGCGTCGCCGGCAACGGTGGGCGAGCGCGTCCGCCTCTGCATCCGCCCCGAGGACGTGACCCTCACCCAGCCGGACGAACGCGCGGTTCTCTCGAGCGCGCGCAACCACCTGTCCGGCACCGTGATCCGCGCTCAGCGCACGGGCGCGGTCGTGCGGGTCGTGGTGGAGTGCGGCTTTCAGCTGGTCGCCACCGTCACCGCGCGGTCGGCGGAGGACCTCGCCCTCGTCGAGGGCGCGCCTATCACCGCGGTCTTCAAGGCCAGCGCCGCCCACCTGATCCCGGCCAGGTTCGCTTGACACCCGCCCTTGGCGGAGGCTATAAGGTAGGCACCGGAAACCGATCACCCGAGTTCAGGAGTGTATGGACGGGCTCGGTTCAAAGATGAAGCGCCGACAAGCCAGCGCCGGAAGGCGGCTGGCTTTGTTTGTTTTATCCCGTACCGCCGCTCTTACACCGTCCTGCCTGCCAGAAGGAGGCCGCGCATGAATCAGGTGGATCTCGTGGAGCGACTCATGGCCGCCAACGATGAGTTTCGGCGCCTCCGCGCCGAGCATCAGGGCTACGACCGCGAGCTCGAGTCGCTCCAGGGGATGATGCCGTTGTCACCCGAAACCCAGTGGCGGATCGGCGAGCTGAAGAAGCTCAAGCTCATGGCCAAAGACCGGATGGAAGCGATCATCCGGCACGCCAGCGTCACCGCCTGACGCCGTCCCGGGACCGCCAACCCGGTCGCGCCACGCGCCGTCGTATGCCGCGGGCTTCATCCCCAGCGGCGCCTGTCGGACTCTCTCACGTCACGCCCGATGGCGAGGCTCGGATGGTGGACGTGTCCGCCA
Source organism: Candidatus Methylomirabilota bacterium (assembly GCA_036506275.1). Lineage (GTDB taxonomy): Bacteria > Methylomirabilota > Methylomirabilia > Rokubacteriales > CSP1-6 > DASXSB01. The sequence continues at coordinate 94,225 of DASXSB010000063.1, read as the reverse complement.
AGGCGGAGACGGTCCGGGAGGCGGTTGCACGCGCCGTGCTCCGGATGGCGCCCGCCACCCTCGACGCCATCCGTCGCGGTAACGCTCCCAAGGGCGACGTCCTCGGCGTCGCGCGGACGGCCGGGATCCTGGCTGCCAAGCGGACGCCCGATCTGATCCCGCTCTGCCATCCGCTCCGCATCACCGGCGTCGACGTCACGTTCACGGACGAGGGCGATCGCGGACGACTCACGATCGAGGCGCGCGTTCGCACCGTGGACAAGACGGGCGTGGAGATGGAGGCGCTCACGGCGGTCGCGGTGGCCGCGCTCACCGTGTATGACATGGTAAAGGCGGTGGAGAAGGGCGTGGTCATCGGCGAGGTGAAGCTCGTGGAGAAGTCCGGCGGCAAGTCGGGGCACTGGCGGGCGGGCTCGTGAAGCGCGCGCTCGTTCACTCCGAGGACTGGCGCCGCTTCGACTACGGCCCCGAGCATCCGCTCCGCATGGAGCGTCTCGGGCTCACGTGGCGGCTGATGGAAGCCTACGGTCTCACCACGCGTCCGGGCGTCACCGTGCGCGCGCCCGAGCCCGCCGACGAGGCGGCCATCGCCCTCTTTCACGCGCCCGCGTACATCGAGGTCTTGAAGGCGGCCGGACGCGGAGAGCCGCCGCGCACGGCCGCCCTCTACGGTCTCGGACCCGGCGACAATCCGATCTTCCCCGGTCTGTGGGACGCCGCGCGGCTGAGCGCGGGCGGGTCGCTGCTCGCCGCCGAGCTGGTGGCGAGCGGCGAGGTGGACCGCGCCTTTCACTTCGCGGGTGGTCTTCACCATGCGTTGCCCGCGCGCGCCTCGGGTTTCTGCTACGTCAACGACGCCGTGCTCGCGATCCTCGCCCTCCGCGGGCACGGGCTGCGCGTCGCCTACGTCGACATCGACGCCCATCACGGCGACGGCGTGCAGTACGCGTTCTACCGTGATCGCACCGTGCTCACGATCTCCACCCACGAGCGCGGCGATCGGCTCTTTCCGGGGACGGGCTTCGTGGAGGAGACCGGTGACGGCGATGCCATCGGATTCTCGGTGAACCTACCGCTGGAGCCGTTCACGGATTCGGAGGTGTACCTGGAGGCCTTCGAGCAGGTGGTGCCGCCGCTGCTGGAGGCGTTCCGTCCCGACGTGGTGGTCGCTCAGCTCGGCATCGACTCCCACCGCACGGACCCTCTCACGCACCTGGCGCTCGACGTCCAGGGTTTCGCGGCGGCGGTGCGGCGGATCACCGCCCTCGCGCCTCGCCTCGTCGCGCTCGGGGGTGGGGGCTACGACCTCCCCAACGTGGCGCGCGCGTGGACGGCGGCGTGGGCGATCCTGAACGACGTCGAGTTGCCCGCGGAGCTCCCCCCTGCGTTCGATCGCGATCGCCGGCGCTACGACTTCCGGACGTCCACGCTCTGGGACCCGTCCGTGGAGACGCCGGAGGATGTCCGCCGGCGAACGCGGGCGTTCGCGGAGCGCCAGGTCGACGCCATCCGGAGGCTGATCTTCCCCGCTCACGGCCTCTGACCGTCTCGTCACCGCGGCAAGGCCCCGCGAACGCTGTGCTAGAGTGGCCTATCGCTCGCCGGAGGGATTGCGTGCGTGGAGTGCTCATCACGTTCGAGGGCGTGGAAGGGTCCGGCAAGACGACCCAGCTCGCGCGCCTCCGACGGTATCTGACGCAGCAGGGACACCGCGTCGAGCAGACGTGCGAGCCGGACGGCACCGCCCTCGGCGTCGCCGTGCGCCGGCTCTTCGAAGCTCACACAGACCGGCAGCCCCTCACGGACGCCCTTCTCTTTCTCGCGGCGCGCCGGCAGCACGTGGCCGAGAAGATCGCGCCCTGGTTGCAGCGCGGCCGCATCGTCCTCTGCGATCGCTACACCGACGCCACCGTGGCCTACCAGGGCTACGGCCGCGGCGTCGACCGTGACCTCATCCGCGAGCTGAACGTGCACGCCACGGGCGGCGTGCTTCCCGACCTCACGCTCCTGTTCGACCTTCCGCCGGAAGAGGGTCTGCGGCGCATCGGACGGCGCCGCCTCGATGCCTTCGAGAAGCTGGCGCTGCCTTTTCACCGTCGCGTCCGCCGCGGCTATCGCGCCATCCAGCGCGCGGAGCCAAAGCGCGTGCGGCTCGTGCGCGCCGCCCGGCCGCCGGCGGTGGTGGAGGGGGAGGTGCGCGCCATCGTCACGGAGTTTCTCGGTGGTCTTTGACGCGATCGCCGGCCAGCCGCGCGCGCTCGCGCTCCTTCGCCGCGCCCTCGCGGCGGAGCGCGTGGCGCACGCCTATGCGTTCGTGGGACCGCCGGGAAGCGGTCGCACCACCTCCGCCCTCGCCTTCGCGGCGGCGCTCGTGTGCGAGGGGGGCGGCTGCGGGACATGCCGGGCCTGCACGCAGGTCGCCGGCCGCCAGCATCCCGACGTGCACGTGATCGTTCCCACGCCGCCGCCCTCGAACCCGAAGGGCGGCCGCGCGATCCGCATCGACGCCATCCGGGAGCTGGAGCGGCGCGCGGCGCTCCGCCCGGCGGCGGCGCGCCGCAAGGTGTTCGTGCTCGATGACGCCGATCGCATGACCGACGACGCGCCCCAGGCCTTCCTCAAGACGCTGGAAGAGCCGCCCGCCCATACCGTCATCATCCTCGTCCTGGCGCGACGGCAGGCGTTGCCGGCGACGGTGCTCTCGCGCTGCCACGTGGTGCCGTTCGCGGCGCGCGAGGATACGGGCGCCGCCGCCGAACGGGCGGCGGCCCTCGAGCTCCTCGGCGAGGTGCGCGACAAGGGGCCGGACGCGCTCTTCCGGCGTCTCCAGACCATCGACCGCGCCCGCGCAGAAGCCTTCGTCGATGCCTACTGGCTCCTGTATCGTGATCTTTTGCTCGTCAAGGCGGGGGCGCCGGGCGGCCTCCTCGTCAACGGCGAGCGCGCGGACGCCCTGGTGGAAGAGGCCGGGGAATGGACAGAGGAGGCGCTGATGCAAGAGATCGAGACGTGCCGAGCGGCCCGGGAAGCGCTCACGACCAACGTGTCGCCCCGGCTCACGGTGGAAGTGGTCTTGAGCAGGCTCGCCCTGCGCGCGGCCTGATGGAGCGTTCGATGGACGAATACCTGATCGGCATCCGGCTGCGCGAAGGCACGCCGGCCGAGGATTACCGGATGGTCGAGGACCTCGGCCTCCACGTGGGCGATCTCTGCGTGGTGGAGACCGCCACCGGCTCCGCGGTGGGCGAGGTGCGGCGTCCCTGTCGGCCGCTCCCCGAGTTCAAGCGCGACCATCTCTTCCGCCGCGTGCTCCGTCGCGCCACCACCGCCGAAGAGGCGGAGCACCACGACCGGCGCGAGCGCGAGGTGGCGGCCGTCGCCACCGTGCAGCGCCTCGCGCGCGGGCGCGGGCTCGCCATGAAGGTCGTGGACGTCGAGATGCACCCGGGCGCGCGGCGCGTGCTGGTGTACTTCAACGCCGAAGACCGCGTGGACTTTCGCGAGCTCGTGCGCGACCTCGCCCGCGAGTTCCGCGCGCGCATCGAGATGCGCCAGATCGGCGCCCGCGACACCACGCGCGTGCTGGACGGCGTGGGCCCGTGCGGTCGTCAGCTCTGCTGCTCGTCGCATCTCAAGAAGTTCGAGCCGATCTCCGTGAAGATGGCAAAGGCGCAGGACATGCCGCTCACGGACAGCCGCCTCCTCGGCAATTGCGGGCGCCTCAAGTGCTGCCTGCTCTACGAGTTCTCCACCTACGAGGAGCTGCGCACGCGCCTGCCGCGCGTGAACGCGCCGTGTTCCGCCTCGTGCGGCGGCGGAGGCTGCATGACGGGCAAGGTCCGCTCTCTCCGCGTCCTCAAGCAGACGGTGGTGGTGGGCTTCCCCGACGGCACGGAAGCCGAGGTGCCGCTGGATCAGCTCACCTGGGAGGGTCGCCGCCCCTCGTGACCGCGTTCTACCTCACCACGCCCATCTACTACGTCAACGCCACCCCGCACCTCGGGCACGCCTACACGATGATCCTCGCCGACGCCATGACGCGGTACCGGAAGCTGGCGGGGGACGACGTGTGGTTCCTCACCGGCACCGACGAGCACGGCGACAAGGTGGCGCGGGCGGCGGCGCAGGCGGGGGTGTCGCCGTCGGAGTACGCGGACCACATCGCCGGCGTCTTCTGGGAGACGTGGCGCGAGCTCGGCATCGGCAACGACGACTTCATCCGCACCACGGAACCACGACACCAGCGCGTGGTGCAGCAGATCCTCCAGAAGCTCTGGGACGCCGGCGAGATCTACTTCGGGAAGTACGGCGGCCAGTACTGCTTCGGCTGCGAGCGCTTCTACACGGAAAAAGAGATCGTGGACGGGAAGTGCCCCGATCACCAGACCCCGCTCACGTACATCGAGGAAGAGAACTACTTCTTCAAGATGTCGAAGTACCAGGACTGGCTGGTCCGGTTCATCGAGGACCGGCCGCGTCTCATCCGTCCCGAGCGCTACCGGAACGAGGTCCTCGGCTTCTTGCGAGAGCCGCTGCTGGATCTCTCCATCAGCCGCCCGCGCGCCCGGCTCACGTGGGGGATCCCGCTCCCCTTCGACGACCGCTTCGTGACCTACGTGTGGTTCGACGCGCTGATCAACTACGTGTCGGCGCTGGGAGAGATCGACGGCGAACGCTACCGGACGTTCTGGCCGCACGCGCGTCATCTGATCGGCAAGGACATTTTGAAGCCGCACGGTGTCTACTGGCCCTGCATGCTGCAGGCGGCGGGCATCCCCGTCTACGCCGAGCTGGACGTCCACGGCTACTGGACCGTCGACGGCCAGAAGATGTCGAAGAGCCTCGGCAACGTGGTGGAACCGCTCGCGATGCAGGAGAAGTACGGCGAGGCGTTCCGGTATTTCCTCCTCCGCGAATCGGTGTTCGGCCTCGACTCCGACTTCAGCGAGGACGCCCTCGTGACGCGCCTCAACGCCGATCTCGCCAACGACCTCGGCAACCTCGTCTCGCGCGCCACCACCCTGCTCGTCAACTTCGGGGGGGGAGCGGTGCCGGCGGCGGGACCGCTCACGGCCGCCGAGGAGGAGGTGCGCAACGCCTTCGCGAAGGCGCGGGCCGACGTGGAGGCGGCGATGGACGAGTTCGCCTTCCATCGCGCCCTCACCTCTCTGTGGGAGGTGCTGGCCGTTCTCAACCGCTACGTCGACGCCACCCAGCCCTGGCAGCTCGCGCGCGATCCCGGGCGGCGCCCGCGTCTGGACACCGTCCTCTACACGCTCGCGGAGGCGCTGCGCACGCTCGGCATCGTGCTCGCGCCGTTCCTGCCGCTGGCGGCAGCGAAGATCCGGGACGCGGTGGGCGAGCGCGGCGAGCCACGACTTGCCGACGCCGCCTGGGGCCGACTCGCGCCCGGCACGCCCGTGCGCAAGCTCTCCGGCCTCTTCCCGCGCGTAGAAACGGAGGCGACGGCGAAGCGAGCGCCCGCCCTCCCCGCGTCCGAGGTGGCGCCGGCAACATCGGGGTCGCGTATCACCGTGAACGACTTCGGCCGCGTGGAGCTGCGGGTGGCGGAGGTGGTGGCGGCGGAAGCGGTGCCGAAATCGCGCAAGCTGCTGCGGCTCACGGTGTCGCTCGGGACGGAGACGCGCACGGTGGTGGCGGGGATCGCCGAGCACTACGCGCCCGCCGATTTGCTCGGCAAGAAGGTCGTCATCGTGGCGAATCTCGAGGCGGCCAAGCTGATGGGCATCGAGTCGAACGGCATGGTGCTCGCCGGGTCCGCCGACGGCCGGCTCGCCGTGCTCACCCCCGACCGCGATCTGCCGCCCGGCGCAAGCGTGAAGTAGTGGAGACCGTGGACGTCATCGTCCACATCGCCGAGCGCGATGCCGGGATCGCGCGCACCCTGCGCGAGATCTGCGCCCTCGACGGCGCCGTCCGCTCCTGCGCGCTCGACCTCGTGGGCGCCCACCTCCGCGCGCAGGCGGTGGGCCCCGACGTCCTGCACTGCCTGGAGCTGCTCCGGCACGACGACTTCGCGCGCCGGATCGCGGAGCGACTGGGCCCGCCCGAGTGAGCCGCACGTTCGGGTGGATCCGACGCTGGGGCATCTCCGCCGCCTCCTTCGTCGGCGGGCTCCTCACGCTCTTCGTGTTCCGGCGCGGCCTCCCCAACGTCGGCTGGATCGTCGGTTACCTGCTCCTCCTCTGGCTCCTCTTCGCCCTGCTCACCCAGCTCCGTGACGCTCTCGAAACGCGCGCGCGCCTGGTGGTGGTGGCCGCCGACTACACGATCCAGAGCCTCTATCACGGTCTCCTGCTCTTCGTGCTGCCCGCGTACTACGCGAGCGCCACCCTCGGCTCGCGCAACGTGTTCTTCGTGGCGCTGCTCGCGTTCTTGACGCTGCTCGCCACCTTCGATCCCGTGTATCAGGTCGTCGTGCACCCGCGCCCGTGGCTGAGCTACCTCTTCTTCGTGGTGGCGATCTTCGCCGCCCTCAACGTCGCCCTCGCCCTCGTGGGTCTGCCCCCGTACTTCGCGCTCGTGGCGAGCTCCTTCGTGGCGGTGGTGGCGCTGACGCCGGTGGTTCGCCGCGCCCGTCAGCTCGACTGGCCGGGCGCGCTGCGCCTCACGATCCTGTTCGCCGTCGGCGCCGCCACCCTCGCCGCCATCGGCCGCGCCTGGATCCCACCCGCGCCCCTCGTCCTCGCGAGCGCGGTGCTGGCGTGGAACGAGGGCAGCGTGGAGTCCCAGGAGCCGGTGGTCTCCGCCATCGCGGCCGAAGAGCTGCATCAGCGCGGACTCGTCGCCTACACCGCCATCTACGCCCCGGCCGGACTTCGCCAGCAGATCGAGCACGTGTGGTGCCGGGAAGGGCGCGCGGTGGACGTGGTGCGACTGTCGCCGGTGCTCGGGGGGCGGCGCGAAGGATTTCGGACGTTCTCGCGCAAGACGGGATTTCCCGCCGACGCCGTCGGTCACTGGTCGGTGGACGTGATGACGAGCTCCGGCCAGCTCATCGGGCGCCTGCGCTTCCGGGTCATCTGATGCCGGCGTCGCGGGCTGCGCGCGCGATGCGCAGGCGCCTCGTCCGCGCAGGCGCCATGCTGACCGCACCGCTCGCGACGGCCGTCATCGCCGCATTCCGCGCTGTCGTCGGTGTCGCCGCGCTGCTCGGCGTCGCCGTGGCCGCCGACGCCGCCGAACGCCACGTGGTGATCGTCTCCATCGACGCCCTTCGACCGGAGTTCTACCTGGACGCCTCCTACGGAGCCACCGAGCTGCGCGCGATGGTGGCCGCGGGCAGCGCCGCCCGAGGGGCGGAGGCCGTCTTTCCCACCGTGACCTACCCGAACCACGCCACCATCGTGACCGGCGTCCGGCCGCTGCGCCACGGCGTCGCCTTCAACGTGCTGTTCGACCCCGCCGGCGGGCGCAGTCGATGGTACGAGGAGGCCGCCGACCTGCGCGCCACCCCGATCTGGGAGTGGGCGCGCACGGCCGGCCTTCGCACGGCGAGCGTGTCGTGGCCGTCGACGGTGGGCGCCCGCATCGATTCCCTCGTGCCCGAGCGCGACTATCACCTGCGGCGCGAGCCCTTCGACGCGTTGACGAGCGCCAGCACGCCGGGGCTGCTGACCCGCCTCGGCGTCGCGCCCGCCGCCGACGTCTTCACGGACGCCGTGAAGTGGGACGCGTTCCTCACTGCCACCGCCTCCGCCCTCATCCGCGCCGAGCGCCCGCATCTCCTCCTGATCCACCTCGTGCAAGCGGACTTCGCCCAGCATCGCGGCGGCCGCGCCGCCGCCGACCTTCCGGAGACGGTGGCGCGGCTGGATGCTCACGTCGGATCGCTCCGGCGCGCCCTCCGCGACGCGGGCATCGCCGAGCGCTCCGTCGTGATCGTCACCGGCGATCACGGTTTTCAGGACATCGCGCGCGTCGTCCACCCCAACGTGCTGCTCGCCCGCGCGGGACTGCGACGCTGTCCGGAGCTCGGCGAGAGCTGGTTCGCAACCGTCCACACCGCCGGCGGCGGCGCCGCCGTCTTCGTGAGCCCGAACGCGGGCGCGGATGCGGTGGCCCTCACCGAGCGCACGCTCCGCACCGGCGCCGGCGACCGCTACACGGTCCTCACGCGCGCGGAGCTCGACGCGCTGGGGGCGATGCCGGGCGCGGCGCTCGGTCTCGAGGCGATGCCGGGGTGGATCATCGGCGGCGGGTGTGGCCGCGGGCTCGAGGGCAACGTGCGCGGCGGCACCCATGGCTTCCTGCCCAGCCGCGAGTCGATGCTCACGGGATTCATCGCCGCCGGCGCCGGCGTGCGGGCGGGCGTGCTGCTCGACCGCATCCGCCTCGTCGACGTCGCGCCCACGGCGGCGCGCCTTCTCGGCCTCACGCCGCCTACGCTCGAAGGCCACGTCCTCGACGCCATCCTCGAGTAGATGCTGTTCGACACCCACGCCCACCTCCACTTCCCGGACTTCGCGGGAGACCTGGACGCCGTCCTCGCCCGCGCCCGCGCCGCCGGCGTCACGCGCATGATCACGGTGGGGACCAACGTGGAGACGTCGCGCGCGGCCATCGCGCTCGCCGCCCGCGAGCCGGATGTGTGGGCGACGGTGGGGATCCACCCTCATGACGCGGCCGCCGTGGACAGCGCCGTCCTCGCCGATCTCGAGGCGCTGGCGCAGGCGCCGCGGGTGGTGGCGGTGGGAGAGATCGGGCTCGACTTCTTCCGGAACCTGTCGCCCCCGGACGCGCAGGAGCGCGCGCTGCGTAGCCAGCTCGCGCTGGCCCGGCGACTCCGCAAGCCCGCCCTCATCCACTGCCGGGACGCGCATGCGCCCGCGCTCGCGATTCTCGCCGAGGAGCGGGTGGGGGACGTGGGCGGCATCATGCACTGCTTCTCCGGCGACACGGAGATCGCGGCGCGGTGCCTCGACCTCGGACTTCTCATCTCCCTCGCCGGTCCCGTGACGTATCCGAATGCGCGCGCGTTACCCGACGTGGCTCGATTCGTGCCGGCCGATCGACTCGTGGTGGAGACGGATTGTCCCTACCTGCCGCCGCAGGCGCATCGCGGGAAGCGGAACGAGCCGGCGTACCTCGCGATCACGGCGGCGCGCGTGGCCGAGCTGCGCGGCGAGACCGTGGAGTCGCTGGCGCCTCGCCTCACCGAGAACGCGCGCAGGGTGTTCGGGCTCGCGTCCCCATGACGAGCGCGTTTTCCGTTCGCGACGTGGGGTTCTATCTGCGCGGACGCATCAACAGCGGTCTCAGCCGAATCATCAACGGCCGGCGCCGGCACCACGGCCTCACGCCTCCCCCCCTCGACGACGTCGTGCGAGGTCCGCGAGACCCGCGCGCGCTCGTCGCGCTCCTGGAGGCGCGCACCAACGAGGCGCGGGAGGCGGCGGTGGCGACCTATCTCAGCGCGCGCGGCGTGCCCTTCGCGCGCCACCGCTTCCGGACGTTCGAAGGAAGCGGCGAGAACTTCAGCGTGGACATCGGCGGCGGCGATCGACTCCTCGTGCTGATCGCCCACCACGACGCCGTGCCCGGCAGTCCGGGCGCCAACGACAACGCGGCAGGCGTCGCGATCCTGCTCCACCTCCTGGAGCGCGTCCGGGTCCCGCCCGCGCTGCGCGTGCGCTTTCTGTTCACGGCCGCGGAGGAGCTCGGCTACCTGGGCGCGCGCGCGTACGTCCGGGAGATGGCGCGTGAGTCGATCGCGGGCGTGATCAGCCTGGAGCTGTGCGGCATCGGCGACAGCCTCGCCGTCTGGGACGCCGCCGAGGATACGCCGTTCCTCGCGCGCGTGCGCGCCGGCCTGGAAGCGCGCGGTCTACGCGCCGACGAGACGTATCACCAGGTGGGACGGATTCCCGTGTTCGGCAGCGATCACCGTGCGTTCGCCGCCGCCGGCATCCCCGCCTACGGCCTCACGATGATTCCCGCCACGGAAGCCGATGCGCTCCGGCAGTTCATCTTCAGTCCCCTGCGTAGCGCTCTCCGTCAGCTCGTGCGACGTCCGGTGCCCTTCGACACCTATCACACGCCCGCCGACGCCGGCGCCACCCTTCAGCCGGCGGCGCTCATGGCCGTCGCGGGCGCGCTGGAGGCGATCATCGCCGAGGTGCGCTGAACGGCGCTGAGGACGAGCGTCGCCGGGCGGCAGTCAGGGGAGCGAGCGACGGGAGGCCACGCGGAGGAGAAGGCGCCGGCTGCGTGGCCCGTCGGGCGAGGCAACGAGGACCGCGACCTCGCCCTGATCACCCACCGTGAAGGGATGCACCGAGTGCGCGAGGCGCGAATGCACCACGCTCGGAATCCCTTCGCTCTGCAGCAGGCTGCGGACGACCACGGCCTCCGCGTGGTCGCAGCGATACACCTCCACCAGTCCCGTCTCGGTCGTGGGCGGTGGCGGTGCCCAAGGAAAGCGAATCACCTTCCCGCGTTTCACGGGCGGTATTGTACCGGTGCCGCGAGGCCGGTTCCACCGCGGGTGGGCTGAGACAGGCGCGGTGCTGGGCCGAGCGAGGTCCCGCCGGGAGCGACGCGATCAACCGAGGTCGCGGGCGGCCGGGAGCGACGGCAGCGACGTCGCCGCGCGCACCGCGCGTACGATGGCGCGCGCGACGGCGTCGGCGGCGGCGAGGCCGACGCGCGTCACGTCGGCGGGCGTGTCTCCGGTGGAGAGCACGAAGAGCGCATCGCCGTCGAGCGCGGTGTGCGGCGGCGACAGGGCGTGGGCGAAACCCAGGAAGGCGAGGGCGGCGACGCTCGCCGCCTGGGCGCGATCGAGGCGAGCGTCGGTGGCGACGACGCCGATCGTCGTGTGCTCGCCGCCGCCGAACCGCGGCAGGTTCGCTTCCGAGCGCAGGAGCGCGCGAGCATCGACGAGGCGGCGGCCCGCCGGTGCGTCTCTCGTTCCCGCCACCAGCGCGCCGGTCTCGGGGTCGCGCACGTCGCCCACCGCGTTGACGACGACGAGCGCGCCCACCACCACCTCCTCGAGCCGAACGCTCGCGGTTCCGAGTCCGCCTCGCATCGCGCACGTGATTCCGCGCAGCTTCCCCACGCTGGCCCCGGTGCCGGCGCCTACGTTGCCTTCGGCAACGGCGCCCGTCGCCGCCCCCCGCGCCGCCTCGTATCCCATCTCACGCGACGGCCGCGCCCTTCGGTCGCCCACGCCGAGATCGAAGATGAACGCGCCCGGGACGTGGGGGACGACGCCTGTTCCCACGGGGAAGCCGATGCCGCGCTCCTCGAGATGGCGCATGACGCCGTAGATCGCCTCTCCACCGAAGCGGCTGCCGCCGCCGAGGACGACGCCGTCCACGGTGGGCACGAGGTGCCGCGGCGTCACGAAGTCGAGGCCGATGACGGCCTGGGCGCCGCCGCGGACTTCCACGCCGCACACGGCGGGGCGATCCACGATGACGACACTCACGCCGGTGAGGCCGACGGCGTCCGTGGCGTGGCCCACGCGCAGACCGGCGACGTCCGTGATCACGCGGGGTGGCGGTCGGCGACGGTGACGGGAGCGGGCTTGCGACTCACCTCCGCCAGCGTGAGGCGGCCGAGCGTCACCTCGCCCGCGATGTCGAGGCCGCGGCGAACGAGCGCGACCGCGAACGGGAGACGACGGAGATCGCGGGCGTCGTCGGCAAAGATGGCGGCAGCGGCATCGGCGAGGGCGGCGGGGCGAGGCCGATCGGTCTCGCGGAAGATCGCCGCCATCTCCACCAGCCGGCGCGCCCAGCGCAGGCGCGCGTCGCGCGGGAACTCGCGTTCGATCACACGCGCCACGATGGCCTCCTCGCGCTCGGCCTTGATCTGATCCGAAACGACGAGCCGGCTCTCCCGCGTTTGCAGCAGCTCCACGGCGTCGATCTGGAGCACCTCGGGCTCGACGAACCATCCCGCGAGCTCCGGCAGCTCGAGCAGCTCCCCCGTGCGCTCTACCTCCTCGGGCGGAGCGTCGACGGGAAACGCCGCGGGCGGGGGTACGACGGCGCTCTCGAACAGCCGCTGCCACCGCGCGAAAGCGGCGGGAGGGGCGGTGCTGGCGGCCGCGTGGAGAGCGAGCGCCTCCGCCACCAGCGCGAGAACGCGCGCGGGCGCCGTCTCCACCCACGGCAGCTTCTGGGAGGCGCGGAGCGCGGCGAGCTCGGCTTCGAGGCGCTTGCGCGTGATCCCACCACCCGCCACGTCCACGATGCCGGTGGTGTCGCTCACGATGAGCGAGCACAGGAGGAGCCCGCCGAATCCCTCTTCGAAGAGGATCCACGCCGCGCGCGAGCCACTGCCGTCGACGCCGGAAATCCACGCGCGCGTCGCGCGCTCCTCTCGTCGCTGGATCACACGACGCGGCGCCGCCGCCGGCGCCGTCACCCCGCGCTGGGCGAGACGGTAGAGCGCGCGCTTGGCGGCGCGACGGAGCGTGCGGGCGCCGCCGCCCGCGAGCACCGACAGGATGGGGAGGGCGGCGGCGCCGTGGTCGTCGGCGAACGCCGCCAGGGCCGGCTCCAGCACGTCGGCGGGAACACGGCCGAGCGCGGACAGCGTGGGCGCATCCGGCGTGTCGGCGCCAAGCGCCGTCTCGAGGACCCGGCGACACGCCTCCGGCGTCATTCGAAGCCGAGCCGGAAGAACGGATGCCGGGGATGGTCGCCGAAGTGCACGCGGCGCGCGTAGTCGAGCGCGTGCGCGTAGCCCTCGAAGCCGTCCGCGAGCCGCCGATAGGGCGCCCGCTCGCCGCGCGCGCGCGCGCGGTCGTGCTCGGAGACGAAGCGATAGGCGCGCTTGCCGGCGTCGATGTAGTAGCGGCTGCCGGCGGTGCGCTCGACCCGTTCCCGGAAGATCCCGGTCATGAACAGCGTGTAGTCGCCGATGTGCCGCCGCACGCTCACCTCGCGCTCGGGGGCCCAGTGCGACGACCCCTCCCGCCACGCCGCCTCGATCTCGAGCATCATGTCGACCACCGTGTCGAGCCTCGGGAGGGCGGTGCCCTTCGGGTACAGGTTCTCGGTGCGCGCGAAGCGCGTCAGGACGTCGGCCAGGTACGCCGCCGCCGGGTCGTCGTGAAAGGCCAGGTCCCTGAAGGTGGCGCGCAGCGCGCGCTCGAAGAAGCGATGCAGGTCCACGGCCGTATCCGCCACCTCGATCATATCAAGGTGGCCGGTTCTTGACCGCGCGCACCGACCGCGCCGGTCACGAATCGCCCACGAGAACCGTGGGCGCGCACGGTCCGCGCGCGCGCACGCCGTGTACGAACGCGGTTTAGCGCGCACGCCGTCGCGTGGTCCGTGCCTTGCACCCCTCGGCCACGCACCCCACGACATCGAGTAAACCGCTGCGACAAAGGCAAACCGTCCGTGAGGGCGGGACGCAAAGCCATGGGTCCCGAGCGGGATCGCCAGGCCGCCGAACAGGGGAAGGAGCGAGCGAAGCCGTGTGCATGCTCACCCCGTTGCCGGGCGGTTGTCGTGACCTTCACCGCTTGCTCGTCGTCGACGACGAGGAGGCGGTCCGCAGCCTGCTCTACGACGCGTTCGGCGGTTCCTATACGGTAGTGACCGCGGCCGACGGCTACGAAGCTCTCGCGGAGCTGCGCGAGGCACGCCCGGCGGTGGTGCTGCTCGACATGCTGATGCCGGGCATGGACGGCGTGGAGACGCTCGAGCGTATCCAGGCCTTCGATCCCACGATCCCCGTGATCATGCTGACCGCCAATCAGGACACCGGTCGCGCGCGCGCGACGCTCGTGGCAGGGGCCTTCGACTACGTCCGCAAGCCATTCGACCTCGAGGGCCTCGCCCGCGTGATCGCGGCCGCCTGTGCGGAGAACGAGCCGCAGCGGGCCGAGCCGGTGGGTCGGGTGGAGCTGCGGACCCTGGCGTCCCTCCTCGTGGACACGCCGGTCGGCAACAACGGGAGCCCGGCGCGGTGACGCGGTGCCCGCGGTGTCACGACGGTGACCACACGGCCGGCGAGAGCGAGGTCAGCTTGCGGTTGTGTCCCGAGCACGCACTGGCGGTGCTCACCGATCTGCGCGCGCGGCTTCGCACGAGCGCCGCCGCGCGCACGCGACGTCCCAAGAGCGAGGACGGGGTCTGCTAGAATCCGTGGCCGTGACGGACCGCGCGCGTTCGACGCTTCCCTGGTCGCTCGTGGCCGGTAGCGCCTTCCTCGCGCTGCTGTTCGCATACGTGCTCTTCGCCGGCTATCTTCCCGCCCGCCACCGCGCCCTCCAGCTCGAAGGCGAGCTGCGCGCGCTGTACGTGCGGGAGGCCGATCTCCAGAAGCGCCTCGACCAGCACGAGCAGCGCCAGAGCGCCCAGGAGTCGCAGGTGATCACCCTCACCGCCGAGCGCGACGCTCTCGCGCGGCGGCTGGAGGAGATCGAGCGCTACGCCCCGCCCGCAGCGCCGCGGCGCTGAGACCGCCGTCTCACATCAAGGCGAGCAGGCGTTCGTTGGTGGCGCGCGTCCCTATCGAGATGCGGAGGTGCCCGGGGAAGCCGACGGCGGCGCCGTCCCGCACGAGCAGCCCGCCTTTCAGCAGCCGCTGGCGAAGGGCATCGGGGTTGGGCACGCGCACGAGCAGGAAGTTCGCGTGGGAGGTGGGAAACTCGTACCCGCGTCGCCGCAGCCCCGCCGACAGGAACGCGCGTTCCTCCACCACGATGGCGCGACTGCGCGCGATGTGCTCGTCGTCGTCGAGAGCCGCCACCGCCGCCACCTGACCGAGGCGATTGACGTTGAAGGGCGCCCGCACGCGATTGAGGCGGTCCATCGTCTCCGTGCTGCCGATCGCATAGCCGACGCGGAGCCCGGCCAGACCCGCGATCTTCGAGAACGTCCGCAGCACCAGCAAGCGCGGGTACCGGCTCAGGAGGGCGACGCCGTCCGGGTATTCCGGATCGTCGCAGAAGTCGCGATAGGCCTCGTCGAGCACGATCAACGGCGGGTCATCGCCGAGGGCGTCGAGGAAGGCCACGAGGGGGTCGTGGCGCACGATGGTGGCGGCGGGATTGTGCGGGGAGCAGACGATCACCGCCTTGGTGGCGGGCGTCACCCGCCGCCGCATGTCGTCGAGATCCGTGTCGTAGCCGGCGAGCGGACTCGAGCAGAGACGGGCGCCCGCGATGGTCACCACCGTCGTGTACGGCTCGAACGACGGCTGCGGAATGACGACCTCGTCGCCGACCTCGAGGGCGGCGGCGGCCACGAGGGCGAGGAGCTCGTCGGCGCCGTTGCCGGCCACGATCTGAGCCGGCGCCACCTTGAGCCGGTGGGCGAGCGCTTCGCGCAGAGCCGTGCTGCCGCCGTCCGGATAGAGGTGCGCGTTGCGCGCCTCCCGCGCCACCGCTTCGATGACGCGGGGAGACGGGCCGAGCGGATTCTCGTTCGCCGACAGCCGCACGATTTCGGGAAGCGCCAGCTGGGCGGCGAGCGTCTCCAGGGACGGACCGGCTTCGTAGGGGGTGATGTCGTCGAGGACGCGGCGCCAGATTTTCCTCATCGCCGTATTGTAGTAAGTGAGCGCCGAATTTGACAGTATTCGCCGCGGGCTGGTACCCTCATCCCGCCATGTCGCCCGAGCTGTATCGCCGGGCGCGCCAGGCCGAGGCCAAGGCCGAGCGTGCCGCCGATCGGCGACGTCTTCGGCTCGAATTCTTCCGCGCGGTTCTCGCCGAGGGATTCGACTCCCTGAAGCACATGCACGTCGAAGGCGCGTCGGGTCAGGAATCGGTGCGCGCACACGCCCGCTTCGTGGACGACCTCGTGCGCTCGCTCGTACGGCTCATCACCACCGAGGCCCGAGAGACCCGCCTCGCCGCCACGCCGCTCGTGGTGGTGGCCCTCGGCGGGTACGGTCGCGGGGAGCTCCATCCCTCCTCCGACATCGATCTCATGGTCGTGTACGACGGCGAGCTCACGACCTACGTCCAGCGCGTGACCCAGGAGCTTCTCTACACGCTGTGGGACCTCGGGCTCCAGATCGGCCACAGTCTCCGGTCCCTCGACGATTGCGTGGCGATGGCGCGCACGGACTTCCCAAGCCGCACGTCGATGCTGGAGGCGCGGCTGGTGGCGGGCGACCGGCGGCTCTTCGCGCGCTTCCGGCACGTGCTCCGCGAGAACGTCTACCGCCGGGACTTCGAGGAGTTCCTGGCCACGACCCTCGCCGAGCGCGACCAGCGCTACCGCAAGCACGGCGCCTCGCCCTACATCGGCGAGCCGAACGTCAAGGAATCGGCGGGCGGCCTCCGCGACATGCACACCGCGCTGTGGCTGGCGGCCACCAAGTTCGGCACCCGCACGCTGCGCGAGCTCGCCGACAAGGGCCTCATCAATCCCCACGAACAGGCGCTCACGGACGCCGCCCTCACCTTCCTGTGGCGCGTGCGCAACGAGCTCCACTTTCTCTCCGGCCACAAGAACGACGTGCTGTCCCGCGACGTGCAGCCGCAGATCGCACGCAGCTTCGGCTACGAAAACGACGAGACGAGCCTCGGCGTGGAGCGATTCATGCGTGACTATTACCTGCACGCGCGCGTGATCCACCGCGTGTCGCGCCGGCTCATCGCGCGCTGCCAGGAGACCTTGCGCTATCGCGCCACCGCCGAGCGGCGGCAGCGCCAGCAGGCCCTCGCGGACGGTCTCGTCTTCCTCGACGGCCGCCTGCGCCTCGCCGACCGCAATCTCGACGCCCTGCGCGCGGAGCCCACGCGCATCATGAAGGTGTTCTGGCACCTCCACCGTCTCGGATGCGAGCTCTCGCTCGATCTCGAGCTAGGGGTGGAGGACGCGCTCGAGCTGATCGACGCCCGTTTTCGCGCCGATCCCAACGTGCGCGATCTCTTTCTCAATATCTGTCGATCGTGGGGCCGCGTCGCCCAGACCCTCGCGCAGATGCACGAGCTCGGCGTGCTCGGCCGCTATCTCCCGGAGTTCGGCGCCCTCACCTGCCTCGTCCAGTACGACGTCTACCACAAGTTCTCCGCCGATCAGCACTCGCTGCTGGCGGTGGAACACCTGGAGGCGCTCGCGCCCGGGCAGTCGGCGGAATCGGAGGGCGCGGCGCACGTGTTCAGCGAGGTGGAGAAACCCGGCCTCCTCATGCTCGGCATGCTGCTGCACGACATCGGCAAGGCGAAGGGTCACGGTCACGTCGCCAAGGGCATCCCCCTCGTGCGCGCGCTCACCGCCCGTCTCGGGCTCCCCGCTCCCGACGCGGGCGTGGTCGAGTTCCTCGTCGCCCATCACCTCACGATGTCGCACATCGCGCAGCGCCGCGACATCGACGACCCCAAGACCATCGCCGACTTCGCCGCCGCCGTGGAGGACCCGCAGCGGCTCCGCATGCTCTACCTCCTTACCTATGCCGACATGCGGGCGGTGGGTCCGGGCGTCCTCACGGGCTGGCAGGCCGTGATCCTCCACGAGCTGTACGCGCGCACGCTCGCCCGCCTCACGGGGGGGCAGATCGAGACGCCGCAGCGCCCGCGGATCGCCGAGCGACTGCAGGCGGCCGTGCGCGACGACGTGGCGGCGACGGCGGTGGAGGCGCACGTCTCCACGGTGCCGGACCGCTATCTGGCGGGAACGAGCGTCACCCGCATGGCCGAGCATCTCCGCATGCTCCAGCGTCTGGACGAGGAACGGGTGGTGACCGAGCTCTTCCATCATCCCGACCTCGGCTCCTCGGACCTCGTCGTGGTGACGCGCGACGTCCCCGGCCTCTTCGCGCTCATCGCGGGCACGCTCGCCGCCCACGGCGTCAACATCATCTCCGCGCAGATCCACACGCGCGCCGACGGCATCGCCATCGACACCTTCCAGGTGAACGATCCCACCGGGGAAGCGCTCACCTCGGCCGCCCACTGGGGACGCGCGCTCGGCGCGTTGCGCGCGGTCGTGCGCGGCGAGCAGTCGGTGGACGCGCTGCTCGAACGCCGGCGGGGAGGTGGGAAGCGGCCCGCGACCGTGCTGACGGCGCCGAAGATCACCGTCGGCAATCAACTCTCGGACGCCTACACCGTGCTCGAGGTGAAGTGCCCGGACCGGGTGGGGCTCCTCTATCGCATCACGCGCGCGCTCTCCGGGCTCGGGCTCGACATCGCGAGCGCGCGCATCGCCACCGAGATCGACCAGGTTTTCGACACCTTCTACGTTCACGACGGCCACGGCGGCAAGGTCACCGCCGCCGCCATCGAGCATCTGCGCGACACGCTCGAGCGCGCCCTCGTGCAGCCGCTCTAGGCCATGCTGAGCCGCTATCGCGAGACGGTCAGCGTGTGGACGGACCCGGTGGGGCGCGCTCTCTTCCGGCTGCATCTCCGGCCCAACCACCTGACGGTGATGGGGCTCGGCGTGAGCCTCTTCGCGGCCGCCGCCTTCGTGGAGGGACACACGCGGACGGCCGGTCTTCTCCTCTTGGTGGCGGGATTCTTCGACTTCTTCGACGGCTCGCTGGCGCGGGCGTCGGGGCAGGTGACGCCGTTCGGCGCCTTTCTCGACTCCGTCATCGACCGGTACTCGGACCTCGTGGTGCTTCTCGGCATCGTCGTGCTCTTCGCGCGCACACCGAACCCGCGCGGCGCCATCGTCGCCATGGCCGGCCTCGTCGGCTCCGTCATGGTCAGCTACACCAAGGCGCGCGCGGAGAGCATCGGCGTCACGTGTAACATCGGATTCATGGAGCGCCCGGAGCGGATGATCTGCCTGATCGCGGGCGCCATGCTCGACATCCTGGAGCCGGCGCTGTGGGTGCTGGCCGTGCTCGCGAACATCACCGCGCTCCAGCGCATCGTGTTCACGCGGCGGGCCATGCGCGCGGCCGCCATCGTGCCCTCTCTGGTCGCCGCCCTCGCGTGGACGCCGACGGCGGACGCCGGCGAGCCCGTGCCGGAAGCGACGGAGCTGGCGTGGAAGGAGGCGGTGGCCGCCTACCAGGGTGGTGACGCGCGGCCGCTCGCCACCGAGTTCGCGCGGCCGGAGGCGCGGGAGAGCCCCATCGGCGACTACGTGGCGTACGTGCTGGCCGACGCCCTCGCGCGCGAG
Source organism: Candidatus Methylomirabilota bacterium (assembly GCA_036506275.1). Lineage (GTDB taxonomy): Bacteria > Methylomirabilota > Methylomirabilia > Rokubacteriales > CSP1-6 > DASXSB01. The sequence goes on along the minus strand of DASXSB010000063.1, from coordinate 75,149 downwards.
GGCGATCTCGCGGGCGCGCGCGGGGCCGCGGTGGATGTCGCCGATCGCTACAAGGACAGCCGCCTCGCGCCGGCCGCGCTGCTATTGGCGGCGACCCTCGCCGCCCGTGCCGAGGACGACGCCGCCGCGCAGGCGCTTCTGGTGCGCCTCGTCGATTCGTATCCCGACAGCGCCGAGCTGCCGGAGGCGCTCTACCTGCTCGCGACGACGGCGGAGGCGCGCGGGGACCTCGACGCCGCGGCCGCCGCCTACCGCGAGCTGATGATCCTGCTTCCCACCAATGGCTACGCGGACGGCGCCGCCGACCGTCTCGCCGCCCTCGCGAGCGCGGGCGTGCAGGCGCAGCTCTCGCTGCCGCAACGGATCGATCGCGCGGAGCGCTTGCTGCGCGGCGGCGTGCCGCAGGCAGCGGCGGACGAAGCCGAGCGAATCGCCAAGGAAACGCGCGATCCCGGCATCTCCGTGCGCGCGCTCAAGGTGGTGGCGGAGGCGTCCCAGAGGCTCGGTCGCTACGATGTGGCCACGCGCGCGATCGAGCTTGCCATCGACCGCGCCCCGCGCGACCGGAAGCCGGGGCTGCGCCTCGATCACGCGCGCTTGCTTGCCCGCGGCGGTAAGCGCGAGGCTGCGCTCCCCGTTCTCGACGCGGTCGCCACCGCCGGCACCGACGCCGAGGCGGCGGATGCGCTATCGCTGAAGGCGCGGCTGCTGGAGGAGCTGAACCGCGAGGCCGACGCGGCCGCCGCCTATCGCGCCGTCGTCGCGCGCTATCCCACCCGCGAAGCGGCGGGGGCGGCGCTTTGGCGCCTGGGATGGTTCTCCTACTTGAAGCGCGACACCAAGGCGGCCGCCCAGTCCTGGACGCGCCTCTCCGAGCTCGCGGGCGGCCGCGCGTACCGCGTGGCGGCGCTCTACTGGACGGCGCGGGCGACGGAGCGCTCGAGCCGGGCCGGCGCCGAGCGGCTCTACGAGCGCGTCATCCGGGAATCACCGCGCAGCTATTACGGCATCCTCGCCGCGCGGCGCGTGACGGCACCGCGGGACGCCGCCGTCGAGCTCGCGATCCGACTCCCCGCCGATCCTGACGAAGCGGTGGCGGACGATCCGGCGTTCGTCCGCGTCGAGCTGCTGCGTCGTATCGGTCTCGTGGAGTTCGCGTGGCAAGAGCTCGAGGACGCCGTGCGCCGCTCGGTGGGCGACACCGTGCGGCTGTACGGCCTCACCAATACCTACGTGAAGGAGGAGCGTTACCACCTCGCTCTGAGAATTCTCCGCCGTCACTTCGCGGCGCTCGCCTCCACCGGCCATGCGTCGTTGCCGCGCGCGTTCTGGGAGATGCTCTACCCGTTTGGCTGGAAGGAAAACGTCACGGAGGCGGCGGAGCGCGTCGGGCTCGACCCCTACTTCGTGGCGGCGGTCGTCCGCGAGGAGTCCAGTTACTATCCGCGCGCGATGTCACGGGCGGGCGCGCGTGGTCTCATGCAGCTCATGCCGCGGACGGCGCAGCCGATGGCGGAAGTGCAAGGTCTCGAGTTCCGGGGGGGCGACCTGCTCGACGAGCCGATTCCCAATCTCCAGATCGGTACCTCGTTCCTCGCGAGCCTGGTGAAGGAATTCGGTGATCCGCGCCTCGCCCTCGCTGCCTACAACGCGGGCCCCACGCGCCTGCGCCAGTGGTGGCAGGGGCGGCGCACCGACGACATCGAGGCCTTCGTGGAGCAGATCCCCTTCGACGAGACGCGACAGTACGTGAAGCGGGTCACGCTGTCGTGGGAGGAGTATCGCCGGATCTACGCGCCGCGCCCCTAGCCCGCCGCTCCCCCGCTGCAACCGTGAAGCGTTCAGTACTTCAGTACTGCGAATACTGCGCCGGCGGATACGGAGGGGGCGGTGGGGGACCGGCCACCCTCGGGACCCAGACCCAGGTGTACCGACCGTAGTCGCAGTGCAGCTCGTAGCGCCCATGCGGGTACTCGATCACGGTCGGCGACGCCACCACCGGCGCGGGTGCGACATAGGCCGGCGCTGCGTAAATGGGACGAGCGGGATAGACCACCCTCGGCGCCACCACGGCGCGATGGAACACCGGACGTCGGGCATGCGGAACGACCACGGGAGGCACGAACGGCGCGACGAACGGCACCGGGAGACCGATCCTGATATCGACTCCCCCGGCGTGGACGGCGGGGACCCACGCGGCCACGGTAAGGCCCACGAGCACGGCGGCGACGGCGACGGTGCGATGCATGTAGTACCCTCCTTTCGCCGCTTCTGACGACGTCGCCCCCGGGGGCTATTCACTTGCGCAAGAGGGGGCGCAGGTAGGGCCAGAGATGGTCGGCGATGACGCGCTGCCCGGCCGCCGTCGGGTGAATTCCATCCGTCTGGTTGAGCCGGGGGTCGCCCGCAACGTCCGCAAGCAGAAACGGCATGAAGGCGACGCCCTTCCGGCGCGCCACCTCGGCGAACGCCGCCGCGAACTCCCGCGTGTAGGAGTCGCCGTAGTTCGGCGGCAGCCGCATCCCCGCCAGGAGCACGCGGGCGCCGGCGTCCGCGAAGCCATCGACGATCGCGGCGAGGTCATCGCGCATCGACGTGACGGCGCGGCCACGGAGACCGTCGTTGGCGCCGAGCGCCACGATCACGACGGACGGCTTCGCGCGCATCGCCCACGGTAAGCGGCGGCGGGCGCCCGCGGTGGTGTCGCCGCTCACACCGGCGTTGACGACACGGTACGCGAAGCCTTCGCGCCGGAGCCGAGCCTCGAGCAGCGCCGGGTAGGCCTCGTCGGGAAGAACGCCGTGGCCGGCGGTGAGGCTGTCGCCGAAGGCCAGCACGACGCGATCCTCGGCGGCGGCGGGGGCGACCGCGAGCACCACGAGCGCGCCGAACATCGTGAGCAGGCGCGCGAGGGCGCTCATGCGCAGAGTGTAGTATGGGTTGCGCGATGATTCAGGTGCGCGACCTCGTGATGCGATTGTCGAGCGGCGGTCGCAGCATCACCATTCTCGATCGCATAACCCTCGACGTGGCGGACGGCGAGTTCTGCGCGGTCACGGGTCCCTCCGGGAGCGGAAAGTCGACGCTCCTCGGTCTTCTCGCCGGCCTCGACGCCCCGAGCGCGGGCTCCATCGCGGTGGCCGGCGTCGACATCACGCGTCTCGGCGAAGACGCGCTCGCGGTGTTCCGCCGCGACACCATCGGCTACGTCTTTCAGTCGTACCATCTCATCCCCACCCTCACCGCCGCCGAGAACGTGGCCGTCCCCCTCGAGCTGGCAGGCCGGCCGCGCGCGCTGGTGTCGGCGCGCGCGCTCCTCGCCGAGGTGGGCTTGGCGGAGCGTGTTCACCATTACCCGGCCCAGCTCTCGGGGGGCGAGCAGCAGCGGGTCGCCCTCGCGCGCGCGGTGGCCCTCCGACCCGCGCTGCTGCTCGCCGACGAGCCCACCGGCAACCTCGATTCCGCGACGGGCGCGCACATCATCGACGTCCTCCTCGCGCTCCGCCGCGATCGCGAGAGCACGCTCGTCCTCGTCACCCACGATCCCGCGCTGGCGCGCCACGCCGACCGCGTGCTGACGTTGCGCGACGGCCGCCTCGCCAACGGGCACGCGCTATGACGTTCGCGCTGCGCCTGGCGTGGCGGCAGACGCGCGGCGGCTGGCGCCATTCGGTGGGCGCCCTCGCCTGCATCGTGCTCGGCGTGGCCGCCCTCACCGGCGTCGGGACCTTCGCCGCCAACGTCGACGGCGCCCTCGCCCGCGAGGCGCGCGCGCTCATGGGCGGCGACCTCGAGCTTCGCTCCGCGCATCCACTCGGTGCGGCGGGCGCCGACGTCCTCGCCCGCTGGCGGGACGCAGGCGGGGTCACCACCGACGTGCGCGAGATGGTAGCGATGGCGCGTCGCGAGGACGACGGCCGCACTCTGCTCGTGGAGCTCAAGGCGGTTGATCCCCACTATCCGCTCTACGGCGCCGTCGACGTTCAGGGCGGGCGACCGCTGGCGGACCTGCTCGCCGGAAACGGCACGGTGGTGCACGAGGCGTTGCTGGCGCGGCTCGGAGTCGGGGTTGGCGACCGCATCGCCATCGGGCGCGGCGTCTTCACCGTGCGCGCCGTCCTGCGCCGAGAACCCGACGGGCCGGGCGGCTTCGTGAGCCTGGGTCCGCGCGTGCTCATCGCGTCGGATGCGCTCGAGGCCACCGGGCTCCTGGCCTTCGGGAGCCGCGTTCGCTATCGCACGCTCGTGCGCTTGCCGGCGACGCTGGCCGTCGGCGGCGCGCGGGAATCGATCGCGCGCGCGATCGTCGATCCCGGCGTGCGCGTGACCGCGTTCGACGCCGCTCAGCCCGGGCTCCGGCGGTTCTTCGAGCAGCTCGGAAGCTACCTCGGCCTCGTCGGGCTCGTGAGCCTGCTCGTGGGCGGACTCGGCGTGGCGGCCGCGGTGTCCACCCTCCTCCGCCGCGCGCGTGCGAGCCTCGCGATCCTGAAATGCCTGGGCGCTACCTCCCGCCGCCTCCTCGTCGCCTACCTCCTGCAGACGCAAGCGCTCGGGCTGATCGGGAGCGCGATCGGGGTGGGACTCGGCCTCGCCGCCCAGCCGCTCCTGGTCCGACTCCTCGCCGACACGGTGCCGTTCGCGCTCAGCGCCGAGCCGCATCCGTGGACGGCCGTGCGCGCCCTCGCCATGGGGACACTCACGGCGCTGCTGTGCGCGCTGTGGCCGCTGCTCGCCATCGGTGACGTCCGTCCCTCATTGCTGCTTCGCCGCGACGTCGACGAGGCAGCGCGCGCGCGGCGTCCGTGGCTCGCGACCATCCCCGTCGCCGCCGGGCTCGTGGCTCTCGCGTTCTGGCAGGCGGGGTCGTGGCGGATGGGAGCGATCTTCGTGGTGGCGGCGGCGGCCGCGCTGGTGGGACTGGCCGGCCTCGGGCGCGCGCTGACACTCATCTCGCGTCTCGCGTCGCGCATGCCCGCCCTCGCGCTGCGCCAGGGCGTCGCGAATCTGAGACGTCCGGGCGCGCAGACGGTGCCGGTGGTGATCGCGCTCGGCGTGGGCGTGATGCTGCTGGTGGCGGTGGCGCTGCTCGAGACGAGCCTCGGGCGTCAGATCGACCACGAGCGCCGGCACGAGGCGCCGTCGTTCTTCTTCCTCGACATCCAGGCCGACCAGCGCGACCGTTTCACGCGCGCGGTGGAGGACGCCACCGGCGGGCAGCCGCCGCGTCTCACGCCCGTCGTGCGCGCTCGGCTTTCCGCTGTGAAGGGCGTGCCGGTGACGCGGCAGATGGTGGAAGCGCGGCGCGGGCAGGGGCATGACGAGACGTGGTATCTCACGCGCGAGTACGTGCTCACGTGGGCGGAGGAGCTGCCGTCGACGAGCACGATCGTGCGGGGACGGTGGTGGAGGCCGGACGACGAAGGGCATCCTCGCGTCTCCGTGGAAGAGGCGGCCGCCCGCTACCTCGACGTCGGCCCCGGGGACACGCTCACGTTCGACGTGCAGGGCGTTCCCGTCGAGGCCGAGGTGACGAGCGTGCGCAAGGTCGACTGGCAGAGCCTCGCCGTGAACTTCTTCGTGATCTTCTCCCCCGGCGCCCTCGAAGGGGCTCCCACCACGTGGGTGGGCACGGCCCGCGTGCCGCCGGCGGCGGAAGCGGGGCTTCAGGACGAGGTCGTCCGCGCCCTCCCCAACGTGACCGCCATTCCGCTCCGTGATGTGCTCGAGCGCGCCGCCGGCATCCTGGACGAGCTGGCCGTGGCCATCCGTGTCATCGCGCTGTTCAGCATCGCGGCCGGGCTCGCGGTGATGCTCGGCGCGCTCGCCGCCACCCGCGCCGCCCGTCTCTACGAATCGGTGGTGTGGCGGACGCTCGGAGCCACGCGCGGCGTGGTGGCGCGGATCTTCGCCGTGGAGTATGCGTGTCTGGGCGCGGCCGCCGGGCTCGGGGGCACCGCGCTGGCGGCGCTGCTGGCGTGGGCGGTGCTGCGCTTCGTGCTCGACGTCCCGTGGACATTCGCGCCGGACGCGCTGCTCCTCGGCGTGGCGCTCACGGTCGCCGTCGCCGTCGTGATCGGGTTCCTGGGCACGTTCCGCTTGCTCGGAGAAAAGCCGCTTCCCGTCCTGCGCCGGGAGTAACTGGCCTTCCTCGCCGGAGGCAGATCACGCGTGGTGGCATGCGCGGTGCACGCTCTCGCCTGAAGCTCATCGCTCATCACACGGAGGTTTACATGGCCCTGCCGGCGCCCGTTGCACTAATCGACCGACAACCCTGGCTCGATCCTCTCGGCGATCGTCTCCAGAATGGCATTCTCGCGGCGTGGGAGGCGGCGGGGACGGCGGGCCGGCGCGTGAAGAATTTCCTGCACGGTGTGTGGCTGGGCCACCCGCTGCACCCCGTGCTGACCGACGTTCCCCTCGGGGCGTGGACGGTCGCGCTCAGCCTCGATGCCATGGACAGCATCGGCGGCCGGCGGCGTTTCGCGCGCGGCGCCGACGCCGCCGTCGCGGTGGGACTCGCGGGTGCGGTGGGTGCGGCCGTGACCGGCATGAACGACTGGGCGCACACGTCGGGCAGCTCGCGCCGCATCGGTCTCGTGCACGGCATGCTCAACACGACGGCGGCGGCCCTCTACACGACGTCGTTCATCCTGCGCCGGCGCGGCGCGCGCGCGGAGGGACAAGGCTTCGCCATGCTCGGGTTCGCGGTCTCCATGGCCGCCGCCTATCTCGGCGGCAATCTCGTCTATCACGAGCGCGTCGGCGTCAGTCATGCCGACGATCGCCCGGGTCCACGCGACTTCGTCCCTGTCCTCGCCGACGCCGAGCTCGGAGAAGGCCAGATGCGCCGCGTGAATGCGGACGGCGTCAGCGTGGTCGTCGCCCGCTGCGGGGGCGCCGTGTTCGCGGTGGGCGAGGTGTGCTCGCACATGGGAGGGCCCCTCGCGGAAGGGCGGCTGGAGGGGGAGAGCGTGCGCTGCCCGTGGCACGGCTCGCGCTTTGCGCTCGAGGACGGGCGCGTCCTCGAGGGGCCGGCGACGTTCCCGCAGCCCTGCTTCGACACTCGCATCCGGGCGGAACGCATCGAGGTGCGCGCGGCCCGGCGGTAGTCGCGCCGGACCTTCGTCTTCACGCCCCCGGGGCGTAGAATCGCGCCAGCGATGACCCGGCGTCGCGCGCGTTCTCTCGCCCTCGTGGGGCTGAGCGCCCTCGTCGTCGTGGGCGTGCTGGCCGTGCTGCTCGCGAACCTCGGGCGCTCCTATCCGGGGTTCTTCTATTCGGTCGACTACCGGGTGTTTCCCTTCAGCGCCCGCGCGCGGGCGGCGGGGCTGGCGTACGGCGACCGCATCGTCAGTGTCGACAGCGCCTCTCCGCTCACGCTGCGCGAACGCGCGCGCGCCGGGGAAGCGCCCATCCGTTACGAAGTGGAGCGCGCGGGCCGCCGCTTCACGGTGGCGCTCGCCCCTGCTCGCTTCACGTGGTCGGTCTTCACCGCGCACTTCGCGGGATACTTCGTGGTCTCCACCATCATGCTGGTGGTGGGCGTGCTCGTATTCGCGCAAAACCCGGCCGCCCCGCCCAATCGGAACTTCCTCATCTATATGTGTCTGTGGGCCGTCTCCAACGTCGCCATCCCGGAGGCGGTGCTCGGCCCCGACAAGCACGCGGGCGTCGTCGTCGGTCTCGCCGGCACGCTCCTGCCCGTGCACGGCTGGGTGTTCTTCCTCACGTATCCGGCGAATCGCCGGCGGGAAGCCTGGCTCCGCCGCCACCACGTGATCCCCATCCTGTACACGGTGGGCGCCGGCGTGGGAATCGTCTCCACGCTCGTGTTCGGCGTCGTCTCCGTGGCCGCGCCCGAGATCCTCGCGCAGGGCCGGTTGTACGCGGTCACCCGCGACCTCAACTTCGCGCTCGCGGCCGTGTCGTTCCCCATCAAGATCGCGTGCCTGCTCGATACGCGTCGCCGCGCCGCCTCCCCGCTCGTGAATCAGCAGACCACCGTCCTCCTCCTCGGCATCGGCCTCGGGCTCGGGCTCTGGATCCTGCTCATGCTGGCGCCGCTGCTCCAGTACTACCCGCCGCCCGTCGATCTCCAGCTCGGCTCCGCGTTCGTCCTGATCTATCCGCTCGCGATCGCGTACGCGACCGTGCGTTATCGCCTCTTCGACGCCACCGTGGTGATCCGCGGCTCGGTCGTCTACACGGCGCTCGCCGGTGTCATCGCGGGGGCGTACGCGCTCACCCTCGCCGGCGCCAACGCCCTCCTCGCCCAGGCAGACCTCGCGCGCTCTCCCGCCTTCTCCGCCGCCGTGATCTTCGCCCTCGCGCTCGTCGTGTCACCGCTGCGCGCGCGCGTGCAGCGCACGGTGGACCGCACGTTCTTCCGCGAACGCTATGATTACGCCGCCGCCATCCAGACGGTGGCCCGCTCCCTGGCGGGGCTGCTCGATCTCGACGAGATCCAGCGGCGGGTGACGACGACGGTGGAGTCGGTCATGCACGCCCGAGCGGTGCAGCTGACCGTCGGCCCCGCCCCGGCCGCCCTCGCGCCCGCGCTGGCGGCGGCGCCGGGCGCGCTCTCGCGCTACCAGCTCGACGCCGACCCCACATTCGCCGACACGGCGGCGCCCGCGCTGGAGGTCTACCGCGATCTCGGCGCCGAGGTGGTGGTGCCCCTGCGCTTCCAGGAGGACGTTCGCGCGCTCTTGATCGTCGGTCCCAAGCGCGCGGACACTCCCTACACGGCGGAGGACCTGGCGCTCCTGGAGACGCTCGCCGACCAGAGCGCGGTGGCGGTGGCCAATGCGAGCGCCCACCGGCAGGTGGTCGAGTACGCCCGCCAGCTCGAGCGCAGCCTCCTCATCCGTACGAATCTCGCGAAGTTCGTGCCGCAGCGCGTGCGGCAGCTCATCGAGGAGTCGCCGGAAGCGCCGTCGCTCGAGAAGCGCGAGACCGAGGTGAGCGTGCTCTTCGCCGACATCACCGGCTACACGCGGCTGTCGTCGCGGCTCGCCGGCGAAGAGCTGGACGCCCTCGTGGAGCGGTACTTCGGCGCCTTTCTCGACGAGATCGTCAAGCACGGAGGTGACGTGAGCGAGACGGCCGGCGACGGCCTCATGGTGCTCTTCCACGAGAACGACCATCCACGCGCGGCGGTGGAGGCGGCCCTCGCCATCCATCGCCGAACGGCGGAGCTCAATGCGGAGCTGGCGGGGCGCTTCGAGCCGCTCGCCATGCACATCGGCATCAACACCGGCCCTGCCCTTCTCGGCGCCACCAAGATCGAGGGCCGCGCCGGCACCCGCTGGACGTACACCGCGTCCGGACTCACCACGAACATCGCGGCGCGGCTGGCCGCGGTCGCCGAGGGCGGTGACATCGTGATCAGCGACAGCACTCGGCGCCGGCTCCCCACGGACTTGCCCGTGGAGGATCTCGGCCCGCGCCCGCTCAAGAACGTGGACGTCCCCCAGCGCGTTTTCCGGCTCCGCAGCTAGAGGCCGGAACGCACGTCGCTGGCATTTGCCTTGCTCTGAACACAGGTGTGCGTTACCTGATCATCGTCGTGCTCTTGCTCCTGGCGCCGGCGCTGGTGTTCGGCCAATCGAGTCAACCGGCGGCCGGAACCAATCGCGACCAGAACGCACCAGGCAGCGCGGGGCCCAAAGACAGTGGCGCCGTCCAGCACGGCGCGCAGCCCAACGCCGGCGAGGTTCGGGCTGGCAACCGCGACGGCGACAGTCCCTCGGCCTCGGCAGGGGTCCTCGCTCGCGACCCCGTCGTGCGCCGGATATTTGGCCTGCCCGTGACCACGGTGCTCGTGATCGGAGCCGTGATCCTGGGCCTCCTCGTGCTCGGCGGGCTCGCGATCCCCGCCGCCCGTCGACGCGACCAGGCCCGCGGCGGCGGCACCTACGGTCGATCGGGCCGAGCCTAAGGCAGCATACGCGGGTCACCGCCCACGGCGGGGGACGGTGACGCGCGCGAACGTCCCTTCCACGACGAAGGACCACGTTCCCTCCGCCTGCCACCGTCGCAGTACCTCCTGCTCATCCGGCCGATGGGCATCGTCGAGCAAGATCGTGGCGCCGTCGGCCAGGTGCTCCCTCATGACGGGCAGGAGTCCGTAACGCCCGCCCTGCGTGGTCCACGGAGGGCCATCGCAGACCACGATCTCGAAGGGCCGAGGCCAGCCGTCGGGCGGCACCGTGTACCACTCGAAATCTCCGTACGCCCGCAACGGCGCCAGGAGCACGGTCGCGTGCGGCGAGATCCAGCGCGCGGCGCGGACAACCTTGTCGCGCCACGCCGGGAGATGCTCGAGGCTCCACACCTCGACGCCGCGCCGGCCGGCGAGGGCGGCCAGAAGCAGCGTGGTCGCCCCGCTCCCACACTCGAGGATCGGTCCGTGTGTCGTCAGGGCCAGCGCGCACACCGCCGCGAGGTACTCCGTCCTTGCCGCGAAGCCCTGGTTGCCCCACGCCCGCTGGAGCCGCGCAATCGTCGCCGCCGGCAGGGGCGCGCCCACCGGCACCCGCTGCACGGCACGGATGGCGACCCGCAACGCGAAGTCATCGACGGCAGCGCGGAGCCGACGCCGCAGGGGAGCGGGGATGACGTCGCGAAGGCGTCTCAACACGCGCTCAGCGGCGGAATGGCGAAGGCCCCATGGCGGCCACGGTGTTCAGCGCGAGCCGGCGGTCGCCCTCGGTGAGGGCGATGAACCAGCAGCCGATGAGGCCGAGCATACCCGCGAGGGCCGCGTCCCCGACCAGCCGCGGCCACGTCGTGGGCGGAAGCGCGGTCAGCACCAGCACGGAGAGTGCGAAGGCGAGAATCGCGGCCACGGCCGGGCGCACGATGCCGAGCACGACATAGCGTGCGGGCGGGATCCCGAACTCGCGCACGACGTGGCGCGGGATCAACACGCCGCTCGTCAGCCAGAACGACAGCAAGGTCGCCACGGCGACCCCGCGGATGCCGTACATGCGCGCGAGCAGCAGAGACAAGCCGAGCTTGATGATTCCTTCCGCGACTACGATCCGGGTTCCCGGTCCCACGTTCCTCGACGCGAAAATCATCTGCCAGGCGGGCCCTTGAAAAAGGCGCGGCACGCAGCCCACGAGGAGGATCAGGAGCACGACGGGAGCGCCGCTCTCGTTGACGTATCTGGCACCCAGCCACAGGCGCATGAACGGCTCTCCGAACGCGGCGAGATAGGCCACGAACATCAGAGCGCCGACGCCGGTGAGGCGGGTGGCGTCGAGGAAGGCTTCCCGCAGTCGCGGCCACTCCTCGCGCGCATAGAGCCGGACGAAATGCGGCGTCATGCCTGTCGCCACCGCGCTCACGGCGGCCAGGCAGTAGTCGACCATCATCTTGGGCACCGCGTAGTACGTCACGGCCTGCAGGCCGAGGAGCGACGTGATGACGATCGCGTCGGAGCGATCGCTCAGCATGCGCGCCACGTTGAGAATGAACGTGCGGCTACAGAAATGAAACAGCGAGCGCAGCTCGCGCACGGACGTGTCGGCGCGCGCGATGGAAAGTCCTTCCACCACCGAGCGCGCGAGAACGACGGCGGCGATGCCGGCCAGGACCCGGCCGGTGGCCTGGGCGGAAACCACGTAGACCAGCCCGTAGCCTGCGCGCAGACCGAGGTACACGACGAGCGCGATGAGGAGTTTGCCGCCGCTATCGGCGGCGTTGACGAGATCGAGGCGCCGGGCACCGCCGAGGGCGCCCGAGAACACGTCGAGGGGCAGCGCGGCGAGAACCCCCGCCACCGCGATTCCGAGCACGAACGCCGTCTCGTCCCCGACGCGAAGCCCCGGAGTCTGGCGCCGCCACACGAAGAAGGCGACGGAGACGACGGAGACGACGGCGGCAAGCGTGAGGAGCGCCCAGAAGACGGAGCTCGTGACACGCGCGACGCCGCGCGTGTCCCCCTTCCCCTGATGATGCGCGACGAAGATCGGCACGGCGCCCCGGAGCCCGAGATCCACCATCGCCACGTAGGCGGTCACCTCGCCCGCAAAGACGAGGAGGCCGTAGTACTGGTCGCCGAGGGTGTGGATGAGGAACGGCGTCATCACGTACGCGGTGACGAGGGCGATCAGGAAGCCGCCGGCGTTGGCGACGACGTTGGTCACCGCGGACGCGGGGCGGGAGGAGGTCGGCGCTACCGCCATGCGCGAGCTCGCATCGCGCCTCGTCCGCGGCGCCGCGGCCGGACGCGTTGACGAGGACAGCGTGGCGGTGACCACGCGCACAGAGGCACCGCGCGCGCGGCGGCGAGAGAGGACGGATCGAGCACGCTCGGTGTGTCCGCGCGGCCTACTTGGGAGCGGGGACGCGCGGCGGATGCGTCATGCCGCTCCCGTCAGACGGCATCCGCATGTCGGCGTTCGCGTTCACGTGGCGCACGGGTCGTGCCGGTCCCGTCAATCGATGTCGAAGCGCAGGCGGGCGTGCGCGGCGCGCAGCGCGCTCTCCACCGCCTCCGGGCTCTCCGCGCGCGCGAAGATGAAGCCGAGATACTGCCAGCCTTCCGGAAGCGGCACCAGCTCCTGCGTGAGATGGGCCGTCACCGCCACCTCCTCGATCCCGGTCACCGCCTCCGCCTCCGCCACGCCGTGGACGGCGCGCAGGCGCCCTGCGCGCGGGATCGGGATCATCATGACGCCGGCCGGGCGCCGCTCGCGCTGGAGGGACGCGATCGGCCACCGGAGGGCGTGGCGCAGGATGATCTCCTCGAGGGTCATCCCCGTTCCGAAGCGCAGGGTGCGCGAGCAGAGGCCGCCGATGGAGCGCGCGGCGACTTCGATCACCCACGGGCCACGGTCGTTCACGCGCACCTCGGCGTGGATCGGGCCTTCCGTCAGATCGAGGGCGGCGCACGCGTGCGCCGTCACGGTCGTGATCCTCTCCTGGACGTCGTGGGGAAGTCGCGAGGGCGTCACGTAGATCGTTTCCTCGAAGAAGGGACCGTCGAGGGGGTCCGGCTTGTCGAACAGCGCGAGCGCATGGAGACGCCCGTCCACGAGCAGGCCTTCGAGCGCGACCTCGCGGCCGGGGACGAACTCCTCGGCGAGGATCGTCCGCGCCGCCTCACCGGTCACGCTCACGTCGGGGCCGGCGAGGAGCGCGCGGATGCGCTCCACCGCCGCCACGAACTCCGGCGGGTCATCGGCCCGGATGACGCCGCGACTCGCGGACAGCGTGAGCGGTTTCAGCACGCACGGAAATTTCGCCTCGCGGGCGGCGCGCGCGAGGTCGCCGTGGAGGTCGATGGGGCGAAAGCGCGGGCACGGCACGCCCGCGTCGTGCAGCCGACGCCGCATCTCGAGCTTGTTGCGGGCGGCGCCGGCGGCGGCGACGGGGTTCGCCCGGAGCCCCAGGCGCTCTGCAATGGCGGCGGCGACGACGGTGGTGGTGTCGTCGACACCCACCACCGCCCGCAAGGGGCGCGCTTCCTGGAAGACGGCCACGGTCGCCGCGGCATCGTCGGGATCGGCGAAGTCGAGGGTGAGCAGATGCTCGGGCGCCTCCGCCTCGAAGACGTTCGGCTTCTCGGAGGCGCACACGAGGTCCACGCCGAGCGCGCGCGCGGCGGCGATGAATGCCTCCGTGCGATAGGTGGTGGTGGGGAGGAGCAGCAGCAGGCGATCCGTCATCGCGCTCCCGCCCCGCGGAGCGTGAGGGGGTTAGGCCTTACCCGCCGTGTAGTAGGGATTGGCGCCGGCGGCGTGGTCGGTGGTGTCGAGCACTTCCTGGATTTCCGGGATCTCTTCCTTGATCAGGCGCTCGATTCCCGACTTCAGCGTGATGTCGGCGGCGCCACAGCCTTGACACCCGCCGCCCATCTGGAGGTAGACGCGATTGTCCTGGACGTCGATCAGCTCCACGAAGCCGCCATGGCCGGCCACGGCGGGATTGATCATGTTGTCGATGAGATCCTGCACCTTCGTCTTGAGTTCCTCGCTCATGGCGTCACCTCTCAGATGCCTACTGTACTCGCTCTTTCACGGCGGGCCAACTGGCCCGTGATGGGCTCCGCTCAGCAGAACCATGGCTCGGTGAGGCGCGGGGGGCGGCGCCGGTCGGCGGGCGGGAGCGCTGCCGCCGGGCGGCCGGAGGCGCCGGCGGCCGCGTCGGCGAGACGGCGCACCCGGTCGAACGTCACCCACGCGTCCTCATCGTTCCGCGCCGCCGCCGCCACCGCCGCCGCCACCTCCTCGCCCAACCGATCCATGCGGGGATCGGGGTGTGTCCACCGGTAGTAGAAGTCGCCGGGGACGAGGTCACCCAGGTGGGGGCGCATCGCGTCCGTCTCTATCAGCAGCGAGCCGGGCGGCACCAGGAGACGGATCCCGAGCTGGACGGGATCGACGGCGTCCACGAGGTCCTCGCGCGCGATGAAGTCGAGCATCTCCCGGTAATCGTCGAGCGTCGTCCACGGCGTGAAGGCCACCCACGTTGGGCGCAAGACCATGCCGGCGGCACGGACGACGCCGAGCGCCTCGATCACGTCCGCGCGCGTGTGGCCCTTGTCGAGGGCGGCGAGCACCCGGTTGCTCAGCGATTCCACCGCCGACACCACGAAGAGGCCGCCGAGCGCGGCCAGCTCGGGGAGATCGGCGCGCCGGCGCAAGAGATGCTCGACCTTGGCCGTGAAATCGAACGTCACGTGCGGGAACTCCGCGTGGAGCGCGCGCGCGACGGCGAGCGCGTGCCGGGGCCCGTTCAGGAAGTCCGGATCTCCGAACGTCACGTGGGTGGCGCCGGCGGCGACCGCCTGCCGGATATCCGCCTGCACCACGGCGCGATCGACGACGAAGAACCGCCCGTCGTACACGGGAGGGATCGGGCAATGACGGCAGCGATGGCGGCATCCGCGACTGGCCTCGACGTAGCCGACGAGGTGCCGTCCACCGTCGCGCTCGAGCTGCGCGTACTTGGCGAGCGCCGGCAACGCGTGCCGTGACGGGACCGGGAAGCGGAGACGCTCGCGCCGAATGGGAGTGGCCGCGACGCCCGCGGACACGGCGTGCTCGTCGAGGCCGGCGACGAGCTCGACGAGGGCGCCTTCGCTCTCGCCGCCGACGACCGAATCGGCGCCGTGCGCGCGCAGGTACTCCGCGTTGAGCGCGGCGTAGAGCCCGTAGAGACCGATGTGCGCGGACGGGTTCAACGCGCGCGCGCGCGCCAGCACCTCGGTGCCGAGTCGGAGCGCCGTGTGCATGGGCACGGAGATCAGGATCACCCGGGCCGCGCGCACCTTGTCCTCGTCGAGCGGCTCCACGGATAGATCCATGACCGCGGGGCGATAGCCGCCGCGTTCGAGGAAGGCGGCCGGCCATGCCACGGCGAGGGGCTGGTGCCCGAGCTCGTAGCACGCGATGAGCAGAATCTCGCCCCCGGACTTCATGGCGTCAGTCTACCGCCGCGGTGGTATTGTTAGGCACCCAGTCCCAGGAGGATGCTCATGACCGTGAAGATCACCGCGCGCCCGAATGGTCCGTACCTCGTCGAAGGCGACGTCGAGCTGCACGATCCGACGGGGAACAAGATCGACACGTCAGGGCGACCCCGGATCGCGCTCTGCCGCTGCGGCGCCTCGGTGACGAAGCCCTTCTGTGACGGCACCCACAGCAAGATCGGGTTTCAAGCCGCGGAGGCGGCGGTTGCCCAGGAGAAGAAGTAACCGTTGTCCGCGGTCCTGATCGTTCCCCTCGTCGCGATCGCGCTCAGCCAGGCCGCGGTCATCGCGACGTCGATCTACCTCCACCGCGCGCTCGCGCATCGAGCGCTGCGCGTGCATCCGGTGGCCGACGTCTTCTTCCGTGTCGTGCTGTGGCTCACCACGGGCCAGAGCCGGCGAGAGTGGGTGGCCGTGCATCGAAAGCACCACACGTTCACCGACCGCCCGGGCGATCCTCACAGTCCGCAGCTCCTCGGCTTCTGGCGCGTGCAGCTCGGGAACGTCTTCTATTACGTCCGGGAGGCGCGGAATCCGGACACGCTGGAGAAGTTCGCGCCCGACATCAAGGACGACATCTGGGACCGCCTCGTATTCGGCTGGAGCTGGGTGGGCGGGCTCGTGGGCTTCGGGCTTCTATGCCTAACCCTCGGCTGGTGGCCCGGCATCATCGCGGGGGCCGTCCACTCGATCCTCTACGTCTTCGTCCTCGCGCCGCTCATCAACGGCCTCGGACACTGGCACGGCGGGCAGAACTTCGAGAACACCGCCTACAACTGGCGCATGTTCTCGTGGATCACGGGCGGCGAGAGCCTCCACAACAACCACCACGCGCACCCGCGCTCGCCGAAGTTCAGCGTCCGTCGCTCCGAGTTCGATCCATCGTGGATGGTGATCAAGCTGCTCGCACGAGTGCGTCTGGTGGGCGTCATCGGCGCGCCCGTAAAGCTCCGGTGACGCGACGGTGAGTTCGCAGCCGGGCTGACGTTCAGTTCTCGGGGGGCGCTTCCACGTCCGTCATGAGGATCCAGTCGTCCGGGGGATCTGCGGGCGGGCGCGTGTTCGGCTCGGACGTCACCATCCGGCTCCGGCTCGGCGAGAACCACTCCCACATGCCGATGGGCGCCCCGGTATCCTGGGCCTCACCCATCTCCGGCCCCACGCTGCCGCTGCCTTCCCGCTCGGTCTTGCGCAGCCGCTTCGCTTCCTGCTTCGCGCGCTGAAGATCGGCGCGGCGGCGGCGCTCAAAGCCATAGTGTCCACGTCGGGCCATCGCCCCGACGTTAGCACGAGTGAGCGAAGGGCCGCTTCCACTTTGTGGAACGGCCGGCTCGCGAACGCCGGTCAGGCGGGCTCGGTCGGATCTTCCTGATACGCGCGCTTCGCGTCGCGCGCCTCGAGGATCTCCGCCGACGTCCTGACCTCCTCGTCCGGCGACCGCGGCACGCCCCACGCCTTGTTGATCTCGTCGACGACGTCCTGATCGGGCGTCGGCGTGGATCCTCCCGGCGCTTCCTCGCCGACGCTGCTCGCGCGCTCCCAGTCGGCGTCGACGTCACCCGCGGTGAGCTCGGGGCTCGTGTCCGTGTGCTCCAGACGCTGTTCTTCGAGCTGCCGCTGGCGGTCGTCGTGCAGGAGCGTGGCCTCGCGCGGCGGTGGGCCCTGCAGCTCCTCCTCGGTCGGCTGATTCTTCGGGCGGGCGTCCTTCGAACGTGTCTTGTTCTTCATGGGCGCGTCAGAAAAGCGAACGCCGTGCCAGCGACCGCGCGGAAGGCGGCTCTCAGGGTAGAGCTTTGGTGAGCGCGCGGGCGAGGGCCTCGTACTGATCGAGCCGATTGTAGAGTTGCGCAGACACGCGGATGAGTCGCTTCGGCGCCGCCGGCCACGTGAAGACGGGCACCTCGATGCGATCGCGATCGAAGAGAACGCGCTGCAACGGAGCGTTGCTGCGTCCGCCGGGGCCGCCTTCACCGTCGGGCAGGGGGACGGTGGCGAGCGCGCCCACCATCGATTCCGGCGCGGGGGCGGCGACGCCGAGGGCGGCACAGAGCGTGCGCCGCGCCTCCAGCGCAAGCCGCCGGTTCGCTGCTCTCACCGCCGGCCAGCCGCCCGGAAGGAGCGATCCCATGCAACGGATCGCGTCCAGCACGCAGAGGTACGGAGAGGGATCGTGAGTGCCGGCCCAGTCGAACTCCAGGAGGAATCGCGAGCGATCGGTGCGCGGGGAATTGGCGCCGTGGCTGATCGCGAGGGGGCGAATGCCGGCCTGGCGATCGCGGCGAACGTGCAGAAAGCCGCAACCCTTGGGCGCGCACAGCCACTTGTGCCCGTTACCGGTGTAGTAGGCGGCGCCGAGCCGCCGAAGATCGAGCTCGACCATCCCGGGGGCGTGGGCGCCATCCACGAGCGTGTCCACGCCGCGCGCGGCGAGCGCGGCCACCAGACGCTCGATGGGAAAGATGATGCCGGTCGGACTCGTCACGTGATCGAGCACGGCCAGACGCGTGCGGGCGGTGACGACGGCGAGGACGGCGTCCACGACCACGTCGGGGTCGTGGATCGGAAAGGGGACGCGGGCGACGACCGGGCGGGCGCCGGCGCGACCCGTGACGTACTCGACGGCGGTGCGGCAGGCATTGTAGGCGTGATCCGTCACGAGGATCTCGTCATCGGGCGCGAACGAGAACGAGCGCAGCACGCTGTTGGTGCCGGCGGTCGCGTTGGGAACGAACGCGAGGTCTTCGGAGTCGGCGCCGATGAAGGCCCCCAGCGCCGACCGCGCCTCGTCCAGCCGTGCCTCCAGTTCGCGTCCCAGGAAGAGGACGGGCTCTCGCTCCATCTTATGGCGAAAGCGCTCCTGTGCCTCCAGTACCGGTCGCGGACAGGCGCCGTAGGAGCCGTGATTCAGGAAGGTGACGCTCGGATCGAGCGGCCACAGATGTGCGAGCGCGCTGGTATCCACGGGGCGACAGTATAGCGGCTGGTGATGGACGGTCGGCGTCGGCCGTTCGCGGAAGGCTCTTCCCCTGCGGCGTGAACTTGATAGTGTATCGGGTATCAGACACCGGGGTGATGGGCGGACACCGATTACTGGAGGAGGATGAGTCATGAGTCGATTGCTGACCCTGTTGATCGCCGTGGCCTTCGTGGTGGCGGCGACGACGCCCGCGCAGTGGGCGCATGCGACGACGACGACGAAGGAAGCGCCAAAGGCGGAAAAGGCGCCCGCCAAGAGCGCAGACACCAAGGACAGCGGCGCCAAGAAGAAGGCTCCCCTCGACATCAACAGCGCTTCCGCCGAGCAGCTCCAGACGCTGAAAGGGATCGGGGACGCCTACTCGAAGAAGATCGTCGATGGCCGTCCCTACAAGCGCAAGGACGAGCTCGTGAAGCGCAACATCATCCCGCAGGCGACGTACGACGGCATCAAGGACCAGATCATTGCGCGCCAGGAGACCGCCGCCCAGACGCAGGCGAAAGACAAGAAGCCCGCCGAGAAGAAGTAGGGCGTTCGACCACGCATCCAGCGACGGCCGGCGTGCCCTGGGCGCCGGCCGCCGCCGTGGGATCAGACCTGACGCGTGCCGTGGCCGCCCTGCGGCGACATGCCCGACGTACCCGACATCCCTGATGTCCCGGCGCTGCTCTGGGCGCGGTTGCGGGGCTCGGGCCCGCGTCGAAGGGCATCGCCGCCCGCCCGGAGCTTCCTCACCACACCGGTCTTAGCCTTGTCCATCATGTCTCCGGTCCGCTTCTCGATCGCCTCAAGGCCGTCGGCCGCTTTCACCCGTAACGACGGGACCTTGTTGTTCACGTAGCCCTCGATGTCCTGCCGCCAGTACCAGGCGGCAAAGCCACCTGCCAGCGTTCCGAGAATGAACTGGAACATCGCCGTCCTCCCTTGTTCACGCCCGACGAAACGCGCGGTTGTCGAACGTGCACGACTCACATCATGCGCCGCGCAGGCGCCCTGTCGGCCATCGATCCGTGCAACGCCCGTGCCCCTGGCGTCGGCCAAGCGACGCGCGCCAGTGCCTGCGACGTCCGGTTCCATGGCCCCGCGTCATCCGGTCTGCTAAGCTCGGAATACGGTAAGCTCGGAATATAGCCTCGATGTCTGACCCTCATCTTCTCCAACGACGCATCGCGCAGCGCGACTACACGGTCGGCGTGATCGGCCTCGGCTACGTCGGCCTTCCTCTCCTCCTTCGCTTCGGCGAGGTTGGCTTTCGCGTTCTCGGCTTCGACGTCGACCCCGCCAAGATCGCGCAGCTCAACGCGGGCGCGAGCTACATTCAGCACCTGCCGGCGGCCCGGGTGGCAGCGCTCATCGCATCGCGTCGTTTCGAGGCGACGGCCGATACCAAGCGGCTCGAGGAGCCGGACGCGCTCATCATCTGCGTTCCCACTCCGCTCACGGCGCACCGCGAGCCCGATCTCCAGTACGTCGAGAAAACCACGGAGGCGGTGGCAGCGGCGCTGCGTCGCGGTCAGCTCGTGTGCCTGGAGAGCACCACGTACCCGGGGACCACCGAGGAGGTCGTCCGGCCGCGGCTGGAGGCGACCGGCCTCGAGGTCGGCAAGGACTTCTTTCTCGCCTTCTCGCCCGAGCGCTAGGATCCGGGCAACGCGCAGTTCGAAACCTCGACCATCCCCAAGGTCGTGGGAGGCACGACGCCCGCCTGCCTGGAGCTCGCGTGCACGCTCTACGCAGAGGCGGTCCGGCACGTGGTGCCGGTGGCGTCCACGCGCGTGGCGGAGGCGGCCAAGATCCTCGAGAACGTGTACCGCGCCGTCAACATCGCGCTCGTGAACGAGCTCAAGATCGCGTTCGACCGGATGTCGATCAACGTGTGGGACGTTATCGAGGCGGCCAAAACGAAGCCGTTCGGATTTCACGCCTTCTATCCGGGGCCGGGACTGGGCGGCCACTGCATCCCCATCGATCCCTTCTATCTCACGTGGAAGGCGCGGGAGTACGGGGTGTCGACGCGGTTCATCGAGCTCGCGGGCGAGATCAACAGCGCGATGCCGGCCTACGTGGTGCAGCGGCTTGCCGACGCCCTCAACGAGCGTGGCAAGGCGCTGAAAGGGTCGCGTGTGCTCCTGCTCGGCGTCGCCTACAAGAAGGATACGGACGACTCGCGCGAGTCACCTGGCCTCGAGATCCTCGAGATGCTCCTCGCGAAGGGAGCGCGGGCCGAATACAGCGATCCCCACATCCCGCGCCTGCCCACCGTACGGCGCCATGCCCTCGATCTGGAGTCCGTGCCACTGGGGGAGGCCGCGCTCCGGCAATACGACGCGGCGTTGCTGGTGACCGACCACTCGGCATTTCCCTACGAGGTCATCCACCGCGCGGTCCCGCTCATCGTCGATACCCGTAATGCCTTTCGACAGCACCGGCTCGAGGGCTCGCACGTCGTTCTCGCCTGAGCGCTGAGCGCTCAACGGGTTCTCTTCGGGCGCCCGACTGTCACGTCACCGTCGCGCGCCACGCACTTCGTGCCGCGATGGCCCGCGCCAACAGCGTGTGACGTCACAAATCCGACACTTCTTGGGGGCGGCATCCCGCCCGCTCCAAAAACTCCAGCGTTGTCGCGGCTTGCGGCCCTGGCATGCCCTCTGCAGCCAGGTCCCCCGAACCAGCTTTCCGTGGTCGACGACGAGGAGAAGGAGGACGGGGGATGGCGACGGCGAACGTGGGCAAGACACGCGGCCTCGCTGACGCGGCCGGGTATCTGTGCTCGGCGCACGACGAGCTGGCGGCGGCCGGTTACGAACGATGGCGCGATGAGCTGCGCGACCTGATCGAGATCATCAGCAACGAAATCGGGTGGCTGGAGGGAAGCGCCCACGAAGGAGAAAGCGCCAGCGCGCACTGACCGCGCGAAACGGTCTTGCGCCTAGAGCAGCGGTAACTGCTGGACGTGCTCGCCGGCCTCGTCGATCGTGACCGAGGCCGCCCGCTCCACCGGTAACTCGACCATCACGCCGCGCCACTGCCGCAGCATTCCCCGCGCATCCCGCACCGCGCGGGCGCTGTCCCGCACGTGTATCTCGCGTCCCGACTTCGTCACGATGCGGTATTCGAGGTCGAAGTCCGCTCCCGCGCGCATCGCATCCGCGCGGCGGCGGCCGGCCTGGAGGCGATCGTCGGGATGGACGAGGCGCCGCCAGAAGTCGGCGTCCCGCCGCCACTCCGCGAGCGGATAGCCCGTGAGCACTTCGGCGCGTCGGCTCACGAACGTGAAGCGACCGCTTCCGGCGTCGGCCTCCCACACGATGCCACCCGGCCACGTCGCGGGCTCGTCGCTCGCGCGTGCGGATCGTCGTGGCTCCTCTCCCGTCCGTGACGGCGTGAGGAGGGCGGCGGCGCCGATGGCGAGGCGCTCCGCGAGCTCGATCGTCCCCGGATCGAATTCGCGGTCCGGCGCCGCCACCAGTGCGAGCGCGCCCACCACCATCGATCTCGTCTTGATCGGAACGGCGAGGGCGGAGATGCCGCGCGCGGCGTCGGGACCACTTCCGGCCGCGGACGCGTGTCCGGAGGCGGCGTCCGTCGCCGCCATCATCGGGCGGGCATTGCGCACGGCCAGCTCGACGAGATCGAGCTCGCGCACGCTCTCGGCGTCGGCGCTGCCGGCGCCCCGCGCGCGGACGAGCACGACGTCGCCGGATGCCGGGTCCATCTCGTACACGCTGACGCGCTGAGGCTCGAACAGGCTGGCGGCGGCGTGCACGATGCGCTCGGCCGCGCGCTCACCGCCGTCCCCCCCGTGCGCGGCGCAGAGCAGATCCACCACGGCATCCGCGACGCGCCCGCGGCGCTCGACGATACCGACCCGGCGCGCGTGCTCGATGGCCACGGCCGCCTGGTCGGCGAGGAACGTCATGACGTCCTTCTCGTCGGCCGTGAAGTCGCGGCGATCCGGGAACAGGATCGCGAGCACACCGACGACGCGGTCCGTGATCAAAGGAAGCGCCGCCAGCGCGTGGAGGCCCTGCGCCCGCACCGCGTGGTGGTCGACCCAGCGACGGTCGGTCTGAACGTCCGCGACGTATTCTGGTCCGCGCGCCCAGAACACGCGGCCTACCATGCCGTCGCCGTGCTGCACGTCGCCGAAAGCGATGGGCCGTCGCTGCCGACGGACGTCCGTGGTGAACGTGCCTTCGCTGCGGAGGATCCGGCCGGTGTCTATCCAGACGGCGACGGCGCGTGCGCGCAGGAGCGTCGCCGCCGCCTTCGCGATCTCCGAGAAGCATTCGCGCTTGTCGCGGGTGGCGACGCTGACGCGAGCGAGGGTGCTGAGCGCGCCGGGCTTGCCGAGGTGTTCGTCGAGCAGGAGCCTGGAACGGGATTTCGGGGAACGCCGCCCGCCACGCGTCGGCAACTCCATGTGTCCGTTGATACGCCGAGCAATGGGCGTACCAGACCTGGCGGTGTCGATGGGCGCGCACGGGCCACGCGAAATGCGCGCGCGCGGAGAGACGATGGCGGCGACCGTGTCAGGGGGACCCGCCTTCTGTCACGGCGGCCGCAAAGATGACACGCGCGCTACACGACGCCCCCGTCAGCGACGCCGGCGACGCGCCGCCCCGCCACGCGGTAGACGTGCCGCTCCTCGCCTTTCCCGGCGGTGAGGCGGGGCCGGACCCCGTTGCGTCCGAAGAACCAAGCTTCGAAGCATTCTCGGTGCGCGCGCCCGGCCGTGGACACGACCTGCAGCGCAGACAACCTGATCGGACCTCCGCACCGCCAGCACTCCGTCGCTTGCATGCGTCGCCTCTCGGGGAGATCGCGGGGAAATCGGTGGAGCTCGGACAACCAGCATATCGGAGGCCAAACGCGATCAGCGAGCAGCGGGAGGAGAGACGGGCGCCGGCGGAGAGGCGCGCGTGATGCGGCGCGGGAGCGCGGGACGGAGCCTTAGCGGGGCAGGATCTCGCTGATGAACGTCTTCACGGATTCTCCGAGCGAGAGCGTTTGCTCCTTGAGCCGGGCCCACGGTCCGGAAGCCGAGGTGGTGGCGCGCTCGTCGGCGCCGGCCCCCGCCGACTCCGCACCGGCGCCGCTGCCGGGACCCGCGACGTCCGCGCGGGCTGGCGTCGGTTCGCCGGCTCGCGAGGCCGTCGCGGACGGCATCGCGGTCGGGCGGGAGACGTCGTACGTGACGTAGGTGAACCAGAGCGAGCGCGAGATGTCGAGCTGAAGCGCGCTTCCCTCCTTCTCGAAGACCTGCACCGTGCCCTGGGGCCCGGCCTTGCGCGTTGAGCTGCTGATGTGCCGCCACCCGGTCGCCTCGAGCGTGGCCCGCAGCGCCATCGCGGTGACGTCCGGCTCCGTGCGACCGCGATACACCAGGTGCACCGCCTTCGCGCTCGGTGACTCGATGCTCATCGATCTCCCCGGCTGATACGCCAGCCCTCTTGGAGCAGGAACGTCCTCGAAACCTCGCGGCAGTGCCGTGGTCGTGGTGGTGGCGCAGGCGGTGGTGATCACGAGAAGCGGCAGCGCAACGGCGACGTCGCGTCTCTTCATGCGCGCAGGCTAGCAAGCGGCGTTCGGCGCGACCAAGAAAATAGCGCACCGGAGTGTCTCCGGATCACTCGGGATGAGCGCACGCGGTGAGGCCGGGCGGACGGACGCGGCCGGGGGAGTGACGGAACAGTTGACGATTTCGCGTCGACGTCGCTGCTGACGACACTTTCGACGAGGGGCGCGCGACCCCGCGCGAAGACGCGCGAAAATATTGACGTCGGCGCGGGGTGCGGAACTTGCTCAGAGCCCCGGCGCCATGAAAATCGTGTGCGCCTGGTGCGAGCACGAGGGGAAGCCGTCGCTACTCGGCGAGAAAGAGCCGCTCGACGATCCCGTGCCCACTCACTCCGTGTGCTCCGCCCACCTCCTGGAGCTCATCTCCGACGCGGTGGCGCGGGCAACGGGCTCCGCCGGCCTCGCCCGGACGGCCTCCCCGCTCGATCCCAATCCGCGGTAGCCCGCGCCGATCCGGCGGAAACCTCATTGTCCGGAGGGGACCGCCGTGATACATCTTCCCGTATGATTCGGCTCGCCGGCGTCCTGCTGCTGTCGGTGGTGGGGGCGATTCACATCTTCGGGGGCGGCGCGTGGGCGCAGCCCGGCTCGCAGTCCGGGACGACGCAATCCGGGTCGACGCAGTCGGGTACGACTCAGACCGGTACGACGCCGTCGACGCAAACGGAGCGACCCACGCCGGGAACTCCCATCTCGCCCGTGCAGCCTACGGCGCAGGGGCCGATGTTCCTGACGCCGTTCACGCACATCGGGCCGTACCTTCTCAACCCACCCCTGCCGCAAGGACGGCTCACGGTCACGCCCTCCTTCACGATCTCCGAGGAGTTCAACGACAACGTCTTCGCGAACAACGCGAACAAGGATTGGGATTTCGTCACGGGCTTCACACCGGGTATCTCGATCGCGCTCCAGCAGCCCACGTATCAGCTGAGCGCGGCGTACAACTTCACCGCGGAGGTGTACGCCCGCCACACCGAGCTCAACAACATCGCGAACCGGCACAACCTGGCGCTGAACGCGGCCTACCAGGCCTCGCAGCGGCTCAGCTTCACGCTGTCCGAGTACTTCACCTACGACCGGAACACCAATGCCGCCACGTTGCAGGGAGTGTCGACCGGACGCCGGGAGGCGTGGACCAACACGATCGCCCCTGGGCTCTCGTGGGTGATGACTCCCCTCATGACAGGACGGGTCTATGGGTCGTACGTGATCGAACGCTTCGGAAACACCACGGACGACGACAACGCCGCGTCGACCACTGCCCATGACTCCAACGGTTACCGAATTGGCGTCGCCGTGGACCGGACGTTCACGCCACGGCTGACGGGAACGGCGAGCTACGAGTTCGCATACCTGGACATCGATGGCGAGCCGGTGACGATGACGCACACGCCGCGGCTGGGCGTGAGCTATCTGATCACGGGGACGTTGTCGGCGTCGCTCAGCGCGGGCCCGAGCTTCGTGGTCCAGGAGGGGGATACGAGCGTCACCCCTGCGGTGACCGCGACCTTGGCCCAGCGCTTCAAGTGGGGTCAGATCAGCGGCACGTACGATCGGGCGGTAACGACGTCGGGCGGCCAGGGCGGTGTCGTCGATTCCCAGTCCGTCACAGGCCTCGTCGAGGTGACCTCCCTCATGAAGGGGTTCGTGATCGGCCTCTCGCCGCGGTACTCGACGTTCGAGTCGGAAGGCAAGCACACGCGCACGAACACCGACTTCAACACGTTCACGCTCAGCCTGAACGCGGCCTACCAGGTCGCCCGCTACATTACCATCTACGGCTCATACACGTTCTTTCGCCAGCGCAGTGACACGACGTCTTCGAGCGCGGCCGACGTCGACCAGAACCGCGTCTTCATCGGGCTCCAGTTCGGGTATCCGTTCAGCTTCAACTAGCCCTCGAAACGAGGCCCGACGCCTCGTCGATGGGCACGAGCGTGGAGCCGCCGTCCGGCGCTGTCCTGCAATAATTTCGTACCCCGAAACCTTTTCGGCGTCGTGGGCCCCTTCTGAAAGCCTTTTCACAGCCATCATTGCCATATTCGGCGGGCACTTATGGTCATGGCCCGAAGGATGCTATATGCCCTGGTGGTGAGCCGACATTCCGGAGGTGCTATGCGGTTCTTCCGCCCCGAGATCGAGCGGACACTGAAGCTCATCATGACGCTGGTTTTCCTCGGCCTAATCGTGCTGCCGGCGTCGTGGGGCTACGAACAGCGGCGCCAGGCGCGCCGCTGGCAGAACATCGCGTGCGCGTACCGCATTTCCGAGGTCGCGCGCCGCTCTCCCATCCTGACGGCTGGCGTCCGATACGATGGGGACGCGTGCGGCGTGTTGCAGCGGATGGGCCTGGACATTCCCGCCCCCGCCCTTGTTAGCACCTCCGGCGTACAGTAACAGGGATGGGCGCGGCATGGTGGAACGGATCATCGAGACCGTACTCATCGTGGCACTCAACATTCTCGTCATCGGCGCTGGCATTGGGGCCTACCGGGCCCTTCGATAGGACGGTCGTCCCCGCGACGTCCGTCGACACTGACCCAGACTGATCGAGGTCGGAGGACTCCAATGAAAGGGGCTCGAATCCTCTCTGCAACCGCGATCCTGCTCGTCGGGTTCGTTGGCGTGGCCGCCGCGCAGCAGCCGGCAAAGCCGCCCGCGGCGGCGCCGGCGCCGGCCGCTCCCGCGAAGACCGCCGCCACGCCGCCGGGGAAAGCAGGTACGCCCACCGGCGCGTCCGCGATCGAGCAGTATCTCATCGGTCCCGAGGACATCCTCGCCGTCACCGTCTGGAAGAACGAGGCCATGAGCCGGGTGGTGGCGGTCCGTCCGGACGGCATGATCTCGCTGCCGCTCCTCGACGACGTGCAGGCGTCGGGCCTCACCGCCATGCAGTTGCGGGACGTCCTCGCCAAGAAGCTGTCCGAGTACATGCCCTCTCCCGAAGTATCGGTAATCGTCAACGACGTGCGGAGCTTCAAGGTCTCGGTGATGGGCGAGGTGGCGCGTCCGGCGCGTTATGAGCTGAAGAGCTGGACGACGGTGCTCGACGTGCTCGCGCAGGCCGGCGGGTTCAACCAGTTCGCGAACCGTTCGAAGATCGTGATCCTGCGCCCGAACGGCAAGGTGATGACGCGCATTCCGTTCAACTACAACCGAGTCGTGGCAAGCGGCGGGGAGGAAGAAAACTTCTATCTCCAGCCCGGCGATATCGTCCTCGTCCCCTAGCGGGACGCGGGAGGGGGCCCGAGATGCAGGAGGAAGTCCGGAGAACGTCCGCGGTCGAAGTCGTGCGGTCGGTGTGGGGCCGCCGCAAGTGGCTGGCGATCGTGGTCTTCACGGTCCCACTGGCGGCGGCGGTCAGCCTCATCATGTTCCTCCCCAACGTGTATCGCTCGGGCGCCACCGTGCTCGTGGACCGGCAGCAGGTGCCGGAGTCCATGGTCAGGCCGACAGTGACGAGCGCGCTCGAGACGCGGCTTCACACCATCAGCCAGGAGATCCTGAGCCGCTCCCGCCTGGAGGCGCTCATCAACCGCTTCGGGCTCTACGCGGACCTTCGCAAGCGCGTCTCCCAGGAAGAGGTCATCGACCGGATGCGCAAGGACATCCGGCTCGATCTGAAGTCCGTCAAGCAGGACGAGTACCGCGGCGTCACGATCGCCTTCACGATCAGCTACGAGGGCCGCGATCCGGAGACGGTGGCCCGCGTCGCCAACACGCTCGCCTCCTTCTATATCGAGGAGAACCTCAAGGTGCGCGAGCGCCAGGCGGCGGGCACCTCGGAATTCCTGAAAGTGCAGCTCACGGAAGTCAAGAAGCGCCTCGACCAGCAAGAGGCGTCGGTGAGCGAGTTCAAAAAGAAATACCTCGGTGAGCTGCCCCAGCAGATGGACGCCAACCTGGGGACCATCGAGCGCCTCAACCAGCAGCTCCGCCTGAACAGCGACAACCAGACGCGGGCCCTGGAGCGGAAGGAAGCGATCGCGCGGCAGCTCGCGGAGGCGGGGTCCTTCTCGGGCACCAGCAGCGGTCCCGAAGCCGGGATCGATCAGCTCACGAAGCTCAACGAGGAGCTGCGTCGGATGCGGACGGTGTACAGCGACAAGTACCCTGACGTCGTGCGCCTCAAGCAGGAGATCGCCGCGCTCGAGAAAGACCTGGCCGAAGGGCGGACGGCGACCGCGGCCAAGGACACGCCCAAGACGACGGCCACGAACAGCCCCTACGTCTTGCGCCTGCGCCAGGCGCAGTCCGACGTGGACGCCGAGATCAACATCCTCAAGGGCGAGGAGAAGCGCCTGCGGGCCGCCCTCACGAGCTATATCGGCCGCGTCGAGAACGCCCCCCGGCGGGAGCAGGAGTTCCGCGAGCTGTCGCGTGACTACGAATCCACGCGCGAGAACTACGGCTCTCTCATGAAGCGCTACGAGGAGGCACAGCTCGCCGAGAACATGGAGCAGCGACAGAAGGGCGAGCAGTTCCGCGTCATCGATCCCGCCTTCCCGAGCGGGGAGCCGACGGCTCCCAACCGTCTTCGCTACCTGATCATGGCGCTGGTGGCGTCGACCGCGCTCGCCATCGCCGCCGTCGTGCTCGCCGAGCAGCTGAACGCGTCCTTCCACTCGGTGGACGACCTGCGCGCGCTGAGCACGGTGCCCGTGCTGCTCAGCATCCCCCTCATCATCACCGCCGACGACACCGCGCGCGGGCTGCGGCGGTTCCGTCTCGGCACCGCCTCCTTCGCGGTGGCCTTGGTCCTCATCATCGGCGTGTCGTGGTTCGTGGCCCACGGCAACGAGCAGCTGGTCTCGTTCTTGAGTCGGGGCAAATAGGGCGCTCATGTACCTCAACTTCTACGGACTCAAGGAAAAGCCGTTCAACGCGACACCGGATCCGAAGTTCCTCTATCTGACCCCCGGCCACCGGGAAGCCCTCGCCCAGCTCATCTATGGCGTCCAGGAGCACAAGGGCTTCATCGTCCTCACGGGGGAAGTGGGAACGGGGAAGACCACATTGCTGCAGACGCTCCTCCAGCGTCTCGACTCCACCACCGCCGTCGCCTTCGTCTTCAACTCGACGCTGCCCTTTGACGACATTCTGGAATACGTCCTCGAGGATTTCGGCATCGGCAAGACGGTCTCCTCGCGGGCGCAGCGCCTGGTCGCCCTCAACAATTTCCTCATCGATCGCCGGCGGGCCGGGCAGAACACCGTGCTCATCATCGACGAGGCCCAGAACCTCGAGCCCGACACTCTCGAGCAGGTGCGGCTGCTCTCGAACTTCGAGACGCCCACCGACAAGCTCTTGCAGATCCTGCTCGTGGGGCAGCCCGAGCTCAAGGTGCGGCTACAGCTTCCGCAGCTCCGCCAGCTCAAGCAACGCATCGGTCTCCGCTGCGCGATTCCTCCCATGACGGCCGAGGAGACGCGCGACTACATCCGCAGTCGCCTGCGGGTGGCGGGCGCGCGCGACCTGAACCTCTTCAACGAAGCGGCCGTGCGCCGGATCGCGGAGTACGCGGAGGGAATCCCGCGCGTCGTGAACATCGTGTGCGACCACGCGCTCCTCATCGGCTATGCCGACCAGACCCGTCACATCGGGCGGGAGCTGGTGGAGCGGGCGGTGAGGTATCTCGAAGAGGGCGAGCTGCCCTCTCGTCAGCGTCGCGCCTTCCTCTGGCGGCGCAACATTCCGTTCGGGTGGACGGCCGGGACCGTCGTCGCGTCGACCGTCGGCGTCCTGGCCGTGGCCGCTCTTGGCTTCGACATGTGGGCATCGCTGTGGCACTCCGTCGTCGACTCGATCGCTGACCTCGCGCGTGCC
Organism: Candidatus Methylomirabilota bacterium; assembly: GCA_036506275.1. GTDB lineage: Bacteria > Methylomirabilota > Methylomirabilia > Rokubacteriales > CSP1-6 > DASXSB01. The sequence continues at coordinate 45,282 of DASXSB010000063.1, read as the reverse complement.
GCGCGAAACCTAATGGGTGGGTGACATGAGCGAATTTTTCAAGGCACTGGGACAGGCGGAACGGGACCGCGCGCTCCAGGAGCAAGCCCGGCGGCGGGAGTCGGCCCCCGTCGACGTGCCGCCCACCGAGGAGGTCGAGAGCGTGGCCGAGGAAGCGCGCCCGGCGACACCGCGGCCGGAGCCGGAGCCCTCGCGTTCGACGCTCTTCCGGTGGCCCGGGGTCACCGCCGCCCGCACAGCGACGGCGCCGGTGGAGCTCGGCGACGTGGAGACCCTGGAAGAGGACGCGGTCGAGGAGGGCCTGCACGGGCTCGATGCGCACCTGGTGAGTCTCGTCATGCCCGCCAGCTTCGAGGCCGAGCAATACCGGGCCCTTCGCCAGATGGTGGACCAGCTCCACGTCTCGGCCGGACTGGCCGTGATCGCGATATCGAGCCCGTCCGTCGGTGACGGCAAGACCACGACCGCCATCAACCTCGCGGGCGCCCTCGCGCAGTCCGCGGACGGCAAGGTGCTCTTGGTCGACTGCGATTTGCGACGTCCGGGCGTGGAGGCCACCCTCGGGCTCCGGATCTCCCCGAGCCCGGGCCTCGTGGGCGCCATCCTCGAGCCCCGGCTTTCACTGGCCGACGTCGTGCGCCGTCGCCCCCCGTTCAATCTCGATGTCCTGCCCGCCGGCGACACACCGTCGGCGCCGTACGAGCTGCTCAAGTCGCCGCGCTTCGGCGAGCTGATGGAAGAGGCGCGACAGCGCTACGACTACGTGGTCGTCGACACGCCACCGCTGGTGGCGGTGCCCGACTGCCGCGTCATCTCGCGGTGGGTCGACGGCTTCGTGGTGGTGGTCGCCGCTCACCGGACGCCGCGGCGCCTGGTGGAGGAGGCCCTCACCGTGGTGGAGCTGGACAAGATGATCGGGCTCGTCTTCAACCGCGACGAGCGGCCCCTATCGGGCTACTACCACTACGCTTACCGCGCCGCCAGCCGTAACGGCCACCGCAAGTGGCGGTGGGGTCGCCGGTGAGGCGGAATCGCGCGCACGCCTGCACCCGAATCGACGTCGCGGTCCGGTAACCGCGGGGCCCCATGGGACGGTTGATCGCCCTGTTAGAGGCGTCGTCGTTGTTCATTGCCACCGCCGTCATCGGTCTGCTCTGGCGGCGGGTGGTCATCGTGGATTGGCTGGACGTGGCGACCGTGTTCGGTCAGGCGCTGGCGGTCACGCTCTGCTGCATCGTGGCCTTCTACTACAACGACCTCTATGACCTCCGCATCACGCGCGACCTCTCCGCGGTCGCCTCCCGCCTCTTGCAGTCGTTCGGCGTCACCTTCATTCTGCTCGCCGTCTTCTACCGCTTCGTTCCCGAGGCCCGTCTCGTCGACGGCGCCTTCGTCTCGAGCTTCGTGATCATCGCCGGAATCCTGCTGCCCCTGCGCGCAGTCACGTATGCCGCCATGCGCCGGCGCCCCTTCATCGAGCGCGTGATCGTGCTCGGCAACGGGAGCCTCGCCCGCCAGATCGTGGACGAGATCGAGGCCCAGCCGCACTTCCGCTACGAGATCGTCGGCATCGTCCCCGACGCCGGGATCGAGGAGCCGTCGTCTGCGTATCGCGCCTTCGGGCCCCTCGACCAGCTCGCCAAGATCGTCGAGGAGAGCGGTGCCAACCGGATCATCGTGGCGCTCTCCGAGCGTCGTGGTCGCTTGCCGATGCGTGCGCTCCTCGAGTGCCAGGCGCGCGGCCTCTCCGTGGACGACGGCGTCGAGACCTACGAACGGCTCACGGGCAAGGTGCCTTTGGAGTGGATGGCGCCCAGCACGGTGCTGTTCTCGGATGACCTCCGGAAGTCGCTCCGCTACCTCCGCGTCGCGCGCGGGGGCACCATGCTGGCGGCCCTGGCCGGGCTGGTGGTGGCGGCGCCGCTGCTGGCGCTGATCGCCATCGCGATCAAGCTCGAGTCGCGCGGCCCCGTCCTCTTCGTGCAGGATCGCATCGGGCGCTATGGACGGCCCTTCCGTCTCCTGAAGTTCCGCACCATGCTGCCCGGCGGGGAACGGACGTCGGAGTGGGTACGCGACAACGATCGTCGGATCACGCGGGTGGGGAAGTGGCTGCGGCGCTTCCGCCTCGACGAACTCCCGCAGTTCGTCAACATCCTGCGCGGCGACATGAGCCTCGTGGGCCCGCGTCCACATCCGGCGTCGAACTTCGACCTCTTCGCCGACCGCATCCCCCATTACGTTCTGCGCACGCGTGTGCGCCCCGGGGTCACGGGATGGGCGCAGGTGCGGTTCGGCTACGCGAACGACCTCGCGGAGGAGATCGAGAAGATGCGGTTCGATCTCTTCTACATCCGACATCTCTCGTTCTGGATGGACATGCATATCCTCTTCGACACCGTGAAGATCGTGCTGTTCGGACGGGGATCGAAGGCGGCCGACGCCTATCGCGTCGACACTCTGCCCAAGGCGGTGGGCCAGTGACCCTGAAGGCGAAGATCGAAAACCGCAGCGCGCGCATCGCCGTCGTTGGCCAGGGGTATGTCGGTCTCCCCCTCGCGGTGGAATTCGCGCGAGCCGGCTTCCACGTCACCGGCATCGACATCGACGGCGCCCGTGTGGAGGCGCTCGCGCGCGGCGAGTCGCACATCCCCGACGTCTCGAGTGAGGATCTGCGCGGCCTCCTCGCCGCCGGCCGGTACGCCGCCAGCGCGGACTCCGCCGCCCTCGCCGGGCAGGACGTCGTCGTCCTCTGCGTACCCACGCCGCTCCGGAAATCCAAGGATCCGGACGTCTCCCACGTGGTGGCGGCCGCCGGCGACGTCGCTCGTCACCTCGCGTCCGGCCAGCTCATCGTGCTGGAGAGCACGACCTACCCGGGAACGACGGAGGAAGTGCTGCTCCCGCTCTTCGAGGAGCGCGGGCTGAAGGTCGGTGTCGATTTCCACCTCGCGTTCTCGCCGGAGCGCATCGATCCCGGCAACCCGACCTGGAAGGTGAAGGAGATTCCGAAGCTGGTGGGCGGCGTGACGCCCGTGTGCACGGAGATGGCGGCGTTGCTCTATCGCCAGGTGGTCGCGCAGCTCTTCGAGCTCTCGAGCCCGCGCGTGGCCGAGCTCGCCAAGCTCTACGAGAACACCTTCCGTTCCGTCAACATCGCCCTCGCCAACGAGCTCGCCCTCATCTGCCAGCATCTCGGCGTGAACGTGTGGGAGGTGGTGGAGGCGGCGGCCACGAAGCCGTTCGGGTTCATGCCGTTCTCGCCAGGGCCGGGGATCGGCGGTCACTGCATTCCCATCGATCCCTTCTACCTGTCCTGGAAGGCGCGGCTGAACGGGTACGAGGCGAAATTCATCGGGCTCGCCGACGAGATCAACCGCACGATGCCGCGGTACGTGGTATCGCTGCTCACCGACGCCCTCAACGTCGGCGGCAAGCCGCTCAAGGGCGCCCGCGTCCTCGTTCTCGGCGTCTCCTACAAGCGCGAGGTCGGCGACACGCGCGAATCGCCGGCGCTGGACATCATCGAGGAGCTGCTACGCAAGGGCGCCCACGTCCAGTACGCGGATCCCTTCGTGCCCACGCTCACCGTGCACGGGCGCACGTTCGACAGCGCCCAGCTCAACCGTGAGCTCCTCCAGTGGTCTGACGCGGCCCTGATCCTCACCGACCATCGCGCCTTCGACTACGCCACCATCGTGGCCGAGAGCCCGCTCGTGGTCGACACGCGCAACGCCACGCGCGGTTGCGCCGCGCCCGTGGGCCGGATCGTCCGTCTGTGACGCCCATGAAGATCGTGAGCATCGCGGGGGCGCGCCCGAACTTCGTGAAGGTGGCGCCGCTCGTCAAGGAGATCGGGCGCCACCGCGATCTCACGTCGGTGCTCGTCCACACCGGTCAGCACTACGACCACACCATGTCGCAGACGTTCTTCGACGATCTCGAGATCCCGGCGCCGGACTTCAACCTCGGCGTGGGCTCCGGCTCCCACGCGGCGCAGACGGCGGATGTCATGCGACGGGTGGAGCCTGTGCTGGAGAGCGTGCGACCCGACGTGGTGCTGGTGGTGGGCGACGTCAACTCCACGATCGCGGCCGCCCTCACCGCCGTCAAGCTCGGGATCACCGTCGCCCACGTGGAGGCGGGGCTGCGGAGCTTCGACCGCGCCATGCCGGAAGAGATCAACCACGTGCTCACCGACGCCATCTCCCACCTCCTCTTCGTGACGGAGGCGAGTGCCGTCGACAATCTCCGCCGGGAAGGTGTGGCCGCCGCCAGGGTCCACCTCGTCGGCAACGTCATGATCGACGCCCTCGAGCAGACCCGGAGTCGCTGGGAGCGCTCACCGGTGTTCGCGCATCTCGGCATCGAGCCGCCCCGGCCCTACGCGGTGCTGACGCTCCACCGGCCGTCGAACGTGGACGACGCGCGGACACTCAGTGGCCTCCTGCAGGCGCTGGCTGACGTCGCGCGCGCGCTGCCGATCGTGTTCCCCGTGCATCCCAGGGTGAGGACATCGCTCCGGGAGTGCGAGGGCCTCTACTGGGCGGCCGACCACGGCGGGGAGGCGCTGCCGGAGAAGGGCATCGTGTGTCTGGAGCCCCTCGGCTACCTCGATTTCGTGGCGCTCGTGAGCCGGGCGCGGCTCGTGTTGACCGATTCCGGCGGGATCCAGGAGGAGACCACAATCCTCGGCGTTCCCTGTCTGACCCTGCGCGAGAATACGGAGCGACCGGTGACCGTGAGCCACGGGACCAATCGCATCGTGGGCACCGACCCCGCCCGCATCGTGGCGGAGTCGCTTCTCGCCCTCGAGCAGCCGCCGGCCCCGCGGGAGCGTCCGCCGCTCTGGGACGGGCGCGCGGCGGAGCGGATCGTGCGCGTCTTGCGCGCGGAGGGGCGAGGACGATGACGCCGACATCTCACGTGCCCGCCCGCGTGGCGCGGCTGGCGCCCTTGCGTAGCGCGGGCGCGCCCTTCTGGGGCCTGATGTTCTTCACGTTCATCCTCTACATCAGCCCCCAGGTTTATATGCCGTTCCTCCAACCTCTCCGGCTCGCCATGGTGTCGTCGGGGCTCGCCATCATCCTCTACTTGCTCGACCGGCTCTTCCGGGGCGGGAACCTCACCGTCGTCACGCCTCCGCTCAAGCTCGCGATCATCCTCTACGTCCTGGCGGCGGCGTCCATCCCAACCTCGCTGTGGCCGGGGGGAAGCTTCGAGCTCTTGACGGGAGACCTCTGGAAGTCGCTGTTGATCTTTGCCCTTCTCAGCAACGTGGTGGATACCGTGCGTCGGATGAAGCTATTGCTCGGGTCGCTGGCGTGCTGGGGTACCTTCATGGCGTACAGTGGCGCACGCGACTTCTCGGCCGGCCAGTTCTCGGGCGAAGGGCGCATCGGTGGTTACGAGTCCGCGCTCGCCGGTAATCCCAATGACTTCGCGTTCACGCTCAATCTCCTCATCGCCGTGACGCTCGGTCTGTTCTTCGCCACGCGGCGGACGCTGCACCGCGTGCTCCTCGGCATCGCCCTCCTCGTCATGACGTGGGGCGTGATCACGAGCTTCTCCCGCGCGGGCTTCCTGACCTTGCTGGCGATCGGCCTCGTGATCCTCATCGAGCGCGTCCGCAAAGGCGACATGCTTACCGTTGGGGCCGTGCTTGCGCTCGTAACGTGCGCCATCGTGATCTCGCCCGCGGGTTACGGCCATCGGATCTACAGCATCATCGATTTCGATGCGGATCCCACCGGCTCCGCGCGGGGCCGATACGAGGGCAACTTCGTCGGACTGGAACTGATCCAGGAACGGCCGCTGCTCGGGCATGGACTGGGGATGAACGGACTCGCCTTCGTGGAGCGCGGCATCGGATGGACGGGCCTGCACAACGCGTACCTGCAGGTGGGCGCGGATCTCGGCATCCCAGCGCTTGTCGTTTTCGTACTCCTGCTGTGGCGGCTGTTCCAGTCCGTCAACATGGTGAGCGCCCAGCTCCGCGCCGGGCCCGGTGACCGTGAGCTTGCCGCCCTCACGAACGGCGTCCGCCTCGCCTTGACCGCCTTCACGATCGGCGCCTTGTTTCATCCGGCCGCCTACCACTTCTATTTCTTTTACACCGCGGGCCTGGCGGTGTCGGTACGTACCATCGCGAGCGGGCTCTCCGACTTGAACAAGGGGACGGCCGCGTCTACATCTGCAACATTCCATACCCCCAACGCGTCCGGGACGCGGTGGAGGCCCGCCCGGAGCGTCCGATGAAGGCCGCGTCTCCGCCGCCCGCTTCCGGAGCCGACGACCTCGGCCGACCCACGAAGGTGAAGCGCGCGCTCCTGGTGGTGACGTTTGACTTCCCTCCGAGCCTGGAGGTGGGCGCGCATGCCTGCAGCCAGCTCGCGCGGTATCTACCCGATTATGGATGGGAGCCGGTCGTGCTCACCGTGGACGAGCGGTACCTCACGAACCGCGATCCCAAGGAACAGCGCTCGTTCCCGGGGGTGATCGTGCGCACGGCCGCGCTTCCGCACCCCCTCCAGGTGTGGCGGCGCGTGCGCCGCCTTCAGCGCGGCGCGGGCGAGGGCGTCGACGTCGACGGCAATCTCGCGGGGAAGGGGGGACGTACCCGACGATGGGTGCTCTCCATCCTGAAAACACCGGACATCTTCACGGGATGGTTGCCGATCGCCGTCGTGCAGGGGATTCGCGAGGTGCGCCGCCGTGACGTCCGCCACATCTTCTCCTCGGCGCCGTACTGGACCAACCATCTCGTCGCTCTCTGCATCGCCGCCGCCACGGGCCGGCCGTGGACGGCGCACTTCCGCGATCCGTGGATCGGTATCCCACAGTGGAAGCCTGTGAGCCGCCTCTCGATGGCAATCGAGGAGCGGATGGAGCATCTCGTGGTCACGCGCGCCACCAGCATCGTGTGCGTCACCGAGGAGCACGCCACCCTGCTGCGCGAACGGTATCCCGAGCTGCCGCCCGAGAAATTCACGATCGTCACCAACGGCTTCGACGAAGGTGAGTGGGAAGACCTTCCGCCTCTCGGGACGGGGCCGGGCGAACGCCGGGCGTTCGTCCTCACGTATGCCGGGAGCTTCTACCAGGCGCGCAACCCGCTGCCCGTCTTCCAGGCGTTGCGCCGGCTCATCGCGGCCGGTGAGCTCACGGAGCAGGCGGTGCGCGTCGAGTTGATCGGATGGTGCGACGTCGCGGAGGGCGCGCTGGTGAGGGAGGCGGCGCGCACCGTGGGGCTCGAGGACGTCGTGCACTTCGTGGGCGCCCTCAGTCGCCAGGAAACGCTCCCGCGGCTGCTCGAATCGGATCTGCTTCTGCTTCTTGCGGAAGCCCAGCCGTACCAGATCCCGGGCAAGACGTACGAATACCTGCGCGCGGGACGGCCGATTCTTGCCCTCACACGGGCGGGGGCGGTGGCGCAGCTCCTTCGAGGACTGCCCGGCGCCCACGTCGTCGATCCCGACGACATCGCCGGCATCGCCGCCGCCGTGCGGGACGTGTACGGGCACTGGCGAGAGGGTAGAACCGGTCCACTCCCCGCGCGCGACTTCGTGACCCAGTTCGATCGGCGGCGTCTCGCCGGCCTTCTTGCCGACGTCTTCGAGCGCGCGACGCCGTCGACAGCGCCGGCCCCGGAGTAGAACCCGCATGTGTGGGATCTTCGGCGTGCGCGACCGCGACGGCGGTCAGCCGGTGGACGAGTCGCTCTTGAAGTCGATGGGCGCCGCCTTGCGCCACCGCGGACCGGACGACGAAGGCTTTTTCGTCGAGGGCACGTTTGGATTCGGGATGCGCCGCCTCAGCATCATCGATCTCCATTCCGGTCACCAGCCGCTCGGCAACGAGGATGGCTCTCTCCAGATCGTCTTCAACGGCGAGATCTACAACTATCGCGAGCTGACACCCGGCCTCCGCGCGCGTGGCCACACGCTTCGCACCAGCTCGGACACCGAGGTCGTCGTCCACCTCTTCGAGGACTTTGGCCCCGATGCCGTCCACCATCTGCGCGGGATGTTCGCCTTCGCGATCTGGGATCGACGTCGCCGTTCGCTCCTCCTCGCCCGCGACCGCCTAGGCATCAAGCCCCTGTACTACGCGTCCGTCGGCGGCGAGCTGATCTTCGCCTCGGAGCTGAAGGCGATCCTCCGCTCGCCGGCGGTGCCGCGTGAGGTCGATCCCGAAGCCGTGGTCGCCTACCTCCGGTACGGCTACGTTCCCGACCCGCTCGCGATCTTCAAGCACGTGCGGAAGCTGCCGCCGGGGCACCTGCTCACGTGCGGATCCGATGGCCGCGTGGACGTCCGCCCCTACTGGGATCCCGTCGGCGGCTTTACGCGCACGCAGGAGGCCGCGAATCCCGACGCGCTCGTCGAGGAGCTGCGCGGCCGGCTGCGGGACGCCGTGCGCAGCCACCTCGTGAGCGACGTACCGGTCGGCGCGTTCCTCTCGGGCGGGGTGGATTCGAGCGCGGTGGTGGCGTTCATGGCGAGCGAGGTTGGCCGCGCCGTGAAGACGTTCTCCATCGGGTTTCCCGAGCGCGAGTACAACGAGCTTCCCTATGCCCGGCGCGTGGCCGAACGGTTCGAGACCGAGCACCATGAGCTGATCGTCGAGCCTGCCACCCTGCCGCAGGTGGAGGGAATCATCTGTCAGTTCGACGAGCCGTTCGCGGACGCCTCCGCCATCCCCACGTACTTTGTCTCCGCGCTCGCCGCCCGCGAAGTGAAGGTGGCGCTCTCCGGCGACGGCGGCGACGAGATCTTCGCCGGCTACGACCGCTACGTGGTGGACGAGCGCCGTCGTCGCCTGGGCCTGATCGCGGACACCGGACTCGCCGGCGGCGTGCGCTGGGTGAGCCGCGCGCTCCCGGAGGGCACACCCGGAAAGAATTTTCTGTTCAACCTGTCGCTGCCGCGCGTGGAGCGCTATCTCGACAGCGTTTCTCACTTCGCGCCGGCGCGGCTTTCCGCGCTCCTCCACGAAGACTTCCTGGCCGCCGCCGGCAGCGCCTCCGACGTGGTTCACGAGCACGTGGCCCGCAGCGAGGGGCTCCGTTTTCCGGGACGCTTGCAGTATCTCGACCTCAAGACGTACCTGCCCGGCGATATCCTGACCAAGGTCGATCGCATGAGCATGGCGCATTCCCTCGAAGCGCGCGTGCCGCTCCTCGACCACGAGCTGGTGGAATTCGCGGCGGGCATTCCCTCCGAGTACCAGCTCCAGGCGGGAGAGACCAAGCGCCTCTTCAAGCGCGCCATCGCCGGTGTGCTTCCCGACGAGGTCTTGAACCGTCCCAAGCAGGGATTCGCGGTCCCGCTCGAATACTGGCTGCGCGGAGACTGGGACGCCTTCCTCCACGACTCGCTCTTTTCGGGCTCCACGCTTGGCCGCGAGATCTTCGACGGTGGGTACGTACGCCGGCTCCACGATCTCTACCGCGGGACGCGCCGGCGCGATGTCCTTCATCGGCTGTGGACGCTGGTGGTGTTTGAGACGTGGGCACGCGGATTGGAGGAAGCGGCGAAGGAGGGCGTCGGCGATGCCGTCTGAGGACCGACGCCGTCCTGAAGCGCTGTGGCTGCTCTTGGCCCTCGTGCTCGCGCTCGCTCTCCGCGTCTCGGCGGCGGTTGAGATTCGCGACGGTCGCCTGGCGTTCCTCGGCTGCGAGGAGCCGTTCACGCAGCAACTCCAGTCCGTGGTCGAGTCCGGCAATCCACTCCGTCACCGCGTCTTCTTCTATCCTCCCGTGCCCGCCATGATCACCGGGATGGGGACGCTGGCCTGGTGGAAGCTCGGCGGCGGCGGAAGCCTCGGAACCGTGTGCCGGACGTTCGGCCTCGGCGTGTCGCTGGCCACGGTGGCGGTCGTCTACATGGTGGGCCGGCTGTGGGGACCGCGCCACGGCGCCATCGCCGCCCTCCTCTACGCGGTGACCATGATCGCCGCCATCGTGCAGGTCAACGTGCAGGCGTACTCGACGCTATTTCTCTGGCTCGCCCTCTACGCCGCGCTGCGTGCGAGCGCGTCGGGCGGCACGCTCGCCCTCACGTTGGCGGGCGTCTTCCTCGGACTCGCCATCGCGTCCAAGTACAGCCCCGTGCTGTTTGCGGGCGTCTTCGTCGCTGTGCAGATCGTTCTCTTGCGGCGATCGGCGCCGTCGCCGGCGGGGGCGCCGCCCGCGATCATCACGCGTCTCCTCGGACGCGTCTGGGTCATGCTCGCCGCCCTCGCCGTCGTCGTCGCCGTCATCGTGCTGTGGTTCGGCCTCGTCCAGCGTGAGGCGACGTATGCGTTGTTCCAGCGCCTCTACGACCGCGGTGTCCACGCGAACTCGTTCGAGTATCACCGGCCGTGGATCGACCGGATGTTCGGGCTGGCCCTGGTGGCCGCCGCCGCCGTGGGTGCGGGCAGCGTGCTTGCGCTTGGCGTACCCATGCTCGCGCGAAGCTCACCCGTGGCGTGGGCGACGTGGCTCAGCGCGCGCTTGCGCGCGCTGATGATCCCGGCCGCCGCCGTGGCGGCGACGCTCGCGATCGTCCTCGCGCTCCCCGTGGCCGTGAACCTCGGAGACTATCTGAGCCATTTGGCCTTTCTCACGAAGTCGCACGCCGCCGGCGATCACGGGATGTTCCCCGCCGTGCATCCCGCCGTGCCCTACTTCACCGGCTTTCTTCCCGAGAATCTCGGGGTGCCGATCTTCGTGGCTGGACTCCTCGGAATGGCGTACGCGCTCGCGCGCCGCGATGTGAAGTTCCTGATCCTGATGGTCGCCGTCATCCCCGCCTACATGGCCCTGGAGCTGACGCGCGTGAAGGTGAACAGGTTCGCGCTCGAGCTGACGCCGCTCTGGTGCCTCGGCGCCGCCCTCTGGCTCGGCGATCTGATGCTCACCCGCGGCCGGGTGCTGCGGGTGGCGGGGGTGGCGATCACCGTCGCCGTCGTCGTGTACTCGTCGCTCTACGCGCAGGCGTGGGCCGAGTTCATGAGCCCGCGCTCCAAACCCCAGGCGGAGGCGGGAGCGTGGATCCAGGCTCACGTGCCGGCAGGCGCCTCGCTCGGTATGAAATCGCGGCTGCTGCTCGACGGGTCTCCACAGCTCGTCCCCGACGTGGACATGCTCCGCGCGTATCGCATCACGGACTACACCGAGGCTCCCGACTACGCCGTCATCCCCGGCAGCATCGCCGCCATCGTCGAGCTGTGGGACGACGAGCGCGCGCGCGGCCATCGCTACACCGCGAACGACTGGTATCCGAGCACGCCGTCCGATGCCGAGCTGGACGCGCTCGCGCGCATCCTGCGGGGTGACGGTTACGTTCTGGAGGGGACGTTCGCGAGCCGGGTGGCGGTCGCGCACATCGACGTGCCTTCGAACTCTCTCGGCGGTCGCACCTGGTTCGCCGAGCACAACTCCGCCTGCGGCGTCCGTATCTATCGACGCGTGAAGGCGTCCGCCTAGGAGCGATCACCGTGTACCAGGGCCGGAGGATCTTCGTGGTGATTCCCGCCTACAACGTGGCGCCGCACGTGGCGACCGTCATCAAGGGCATCCCGGAGTTCGTGGACGGGATCGTGGTGGTCGAGGACGCGTCGACCGACGACACCGCCGACGTGCTACGGGGCATTCAAGAGACGCGCGTGATCCTGCGTGTGCACGAACGCAATCAGGGTGTGGGCGGCGCCATGGTCACGGGCTTTCGCACGGCCCTGGAGGCGGGCGCCGACATCGTGGTGAAGATGGACGGCGACGGTCAGATGGATCCCGCCTGTCTCGCGCGACTCCTCGATCCCATCGTCGGCGGCGGGTACACGTACGCGAAGGGCAACCGGTTTCTGTCCGAGGACGCGCTCCGCCACATGCCGCGAACGCGGTTTCTCGGCGCCTTCGTGCTGACGTTCTTCTCCAAGCTCGTCTCCGGCTACTGGCACGTCTTCGATCCCGTGAACGGGTTCCTCGCCATCGAAGCCGGGATGCTGCGGCGGCTTCCGCTCCACCGGCTGGCGCGCCGGTATTTCTTCGAGACCGACATGCTCGTGCAGCTCAACGTGTTCAACGCGCGCGTGAAGGACGTCGACATTCCCGCCCGCTACGGCGACGAGCGGTCCTCCATGCGCCTGCGACACGTGGTGGCCACGTTCCCCGTCTATCTGTTCCGGCGGTTCTGGTATCGCCTCTACCAGAAGCACGTCCTGCGCGAGTTCTCCGCGGTGGCCGTGTTCTGGGTGGTAGGCCTGGCTCTCCTGGCCTGGGGCACCGCCTTCGGCAGCTACACCTGGCTCCACTCCACGTTCGTGGGCCCGGCCGCCACCACGGGCACGGTGATGCTGAGCGCGCTGCCGCTGATCCTCGGCTTCCAGCTCGTGTTGCAGGCGATGTTGATCGAGATCCAGGAGTCGCCGCGATGACCGGTTCCGGACTCGACGAGCGTCGGCCCACCGTGCTGATCACGGGCGCCAACGGCTTCATCGGGGGTCGGCTGGCCACGCTCGCCCTCGCCCGCGGATGGCGCGTGCGGACGCTCACGCGCTCGGACTGGGCGACGGCGCCCGCCGTGCCCGTCGAGCAGCGCTATTTCGGAAACTTCCCGGATGGGATCCCGGCCGCGGCCGTGGACGGCGCCGACGTCGTCGTGCACTGCGCGGCCTGGCTGGGGACGGGCGCGCGCGGCGCGGAGGCGGTCAACGTGGCGGGAACCATGCGGCTGGCCAACCTCGCCCGGGACGCCGGCGTGTCGACGTTCATCTTCGTCTCCAGCCAGTCGGCGCGCGCGGACGCCGTTTCCACGTACGGGCGCACCAAGTTCGCGGCCGAGCAGGGACTCCTCGCCGGCGACGATCGGATGAATGTGATCATCCTGCGCCCCGGACTCGTCACCGGCGGCGGACGTGGCGGTCTCTTCCAGCGCCTGTGCGGCTTCGTCGACTCGGCGCCCGTGTTGCCGCTCCTCGGGGGCGGCCGTTCGCTCGTGCAACCGATCCACGTGGACGACTTGTGCGCGGCCATCTTCCGCGGCGCCGAGCGCGCGCCGGAGTTCCATCGAAGAATCTTGCATCTCGGGCAGCCTGAGGGCCTCTCCCTCGCCGAATTCCTCCAGGCGATCGCACGCGAGCGGACAGGCAAGGCCAAGACCACGGTGGCCATCCCGCTGTGGCCGGTGGAGCAGGCGGTGCGACTGGCGGAGATGCTGCGCGTGCCGCTGCCGATCAGCTCCAACAACGTCAAGGGCATGAAGGCGGTGGAGCGGATGGATACCGCCGGCGACCTGCGCGCGCTCGGGATCGCCCTGCGGCCGCTGCCGGCCATGGTGAGCGACGCGGTGGCGCCGGAGGACGTCGCCTCCGCCAAGGAGCGTGCGGTGCGCGTGCTCCTCATCGGGGCCGGCCGCATCGGTCTCGTGCACGCGGTGGTGCTGTCACGGCTGCCCGGCGTCGTGCTGGCGGGGATCTTCGATCCGAACGCGCGCGCGACCGCGATGCTGCGCGGCATGGGCGTGAGCGCGCCCGCCTTCACGCGCCTCGCGGAGGCCATGGCGGCGACGAAGCCGGACGCGGCCGTGATCGCGACGCCGCCCGGCACCCACCTCGGCCTGACCCGGGAGTGTCTCGAGCGCGGTCTAGCCGTCCTCGTCGAGAAGCCTCTCGCCGTCCGGAGCGAGCAACTTGCCGAATACGAAGCGCTGGCGCAGGCGTTTCCCGATCACCCGATCCAGGTGGGATACGTCCTGCCGCGAAACCCCCACGTGGCCGCCTGTCTCCAGCGCCTGCGCGAGGGCCGTTTCGGCCGGGTGCAGGAGTTCGTCGGCTTCACACTGCTCTCGCTCATCCAGTCCTCGGCCGCCGATCGGTGGGAAACCAAGCGGGCGATGTCGGGCGGTGGCGCGCTGATCAACGCCGGCGGCCACGTCCTCTCGATGATCCAGGAGGCATTCGGCGCGCCCCAGGCAGTGGAGGCGGAGGTCACCAGAGTCTACTCCGCCGAAGTCGAAGACTCCGCCGTGGTGACCTTTCGCTATCCGAACTTCGCGGGGACGCACTACTGCAGCTGGTCCGTCGACGGCTATCCGCGCCAGGAAAACCTGCTCCGCGTGCGCACGGACCGGGGCGAGCTGATCCTCACGGCCGCCCTCGGCGTCTTCGTGAGCGACGACGGCGACGTCGACGTCATCCACCAGCTCGATTTCGACGTGCCCTTCAACATCGCCCCCGACTATGCCGGGGCCGGCTTCGCGGCGGAGCTCGCGGACCTCCGTGACGCCACCCGCACCGGGGAGCCGGCGCCGATGGACCTCCATCACGCGCTTCGTGTCGAGCGGCTCCTCTTCGACGTCTACACGAACGCGCGCGAAGTGCCGGCGTTCGCGAGCACGTCGCGCGGGACGCCGCCGCCGCCCCGAATGGCGGCGAAGGGAACGGGAACATGGAGTCCCCGCGCGATGCGCCGCGTCCTCGATCTCCGTGACGTGTCGGCGGCCGCCGCCGGCGCTTACCTTGCGAACGTCGCCGCCACGGGCTGGGATGAGGTCGCCCTCTACGCGGAGCAGCTCCGCGCCATCGACACGCCGGCGGCGCGAGCGCGCCGGCTGCGCGTCACCGTGCCGGACTTCCTCACGCAGTCGCGCCTGCTGTCGAACAAGCGCTACCGCGAGGTGATCGCGGGCATGGGCGCCGCCGGCGTCGCCGCCGCCCTGCGCACGGCGATGCCCGTGCTGCCCTCGGAACGCGCCGCCACGTTCTGGGTGGCGGCGATGGGCTTGCTGGGGGCCGCGCTGCACGCCGTGCCGCCGCGATTCGACGGTGTCCTTCTCCTGCACGGCGCTCTTGCGGACTTCGCGCTGAGCCTACGCCGCCTGGACATGCTGGATCGCATGCTCGCCGCCTGTCGCACGGCACGGCCGCGGGCGCGCGTGGGATTCCACACCAATATGGCGGAGGAGACCCGCGCGGCGCTGTGGTCACTGGAGACGCGTGTGGACGAAGTCTCGGTTCTGACCGCGCCGCGGGCGAGCGGGATGACGGCCGTTCTGGACGCCTTGCGGCGCGCAGCCCCAGGCGGGGAGGCGCGCATCACGGCCGAGGTCGGGCTCGCCCCCGCCGTCGTGCACCGGGCAGCGGCGGCGGCGCCCGAGCGGTGGGCGTTGGGCGCCGACGCGGTGCTGATCGGATCGTGGGGGGAGCCGCAGGTGGGGGGCGCCCGCCGCTCCGAGATGGAGCGGGAGTGGGCGAAAGCCTTCCCGGGTCTCACGATGCCGGACGGTGTCGTATGAACGCGCGCGCCAGACCGACGCCGGAGAGACGATCGCTCGCATGCGCGGTCCTTCCTCCGAACAGGCGGCACCCACCCGCGGATGGAGACGGCTCGTGCTGAGCGTGGTTCACGTCATCGACAATCTCATCCCGGGTGGGACGGAGAAGCAATGCGTGGAGCTCGTGCGGGGCCTCGAGCGCGCGGGCATCCGGAACACCGTCTTCCATTTCGCAGGAGGTCCACTGCTTCGGGATCTTCAGGCGAGCGGTGCCGATGTTCGGTATCTGGCGGTGGGCGCCTTCGCGTCGCCTCGCTTTCCTGCGCGCGTGCTGCGCCTTGCCCGCGACATCCGGAAAATTCGCCCCGACGTGGTGCAAACGTACGGCTTCTACAGCAATCTTCCAGGTCTCCTCGCCGCTGCCTGGGCGCGCGTCCCCGTACGCATTGCGGGGCGCCGCGATCTCGGCGACCAGCGCACCGCTTGGCAACGCGCGGTTGATCGCCTCGCCTATGGCTTCGCGCACCGCGTGGTCGGGAACTCCGACGCCGTGCGCCGACGGCTCATCGAAGCCGAGGGTGTCGCGCCCGCAAAAATCGTCGTCATCCGGAACGGCGTGGACGTGGGGGCGTGGCGTCCGCGAGACGAGGGCGCGACTGACGGGCCCGTGGTGGGGATGGTCGCGCACTTCCGTGCCCAAAAGGATCACATGACGTTTCTTCGCGCGGCCCGCGAAGTGCTGGCGGTGCTTCCGTCCGTTCGCTTCTGCCTGGTCGGAAGCGGAGATCTCGAACCCGACACGCGACGGGGTGTCGACGAGCTCGGACTCGGCGGTCGCGTGGAGTTTCTCGGCCGGCTGACAGGTGAGGCCCTGCGCGCGGCCGTGAGACGGTTCGACGTCTCCGTGCTCACATCGAAGGACAACGAGGGCCTTCCCAACGCCGTGTTGGAATCGATGATCGCGGGCGTGCCGGTCGTCGCGACTCCGGTGGGCGGCACACCGGAGGCGGTGGAAGACGGTGTCACGGGATTTCTCGTTCCGCCGCGCGCCCCGTCGAGCGTCGCGGAGCGCGTCCTATTTCTGCTCAAGGAACCGTCGACGGCGCGTGCGATGGGCGAGCGGGGGCGCGCAAAAATCGAGCGCGAGTTCACGATCGCCCGCATGGTGGCGGAGTTCCAGAGCCTCTACCATCAGCTCACTCGGAATCGATGACGACGGCGGACGCGTTCCCAGACACCACCGTTCCCCGGACGACATCGATGTCACTCGACCGTGTCGTGCTGGCCGGCTACTATCCGCCCCCCCTTGGTGGTGAATCCGTGCACGTGGCCGACCTCGCGCGCGGACTTCGCGCGCGAGGGATCCACGTTGACGTCGTGAACCTCCGGCGGGGGGCGACAGCGAGCCCGGAGTATCGTCGCGTTTCCGGCATTTTTTCCCTGCTCACCGGCCTTCGGCGTGGCCTCGGGGGCGGCGCCCTTTTGCACCTTCACACCAATGGCCACAGCGCGAAGAGCTGGAGCGTCGTGCTGGCGGGTGCCGCCGCCCTCACGTTCTCACGCGCGGTCGGTATCCTCACCCTGCACTCCGGTTTCTGTCCCGGCTACCTGGCTCGGCGCGGGGGCATGGCACGCGCGGTGATCCGGTTCGCGGTGGCGCCGTTTGCGCACGTGGTGTGCGTCAACGACGCGATCCGCGATGCCCTCGTGAAGGTCGGGGTGCCGGCGTCGCGGCTGTCCGTTCTCCCCGCCTATCTCGGGCTCGACGCCCCGGGATTGCTAAACGACACGGACGCCCGCTCCATCGAGGGGTTTGCCCCGTATCTCGTGGCCGCCGCCGCCACCGACCCTGAGTATGGCCTCCCTGCTCTCATCGACGCCATCGACCGCCTTCGCCGGCGGCATCCGAGGGTAGGCTGCGTGGTGATGGGCGCCGGCGATGTCGATGCGCTGCGGGCGGAGATCACGCACCGTGGTCTCGGCGAGCACGTGATCTGCCTCGGAGAGGTTCCGCACACGCGCTATCTCGCCTTCTTGGCGCGGGCGGATGTCTTCGTCCGCCCGAGCATCGTCGACGGCGACGCGATATCCGTCCGCGAGGCTCTCGCTCTCGGACGGCGGGTGGTGGCGAGCGACACGGATTTTCGCCCGGACGGTGTCATCAAGTTCCGGCGCGGTGACCCCGCTGACCTCGCGGACAAGGTCACGACGGCTCTGGGAACGCGCGCGACGGGGGTCGCTCGCGATATGCGGTCGTTCGAGCGCTTGCTCGGGATCTACGCAGCGGCCGTTCAGACGAGGAGAACTCGCCCGTGAGAATTCTTGGAATCAACGATGGCCACAACGCCGCCGCTTGCCTCTACGAAGACGGTCACATGACGGCCGCTATCCAGGAGGAGCGGGTGCGGCGGGTGAAGAACTGGTCGGGGATGCCGACGCAGGCGATCGAGGCCGTGCTCGAGATGGGCAAGACGTCGGCGGCCGACGTGGACTTCGTGGCGATGAATGGACACCACGCGGCGTTCCCGATGACTCGCGACGAGCTGATGGCCGAGTACCACCGCATCAACGACCTCCGTGTCACCGCGCGCCGGATGGTTCGCCGCGGCGTGCGACACGTCATACGACAAACGCCGCTCTATGGGTGGCAGCGCGGGCGCCGGCAAGCCGCCCGGATCGCCCCTCTGCTGGCGGCGGGCATTCCCGCGGACAAGGTGATCTTCGTCGATCACCACATCGCGCACGCGGCGGCCGCGTACTACGGGCTCGGCAACTTCGAGGACGACGTGCTCGTCCTCACCTGCGACGGCGCCGGTGACGGGCTCTGCGCGAGCGTGAGCGTGGGACGTCGCGGACGCCTGCAACGGCTCGATCAGGTGCAGCAAGCGGACTCCGTGGGGAACATCTACGCGATGTTCACGTATCTCATGGGCATGGTGCCGCTCGAACACGAATACAAGATCATGGGACTGGCGCCATATGCGGACCCGAACGGATCGGAGCGTGTCTACCAGCAGCTCCGGTCGCTCATCGAGTTCTCGCCGTCGCGTCCGCTCGGGTGGCGGCGGTCCGCGACGTGCCCCGAGACCTATTGCTCGTACCGGTTCTTCAAGACGCTCATGGACGGCAAGCGGTTCGACTGGATCGCGGGGGGACTTCAGAAGTTCACGGAATGGGTGCTGTGCGAGTGGGTGACGAACTGCATCCGCCACACCGGCATCCGTCGTCTCGCCCTCGGAGGCGGGATCTTCATGAACGTGAAGGCCAACAAGCGTCTGATGGAGCTCCCCGAAGTGGAGCAGATTTTCGTGTACCCGTCGTGCGGAGACGAGACGAACGCCATGGGCGCCGCGTACTTCGTCTACGCCGAGAAGAACGGGACGGCGAAGATCAGCCCCATGCGCGACCTCTACTGGGGCCCGGAGTATTCCGATGAGGCCATCGAGGCCAGTCTGCGCGCCTTCTCGTTCAGGTCACGCGTGCGCTGGGAGCGTGTGATGCCGATCGAGCCGCGGGTGGCCGAGCTCCTCGCGTCCGGCCACGTGGTGGCGCGCTTCAAGGGGCGAGAAGAGTTCGGCGCCCGCGCCCAGGGCAATCGCTCCATCCTCGCCAATCCTTCCGATCCCGCCGTGATTCGCGTGATCAACGAGGCGATCAAGGCGCGAGACTTCTGGATGCCGTTCGCTCCTTCCATCCTGGAAGAACGACGCGCCGACTACCTCGTCAACCCGAAAGCGGTGCCGGCGCCGTACATGATCCTCTCCTTCGACACCACGGCCCGCCGCGACGAGATCCGGGCTGCCCTCCACCCGTTCGATTTCACGGCGCGTCCGCAGGAGGTTTCGCGCGCATGGAACCCCGAGTACCACGCGCTGCTCAGGGAGTTCGAGCGACGGACGGGCATCGGTGGCGTGCTCAACACCTCGTTCAACCTTCATGGCTATCCCATCGTGAGTCGGCCCGAGGACGCCCTTGACGTGCTCGACCGCTCGGGCTTGACCCGCCTCGCCATCGGAAACTGGCTCGTCGAGAAGGTATGACACGCGCGCCACGAGCGACACCCGCACACACGCTGGGCTGGGCCTGGCGCGCCGTGCGCAACGAGCTTCTCGGGTTCCGGTTCCGCTACCCGGTGGAAGCCGTGCCGGAGGCACGCGCGAAGGACTCGCTACGCTATCATGTCCACAGCGAGCGCCTCTTCTTCGACGCCATGGATCTGGACGCCGACGGTGTTCCACGGCAGTGCTCACGCATCTTCGGAATCGCGTACAACCCGGCGTACGTTGCGTGGTATGGCCTCATGGCCCTCGACGAAGGTGTCCGCACGTCCGACCTCGCGCATGTCCGGCGATTCCTGAATCAGGTGCATTGGCTGGAGCGCAACGCCGTGATACGCGATGACGAGGCCGTGTGGCGGTACAGCTTCGACTGGCGCGAAGGCCGCTGCGACCTCAAGGCGCCCTGGATCTCGGCGCTCGCCCAGGGCCTCGCCATGAGCGCGCTCGTGCGTGCCGTCCGCGTCACCGGGCGCAAGGAACTGCTCGATCTCGCCCGCGCGGCCACGCGGGTCTTCGAGCGCGGCATCGAGGAGGGCGGCGTCGCCACCCGCGAGGGTCATGGTGCCCTTTACGAGGAATATCCTGGCCGTCCGCTGCCTCGCATCCTGGACGGTTTCCTCTTCAGCCTGCTCGGCCTCTACGACGTCGCCGTCGAGACCGATGACGCCGCCGTATGGGATCTGTTCCGCGGCGGCGTCCGTGGACTCATCGCCACTCTGCGTTCATGGGATTACCGGGGCAAATGGAGCTGGTACGGATCCCACGGATATTTGTGCCCGCCTCAGTATCACGGCCTGAACTGCGCGCTTCTCGAGAGTCTGGCGCGGCTGACGGGGGACCCTGTGCTCGCGCGCTACGCCGAATCGTGGGCACCGGCGCGCATTGCCCCCTGGGACAAGCTCGAGATCCTCACCGTCTTCCTGGTGACGAAAAACTGGGCGCGAGTGCGCTTCGGTTGGGGGGGGCGATGAATTCCGAGGCGCTCGCCTATCTCGTCTGCCCCACCTGCCGGCGGCCACTTTCCGCCAAGATCCATAGGGAGATCAACGGCGAGGTCCACGAGGGTTCGCTCCACTGCTCCGAGTGCGACGCCGTGTATCCGATCCGCGAGGGCGTGCCCCGATTCATCGTCGGCACCGAGAGCCGTGAGGTCGCGGAGAGCTTCGGATTCCAGTGGCGGGCACGTGAACGCGGCAAATTCGAGCAGCAGACGCTGTACGGATTGTCGGCGAGCGATGAGCTCGCCGCTTTCTTCAGAAGCCTCGCCATGGCGCCCACCGAAGCAAAGGGGGCGCATATGCTGGATGCCGGCTGCGGGGACGGTTCGCTCATGCGCGTGGTGTCCGGAGTCGTCGAGGCCGTCGTCGGCATCGACATCAATACGTCCATCGACACTGCGTACCGAATGTGTCGCGGGTGTCAGAACGTGAGCGTGGTGGCCGCCGACCTCTTCGCGTCTCCCTTTCCACCGGCGACGTTCGACATCGTATGGGCGGAGGGAGTCATCGTACACACGCCCGATCCGCGTCGGGCGTTCAGGCGCCTGGCGGAGCTCGTGAAGCCCGGGGGCACACTCTACGTGTGGGTGTACAGCAAGGACCGTCGCGCCGTGTACCAGCGGATCCGAGACCTTCTGGTGGCGCCCTATCGATTGCCCAAGAACTTGCTGCTCGGCTTGAGTTACGCGATCGCCGTTCCGATCTTTTTGACGGCGCGACCGTATGCCGCCTGGCGGGGAAGGCGCGGCAAAGGCGTCGACGCCAAACCTTCGCTGCGCGCGGTGGCCTTTGGCCTCTTCGACAATCTTTCGCCGCGCTTTCAGAGTCGCCATACGGTGGAAGAGATCACGCGGTGGTTCGATGAGGAAGGCTTCCGCGACGTCACCCAGACCGGCATGATCGGCATGGCCGGGCGGAAGAGGTAGAGACATGTGTGCGATCTGTGGTGCGGTAGCGGTGTCTCCACGCACGGAGCTGCGCGAGCAGGACGTTCTCCTCATGCGCGACACCATGGCCCATCGCGGCCCCGACGACGAGGGGCTGCTGGTGGCGGGACGGGCGATCCTCGGCCACCGGCGCCTCTCGATCATCGACCTCGCCGGTGGTCATCAGCCCATGGCGAACCGCCGCGAGACGACGTGGATCACGTTCAACGGTGAGATCTACAACTTCGCGGAGGTGCGCGCACGGCTCGAGACGCAGGGGCACACGTTCCTGACCAAATCGGACACCGAGGTCATCCTCGCCGCCTACGACGCGTACGGCGAGGCGTTCGTGGACCACTTGCGCGGCATGTTCACGCTCGGTCTCTGGGACACCGAGCAGCAGGAACTGATCCTCGTCCGCGATCGGCTCGGCATCAAGCCGCTCTACTACACGGTCCACGACGGCGTGTTTCTGTTTGCCTCCGAGATCAAGGCGCTGCTGCGATGGCCGGGCGTCCCCCGCGAGATCGACCCCGCCGCCCTCCGCGATTTCCTTCGCTACCGGTATGTCCCCGGTCCCCGCACCATGTTCAAGGGGATCTCGAAGCTCCAGCCTGGCCATCTCTTGCGAGTTCGCCGGGATGGCGCCCTCCAGATTCGCCAGTACTGGGACCTTCCGCTCGACGGCGAGACGGAAGCGCCGGAGACGGCGGAGCGCCGCTTCCGGGAATTGCTCGAGGAGTGCGTGGAGGCGCATCTCGTGAGTGACGTCCCGCTCGGCGTATTCCTGAGTGGCGGCGTCGATTCGACGGTGGTGACGGGTCTCGTCGCTCGCACGACGGACGCCGTGCAGACGTTCTCCGTCGGATATCCGGACGCGTCCGACAGCGACGAGACCGGCTACGCGCGCCTCGCCGCCGAGCGCTTCCACACCGTTCATCAGGAGCTCACACTGAGCCCGAGCGGCTTCTGGGACTTCCTGCCGCGCATGGCGTGGTCGCTCGATGAGCCCGTCGCCGATGCCGCTTCCGCGCCCCTCTACTTCCTGGCCAAGTTCGCGCGGCGATCGGTGACGGTGGTCCTCTCTGGAGAAGGCGCCGACGAGATGCTCGCGGGCTACGGCATCTACCGGCGGATGCTCTGGCTCGAGCGCGTGCATCGCCTCGCTCCCGCAGCGGGCCTCGCGGCCTCGTTCGCGGGTGGAAAGGCGGCGCGGTACCTCAGGTGGGCGGCCCAGCCCCTGGAGGCTCGCTACCGCGGGGTGTCGTCGGTCTTCGGCGAGCGCGACCGCGACCGCGTGCTGGCGCCGGAGTGGCGCGGCCGCGACGACGGCGACGTGGGAGCGGAATACTTCGCGCGGACGCGGGGGCTCCATCCTCTCCAGCGGATGCTCTACTTCGACGCCAAAGTGTGGCTCCCCGACGACCTTCTCGTGAAGGCGGACAAGATGACGATGGCGGCATCCCTGGAGCTGCGGGTGCCGTTCCTCGACCACGTGCTGATGGAATGGGCGTGGCGTCTGCCCCCCGCTCTCAAGCTCAAGGGCGGCATCGGGAAGTACCTGCTGCGTCGCGCCGCCGCCGATCTCCTGCCGCCTGCGATCGCCACCCGCCCCAAGCGCGGGTTCGCGATTCCCGTTCAGCAATGGCTCCGTGACGGCCTCGCCGCCCAGGCGCGGCGGCTGCTCGTGGAAGAAGGGGAACACCGGCGCTTCTTCGACCTCGGACAGGTGGATGCGCTACTCGCCCAGCACCGGCGGGGCGGCACGGACGTCAGCGAGCAGCTCTTCGCGCTCGTGATGTTCGCGCTGTGGCACCGGACCTTCATCGAGGCGCGAACGGTGACCGCGCCCGCCGGCGCCGATGCTTGAAGGCGCGTCGATCATCTGCTTCGCCCACGACTGGGGCGGGGATCCCACCAGCAAGACGCACATCATGCGGATCCTGGCCGAGAAGAACCGTGTCCTGTGGGTGAGCTCCATCGGGATGCGTCGGCCGAGCGCGTCGGGACGCGACGTCCGGCGCCTCCTCACGAAGTTCAAGGTGGCGATGCGAGGGAGCCGCCGGGTTGCCCCCAATCTCTCCGTGTTCAACCCGCTCGTGCTACCGTTCCCGGGCACGCCGGGCGTCGAGAGCCTGAACACCGCCATCCTTTCCACGTCGATCCGGTATCTTTCCCGCCGGCTCGGTCTCACGCGGCCGATCCTCTGGTCTTTCCTTCCCAACGTGAGCCGACTCGTGGGCCGGCTCGGGGAGGGCATGGTCGTCTATCACTGCGTGGACGAGTACTCCGCCTTCGCGGGGGTGGCGCGAGAGACGCTCCAGCGCATGGAGCGCGACCTCATCCGCAAGTCGCACGTGGTCTTCACGTCCTCGGAAGAGCTGGCGCAGGAGCGCCGCCCGTACAATCCGCAGACGTTCTTCGTGTCGCATGCCGTCGACGTCGCGCACTTCGCGCGCGCGCTCGCCCCCGACACCACGCCTCCCTCCGACATCGCGGGCCTCAAGCGTCCCGTCATCGGATTCTTCGGCTTGATCGCGGAGTGGATCGACCTTCGCCTCCTACGCGAGATCGCCATGGCGAGACCGGAGTGGTCGATCGTGCTCATCGGCAAAGCCACCACCGATCTCACGCCCGTGCGCGATGTGCCCAACGTCCATCTCCTCGGACAGAAGCCGTACGAGGCGTTGCCAGGGTACTGCAAGGCCTTCGACGTGGGACTCATCCCGTTCCGGCTCAACGAGCTCACGCGCAAGGCGAACCCGCTCAAGCTGCGGGAGTACCTGGCGGCGGGACTGCCCGTCGTCTCTAGTGATCTGCCGGAGGTTCGACGGTACGAGCGGCTCGTGCGCGTGGCGTCGGGCGTCGACGGGTTCATCCACGCCGTGGAAGCCGCCCTCGAGGATGGGAGCGATACCGCGCGACGTTTGCGTGTGGAAGCCATGCGCGCGGAGAGCTGGGAAGCGCGGGTGGAAGAGCTGTCGCGCCGGATCCTCGCGGCGCGACGGCGGGAGCCCGTGGCACGTTGACGGTCGCCACCGCTGTCTTCTGGGGCGGGGCGGCGGTCATCCTCTATACGTACGTCGGCTACCCGGCCGGGATGTGGTTGGCCGCTCGCTTCCGCCCCCGACCCGTACGCCGGCGCGAGACGACCCCGACCGTCAGCCTCGTCATCGCCGCGTACAACGAGGCGGGGTGCATCGCGCGCAAGCTCCAAAATTGCCTCGCCCTCGACTACCCCGCAGACCGGCTCGAGATCGTGATGGCCTCCGATGGCTCCACCGACGGCACCGCCGACATCGCGCGACGCGCGGCGCCGGCGGCGACGGTGATGGCGTTCCCGGAGCGGCGGGGAAAGCCGTGCGTGCTCAACGACGTCATCCCGCGGTGCCGGGGCGAGATCGTCGTGCTGAGCGACGCGCGGCAGATGTATGACGCCACGGCGCTGCGGGCGCTCGTCCCGAACTTCGGAGACCCGACGGTGGGAGCCGTCAGCGGCGAGCTCCACCTCGTGAACGACCACGGGCGCGCCGTGGGCGAGGGGGTCGGCCTGTACTGGCGCTACGAGAAGGCGATCCGACGCTGGGAAAGCGCGGTCGACTCCACGGTGGGTGCCACCGGCGCCATCTACGCCATCCGCCGCGCGCTCTTCGCGCCCATCCCGACCGACACGCTCCTCGACGACGTTCTCATCCCGCTCCGGATCAGCGCCCAGGGCTATCGTGTCGTCTTCGAGCGGGACGCGCGCGCCTTCGACCGGGTGGCGGCCACGCCACGGCAGGAGTTCACGCGCAAGGTACGGACCATCGCCGGTAATCTGCAGTTGCTGGCGCGCGAAGGCTGGGCCTGGAATCCCTGGCGCAACCGCCTCTGGTTCCAGCTCATGTCGCACAAGTTTCTGCGCCTGGTGATGCCGTTCGTCCTCATCGGAGTTCTCGGGGCCACCGCCGCTCTCGCGCGGCGACCGTTCTACGCGACCGCCCTCATAGCCCAGCTGCTGTTTTACGCGGCGGCGATGGCGGGGCGCCTCACGGAAGGACGTCCGGTCTCCCGCTGGTTCGCCGCCCCTTACGGCTTCTGCCTGCTCAACGTAGCGGCGGTGGTGAGCGTCCTGCGCTTCCTCACCGGCACGCAGTCCGTCACCTGGCGCAAGGCGCTCGACGATCGCGAACAACCGCCGGCACGGGCGGGGGAGCCAAATCTTGAAACGCTTCGCTGATCTCCTTCTCGTCGCCATGGGCGCTCTCGCTGTTCTCGCTCCCGTTCACGCCGCCCGGACGAGAGATGTCCACGTCGCGCAGACCAGAGGAGGAGGGGGCGCCCGACCGCCGCTGGTGCTTCCCCAACCGCCTCAACAGGTCGTCGACACCAATCCCGTGGCACCGACGGGCAAGACCGTCCACGTGCCCGCGCGCGGTGATTTCCAGGCCGCGCTCAATGCGGCGCAGCCCGGAGATGTCATCACGCTGGAGGCGGGAGCAACGTACACGGGCCCCTTCACGCTTCCCGCCAAGAACGGCAATGGCTGGATCACGGTGCAGACGAACAAGGTCGATGGTCTGCCGCCCGTGGGAAGTCGCGTCACGCCCGCTCACGCCGCCGCCATGCCGAAGGTCGTGAGCACCACGGTGGAGCCCGCCCTTCGCACCGCGCGCGCGGCGCATCACTATCGCTTCCGGGGCATCGAATTCACGGTCACCGGCACCACGGTCAGTTACGGCATCGTGAACTTCGACGGCTCCGCCACCTATTCCTACCCCGCGATGATGACGACCCTGGCCGAGGTGCCGCACCACCTGATCGTGGAGCAGTGCTACATCCACGGCCATCCCACCCTTAACGTTCCTCGCGGCGTCCAGCTCAACAGCGCCCACACGGCGGTGATCGACTCTCACATCGCCGAGATCCACGCCATGGGTCAGGACACCCAGGCGCTCGGAGGTTGGAGCGGGCCGGGCCCGTTCAAGATCGTGAACAACTATCTGGCGGCGGCGGGGGAGAACATCATGTTCGGGGGGGCCTTTGCCGCCATCCCGAATCTCGTCCCCTCCGATATCGAAATCCGCCGTAATCACATCACGAAGCCTCTGAGCTGGAAGGGCGACGATCCCAGCTACGCCGGCAAGGCGTGGACGATCAAGAACCTGCTCGAGCTCAAGAATGCGCAACGGGTGGTGGTGGACGCCAACGTCTTCGAGTACCACTGGCCGTCCGCGCAGTCGGGCTTCGCCATGGTGCTGACTCCGCGGAGCGAAATGAACAACGGTGCGTGGGCGATGCCGTGGGCCACGGTGTCGAACATCACGGTTACGAACAACGTCTTCCGCAGCTTGTCGGCCGGGATCGCGCTCTCGGGCCGGGATCAGGCGGACCACGGACCGACCGTTCCCGGCAGTGGCTTCTTGATCCGCAACAATCTCTTCTATGACATCGGCACGCGCCGGTGGCAGGTCCCAGGTAGCTTCGCCGGGGTGCTCTTCATGATCAGCAACGGCGCCAGCAACATAACGATCCAGCACAACACCTCGACCTCCGAAGGCAGTTTCATCGTTTCCGATGCTCCCGAACTCGTGAACCGGGGTCTCGTCTACACCGACAACATCCACGGCTTTGGCTGGTATGGCCTCGTCGGACCGGGAGGAACCGCCGCCGGAGTACTGAAGCAGATGTTCCCGGATGCCGTTTTCGTCAAGAACGTGCTCATCGGACCGTGGCCGACCCCGGGTGGCGTCGCGGAGGCCACCGTGGACAGCGCGTATCCCGGCAATTTCTATCCGAGCGCTGTGGCGGAGGTCCGGTTTGCCGATCCCGCGAACAATGATTTCCGATTGACGAGCCGGAGTCGATACAAGAGCGCCGGCACGGACGGGAAGGATCTGGGCGCTGATATCGATGCACTATCCCGCGCTATCGAGGGAGTGGCGCCGCCGGCGGCGGCCGCTGCCGCGCCCAAGCCGTAACATCTCGCGATGCCCGGGACGGCGCATTGCACGCCGTCCCGGGCGGGCTCCACCTACCGCGTGGAGCCGACGGTCATCGTGTCGTCACCTTATTCTGCGTGGAGAACGACACGCCGCTTTCCGACATGCCTCCCGCCGAGTCGTACGCCTTTACGCGAAGCGTGTGCGTTCCATCTCTGTACTGGGTGCTATCCCAGCGCAGCGAAAACAGCGCGGGGTTGGTGACGGCGACGAGGGACCCATCCAGGATGTAGTCCACCCGCGTCACGG
This sequence comes from Candidatus Methylomirabilota bacterium, assembly GCA_036506275.1. Classification (GTDB taxonomy): domain Bacteria; phylum Methylomirabilota; class Methylomirabilia; order Rokubacteriales; family CSP1-6; genus DASXSB01. Next base: position 17,813 of record DASXSB010000063.1, on the reverse strand, counting down.
AGGCGGAGAACGGCGTCGACACCGTGATGTTGATCGTGCCGGTCACTGGTACCGTGGCGGTCGGATATGTGATGGAGAGTCCGCCGGTGCCCGTGAAACCGGTGAGATTCGAGGGCACCGTGGCCGTGCTGTATTGCAAGCCGTTGATGGGCGCCGCCGGCTGCGATGACAGGGACGATGCCGCCACGTTCGACGGACCCGTGGACGTGGTCGCAGTCGTCGATTGGGTAGGAGCGGTCGCGGCCAAAGTTGCTGTCGCGCCGGTCGATCCGGCGGCTGTACCTCCGGTGCCCGTGGAGGCCGCGGTCGTCACGGATGACCCCGATCCAAGGTTCCTGCCCTTGGCCTTGCCGTTGCCCGGCTTGTTCTTGGTGGTTGTCGAGGTCGACGTCGTGGGGCTGGACGTCGTCGTCGTCGACGTCGTCGTGGTCGGCGTCGACGTCGTCGTGGTCGGCGTCGACGTCGTCGTGGTCGGCGTCGTGGTGGTCGGCGTCGACGTCGTCGTGGTCGGCGTCGTGGTGGTCGTAGGTGTCGTAGGTGTCGTCGGCGTCGACGTCGTCGCGGTCGATGTGGTCGTCGACGACGTGGTGGTGGGCGTCGTGGTCGACGACGTGGTGGTGGGTGTCGTCGGCGTCGTGGTGGTCGGCGTCGTAGTTGTCGTCGTCACGGGCGTGGTTGTCGTTGTCGTCGATGCCGTCGTCGTCGGCGGGAGTGGCGTGAATACCGAGGTCCCACCGGCGGCGGTTGCGATCGCTTCCATGTCCACGCCGAGATCCTTGCCATCCGTGGCGGCGTTCTTGTAGCGGCTGCCCGCCGCGAGGGCGAAGTTCCCCTGCGTGCTGTCGACGTATGCGACGTCGGTCGCGGACGCTGGGTAAAAGTTACCGGGGTAGGGCCCGTCGAGCGCGGAGTAGTTGAGTCCGCCCGGAGTTGGCCACGGTCCGATGAGGGCGTTCTTGGTGAAGACGGCACGCGGGAACATGAGCGACAGCACCCCTGCCCCCGTGCCGCCCGGTCCCACGAGACCGTACCACCCCGCGGGGTGGATGTTGTCGGTGTACACGAGACCGGTGTTGGGCAGGGTCTCGTTGTCCGAGATGATGAAGCCGCCCTCGTTGGTGGACGTGTTGTGCTGCACAGCGAGGTCATTGATGCCGTTCGCGAACATGAACAGCACACCCGCGAAGCTTCCCTGGACGGACCAGCGCGCAGTGCCGATGTCATAGAAGAGATTGTTCTTGACCAGGAATCCAGTGCCAGGGACGGTCGGTCCGTGGTCCGCCTGATCGCGACCCGAGAGCGCGATCCCGGCCGACAAGCTGCGGAAGACGTTGTTCGTAACCGTGATGTTCGATACCGTGGCCCACGGCATCGCCCACACACCGTTGTTGATTTCGCTCCGCGGAGTGAGCACCATGGCGAAGCCCGACTGCGCCGACGGCCAGTGGTACTCGAAGAGATTACCGTCGACGAGCACGCGCTGCGCGTTCTTCAGCTCGAGAAGGTTCTTGATGCCGTAGGCCGAGCCGTCGTAACCCGGCTCGTTCCACTTCCAGGCGAGGTTCTTGGCGATGCGGTTGCGGCGGATCTCGATGTCGGAGGGCACGAGGTTGGGAATCGAGGCGTACGCCCCTCCGAACATGATGTTCTCGCCGGAGGCGATCAGCGTGTTGTTGACGATCTTGAACGGGCCGGGGCCATTCCAGCCGCCCACCGCCTGCGTATCGGCCTGGGAGTGGATCTCGTCGACGTGAGAGTCGATGAGGGCGGTATGGGCGCTGTTGAAAAGGAACGCGCGCACCATGTCGCCGGACTTCCCGTGAACGTAGCACTGCTCGAAGATCAGGTGGTGGGGGACCTGCGAGGCCGTGGTCATCATGGCCGGGTACGGATCCAGCGAGGAGCCGTCGAGATTGATGATCACGTAGTTCAACGTCGTCCCCACCACCCCGAATTCGATGCCGCGGAACCGATAGTGATGGGCGCCGGAGGCCGTTCGAATCGCGGGCTCCACCGTGCCCGTCACGATCTTCGGCATGGCGCCGGCGTTGGCGGGCGTCACCCTGGTTCCGGCCGCGGGCAGGCTCGACAACGCGCTCGTCTGGACGGTGACCCAACCCGTCCCGGTTTTGGCCGGAAGCGTGAAGGGCCCAGTGAACGTCGCCCCCGCCTGGAGGACGATGACATCGCCGAGCTGGGCGGTGTTCAGTGCTGCCTGCAAGTCTCCGCCTGCGCCCACCGTGATGGTACGCCCTGTGGGCGCGACCGGCGCGGTATCAACGGCGACGCGAGGCAGCTCGGGAAGAGCGTGGACGGGCATCGCCGCGAGGAGGACGAACAGTACGCAGACGAACAGCACTGGCCATCGCCAAAGCATGGGGCCTCCCTTGACGAAGACCTCCATGCATCCGCGTCGTACTGATCCCTTCGTGCGGCAACCCGGCTATCAGGCTCGTAATGAACCTGACCCGTGGCTTTGCGTCATCGCCTCACGGCGACTTTGCCTTTTTCGCGGAAGGGGTCTTCGTGTCTTTCCAGAAGAGCAACGAAGATGCCGTTTTCGACGGCACCGCCATGAGCAGAAAATGCCGGAATTAGTGAAATATTTGCCCTGGTCAATGCCTGCGCAGCGATCTCGGTGACAAGGGGGCCTGGCACCTCGTCGAGACTGTCAGCCCGCTAACACTCGACCCGCGCCTAAAGCCCCGCGCTCGGCTCACTTCCGAGACGAAACGGCGAGGATGTGGATGTGATTCGCCGAGTAGATTTCCTTGAGGGCGCCCGTTGTCTCCAGCTCTCGAAGTGGCTCCACCGGACCCGGCTTACGATCATCCATGTAGAGGTAGTCGGGCCCGAGGTCATGGAGGACGGCGCGGACGACGTCGGGATCGCGAGCAAGGAACATCTCTTCGAGCCGGGCGCGACGCCGGGCGATCGTGGCCGCGTCGACCTGGAACATCTCAGGCGCTTTGTAGTCACCGGAGAGGGTCCGTCGCTCGCCGAACGTGCATACGAGGGAGCCGGCGGTGTCCCGGTAGCGGCTGCCGGGACGAACCTCGCTCACGACCTGGAACACGGCGCCCGGCGGCGTGTTCCGCCGGACCCACTCGAGGGCGTCGGCCTCGTCCGCGCTCAGATACGTGGTCGGCATCGCGCTCCCCCCCCGGACGTCGATGTACTGACTGATGTCGGTCACCAGCGTCACTGCCCCTGCCAGTACCACCATTCCTGCCGCCGCCGACAGCCATCGCCGCCGCCGCCCGACCAGGTACGCGGCGGCGCCTTCCGCCGCGAAGACCACGAGCGGAATCTGGAGCGTCTTGAGTCCTTTGCGCAGGGCCGTGTTCGGGTCGAGGGGAACGATGATGAGAAACGACACCGCGAGCGATACCAGCAGGATGGCGACGAGCAGCCCATGCTCGCGGATGCGCGAGCGGGCGGCGATGAGGGCGAGGCCGATGACGCCGAAGATCAGGATCGGTCCGAGGTCGACGAGCAGATAGGCGGGAGCGAACTTGAAGATGGGATGCGGCCCCGGCGCCACCGCCCCCCGGGAGGTGGGGAAGACGTGCAAGGCGAGAGCGCCGGCAAGGACGGTCACGATGGTGGCGAGGGTCAGGAGCGCCGGCCAGCGGCGACGGGGGTCACGGACGAATCGCCACGCGTAGACGAGGCCGAAGGAGGCAAGACCGATGACGCCGATGAAGGAATCGGTCATGACCGTGGTGCCGAGGGCGAGGCCGACGAGGATGCTCGCGCCCGGTCGCGGTCCGGGCGCGCGATCGAGATAAAGCGCAAAGAGCAGCGCCGCGAGCGCGGTCACCGCGTGCGGCTCGTAGAGCAAGTCCCGATACCAGGAATGGGAGAGGAGCGTGTACTCGCCCGTGAAGTACTTCGGCGCCAGGTCCAGCAGGCGGGGGGCGACGAGACGAACGACCACGAGGAGGCCGATGTAGCTGTAGGCGACGAGCCCGAGCCCGATCCCGAAATAGCGAGGGAGGCGCGCCGTCACGTGCGCGCGAAGGACGAGCGCGAGGGCCGCCACGAAGAGGACGACCGTGACCGGGATGGTGACGAGAATGGCGTCCCGCGCCGGCACTCCGGTGAGGGAGGCGAGGCTGGCCGGCCACAGGTGGAAGAACCAGTAGTAGTGAAGCGCCTCTCCCACGAACCATGGATTTTGAGGCGGCAGCCCTCGCATGACCTCGGCGGTGACGGCGGCATGCTGGAACAGGTCAGTGTTGAAGTGCGCCACGAACGCGTAGCCGCGCTCGGTCGCGACGCCGAGCCGGCTCAGCGGCGGCGTCAACAGCAGTAACATCACCGCGCAGACGCAGGCGAGAACGGGAAACTCCCGTCGATCCGCCTCCGTCCACGGACGCACGGTGTCGCGCGCGAAGACGGCGCCGACGACGGCGGCGGCCACGCTCACGAAGAGGAGCGCGTGACTGTGGAGGGCGGGAACGATACCGGCCAGGATGAGACCCACGCGGCCGAGCAATAGCCCCAAGACGGAGCCGAACACGAAAAGGCAGAGCGGCGAGCGTTCGTCAGGTAGCGCGCGACGCAGGACGGCGATGCCGGCGAACGCCATCAGCGCGAAGGTCACCAGCATTGCCGCCACGCTGGACGGCGGAAGCCCAGCGGCGACGACGTAAGTCGGCAGCGCGACGAGCACGACCCCCGCCACCGGAAGCGCGGGGACAGGAAGTGTGCGCGTGGTCACAGCCATCCGCGGAGCCGGTAGTAGACGAGCCCGCCGTATTCGTGGATGGCCGCTGACAGCAGCGACAGGCGGTCGGCGGGGTTCTTGCGCAGCCAGATGTCACGCTCTTCGGCGCGGGCGGGGAAGACGGGAACCCCCGCCGCCGCGAAGGCCAGACGAGCCCGCGGCATGTGGAGCTCGCTGGTGACCAGGATGGCCGATTTCATGCCCCGAGCGCGCAGGAACGCGGCCGCGTTCACGGCGCTGTCGTGCGTCCGCGTCGCCTCTTCGTCGAGAACGATGGCCGCACGGGGGACGCCCAGGTCCTCGGCGAGCCGCGCCATGATCGCGCTCGCGGACTCACCGCAGCAGGGTCCGCCCGTGAAGAAGAGCGTGGGCGCGAGCCCGCGATGATAGAGCACGACCGCCCGCACCGTACGTTGCTCGGAGGCGTCGTTCAGCGAGCCGTCCCGATAGCGGCCGCCGGAAAGGACGATGGCGACGTCCGCGCGGTGCGGAGGCGGCCACGGCCCCGCCAGGGGGAGGACGGCGAGGTTCATGACCGGTGTCCACCCGACCACCAGGAAAGCGGCGCCCACCGCGCACAGCAGCGTGACCGCAACCCGCCTCGGCCATCGGAGCGGCATGGTCGGCGTCCCGAGGGCGCCGCCTCATGCCCAGCGATACTTGACGATGCACCAGAGCGTGCGGAGGCCGTCCTTCCAGGTGATCTTCTTGCCCTCGGCGTAGGTCCGTCCCGAGTACGAGATACCGACCTCGTAGATCCGGCACCGCAGCGACGCGATCTTGGCGGTGACCTCGGGCTCGAACCCGAAGCGATCCTCCTTGAGCTGGAGCTGGCTGATGATGGGCCGCGTGAAGACCTTGTAGCAGGTCTCGATGTCGGTGAGGTTCAGGTTGGTCATCATGTTGGAGAGCAAGGTGAGGAAGCGGTTGCCCACCGAGTGCCAGAAGTAGAGCACCCGGTGAGAATCCCCGCCGATGAAGCGGGAGCCGTACACGACGTCGGCCTTCCCGTCGAGGACCGGCTGCAGGAGCTTCGGATACTCGCTCGGATCGTACTCGAGATCGGCGTCCTGGATGAGAATGATGTCGCCGGACGCGCGCGCGATGCCGGTGCGGAGGGCGGCGCCCTTGCCCCGATTGCGGTCGTGGAAGACGCACACCACGCCCTCGGTGTCGATCGTCTTCAGATATTCCCGCGTGCCGTCGGTGGAGCAATCGTCGACGACGACGATCTCCTTCTTCAACCCGCCCACCGGCGCCTGCACGATGCGATCGAGCGCCTGCGCGATGGACGGGCGCTCGTTGTACGCGGGAACGATCACGGACACCGTCGTGTACAGCATCTCTACCTCCCCGGCGATCTCACGCGCTACACGGCTCGTGTGAGCCGCAAATCCTTGCTGTCGATCTGGTGCTTCTCGAGCAGGTCGTGCAGCGCGGGGCGGCTGATTCCGAGCTCACCGGCGGCGCGACTGATGTTGCCCTTGGTGCGCATGAGCGCGTCCACCACCACCTGGCGCTCGACCCGGTTGCGCGCCTCCCGCAGCGACAGGCGCTCGCCGGCGGCGGCGGGGGCGATGCCGAGATCGGCGGGCTCGATGAAGCGGCCGCGCGTCATGATCACCGCCCGCTGTACCGCATTCTCGAGCTCGCGGATGTTGCCCGGCCACGGGTGATGCGCGATGGCGGCGAGGGCATCGCCGCTGAACTGGAGCTTGCGGCGGTACTCTTGACAGCTCCGCCGGAGGAAGGCGTTGGCGAGCACGCCCACGTCCTCCCCGCGGTCCCGCAGCGGCGGCAGCGTGATGGCGACCACCGAGAGGCGGAAGAACAGGTCCTCGCGGAACCGCCCCCCCGCGATCTCGGCCTTGAGGTCCTTGTTGGTGGCGGCGATGACGCGCGTGTCCACGCGCAGGCGCTGACGGCCGCCGAGCCGCTCGATCTCGCGCTCCTGCAGGAAGCGCAGCAGCTTGACCTGGAGCGGCAGGCTCATCTCGGCGATTTCATCCAGGAAGACGGTGCCGTTATCGGCGAGCTCGAGCTTGCCCTTGCGCTGGACGTGGGCGCCCGTGTACGCGCCCTTCTCGTGCCCGAACAGCTCGGACTCGAGGAGCGTCTCCGGGATGGCGCCGCAGTTGATGGGGACGAAGGGGGCGGCGCGCCGGCGGCTCTTGTAGTGGATGGCGCGCGCGAGCAGCTCCTTGCCGGTGCCGCTCTCGCCCTGCACGAGCACGGTGACGTCCGTCTTCGCCACCAGCGACACCATGCCGAAGATCTCGCGCATCTTCGGCGTGTTGCCGAGGATCTCCTCGAAGCGCGCGCCCGCTTCGGCAGCGGCGGCGTGGCGGGCGGTCTCGAGCTCGAGGCCCTGGAGGTACGTGCTGCGGCGGAGCACCGTCTCGTACTCGGTGAGGTCCACCGGCTTCGACAGGTAATCGACGGCGCCCAGCTCGATGGCGCGGCGCGCGTTCATGCGGTCGCCGTTGCCGGTCACCACGATGACCTTGGTGGCGGGCGCCGCGCGGAGGATTTCCTCGAGCGCCTTCAGTCCCTCCTCGGCGGTGTCCGGATTCGGCGGCAGCCCGAGATCGAGGCTCACCACGTCGGGGTGGACCTCGTGCACGATGGCCAGCGCCTTCGCCCGGTTCTCGGCGAACGAGAGAGCATAGTGCTCGCGCAGCCCGTACTTGAGCTGCGTGCGGATCGCTTCGTCGTCTTCCACAATCAGGAGTTTCGGCTGGCTCATCGGACTCTCTCCCAGGCTTCGGCGTCCGGCCGGTCGCCGCTCGCGGATTCGTCACCTTCCCCGCGCAACGGCAGCCTCACCCAGAACGTCGTGCCACGCCCTTCCATGCTCTCCACGTGGATCTCGCCGTCATGGCGCTCGACCACTTGTTTGGTGTGGTACAACCCGATGCCCCAGCCGCCCTTCTTCGTCGAGCGGAAAGGGGAAAAGAGGAACCGCCGGAGGAAGTCCTCCGGAATGCCGCAGCCGGTGTCGCTGACGACGATCACGGCTCGCGCGCCCTCCTCGTACAGCTTCACCGTCACCGTCCCCTGGCCCTCGATCGCCTCCACCGCGTTGGTGACGAGATTCTCGACCACCCGCAGCAACGCGTCGCGGTCTCCGCACACGTCACCGACGGGAGCGAGGTCGCGTCGCAGGCGCACGCGGTCGTCGGCGGCGAGCGGGGTGGTGGCTTCGAGGACGACGCCGGCGAGGTCGACGCGTTCCGCGCGCAGCGGGCTCGTCTCCATGGGTGACGACAGCTTGCCGAGGAGGCGCGTCATGCGCTCCACCGTGCGCGACAGCGTGGTGATGGTGTCGCGCTGGAACTCGGGGTCGTCGAAGTTGCGGAGGGCGTTGCGGCTGAGGAGGGAGAGCGCCGCCACGGAGTTCTTGACGTCGTGGATCACGGCCGACGTCACGCGATCGAACGTTTCCAGCTCCCGGGCGTGCGCGAGGGCCTCCGACAGGCGCGCGTTCATCAGCGAGCCCGCCGCCTGCTCGGCGACGGTGGCGAGGAACTCTGCGTCTTCCGCCGTGTACGCGTTGCCGGTGCGCTCCGGCCCGAGCACGATGAACCCGACGAGGGTGGCGCGCCAGGTGAGTCCCACCGCCACCGCCCCCTCCACACCCAGATCTTTGGTGACCTCGCACGGTGCGGTCGCCGTCCGCAGTTCGCGCGGGAGAGCGGCGTCGGCGGGGAGCGCGGCGGGATAGCGGCCGCCCCCTACGCTGCCCGCGAGCCGGTAACCGGCGGCCTCGCCACTCTCGGCGAGATAGAGGGCGCCTGTCGTCGTCCCCACCGCCTCCGTCACCGCCTGCACGAGCTCGGGGCCCAGCTCCTCGGCCGTCACGAGGGAGCCCATGCGCTTGGTGAACGCCATCCACTGCTCGCGGTAGTCGTACTTGCTGCGATAGAAGTGGACGGCGATGAAGCGCTTGATGCGCCACCGAAGGTCGTCGGAGAGCAGCAGAGCGGTGAGGCCGAGGGCAGACGCGAACACGATCACCGAGCCCCAGAACGTCTCCTCGGGAACGGCGAGGTACGTGAGAAGCGACCCGAGGGCGGCCACCACGAAGAGATAGACGCCGAGAACACCGACCACCGCTGAGCGATAGACCATCTGGCGGGACACCGTGAGACGGACGCCGCGCAGCTCGTCACGCGCGATCGGCACCGCGATGAGGAGGTTCGCCACCACCAGGGAGGCGGCCATCGTCTTCACGAAGACGGGGACGACGGTGTTGAAGAGCAGCACCTGGCTCAGCAGGTAGAACCGCACGAGGAAGATTCCGCCGAGGCCGAGGACGAGATATTTCACGCGCTGCCGGTTGGCACCGCGCGACGTGCGGAGGCACGCCTCGAGGCCGGCCAGAATGCCGACCGTGAGCAACAGCTCCACGATCGAGGCATAGCGCGCGACGGGGAGGAGCGTGGCGCCGGGCGTGCGCCAGGTGCCGGGCGTGACCTGGAAGGCGGGTCCGACACCAACGGCGACGGTGGCGAGGGCCACCAGCGCCACCCCGGTACCGAGGCCGAGGCGCCACGAGCGCGGAGCCGCCGGCCGGTTGAGATCGGCGAGGGCGACCACGAAGAACGCCCACGGCACGAGGAGGGCGACGCCGGCCAGCTTCACGACATGCAGCCAGAACAAAAACGCCACGCCGCCGGGAGCGGCCGTGAGCAGCATGAGCGCGGCCAGCGCCTCCACCGCGAGCCCCGTCATCCCCAGCGCGAACGTCCACTGGAGGGGTTGCCGGGGCCGGCTCTTGAGGGCGAGCGCCCCGAGGGCGAGGCTGCTCACCGCCGCCAACGTCGGCACGAGCGCGTGCAGCGAGATCACGCCGGATTCTCCGCGCGTCCGGGGCGGCCGTGGTTCAATTGAGCTCCGTGAGCGCGCGCTTCGCGCTCTCTTTCTCGGGGAACTCCGACTTCGTGTTGAGGGCGGTGGTGAGCGCGCGTCGAGCGTGCTCCTTGTTGCCGATCTTGGCGTAGGTGAGCCCGAGGTGGTACTGCACGGTGGGATCTTCGGGGATCTTGGCCACGCTCTCCTCGAAGAGCGTGAGCGCGCGCTGATAGACACCCCGCTTGTACAGGATCCAGCCCAGCGTATCGGAGATGCGTGGATCCTCAGGCGAGACCTCCTTCGCCGTCTGCGCGAGCTGCAACGCCTTCTCCTGATCGCCACCGTGCTCGGAGTAGATCCAGGCGAGGTTGTTGGCGGCGGGCGCGAAGCGCGGATTGACGGCGAGGACCTTCTCGTACGACTCGCGGGCCTTGGCGATGTCACCGCGCTGGTGGTAGACGGTGGCGAGGAGCATGAGGGTGACGATGTTCTTCGGCGCCACCTTGAGGCTGGCGTCGAGCTTCTTGATGGCCTCGTCGTACTGGCCGGTACTGGCATAGATGGCGGCCAGGCTCGCGTAGCTGCCCACGAGGCGGGGTTCGAGCTCGAGGGCTTTCATGAATTCGCCCTCCGCGATGTCCTTCTTGCCGTCCGCCAGGTAGACGCGTCCGAGCAGCTCATGGAGCGGCCCGGAGTTGGGCACGAGCGCGATCTGCTTCTTCACGAGCTCGACGGCGGCGGCGGGCTGCTTGTCCTCGAACGCCATCGCCACCAGTTGCGCGATCGCATCGACGAATCCCGGGAACGCCGCCACCGCCGCCTGGAACTGCTTGGCCGCTTCTGCGCGCTTGCCCTCCGCGCGAAGTCCGATCCCGACCAGGAACGGTCCCCGCGGATCCTCCGGAATGAGCGCGGCGAGCTTGCGATAGGCTTCGGTCGCCTTCGCGGGCTCTCGCTTGCTCAGGTAGGCGGTGCCGAGGAGGACGTACGGCTGTACCTGCCGCGGGCGGGCGGCGATCATGGCTTCCAGGTCTTCGATGGCGGGCTGAACGCTGCCCGTCTGAATGTTGAGCTGCGCGAACAGGAGCCGCGCGTCGACAAAGTCCGGCGCAATCGTCGTCGCCTCTTTGAGCTCGGTCTTCGCCTGCTGGACGTTGCCGGCCTGGAGCTGCGCGAGGGCGAGCTGGTAGCGGGCGGGCGCGGACTTCGGCTCCATCTTCAGAACCGCCTGAAACGCGTCCATGGCCTGCGGCGTCTCCTGCTTGGCGAGGTGAACGCGCCCCTGGAGGAAGCGCGCCTCGAGGTCCGAGGAGTTCTTCTTGAAGATGACGTCGAGCGTCTTCAAGCTGTCGTCGTAGCGCCTCTCGGCGAGGGCGAGCTCGGCCGTGCGCCGCCAGGCGGGGAGGTAGTCGGGGGCCTTCGTCGTCATCTCGCGCAGCACGCGCTTGCCGTCTTCCGGCTTCCCCGATCGAAGGTAGAACTCGGCGAGGCGCAGGCGCGCCGGCGTCGCGATGCCGGCGATGTCGGCCGCCACCTTGAACTCTTCCTCGGCCTGGGCGAGATCACGCTTCACGAGGTAGAACTCGCCGAGGGCGGCGTGCGCTTCGATGGACTTGGCGTCGCGGGCGATCGCTTCCTTGAAGGCGCGCTCGGCGCTCGCAAGATCGCGGGTGCGCACGTACAGGGTGCCGAGGGCGATGTGGTACTTGGCCTTGTCCTGGAGGTCGGCGCGCGCCGCCTCGAAGCGACGCAGCGTGGCGGCCGCCTCCTGGGGTCCGGGGGAGGCATCGGCAAGGAGCAGCAACGCGTCCAGGTTCTTCGGATCACGTCCGAGCACGAACGCGAGCTCGTCCTGGGCTTGCTTCGGCCGCCGTGCGACGAAATAGATGATCCCGAGCTTCACGCGGACATCGAGGTTCTGGGGATCGAGCTCCGCCGACTTGCGCAGGTAGGGGAAGGCATCGCCCAGCTCGCCGAGCTGATAATGGGCGAGACCGAGCTGCCGGATGGCGACGGCGTTGGCGGGATCGATACGAAGGACGTTGCGGTACTCGATGATGGCGTCCTTGTAGTCCTGGCGCCCGAAGAACTTCTCGGCGCGCTCGAGATGGCGCGCCTTCTTGGCTTCGGGGGAGCGGGCGCACCCGCTCGCCGCGAGCAGGCCCAGCACGAGCACGCTCAGCGTGAGGACGGCGGTCTTGGTCACCATGCGCGACATGTCGATCAGTCCTCCTGCGTCAATCGAAGGCGTCGTCCGCCGACGCCGGATGGCGCGGATGCGGGTACGAGGGTCATGCGCTGCGCCGGCGCCACGCCGCGCTCACCATCCTGATCAGGGCATGCACCCCGAGCAGGCACACGAACGCGAACACGAAAATCACCCACCCCGAGAAGGTGTGGAAGAAGCCTTGCGCGTATTCCATTCCGAACGACTGACCGATGAGGCCGGTGGCCACGATGCGGGCGGCGTTGGCGGCGATGGTGATGGGGATCGAGGCCGCGATGAGCACCGCCATGGCGAAGGTCGAGGGCAGGGTGAGGTACGCCCACGCCACCGCGAGGGCGACCAGCGAGATCAGCGATCGGATGCCACTGCATGCTTCCACCACTCCGAGGCTGAGCCGGCTCAGGTGAATGACGTTGCCGTCGAGGAGAACGGGCACGCCCAGGAGGTCGAGCGCCCACGCCGAGTTCTGGGCGGCCAGACCCTGCAGCGGGAAGGCGATCTTGTAAAAGATGATCGCCGGCAGCGGCACCGCGAAGAACAGGAAGGCGAGCGGAAAGGCGACGGCCCGGAACACGTGCCGCCCCAGGTGCACGAGCACGAGGCCGGTGAGGATCAGGATGAGCGAGCTGCGAAGCAGAAAGTTTTCCGCGCCCACATCGCCGAGGATGAGCATGCCGACACCCGCCACCAGCACGGGCCAGCCGAGCGCGCTGCCACAGATCGGCATCGTGCGGAGCTCGTGGCGGCGCTGCCAGATCAGATAGCCCGTGAACAGCGGCACGAGGAAGCCGTGAGAGTAGTTGTCGTCGTCCCACCACTGCGCCACGAGATCACGCAGGACCGTGGAGTACAGGACGCCGAGCACGACGAAGAAGATCGCGCCCAGGATCGCGAGCGATCGCCACGAGGGCGACGCGCCCGCGACGACGTCGGCGGGGGCGGCGATGGACATGGCCGCGTCGCTCGATCGCCTCACCGGGAGCCCCGACCGAACACCACGACCTGGATGGTGCTGAGGAGGACGAGCAGATCGAGGAAGACCGACATGTTCTTGATGTAGTAGAAGTCGTACTGCAACTTCTCCACGGTGTCTGCGATCGATGCCGCGTAGCGATGGCGGACCTGCGCCCATCCCGTGACGCCGGGCTTCACGGAAAGACGGGCGAGGTAGAACGGGATCTCTTCCTGGAGGACCTGCACGAACTCGGGCCGTTCGGGCCGAGGACCCACGAAGCTCATGTCGCCCACGAGGACGTTGAGGAGTTGCGGCAGCTCGTCGAGACGCGCGCGGCGGAGGATGCGGCCGACGCGCGTGACGCGGGGGTCATCGGGCCGCGCCCACACCGGACCCGACTCGCGCTCCGCCTCCGCGCGCATGGACCTGAACTTGTTGATGAAGAATCGGCGGCCATGCTCACCGACGCGTTCCTGACGGAAGAGCACGGGGCCCGCGGAATCGAGCTTGATGGCGAGCGCGATCACCGCCATGAACGGCAGGCTCAGGGTGAAGACTGCGAAGGCAAGGCTGACGTCCAGCACCCGCTTGACCCGGCGCTCCAGCCGCGTCTTCACGAAGCCATCGGAAAAGATGAGCCAGCTCGGGCGGAGGTCGGTGAGAAGGATCTTGCCCGTTTGCTTCTCGTGAAAGGTGGGCCAATCCTCGACCCGGATGCCGCGCAGCCGGCATTCGAGGAGATCGTCGGCGGGAAAGCTCCGGCGCATGTCGGCGAGCGCGACGAGCACGAGATCGGGGGCGAGGTCGTCGACGATGCCGAGAAGGTCGCTCGGCTTACCGAGAAGAGCAGCGCCTTCGGGGAGCCGGTCCTGAGCGTCGAGCGCGCTGTCGACGAATCCCAGCACCTTGAACGGGCGTGACCCCGTGGCCTGGAGCGCGACGATGCGCGGGGCGGCGGCGCTGACGCCGAGGACGAGCACGCGCTCCTGAAGCCGATCCGGCGAGCACCAGGGAAACCACCCTCCTCGCCAGACGACCAGGCCGGCGCCGAGGATACCGAACACCTCGAGGAAAGGTAGTGCTTCCAGACGGAAGGCAGGAACCGCGAGGCCGAGGGCCCCCGAGAGGACGGCGCCTGTGAAGATCGCGCCGAGAAGTCGCGCCAATCCTTCTCGCCGGGGAATCCGGAGATCGGTCTTGTACAGTTCCGCTGCATACAGCGCGAGCAGCACGGCGCCGCCGATAGCCGCCGATTGCGCCCAGAATGAACCGGGGGCGGTCCCGGGCGTCAAGAAACGGGCGGCAGCCATTGCGAGAAGGACCATTGCGGAGTCGGCGGCCAAGGCCACCAGCAGGAACGCAGGAACGTAATGTCGAAAGACCCTTAGCATTGGCGAGAATCAGGTCATCGCAAGTGCCGTGCCCGGGCGGAATATGCTCTAACTAGCTGGTTGTCTTGATCTTTTCACTTCGAAGGAAGGAATCCCGACACGCAAATTTATCGGGGATATTGCCGCTTCCAGTGAAATCACGGACTTGCGTCGCACGTGCGGCCGCAAAATTTGCACGGCTTGCGCCGTGCGAGCAAGCCCGCCGGAGCTTAAGAGGCGAGGATTTCGGGGCGCGGCGCGGGCCGCGGAGCGGCAGCCACGCTACGCGGGGCTTCGAATTCGTCGCCCGTCTGCGAATACGCCTTGAGCTTGTACTGGAGGCAGCGGACGCTGATCCCGAGCAATCTCGCCGCTTCCGTCCGGTTGCCCTGGACGCGCTGCAGCGTGCGCAGGATGTAGCGCCGCTCCACCTCGCGAAGCTGGAGGCCGGGCTCGAGCTGGAGATTCGTAGAAGCGACAGGCGAGGTAGCAACGACGTCATCGACGAAGAGGTCACGCTCGGAGAGGGTGTCGCTCTCCGCGAGCACGACCGCCTGCGCGAGGAAGTTCTCGAGCTGCCGGATGTTGCCCGGCCACGGCATCGCGACGATGCGGTCCATGGCGGCCTGCTCCACGCCGCGCACAGGCTTCTTGTACGCCGTCGCGAATTTCTCGAGGAAATGCTCGACGAGGAGCGGGATGTCGTCGCGCCGTTCACGCAGCGCCGGCACCTTGATCATGACGACGGCGACGCGGTAGTAGAGATCGGCGCGGAAGGTCCCGGCGTCGACGCCCTTCTTGGGATCCTTGTTGGTGGCGGTGATGAGACGGATGTTGGACCGGATCGGCTTCATCCCCCCGACCTTCACGAACTCTCGGCTCTGCACCACGCGGAGCAGCTTGGCCTGGAGCGGCATGCTGAGCTCGCACAGTTCGTCGATGAAGAGCGTGCCCGTATCCGCGAGCGAGAACACTCCCTCACGGTGCTCCACGGCGCCCGTGAAGGCGCCCTTCACGTGGCCGAAGAGCTGACTCTCCATCAGGCCTTCGGGAACCGCGGTGCAATCGAGGGTGACGAGAGGACGGTCGCGACGGTCACTGGCGGCGTGGATGGCGCGCGCGATGAGCTCCTTGCCGGTGCCGCTTTCTCCGTATATGCAGACGTTGGCGTCACCCGCCGCCGCTTTCTCGATCCGGGTGAAGATCTCCTGGATTTGCTTGGAGCGACCTACGATTCCGTGGAAACTGGGGAGTTCACGCGGCCGACGGTAGCGCACGGAACTCGAGTCTACCATGGCTCGTTGGAGGGCGCTGTGGAGGGTCGCGGACGATCCGCGCAGCTCCACGCACTCCGCCCTAGGCATCTTCGCCAGCGCGTCCGCGTCACCGCGCTGGAGCCGATCCGCTACCGCCAGCACGTGACCACGGAAGCTCGTCTGGCGCAGCGTCGCCGCGATCGGCGCCGCCTGCACGTCAGCGGCGAGATGCACGAGGAAAACGTCGTCGTGAGCCGCCGCTGAGAGCAGCGACGTCACGGCCGGGATGCTGCGCACGGCCGTGGTCTTGACGCCGGAAGGTATCGCATCGCCCGCGGAACGGCTGACGTCCTGCGTGGGGTCGAGAATGATCAGATGCAACGTGCGCGTCCCCCTCGGTAGGCGCGCTCGAGGCGAGCGCATCGAAACCCCGGACTTAACTGTCGCCGGGAGCGCCATGATGACAAGGGTCGAGGCCCCAAGTCAATGGGGTTGCTTCGCGAGCGCGAGAGGGGCGGAAGGGTCTAGGTTAGGCGAGCAATTTCAAGCGCTTACACCGAACGGATCCACCTCCGCGGACGAGCGCGCCACCGCTCAGGGAATCGTGATGATCGCGTGCGATCGCGTCCGCAACTCGGCGTCGACTTCGGGTCGACAACGGCGGTCGTGGCGCCGCCGTTCGACGGCGGCCGGTTCCTGGCGCTGCCGTCGCTGGCGTGACCGACGATCGAGAATGATCTCAACAGCGTCGTCGCCGTTGAAGCGCTCTTTGAGATACGTGTAGAGATCGCGGTGATATCGCGACACGATGAAAAGATTCCGGGCCATCATGCCCTCGATACGCACGCCGAGCTCCGTCATCGCCTTCGACGCCGGGCTCATGCTTCGCCGACCCCGGCGACGATCATCGAGGCGCCGCGACTGAGCGTGTCACCGGTCCGTCTTATCGTCGTCATGGACACTCCTCGGACGTGGTATCGGCCCTGCCGCTCCCAGCTTATTCGGTGCCAACCGCGCGAACGTCAACAACCATCGCTATATCCTAACGCGTGATCTCCGTGATCTGAAAAAACCGTAAGGTTTTCCGATCGCGCTCGCGGAATTCCCAATCATTGCCCACCATTCGAATGGCGGCGGGCGGGCGGAGTTGGGGCCTCGGTTGTCAGGAAGTTTTACAGTTCGCGCGCACGGCGGCCATTACGCTGCGAACCGTTTTGCCAACATCACCGACGCTGCACACCTGCGGCACCGTCGCATTTCGTCACGCGGGAACGCGGACGATCACGAATCCACGCAACTGCAGCTCGTCGTAGATGTCCCTGCTGAACCGCCGATTGTTCGGCACCGGCACCGCGGCCTCCCGCGGGCCGGACTCGCCGGACTCGCGCAGTCGGCGATCGAGGATGACTTCGACCATCGCGACACCCTCGAACGCGTCACGAAAGTAGTCGTAGAGCTCCGATCGATCCTGGGCGACCACGATGAAGATCTTCACGGTGTGTCCGCTCCTCGACGATGACGGCGAGGTCACCACTGCTTCCGCAAATCGTGCGCGGTCCACCCGAGGCCGCGCATTTTTTGGTCCGACCGAAACCACGTGCGCTGCGCTGCGAACGAAATATCGAGCGCTTGCGCGTGCCGGCGGCGAGGCACGCCCCTTGCGTCCACTGTGCGCCATTATGGCGCCCTTTTCGCGGGCGCGGTAGCGCGCCGTCTGCTCTGGAACGCTGGCGACGGCGCGTCACGCCGCGCCTGCCCACGTGGAAACGCCGCGTGATCAGGATCGGGGAGGACAGGCGCGCATGTGCGGAATCGTCGGATACGTGGGGCAGCGGGACGCGGCGGCCGTCATCCTCGATGGCCTCAAGCGCCTGGAGTATCGCGGGTACGATTCGGCCGGTCTCGCTGTCGCCGCCGGCGACGTTCTTCACGTGCGCCGCGCGGTGGGACGCATCGGTAGCCTCGAGGAGGTCGTGCGTGACCGGCCCGCGCCCGGCGTCGTCGGGATTGGTCATACCCGCTGGGCGACGCATG
The DNA here is from genome assembly GCA_036506275.1 of Candidatus Methylomirabilota bacterium. Taxonomy (GTDB): domain Bacteria; phylum Methylomirabilota; class Methylomirabilia; order Rokubacteriales; family CSP1-6; genus DASXSB01. The sequence goes on along the minus strand of DASXSB010000063.1, from coordinate 385 downwards.
GCCGTCCCTGCGAGGAGAACGCACATCCACACCGCGACTGCGATGGAACGCTCGTGGTCGTCCACAACGGTATTCTCGAGAACTACGTCGAGCTGAAACAGCGGCTTCTCCACGCCGGCCACGTCTTCCGCTCCGAGACCGATACCGAAGTCCTCGCGCACCTCGTGGAAGAGGAGGTCGCACGCGGCCACGATCTACGGACGGCCGTGACCGCGGCCCTGCGACACGTCAGGGGCGCCTATGCGGTGGGCGTGATGTCCATGGCCGCTCCCGACCGCCTCGTGGTGGCGAAACGCGGCGCGGGAAGCGTCGTGGTGGGCGTGGGACGGGGGGAAACCTTCGTGGCCTCGGACGTGCCCGCGCTCCTGCCCTACACGCGGGACGT
>DASXSB010000062.1:0-18909 GCA_036506275.1 Candidatus Methylomirabilota bacterium | reverse complement strand
GCCACGATCACCGTGCGCAGGCCCGCGCCCTTCGACAGCGACACGAGGGTGATGGCGAGGAGGATGGCCGGCACCGACATGAGGCCGTCCATGACGCGCATGACAATGGCGTCCAGCCACGGGATGTAGCCGCTCACGAGGCCGATGGCGAGACCGATCGCCACGCTGAGAGCCGCCACCGAGACGCCCACGAGCAGCGAGACCCGGGCGCCGTAGAGGACGCGACTGTAGACATCGCGTCCGAGGCTATCGGTCCCCATCCGAAACGTGGCCACGGTCGTGGTGCCGTCGTCGTTCCTGATCACGCGCTCGGCGCCCGGGCGCTTGTTGCGTGCGGCGGGATTGATTTCGGCTGGGTTCGTGGTGCCGAGATAGGGCGCGAGGGCGGCGATGAGGATGATCAGCGCGAGGACGGCGGCGCCGATCCACGCGCTGCGATTGCGCGGCAACCGCCAGGCGGGGGCGGCCGTGCGGGGCGCGGGGGTGGCGACGGTGAGGACGGCGCTGTCGCCGCCGTTCAATAGCGGATCCTCGGATCGAGGACGGTGTAGGTCAGGTCCACGAGCAGGTTGATGAGGACGTAGGCGACCGAGAAGAGCAGCACCACCGCCTGCACGGTGGGGTAATCGCGGGCGAGGACGGCGTCCACCGTGAGCCGGCCGAGGCCGGGGATGCCGAACACCGACTCCGTCACCACCACGCCCCCGATGAGGAGGGCGACGCCGAGACCGATCACGGTCACGATGGGGACGGCGGCATTCCGGAGCGCGTGCCGCAACAACACGGGCAGCTCCGCCAGGCCCTTCGCGCGCGCCGTGCGCACGTGGTCGGCGGCGAGCACCTCGAGCACGCTCGCGCGCGTGATGCGCGCGATGAGCGCGACATAGATGATGGCGAGGGTAAGGCTCGGCAGCACGAGACGCTGGAGACATCCGCCCACCCCGTCCGCGATGCGCTGGTAGCCCTGCACGGGCAGCCACGCGAGCTGGATGGCGAAGAGGTACATGAGCGCGTAGCCGATCACGAACGCGGGCAGCGAGAAGCCGAGCACGGAGAGCGCCATGACCGAACGATCGATCCAACTCCCGCGCTTGTAGGCGGCAACCACACCGAGGGGCACCGCCATGGCCACCGCCAGCAGAAGGCTGCACAGGGACAGGGCCAGCGTCGGCTCCAGACGGCTCACGATGAGGTCGGCCACGGTCTTCTTGAAGAAGAACGACTCGCCGAAGTCGCCGCGCAACACGCGGCCGATCCAGATCACGAACTGCCGGACGATCGGTTGATCGAGGCCGAGGCGCGCGCGGATCTCGATCACGTCCTGGGTGGTGGCGTTGTCGCCGGCGATGATGGCGGCGGGATCGCCGGCGGTGAGACGGAGGAGCAGGAAGACGAACACGGCGACCACCGCCATCACGGGGACGGTGGCGAGGAGGCGGCGACCTATGTACGGAAGCACGGCCGCCGCCTCCCGGCTCTCACCTCACTTCTTCAGCTCGACGTTCCAGAAGACGGGCACGGGGGCCTCGATCACTCCCTGCACGTTCTTGCGCGCGGCGATGGGCTGGTACCAGAGCCCGAGCGGGACGTGGGTGGGATATTCGGTGAGCCGGACCTGCACGGCCTCCGCGACCGCCTTCTGCTTGGCGGGCTCGGTCTCGCGCGCGAACTGATCGCGCAGCTTCTCCATCTGCTCGTCGCACGGCCAGCCGAACATCGCCTTGTCGCAGGCGCTGTTGAGGAATCCCGCCATCACCGGATTCAGGATGTCGGCGGACACCCACGACGTCAGGAACGCGTGCCAGCCCCCCGCCGTCGGCGGGTCTTTCTTGGCGCGCCGCGAGACCAGCGTCTGCCAGTCCATGGACTGCATCTCGACCTTGATGCCGGCCTTCTCCATGAGCGACTTGGCGACAGGCGCCAGGTTCGTCAGCACGGTGAGGTCCGTGGAGTGCATGAGCACGATCGGCGTGCCGTCGTAGTTCGCCTCTTTCAGGAGCTGGCGCGCCTTCGCGAAGTTCGATTCCACGAGGAGGCCGCCGTCCAGGCCCTTGCGTGACTCGAGGGGCGTGCCGCACGGGAAGAGGGACGGACACACCTTGTAATACTGCTTGTCGCCGATGACGGCCTTCAGGAAGTCCTCCTGGTTGAAGGACCACATCACCGCCTGCCGCACCTTGGGATTGTCGAACGGCTTGTGGAGCGTGTTGAAGCGGAAGGTGTACTGATTGCCGAGCGGGTTGTAATCGACGAGCTTGACGTTGGCGTCCGCCTTCACGACGGGCAAGAGATCGTGCGGCGGCGATTCGATGTAATCGAGCTCGCCCGCGAGGAGCGCGTTCACGGCCGTCTGCGCGTCGGGAATCCAGCGCCACTCCACGCGATCCACCTTGACGACCTTGCCGCCGGTGAGCCCCGACACCGCTTCGCTGCGCGGCTTGTACTTGTCGAACTTCACGTAGACGGCCTTGTCGCCCGGCTTCCACTCGTCCTTCTTGAACACGAAGGGGCCGGAGCCGGTGAAGTCGGAGATCTGGGTGTTGGGATCGGTCTCCGCCACCCGCTTCGGCATCATGAACGGCACGTTTGACGACGGCTTGCCGAGTGCTCCCAGCACCAGCCCCGTCGGTTCCTTGAGCACGATGCGGAACGTCCGCGGATTGACGGCGACGATGTCCTTCACGAACGACATCATCTTCTGGCCCATCGAGTCCTTGGCGCCCCAGCGTCGGATGGACGCGATGCAGTCCTCGCTGGTGACGGGCTTGCCGTCGTGCCAGAGGAGGCCGTCGCGCAACGTGAGCGTGTAGGTGAGCTTGTCGCCGCTCACCTCGTAGCGGTCCACCATCTGCGGCTTGATCTCGCCCTTGGCGTCCATCGCGAAGAGCGTGTCGTAGATCATGTAGCCGTGGTTGCGCACGATGTAGGCGGTGGTCCAGATGGGATCGACGATCTTGAGGTCGGAGTGCATCACCACGCGCAGGGTCGTCTCCGCCATCGCCGGCTCACGGGCGCCGGCGACGCCGACGAGGGCGATCACCGAGAGAGCGACGAGGAATGAGCGGGCAGGCGTCATGGGCTCCTCCTGAGGGCGGCTCTCGCCGCGTAAAAGGCGGGGAGACATAAGCACACGGCCGCGAACGTGTCAACGCTGCGGGTGCTGCGCCCCACGCTCGCCGACGCCGGTCGATCCGCGCTGAGGAGAAGTACCGGACAACACGCGAATGTCGATTCGCCAATCGCCACGTCGATGGGATAGACGGCATCGACGTTGCACCTACCTATACCTGCGCGGCCGGGTCCCTCGAATAGCCGGCGCGCGGGAGGACACAGCACATGAAGCGCTTGATTCCGTTCACGGCGGCCATGTTCGCGGCGTCCGTGCTCGCCGGCCCCGCCCTCGTCCCGGGCACGGCGCACGCAGGCGATAAGGCCGCGAAGACCGCGGTCAAGGACGAGAAACCGATCAGCATGGACCAGCTTCCTGCGGCGGCGCGGACAGCGCTCGAGAAGGAAGCCAAGGGCGGCACCATCGGCCAGGTCATGCAGGAGACCGAGAAAGGGAAGATGGTCTACGAGGCCGAGATCACCAAGGACGGTAAGCAGCGGTACGTCTCGGTCTCTCAGGACGGCAAGATCGTGAAGCGCGAGAGTGCCAAGAAAGAAGCCAAGGACGACGCAAAGCCTAAGTAACCTCGCGCTGTAACCTCGTTGCCGAGGGCGCCCGGCGACGTGCCGGGCGCCCGCTTGACGGGCCCTGCCGCCGTCGCCTACTGTTCACGCCCATGCAGCCGCTCAGGGTGGGCCGTCTCCGGATCTCCGCCGTCGTGGAGCGCGCGGGTCCCACCCGTCCCACCTGGCTCCTGCCCGATGCGGTACCGGACGCGGTGGAGCGCCACCGCCCATGGCTGGCGCCGCATTTCCTCGACGAGAAGGGCCGTTTCCTCCAGAGCATTCACACGTTCGTCGTGGAGTCCCCGGCGCTCACGGCGCTCGTCGACACCTGCGTCGGCAACGACAAGGACCGCGGGGGCCGCCCGCCGTTCCACATGATGCGCACGAGCTTCCTCGACGACTTGCGCGCGGCCGGCTTTCCGCCGGAGTCGATCGACATCGTGATCTGCACCCATCTCCACGTGGACCACGTCGGCTGGAACACGCGCCTCCACGACGGCCGCTGGCTGCCGACGTTCCCGCGCGCGCGCCACCTCTTCGCGCGGCGGGAGTGGGACCACTGGTCGCGCGAGGAGAGCGAGGACACGCGCCGCATCATGGCCGACAGCGTGCAGCCGGTGCTCGACGCCGGCCTCGTCGAGCTCGTCGACATGGATGCACGTGTGTGCGACGAGATCTCGCTCGAGCCCACGCCCGGGCACACGCCGGGCCACGTGAGCGTGCGCCTCCACTCCGACGACGCGGAGGCTGTCATCACGGGCGATCTCATGCACCACCCCGTCCAGATGGCCGAGCCGCAGTGGGGCAGCCACTTCGACAGCGACGTGGATGCCGCCCGCAAGACGCGGCGCGCGTTCTGCGAACGCTACGCGGACCGACCGGTGACCGTGCTCGGCACCCATTTCCATCACCCCACCGCCGGCCGCATCGTCCGCCACGGTGAGACGTGGCGGTTCCGCGCCTCCGACGGCGGCGCCCCGTGACGATCACCGGCCGCCTCATCGCGCTCGCTCTCGCCCTCGCGCTCGGCGCGTGCAAGTCCTCCGCGCCCGAGGCGCCGCCGCCCGCGCGCGCGGCCACGGAAAGCACGCTCACCGGGTACTACTTCAAGGTCCCTGAGAAGCACCCCGACATCGAGCGCGGATTCGATGGTCGCATCGTGGTCGGCATGCTGGGGCCGACGCTCGGTCCCCACGGCCTTCCCGTCGTCACCGCCTTCGGCCGCTCCTCGCAGTTCCCCTCGGGGCCGATCACCGACGTGAACACGGACGGGGAAGTGCTCTGGTGGAGCTCGTCGAGCACGAAGGGCATCCGCGTGGAGAAGATCGTCAACGATCGCCTCCCCTTCCGCTTCCCGTCGTTCTACCCGGACGGCCAGCAGCGCGATTCGCCGTTCTTTCGCGCCGTGCACTGGCGCGGCACCTTCACCGCGCGCGCCGACGGCGTCCTCGGTCTCACGCTCGGCTCGGACGACGACTCCTGGGTCTACGTGGACGGCAAGCTCGTCATCGACAACGGCGGGGTGAAGGACCTGAACGAGGCGCCGTACCAGATCACGGGCCTCGCCGCCGGCAACCACACCATCGACGTCTTCTACATCGACCGCAAGTCGACCCAGGCCGCGATCGTCCTCGAGTCGACGCTTCCGCTGGTGGCCGTGGCCGCCGGCAAGAGCGCGGCCGAGATGCGGGCCGAGCTGCTCCAGTATCGGCGCGTCAGCGTCTACGATCTGCGTTTCGCCTTCGACAGCGCCGACCTCAACGAGGAATCCCTCGTCACGCTGGCCGAGATCGCGAAGCTCCTGCAAGAGGACACCGCCCTCCGCCTCGGCGTGGAAGGTCACACCGACAACGTGGGTGCCCCCGCCTACAACGCGCGCCTCTCGCAGCGGCGCGCGGACGCGGTCAAGGCGCATCTGGTGAGGACGTTCAACATCAACCCCAATCGCCTCGAGACGCGCGGCCTCGGCGACACCAGGCCCGTGGCCGACAACGTCTCCGAGGAGGGGCGCGCCCGCAATCGTCGCGTCGATTTCGTGGACCTCTCGGCGCCGCCCGCTCGCTGACGCGGGCGCCCAGGGAAGGAGAGCACCCCATGTCACGCCTTCCGACTCTCGACACGATCCTCCGTGAGGCCGTGGATTCGCAGTCGATGCCCGGCATCGTGGCCGTCGCCGTCACCGACGAGGGCCCGCTCTACGAAGGCGCCTTCGGCAAGCGCGAGCTCGGCCAAGCGGCGCCGATGACGCTGGACACGGTGGTGTGGATCGCCTCCATGACCAAGGCCATCACCGCCACCGCCGCCATGCAGCTCGTGGAACGCGGCCAGCTCAGCCTCGAGCGGCCCGCCGCCGACGTCGTGCCCGAGCTGGCGGCGGCCAGGGTCCTCGACGGCTTCGACGCCGCCGGCGCCCCGCGCCTGCGCCCGCCCAAGCGCGCCATCACGCTGCGGCATCTCCTCACCCACACCGCGGGCTTCGGGTACGAGATCTGGGACGACGCGATTGCGCGCTACCAGACGGCGACCGGCACCCCCGGCATCACGACGTGCACGAACGCCGCCCTCACCACGCCCCTCATGTTCGACCCGGGTGATCGCTGGAAATACGGGATCAACATCGACTGGGCGGGCAAGATGGTGGAGGCGGCGAGCGGTCAGAAGCTCGACCGTTACTTCCAGGACAACATCTTCGGCCCCCTCGGCATGAAGGACACGTCGTTCAAGCTGTCGCCGTCGCAGCGCGCCCGCCTCGCCACCGTTCATCAGCGCGGCGAGAACGGCGTGCTGGCGCCGATCGAGTTCGCGCTCCCCGAGGACCCGGAGTTCTTGATGGGCGGCGGCGGGCTCTACGGCACCGCCCCCGATTACATCGTCTTCGCACGGATGATCATGCAGGACGGTCGCTACCCCGGCGGTCAGCTCTTGCGGCCGGAAACGGTCGCCCTCATGGCGGAGAGCCACCTCGGGGGCGCCGAGATCGAAGTCCTCCGGACGGCGGCGCCGCCCCTGTCGAACGACGTCGAGCTGTTCCCAGGGATCACGAAGGGCTGGGGTCTGAGCTTCGTGATCAACAACGAGCCGTCGCCCACCGGTCGCTCCGCGGGGAGCCTGGCGTGGGCGGGGCTCGCAAACACGTATTTCTGGATCGATCGTGATCGCCGCGTGTGCGGTGTGTTCGCCTCCCAGCTCTTGCCGTTCTGGGATCACACCGCCATCGACCTCCTTGGCAAGTTCGAGAGCGCCGTCTACGGCGCCCTCTAGCGTTCGAAGCGGAGGCCAATCATGAGCGTAGCGAACCGGCTGGTGGCACTGTCGTTACTCTGTCTCGGCATCGGCGCGGCGTCGGCGCTCGGCGCGCCCGCCATGAGCGAGGCGCAGGCGAAGCCCGAGCTGACCATCGCCCTCTCGAGCTTCTCCGCGGAGACGCTCGACCCCGTGCTCCAGGGCCACAACGTGAAGTACTACCTGTCGCTGATGTTCGACTACCTCGTGGGCACGACGCCGGACGGCCAACCGTCGCCCAACGGCGGCCTCGCCACGCGCTGGGAGAACTCGTCCGATCATCGGCGGTGGACGTTTCATCTCCGCAAAGGGGTGAAGTTCCACAACGGCGACGAGCTGACGGCGGACGACGTGAAGTTCAGCCTGGAGCGCGCCATGGGCAAGCGCTCCACCACCGGCTACGCGGGTCCGCTGCGCACGCTCATCCAGGCGATCGAGACGCCGGCACCCGACCGCGTGGTGATCGTGACCAAGGACCCCACGCTCATCATTCCCACCTATCTCTCGCGCGCCCTCTCCACGGAAGGCATCGTCGTGCCCCGCAAGTACATCGAGGCCAACGGCGACGACGTCTTCGCGCGCAAGCCGGTGGGCAGCGGACCCTACAAGTTCGTGGAGCAGGTCACGGGCTCGCACATCAAGATGACGGCGGTGGACAACCACTGGCGCATCGGCGTCCCGCGCTACAAGAACGTCACCTTCAAGCTCGTGCCCGAGGAGACGACGCGCATCGCGCTCCTCCGCCGCGGCGAAGTCGATGTGGCCGACGTGAGCCGCGAGCGCGTGAAGGAGCTCGAGCGCGAGGGGTTCCCCGTTCACACCCGGCGCGAGGAAGCGATCCTGTCCGTGTGGTGGGTCCTCGGTCCCGACGGGTGGCCGGCGCCAATGAAGGACAAGCGCGTCCGGGAAGCCCTGAACCTCGCCGTGGATCGCGCGGAGATCGCGCAGTCGATCTTCGCCGGCCACGCCGAGCCCGCCGCCGTTCCCCTTGGCCTCTCCTGGTCTTTCCGCGACGTCGGTTTCAAGGTGACGCCGGAGATGGCCTATCAATACGACCCCGCCCGCGCCAAGAAGCTGCTCGCGGAGGCCGGACAAGCAGGCGGCTTTGCCCTCGACGTCTACGCCTTCCAGCTCCCCGGCCTTCCCGAAGGCAAGGCGTTCGCGGAGGCCCTCGGCGGCTACTGGGAAAAGGTCGGCGTGAAGACCAAGCTCATTCCCGTCGACTATCCCGCCTTCCGCAAGCTGTGGGTGGACCGCAAGGCGCCCGGGTCCGTCGGCTACTACAACATCGCCAATCGCAACTGGATCGGCGCCTACGCGCTCCTCGAGAAGATGGCGTACGGGCCGTCGAAGCTGAACGACACCGTCAATGACGCCGAGATCGACGGCATGATCGCCCAGGTCATGCGGCAGACCGATCGCGAGAAGATCAACGCCCTCATGCGCAACATCTTCACGCGGCTGCGCAGCGAGCACTACGGCGTGCCCGTGGTGTACCTCCACTCGCCCTACGCGACGTCGAAAACGCTCGGAAAGTGGAACCCGGGGTCGGTGATGTACGACCTCTTCCTCGACGAGCTCGCGTCGAGCAAATGAGCACGATCGGCTGATGCTCCGCTTCGCGGCGGTCCGCGTTCTCCAATCGCTGGTCGCGCTCGCGCTGCTGTCGGTGGTGGTGTTCGCGCTCGCGCGCGCGACCGGCGATCCCCTGCACATGATCTTGCCCATGAACGCCACCGAGGAGGACTACGCGAACGCGCGCGCCTATCTCGGTCTCGATCGTCCGTACGTCGAGCAGTACCTCTCGTTCGTGGGCAAGGTCGTGCAGGGCGATTTCGGCACCTCGCTGCGCGCGCGGCGGCCCGTGCGCGAGCTGATCCAGGAGCGTCTCCCCAATTCGCTGCGCCTGGCCCTCTTCGCGATGACGGTCTCCCTCGCCATGGCCTTTCCCCTCGGCGTCATCGCGGCCGTGCACAAGGGCCGCGCCGTGGACCGGGTGGCCCAGCTCATCTCCGTGCTCGGACAATCGCTGCCCACGTTCTGGGTGGCCATCGTGCTCGTCGAGATCGTGGCGGGCCGGCTCCAGTGGCTCCCCGCGGGCGGCATCAGCGGCTTCGCCAGCTACGTCCTCCCCGGCTTCACGCTCGGCTGGTTCGTGGTGGCGGGAATGATGCGCCTGCTCCGCTCCGGCATGCTGGAGGTGCTGGACTCCGAGTACGTCAAGCTCGCGCGCGTGAAGGGCGTGGTCGAGCACCGGGTGGTCTGGGTGCACGCGCTCAAGAACGCGCTCATCCCGGTCGTGACCTTCGCCGGGATCTACTTCTCGATCCTGGTCACTACCGCCATCGTCGTCGAAACCGTCTTCGCGTGGCCGGGACTCGGTCGACTCGCCTACGACGGGATCACCTCCCGCGACTTCCCCGTCATCCAGGCGGTCGTGCTGGTCACGGCCGCCATCGTGGCCGTGGTGAACCTGGGCGTGGACTGTCTCTACGCGGTCATCGATCCGCGCATCCGGTACGCGCGGTGAGCGACGTCGCCCTCGCGCTCCCCGACGTCGACCCGAGCGTACGGACCCGTCGCGAGCGCCGGCGGTGGCCGGTCGTCTCCACGTCCATCATCGCCATCTTCGTGCTGGTGGCGTTCCTGGCGCCCCTCCTGAGCCCGGCCGATCCCTACGAGCAAGCGCTGCGGCTCCGCTTCCGCCCGCCCGCGTGGGAGGAGGGCGGGAGCTGGCAGCACCCGCTCGGCACCGACCGCCTCGGGCGCGACATGCTCGCGCGCATCGTGTGGGGCTCGCGCGTGTCCCTCGCCGCCGGAGTGGTCACGGTGCTCCTGGCGAGCGCGTTCGGAGCGGCGGTGGGGCTCGTGGCCGGCTACTACGGAGGACGGGTGGACGCGTTTCTCATGCGCGCCACCGACGCCACGCTGTCGTTCCCGGTGATCCTGCTCGCGTTGATCCTCGCCGTCACCGTGGGCCCGAGCTTCACCAACGTCGTCATCGCGATCGCCGTGATCCTGTGGGCCCGTTACGCGCGGGTGATCCGCGGCCAGGTCCTCACCTTGATGGAGCTCGACTTCATCGCGCAGGCGCGGGTGGCGGGGGCGGGCGCCTGGCGCATCATCACGCGGCACCTCGTGCCGAACACGCTGAACACGCTCGTGGTCCTCGTCACCCTCCAGATCGGGTACGTGATCATCCTGGAAGCGTCGCTGTCGTTTCTCGGCGCCGGTATCCCGCCGCCCACGCCGGCGTGGGGATCGATGATCGCGGAAGGCCGTGACTTCGTCACGAGCGCGTGGTGGGTCTCGTGCTTCCCCGGCGTGGCCATCCTCCTCGTGGTGCTCGCGTTCAATCTCCTCGGGGACTGGCTGCGCGACACCCTGGACCCGAAGCTGCGGCAGCTCTGAGCGGTCGCGCGCCCGTGGCCGCTCCCGTCATCGAAGTCAGCGATCTCCACACCCATATCGTCACGCGCTGGGGCACGGTGAAGGCCGTCGACGGCGTCTCCTTCAGCGTCGTCGAGGGCGAGACGCTCGGTCTCGTCGGCGAGTCCGGCTCCGGCAAGAGCATGACGTGTCTCAGCATCGTGCGGCTGGTGCCGCGCCCCGCTGCCCGCATCGTGAGCGGCCGCGTGCGGCTCGATGGCGAGGATCTCCTGACGCTCAGCGAGCGCGCGATGCAGCGCGTCCGCGGGCGCAAGGTCGCCATGATCCTGCAAGATCCGATGAGCTCGCTCAATCCGGTGTTCTCGGTGGGCATGCAGGTGCGAGAGCCGGTGGCGGCGTATCACGGCCTGCGCGGCCACGCCCTCGGCCGCCGCGCGGCGGAGCTCCTCGCCTCCGTGAAGATTCCATCGCCGGCGGCGCGATTGCGCGCGTTTCCGCACCAGCTCTCGGGTGGCATGCGGCAACGCGTCGTCGGCGCCATGGCTATCGCGGCTCCGCCGCGGCTGCTCATCGCGGACGAGCCCACCACCAGCCTCGACCTCACCATCCAGGCCCAGTACCTCGCCCTTCTCAAGGAGCTCCAGGAGCGCCACCGCCTCGCGATGATCTTCGTCACCCACAATCTCGGCATCGTGGCCCGGATGTGCGACCGCATGGCCGTCATGTACGCGGGACGCATCGTGGAGGCGGGGCCCGTGCGACAGCTCTTCACCGCGCCTGCCCATCCGTACACGCGCGCACTCATGGAATCCGTGCCGCGGCTCGGCGCGCGCCGCGAGCTCCTCACCGCTATCGAAGGACAGCCGCCCGACCTCGCGAAGCTGCCGCCGGGGTGCGCCTTCGCGCCCCGCTGCGCGAGCGTGATGGAGCGCTGCCGGGTGGAGGCGCCCCCGGAAACGATGGTGAGCGCCGGTCACACCACGCGGTGCTGGCTTCATGGCCCCGCCTGAGCATCGTCCGCTCCTCGAGGTCGCGAACCTCACCAAGCACTTTCGCGTGCGGCGCGGCGCGTTCGGCTGGTCCACCGCCCTCGTGCGCGCGGTGGACTCGATCTCCTTCCGCCTCGACGCCGGTACCACGCTGGGGCTGGTGGGTGAATCCGGGTGCGGCAAGACGACCACGTCCAAGCTGATCCTCGGCCTCGAGCATCCGACGGGCGGCGCGATCCGTTTCCAGGGCGAGGACGTGGTGGGCCTCGACGCCGCCGGCCGGCGGCACTATCGGCGCGCCGTGCAGGCAGTCTTCCAGGACCCGTATGCTTCGCTCGACCCGCGCATGCGCGTGGGCGCCATCGTGGCGGAGCCGCTCGTGATCAACACCGATCTCAGCGGCGCCGCCCGCCGCCGCCGCGTGGCGGAGCTCCTCGACTTGGTGTCGCTGCCCGCACGCGCGGCGGAGCTCTTTCCCCACGAGTTCTCGGGCGGCCAGCGCCAGCGGATCGCCATCGCGCGCGCGCTGGCGCTCTCGCCCAAGCTCGTCGTCCTCGACGAGCCGGTATCCGCCCTCGACGTCTCCATCCGCGCGCAGATCCTCAATCTGTTGATCGACCTCCAGAAGCGCCTCGAGGTCTCTTATCTCTTCATCTCGCACGACCTCGCCGCCGTCGCCCACATGAGCCACGCCATCGCCGTCATGTATCTCGGCAGGATCGTGGAGTGGGGTGACGCGGAGGCGGTGGCGCTGCAGCCACAGCACCCGTACACGCGGGCGCTCTTCGCGGCCGCGCTACCGGTGGACGTGGATGGAAGGCGCGAGGACGTGCTCGTCTCCGGCGAGGTGCCGAGCGCCCTCGCGCCTCCCCCCGGGTGCCGCTTTCATCCGCGCTGCCCGCACGTGATGCCGCGGTGTGCGACGGAGGAGCCGGCCTTGCGCACCACCGCCGGCCGCCTCGTCGCCTGTCATCTGTACTGAGCGAGGCGCGCGCGGCTCAGGCGAGGTCGATGCGGGGAACGCCGCTGGCGGCGAGGGCCGCGCGCATCGCCGCCATCTCCTCCGGCGAAGGCGGGAGGACGGGCGGGCGCACGAGCGCGCTCGTGAAGATCCCGCGCATGGCCATGCCAACCTTCATGCGCGCGTGCGCGTCACCGGAGGGCTCGCCGGCGCCGTAGACGGCTTCCTTGATGGGCCAGATGCGGTCGTTGACGGCGCGAGCGCGGGCGAGGTCGTCGTTCTCCATGGCCTGGAACAGCTCGTGCGTGAGCTCGGGGATGAGACTGGCGCAGCCGACGAGCGTTCCGTCCATCCGGTGCACGAACGTCGGAAACAGATACTCGTCCATGCAGTTCAGGAGCGCGACGTGCGGCGCGTCCGCCCGCAGGGCGCGGATGTCGCGCTCGTAGCGGCCGAGGTCGCGTTCGCCCATCTTGAAGCCCTTCACGTGGGGCAGGCCCGCCAGCCGGACCATCAACCGCGTCGAGTACGACGCCCGCGTCTGCGCGGGATACACGTGCACGATCACGTCGAGCCCGCTCTCCCCGCCGATCGCCTTGAAGAACTCGTAGACGGCGTCCTCGCGGACCCCGAAGCGCAGCCACATGTGGCACGGCATGACGTCCACGGCGTCCGCACCCGCGTGCGCCGCCGCTCGCGCGTGCTCCACCGCCTCGAACGTCCCCTCCGAGCAGACCGCGGAGACGATGCGCACCCGGCCACGCACGGCGTCCGCGACCACCCGCGTGACCTCCGCGCGCTCCTCGGACAGGAGCGAGCCCACCTCGCCCGTGTGACCGTTCGTCATCACGGCCGTCACACCGGGACAGCCCGCGAGCCAGCGTGCAAAGCGGGAAAGGCGATCGTCGTCGATCTTGTAGTCGTCCCGGAAGGGCACCGCCATCGCCGGGATCACGCCGTGGAACGAGCGCTCATTCATGGAAGGAAGTCCTCGCGGGCAGTGTGAAGCGTCCGGGGGCGCCACGCAAGCCGGCCCCCAGCCTTACCTATAGATCTGGCCAATTTACGGGCCCAATTCCAGTAGACTCTTGTGGTGACCTCTCTCGCGCTCCCCCGTCGTCCTCCCTGGCGCATTCACCTGGTGATTCTCTAGTGGACAATCCGGAGATCCCCAACCACTACGAGGTCCTCCAGATCAGCCGGGCAGCCCAGCCCCTGATCGTGACCAAAGCTTATCGGTTGCTCGCCGCCTTTTACCATCCGGACAACCGCGAGACGGGCGACCCCGAGGCATTCAAGAACATCGTCGACGCCTATCGAGTGCTGTCCGACCCGGTGCGCCGGGCTGCCTACGACCGTGAGAAGTTCGGCATGCCCTCTCCGCTGTCCAGCAACGGCCGAGAGCACGTGCGAGAGCTCCGGGAGGCGCGCAGCCAGGACGAGGGGGACTTCCGTCGCCAGTTATTGCACGCTCTCTATAACGTCCGCCGCGCTCAACCCCACCGCCCGAGCCTGCCGCTGATGGTCATCCCCGACCTTTTCGGGTGCTCCATCGACGAAGCACAGTTCACCCTCTGGTATCTGCGGGGGAAGAAGTTCATCGAGATGACGGATGAAGGCATGGCGATCACGGTGACGGGCGTTGACCATGTCGAGAGCAGCGAGTTCAGCGCCCCCAGCGCTCCCGTACCTGTCGACCGGTCCCTGCGTCCTGGCTCCTTCCAACTCGGCACGGGTAGCGAACCCGAACCCTGATCGAGTTGCAGCGCCTTGACTCTCCGGGAGCGCCATCCTACGCTCACGCAGGAGGGCCGGCCCGTGGCCTTGAGCTTTCGGAAGCTGCATCCGCACTTCGTGGCCGAGGTGAGCGCGATCGATCTCCGCCGCGTCCACGATGAGGCCACGCTCGCCGCCATTCGGGCCGGCATGGACGAATATGCGGTGCTCGTCTTCCACGACCAGCCGTTCACCGACGACGAGCAGCTCGCTTTCGCCCAGCGGTTCGACGGCGCGCTCCACACCAGGACGGGCGCGGCGGCGCTGGGCAAGAGCCGGCTCGGAAACGAGGCGCTCTCGGACATCTCCAATCTCGACGAGGGCGGCGAGGTCATGCAATCCGGCGATCGGCGCCGCATGTACGGGCTCGGGAATCGGCTCTGGCACACCGACGCCTCCTTCCAGGACCCCGCCGGTCGCTATTCGATGCTCTCCGCACGCGTCGTCCCTCCGGTGGCGGCCGACACCGAGTTCGCCGATATGCGCGCCGCCTACGACGCGCTGCCGGCGGAGACCCAAGCACAGATCGAGGGACTCCATGCCCATCACTCGATCGCGTATTCCCGGCAGACGCTCGGCTTCGAGTTCTCGACGGAAGAGCAGGACAAGCTGAAGGGCGCCATTCATCCGCTCGTACGCACGATCCCCCGCTCGCAGCGCAAGTCGCTCTACGTCGCCTCCCACGCCTCGCGCATCATCGACTGGCCGGTGCCGGAGGGCCGGCTCCTCCTGCGTGATCTGATCGAGCACGCGACCCAGCCCGAGTTCGTGTACCGGCACTCGTGGCGCGTGGGCGACCTCGTGATCTGGGACAACCGCGCCACCATGCACCGCGCGCGTCCGTTCGAGGACACGAAGCATCGGCGTGAGCTCCGGCGCGTCACCACGCTCGACATCGACCAGGTCCCGTCGCGAGCATGAAGGTCTCCCTCGTCGAGCCCGCGTTCCACACGCGCGGGATCGTCAAGCAGTACGGCTTCAAGATCCTGCCCTACGGCCTCCTCCAGCTCGCATCGGTGACGCCGCCCGACGTCGAAGTCGAGATCTTCGACGAGAAGGTGGAACCGCTGCCGACCACGCTCGACGCCGATCTCGTCGGCATCTCGGTGTTCACCACCGCCAACGCTCCCCGCGCGTACGAGCTGGCGGCGGAGTATCGCCGCCAGGGCCTGCCCGTGATCATGGGCGGCGCGCATCCGTCCGCGATGCCGGAGGAAGCGCTTCGGTTCGCCGACAGCGTCGTGCGCGGCGAAGGGGAGGCGGTGTGGCCGCAGGTCCTCCGCGACTTCGCGGCGGGCACGCTCGCGCCCGTCTACACGGGTGGGTTGCCGGAGCTCGTCGGGCTGCCGACGCGCCGTCCCTGGCACCTCCTCAAGACCCATCGCTATCCCGCCCCCACCGTGATCCAGACCACCCGCGGATGCCCGGTCGGCTGCGAGTTCTGCTCGGTGCCCGCCTTCAACGGCAGGCGCATGCGCCACAAGGAGTGGGACCAGATCGTCGGCGAGCTCGACGATCTCGCCTCCATCCGGCAGAGCTTCTATGCGCGGGCGGCCGACACCGTCTTCTTCCTGGACGACTCCTTCGGGACGGACGTCCTCTACTACAAGGCGCTCATGCAGGCCATCGTCGATCGCGGCGTGAAGCTCCGCTGGGTCACGCAGGCCACCACCGCGATCGCGCAGAAGCCCGATCTGCTCGCCCTCGCCCAGAAGAGCGGCTGCGTGGGCGTGTTGATCGGCTTCGAGTCGCTCAGCCAGGAGTCGCTGCGAGAGGCCGACAAGAGCTACAAGGCGCGCACGTACGAAGACGTGATCAAGAAGCTCCACGATCACGGGATCGGCGTGGAGGGCACGTTCATCTTCGGCTTCGACCACGACGACGAGGGCGTCTTCGAGCGCACGGTGGCCTTCTGCGAGCGCACGCGCCTCAACGTGGCGCAGTTCTCCGTGGTGACGCCGCTCCCCGGCACCCCGCTCTTCACGCGGTTCCGGACGACGGGACGCCTGCTCTACGAGCCGTGGAACGACGTTCGCCTCTGGGCCAAGTTCAACCTCTTCGACGTCGTGATCCGGCCGCAGCAAATGTCGCCGGAGCGGCTCGCGGAAGGGCTGCAGTGGGCGTACCGGACGTTCTACTCGCTGCCGGCGCTGGCCCGGCGCTTCTCCCATCACATCTGGCGTCAGAGCGTGCGGGACACCCTCGTCACGTGGACGCTCAACTGGGGCTTCCGGCACCTGAAAGAGCCCGCCATCAGCTGACGCGCGGCCGACGTCAGCCCGCCGAAGCCGCTCTGGCCAATTGCTGCGCGCTCGTGATGCGACCGCCGCGCAGATCGCCGAATGGGCGCGGTGGTATGATCCGCTTTCCGCGGGAGGAGACCGCTGGAACCGACCTGTCGCGTCATCGTCCTCGTGCTCATCGCGCTCGCGGCGGCGCCGGGCCTCCCCGCCGGCTACGTCTTCGACGACATCCCCGATATCGCCGCCAACCCCGCGGCAACGCCGGCCGGTTTCGTGCGCGCGCTGCCGATGACGACGCGGCCGGTGCTCAAGGCGAGCTACGCGGCGGTGGCCGGACTCGTCGACGGCGGCGCCCCCGCGCAGCGGGCGGTGAACGTCGCGCTGCACCTCGCGGCCACCCTGCTCGTGCTGCTGGTGCTCTCGCGTCTGGTGCCGCCCCAAGCGTCGGGCGCCGCGCGCCTGGCGCCGGTGCTGGGCGCGGCGGCGTGGGCGGTCCATCCCGTCGTCGTCGAAACCGTGACGTACGTCTCCGGGCGCTCGATGGGACTCTCCACCGTCTTCCTCCTCGGCGCCTTCGTCCTCGCCACCGGTAGCCGATCACGCCGGACCGCCATCGGCGCCAGCGTCCTCGCCTTCCTTGCCCCCCTCGCGCGGGAGACCGCGCTCCTCCTTCCCGCGCTCCTCGCGCTGTGGCAACTAACGGTCGCTCCGCGCGAACGTCCCCGGAGCATCCTGCGCCGGCATCTCCCCGCGTGGCTCGGCACCCTCGCCGCCGCGCTCACGCTCGCGCTCATGCCTCGGCATCGCGATCTCGTCGCGTTCAGCTTGCGCGCGCGCGATCCTCTCGAGGCGTTGCTCGGCAACGTGCACGCGATCTCGACCATGCTGTCGATGTGGGCGTTCCCGTGGCGGATCAGCATCGATCCGGCGCCGCCCGACGTCTACGCGTGGACCGAATTTCCCACGCTCTGGCGGCTCGGCACCGGTGTCACGAGCATTGTCCTCGTGTGGGTGCTCCGCACCCGGGCGCCGGTCGCCGCCTTCGCGCTCGGATGGACGCTGCTGAGCCTTCTTCCCACGAACTCGATCATCTGGCGCGTGGACCCCGTGGGAACACGCCCGCTGTATCTGGCCTCCGTGGGATTGGCGATCGTGCTCGTCGGCGTCACCACGCAGGCGGCGCGGGCGGGCCGGCGCGTAAGCCGCGCCTGGGTGGCGGCGATGCTCGTGCTGATCGCCGCGCTGGCGTGGGGGAGCGCGAGCCGCGCCGAGTTCTACCGTGATCCGGTGGCGCTGTGGGCGGACGCGGCCGCCAAGGCCCCCGAGAAAGCGCGGCCGCGCGCGAATCTTGGCCTTGCCTATCTGGCGGTGGGAAATCTCGATGCGGCGGAGCGGGCGCTGAAGCTCGCCATCGATCTGGAGCCCTGGGATCGTGAGGCACGGTGCGCGCTGGACGCGGTGCACATCCGGCGCACCGTGACTGCGATGACGGAGGAGGCTTCGCCATGAAGCACCGGACGTATGTCCTCGTGCTGGCGGCGGCGATGCTGCTGGCCGGTGACCTCGCCGCCGTGCGCGAATCGTGCGCGCAGGCGAAAACGTGCGATACGAACTGCTGCATGCTGCCGT
This sequence comes from Candidatus Methylomirabilota bacterium, assembly GCA_036506275.1. Lineage (GTDB taxonomy): Bacteria > Methylomirabilota > Methylomirabilia > Rokubacteriales > CSP1-6 > DASXSB01. The sequence continues at coordinate 964 of DASXSB010000062.1, read as the reverse complement.
GCCTCGAGTACGAGCGGGCGATCGGCCGGTACCGGCTCGACCGATACCGCGCGCTGGCGAAGAAACCACGGCTCACGGCGGCCGACATCGACGCGATGGAAAACGACGCGCGCCGCCACGAAGCGAGCGTGCAGACGACGCTGTACCAGGGATCACCTCAGTGCCGGTATCTCGTGCCGGACCCCAAGGATCGCAACGCCTACACCCAGGTCCGAGAATTCCAGGCGGCGGGATTCACGTACGAGGAGGGCAGCGGCTGGGATATCGACGTCAAGACCGACGCCGTGGCGTGCACGCTGAACCAGCGGCGATTGCAGGCGCTGCGCGGCGTGGTGCCGTGCACGCAGCTCTGGGACCGCATGCTTCATCACGAGGAGAAACACGTCGCGCAATGCAAGGCGCGGGGCCGCGCCCCCACTCCACAGGACCTCGTGAAAGGTGAAATCGACGCCTACGACGCCGAGCTCAAGGAGCTCGACGGCGTCTACCAGGCCACGCTCGGCTGGTGCGAGAAGACGGTCTGCAAGACGCAAGACGCCAAGAAGGCCGCCGACCGGATCGTGGACGCGGCGCGCCTCCTGAAAGCGGGGAGCTGACCATGCACCTCATCGCCGTCGCCACCCTGATCGTCCTCGTCGTGGCCGCCGCGCCGGCACACGGCTCCCGCCGCTTCGTCGCGGTGGCCCCGAGCAGCGAGACCGATCCGCTCGCCCCCGCTCGCACCGCCTGCGCGCAGCCGAGCTCACAAGCGTGCCGGGATGCGAAAGAGGCACTGTCCGAGCAGGTCGCGAGTGACCTCATGGTCGTGGCGAGCGGCCGCGACCGCCGCTATCACGACGTCGTGCGGCAGGTCGCCGACGTCCCCTATCCGCGCGTCCGCGCCGCCGCCGCCGCCGCGCTGGGAGCGCTCACGCCCGGCCCCGCCGATACGGACACCCTGAAGCGGCTCCTCAACGATCCCGCG
>DASXSB010000061.1:0-20341 GCA_036506275.1 Candidatus Methylomirabilota bacterium | reverse complement strand
CCTGTTCGACAAGCATTCCTTCCTGCCCGCCCAGGCCTTCGTGGGGCTGCAGAACTATCGCTACTTCGCGGGCGACGAGGAATTCTGGAACAGCTTCTACTACGGCACCGTGTACTCGGGCGCCACCATCGCCCTCCAGCTCCTCGTCGGCATCCCGGCCGCCCTCCTGCTCAACGAGGCGTTTCGCGGCCGCAATCTCCTCCGGGGCGTGGTGCTCTTCCCGTACCTGATCCCCACCATCGTGGCCGTCATCCTCTGGAAGTGGCTGCTGAACGACTCGTACGGGCTCGTGAACCACCTCCTCGTGGCGGCGGGCGTGGTGAGCGCACCGGTGGCGTGGCTGGGCAAGGACTTCATCATGTGCTCGCTCATCGTCACCAGCGTGTGGCAGTTCTTCCCGTTCGTGGTGGTGACGTACCTCGCGCGCTTGCAGACGATCCCGCCCGAGCTGTACGAGGCGGCGCGCGTGGACGGCGCCGGCCGCTGGCGCCGCTTCGTCCACGTCACGCTGCCGCAGACGGCGAGCGTGCTCTTCGTGATCGTCCTCCTGCGCTCGATCTGGATGTTCACCAAGTTCGATACGGTGTGGCTGATGGCGGGGGAGGGCGGGGTGAGCCGTTACATCCGGACGCTGCCCGTCTACGCGTACGCGCGGAGCTTCACCTATCTCCAGGCGGGCATGGGCGCGGCGCTCGCCGTCATCATGTTCGTTGTCCTCCTCGTGGCCACCGCCGCCTACTTCCGCGTCTTTCGTCGCGAGGAGGCGTGGTCGTGAGGCCGCGTCCCGGTCTCTACGCGGGCGGCGCCGCCCTCCTCGTGCTGGGCGCCTTCCCGCTCTTCTGGATGCTCTCGACCGCGCTCAAGCGCTCCGACGAGATCTTCGCCACGCCACCCCGCCTGGTGCCGCTCCACCCGACCCTCGAGAACTTCGCGCGGCTCCTCCGCGAGACCAACTTCGTGCAGTTCTTCGAGAACAGCGTGCTCGTCTCCGCCGCCACCGTCGCCCTCACGCTCTCCGTGTCCGCGCTCGGCGGCTACGCGCTCACGCGCTACCGCTTCCGCGGCCGCGACACCGTGGCCGGGCTGATCTTATTGACGTACATGTTCGCGCCCATCATGATCATCATCCCCTTCTACATCCTCGTGAAGCAGCTCGGCATCGTGAACACGCGCTTCGCCCTCGTCCTCTCGTACACGACGTTCTGCCTGCCCTTCTGCCTGTGGCTCCTGCGCGCCTTCTTCGCCAGCATCCCGCTCGACCTCGAGGAGGCGGCGCTCGTCGACGGCGCCGACCGCCCGCGCGCGGTGTGGCACGTGGTGCTGCCGCTGGCGCTGCCGGGCCTGATCGCGGCCGGCATCTTCACGTTCATCCTGGCCTGGAACGATTTCCTGTTCGCGCTCGTGCTGATCACGTCCGACGAGATCAAGACGCTCCCCGTCGGCGTCAACGACCTCTTCAACGCCACCATCGTGGACTGGGGAATGATCATGGCGGCGGGCGTGATGATCACCGCCCCCGCCGTGCTGTTCTTCGCGGCCGTCCAGCGCCATCTCGTGCAGGGCTGGGGCGCGGGCGGCGTCAAGGGCTAGCGGCCGCCCCGCTTCCGCCGTTCCCGCTTCTGTGCTATCTCTCTGCTCACGAGCCCGCGATGATCACGCTCGATCCCCGCATGACCGCCGTCGTCGCCATCGACATGCACCGCGGTCATCTCGATCCCACCGTGGCCACGTTGCCGTTGCCGGCCGCGCGCTGCGGGCCCGTCATCAAGCGGGCGGCCGCGCTCTTCGCGCGCATCCGCGCGCTCGGGGTGCCCGTGATCCACGTCGTCACCGAGTACCGATCGGCGCGCGAGATCGCGGCCAACCCGTTCTGGCGGGCCGCTCACGACGATCCGGGCAAGGCCCGCCGCGGCATCCTCGACCACAACCTCGCGGGCGGGCCCGGGGTGGAGATCATCGCCGAGCTGCGGGAGCCCGCCGATCTCGTGATCCGCGGCAAGAAGCGCTACAGCGCGTTCCACGCCACCGATCTGGAGTTCGTGCTCCGGAGCCGCGGCGTGGACACGCTGATCCTCGCCGGCATCAACACGACCACGTGCGTCCTCAACGCCGCCTTCGACGCCACCAACCGCGATTTCCGGGTCGTGATCGCGGCCGACGCCGTGGACTCGATGGACGGGGAGGACATGCACGACTTCGCGTTGCGCCTCATGGAGGCCGCCCTCGGGTGGCCGCTCTCGAACGGCCAAATTCTGGAATCGCTCGGCGTCGCGCCGTGAGCGTCACCTCCTGAGAGGAGACAGTCCCCATGCGGAACCGGGTCGCCGCCGTCGTGCTCGCCGTGGTTGCGGTTGCCGCCCTCGTCGTGGGCCTTCCGTCAGAAGCCCAGAAGGGACCCATCAAGATCGGGTTCCTCGTGCCACAGACGGGGCCGCTGGCGGCCAACGGCAAGGACATGATCAACGGGTTCGAGCTGTTCTTCGAAGAGCAGAAGTACAAGCTGGCCGGCCGCGAGGTGAAGCTGATCATCGAGGACGACGAGGGGAAACCGGCCACCGGCCTCACGAAGGCGCGGGGCCTCGTGGAAGGGCAGGGCGTGCAGCTCCTCACGGGTCCCCTCAGCGCCGCCGTCGGCTACGCGGTGGCGCCGTACATCGACGGCAAGAAGATCCCCGCCATCTTCCCCATCGTCTCCGCCGACGACCTCACGCAGCGCAAGCGCAGCCCCTACATCGTGCGCACGGGGTGGACGAGCTCTCAGCCCTCCCATCCGTTCGGCAAGTGGGTGTATGACAACCTCGGCTACCGCAAGATCGCGATGATCGGATACGACTTCGCGTTCGGCTGGGAAGTGGCGGCCGGCTTCCAGCGAGCGTTCGAGGAGGCGGGCGGCAAGGTCGTGCAGAAGCTGTGGCCGCCCCTCGGCAACGCGGACTTCGCGCCCTACCTGAGCCAGCTCAAGCGCGACGTGGACGCGATCTACGCCGTCTTTTCGGGCGCCGACGCCCTGCGCTTCGCCAAGCAGTTCGCGGAGGCCGGGCTGAAGGAGCGCCTGCCCCTCATCGGCGGCGGGACATTCACCGACGAGCACGTCCTGCGTACGATGGGTGACGAGGTGCTCGGCGTGGTCACCGCGCTCCACTACTCGGCGGCGCTCGCCACGCCCGCCAACAAGAAATTCGCGGCCGCCTACGAGGCGAAGTACAAGCAGATCCCGTCCTACTACTCCGAGGGGACGTACGTGGCGGGGGTAGCGCTCAAGGCCGCGCTGGAGGCAACCGGCGGTGACATCGAGAACGTCGACAAGTTCCTGGGCGCGCTCCGCCGCGTCGATCTTTCCGACGCGCCCCGCGGTCCCCTGCGCTTCGACGACTTCGGCAACCCCGTACAGAACGTCTACGTGCGCAAGGTCGAGCGCGTGAACGGGCGCTTGCAGAACAGCGTCATCCACACGTTCCCGAACGTGTCCCAGTTCTGGACGTACAAGACCGAGGATTTCTTGAAGGCCCCCGCGTACTCGCGCGACTACCCGCCCTGCACGAATTGCTGAGGAGCGGCGGCCGCTGATGGCGACGGTCGGGCTCGTCGGTCTCGGCCTCCTCGGCCACGCGGTGGCGTCGCGGTTTCGCACCGCCGGTCACGCCGTCGTCGGCCACGATGTCGTGCCGGAGCGCGTGGCCGCGCTACGCGCGCTCGGCGGAACGTCGGCGCCCTCCCCGGCGGCGGTCGCGCGCGCGTCCGAAGCGGTGTGCACGATCCTGCCCTCGCTCGCCATCGTGGAGCAGGCGACGCTCGGCGCCGACGGCGTCCTCAACGGCCTGCGCGACGGCGGCGTCATCTTCCAGATGAGCACGATCTCCGCCGCCCTCACCGAGCGCCTGGCCCAGGCGGTGGAGGCGAAGGGCCGCGATTTCCTCGACTGTCCCATCAGCGGCACGAGCGCGATGGTCGCGCGAGGCGACGGCATCATCTTCGTGGGGGGAGAGCGGCGGCTGTTCGAGCGCTGGCAGGCGGTGCTGGAATCAGTGCTTCCGCGCGCCGTTCACGTGGGCCGCGCGGGCCAGGCGATGGTGCTGAAGCTGGTGGCAAATCTCCTCGTGGCCCTGCACAGCGCGGCCGCCGCGGAGGCGCTCTTCCTCGCGCGCCAGGCCGGGCTCGATCTCGGGCTGGTGCTCGACGTACTTGGCACGAGCGCCGCCTCCTCACGGATGCTGGAAGTGCGCGGGCCCCTCATCGCGCGCGACGAGTTCCCGGCCGCCATGAAGCTCGAGCTCTTCATGAAGGATCTTCACTTGATCCAAGACGCCGGGCGCGCATTCGGGGCGCCGCTGCCGCTCACGGACGTCGCCGAGCGGCTCTACGCGACCGTGAACGAGGCCGGTCACCAGGGGGACGACCTGGCGGTGGTGGTGAAGGCGCTGGAGAAGCTGGCCGGCGGCGGAACCTATTGAGTCTTGCGCGACCTCCGTCTCGCCTCGTTCTACTGTGGCCCGCCCACTCTGGCCGTCGGCGGCGACTATGAAGCGACGGGCCGGCCCGTGGGTCATGCTGTTGGCCCTCGTCCTCGCGCCGCCAGTCTCGAGCGAGGCACAGCAGGCGGCGAAGGTATACCGGCTCGGCTACCTCAGTTCACACCCGCCCCAAACGTTCCGCGTAGATGTGTTACGGCAGGCGCTCCATGAGCTGGGCTGGGTCGAGGGCCGCAATCTCGTAATCGACTATCGGACGGCCGACGGCAAAATCAGTCGGCTCCCGGCATTGGCAGCGGAGCTGGTCCGCCTCAAACCCGACGTGATCGTTGCTGTTCCGACTGTCTCGGCGCTGGCGGCCCAACGGGCGACGCAAGAGATTCCGATCGTGTTCACACACGTCTCCGATCCCGTCGGCAGTGGACTCGTCCAGAGCTTGCCGCGGCCGGCAGCGAACGTCACGGGGCTGACCCATCTCAATACATCGCTGAACCCGAAGCGCCTGGAGATCCTGTGGCATGCCGTTCCCAAACGCACTCATATCGCTGCCATCTGGCAACCCGGAGGCCTCGGTGAACACACGGAGCGGCTCATGCTGAAGCAGACCGAGGCCGCGGCGGGCGCGCTCGGCGTCGGACTGCAGTTCGTGGAAGCCCGAGGCTTCGCGGATGTAGACGCTGCCTTCGCGACGGCGGTTCGTGCGCGTCCCGGCGCCATTTTCGTGCTGCCAGGCCCGGTCTTCCTGAGCGACCCTCGGCGCGTGGTGGAGCTCGCGGCGACGACCAGGCTGCCGACGATGTACTTCGCGAGGGAGTTTGCCGAAGTCGGTGGACTGATGAGCTACGGTGCCGACATGACTGAAATCCTGCGACGCGCAGCATCCTACGTCGATAGGCTCCTGAAAGGCGCGAGACCGGCGGACTTGCCAGTCGAGCAAGGGTCCAAGTTCGAGCTCGTGATCAATCTCAAGACCGCAAAGGCGCTCGACCTCACAATCCCGGCGTCGCTGCTGCTGCGCGCGGATCACGTGATCGAATAAGCGAGCCCGATCGCCTTCGCCGCCGCCAGCCGCTCGATCTCGGCGTCGCTGACGCCGAGCTCGCGAAGCACGTCGCGCGTGTGTTCACCCAGGCGCGGGGCCGGGCGCCGCACGCCGGTCTCGACGCCGGACGCGAGGAACGGGAAGCCCAGCATTCGTAGCGGCCGCGGGAGACCGGGCTGGTCGATCTCGGTCACGAGGCCGAGGTGCTTCACCTGGGGATCGTCGAAGACCTCATCGAACTCGTAGATCGGCCCCACCGCGATCGACACCGCCGCGAAGCGGGACACCCATTCGGTCGTGTCGGCGGTGGCGAGGCGCGCCTCCACCCGCTCCTTGAACTCGGCGTGATGGCGAAGCCGATCGTCGTTGGTGGCGAACCGGGGATGGTCGCGCAGTTCCGGATCGCCGAGGCCCGCGCAGAACCGCGGCCACTGCTCTTGACCGGTGATGACGATCATGACGAAGCCGTCGCGTGTGCGGAAGGCCTCCGCCGGCGTCAGGTTCGCGTTGCGATTTCCCGCGCGGGCGGGGACCACGCCGGAGTCGAAGTACATGGCGACCGGATCCGGCAGCATGCCGAGCATGGCCGCGAGCAGATTCACGTCGACGTGCGCGCCCGCCCCCGTGCGGAAGCGCTGGACGAGGGCGGCGTTGACGGCGCCGAACGTGACGTACGACGCCGCCAGATCCGCGATGGAGCCGCCCGGGCGCGTAGGGGGATGGCCGGGCATGCCGGTGAGCGCCATCACGCCGCTCATGCCGAGCGCGATCGAGTTGTATCCGGGCCGCTTCGCGTACGGCCCCGAACGCCCGAAGCCGCTCACGGAGGCGTAGACGACACCCGGGTTCACCGCGCGCACCGCCTCGTAGCCGAGACCGAGCTTGTCGGCGCCGCCGGGCAGGAAGTTCTCGATGACGACGTCGGCGCGCCGGGCCAGCTCGAAGGCGAGGCGGGCGCCGTCGGGATGGGCGAGATCGAGGGCGACGCCGCGCTTGTTGCGGTTGACGGCGGCGAACATCGCGCTCATGCCGTCGCCACGGATCCAGCGCAGGTCGTCGCCGCGCCCCGGTCGCTCCACCCGCACGACGTCGGCGCCGAGGTCGCCGAGCAGCATCGCCGCGTAAGGGCCCGCGATGATCCGGGAGAGATCGAGCACGCGAATGCCGTCGAGCATCAGCGGTCGAGGAACCCTTCCGTCATCGCGTTGACGGCGGGCGTGCCGGTGCGGCTGATAGCGTCGATGCGCGCCTTCACCTCGGCGAGGGCGCGGAAGGGCTTGGCGGCGAGTCGCGCCGCGTAGTCGCGCACGCCGGCCTCGAGGCCATCGGCGGGGAAGACGCGATGAACGAGGCCGATCGCGAGCGCCTCCGCGGCCGCGTAGCGCCGGCCTTCCATGATGATCTCCTTGGCGCGGGCGGGACCGACGAGGCGGACGAAGCGCGTGGTGGAAGCCACGCCGAGCGGCACCCCCAGCTCGACCTCGGGAATCCAGAGCTGGGCTTCGGCGGCCGCGAACCGGAAATCGCACGCGAGCGTGAGTCCCCAGCCGCCGCCCACGGCGTGGCCGTTGATCATGGCGATGGTGGGTTGCTCCAGTGCCTCCAGCACGCCGGTCGCGCGCTCGAAGAGCCGCCGGAACTGGCTACGCGAGGTCGCGAACACGCGGCGGCGCTCCTCGGGTGACATCGACGCCCGCATCGGCGCGTCGGCGCCCGCGGAGAAGACGGGCGGCGCGCCGGTGACGATCACGACGCGCACGTCGCGATCATCGCGGAGCGCCGTGAAGGCCTCACCGAGCGCGGTGAGCATGGCGTCGCTGAGCGAATTCCGTCGCTCGGGGCGATTGAGCGTCACGGTGGCGATGACGCCGTCGCGTACGACCGTCACCTCGCCCGCGCTCATCGACGGCGCACCCCCGCGTGGAGGCGCGCTCATGGCGCCAGCACCTTCCCGACGCCGGTGCGCACCGCATGCACCAGGCTCCGGCCGAGGGCGGTGACCGCCGCGACCTGGCGCGCGTCCTTGAGGCCGTCGCCATCGAACGCCTCCCGCGCGTGAGGGACGAGCACGGTGCGCGGCACCACCCACACGCCGAGCGCGCTCAGGGCCCGCCGGAGATCGAGCTGGCTGCGCGCGGTCCCCTGCGCGCCCGGGGAGGCGCCGAACGACGCCGCCACCTTGCCCGTGAACGTGTTCGGCGGGCGCGATGCCCAGTCGATGGCATTTTTCAAAACGCCCGACATGCCGTGATTGTATTCGGGCGACGCGATGAGCAATCCGTCGGCGGCGCGAATCATCGCGCGCCAGCGCTCCACCGGCTCCGGAAACCGTCCGTCCGCCTCGAGATCGCCGTTGTAGAGCGGAAGGGCGAGCTGCTCGGGACCGAGCTCCTCCACCTCGCCGCCCGCCTCGCGCGCTCCCGCCACCGCATAGCGCAGGAGCAGGCGATTGAACGACGCCTGACGCAAGCTACCGGCGAAGGCGACGATGCGGGGCGATTCCATTCCGGCCCCACTCTAGCGCATCCGTCACGGCGCGAAGCGGATGCGGTAGATCGCGCCCGCGTGGTCGTCGGAGACGTAGAGCGAGCCGTCCGGCCCCACGGCGACGTCCACGGGCCGGCCGAGCACACGGTCGCCTTCGTGGAAGCCCGTGGCGAAGTCTTCCGCGCGCGGCTCCGGCGCGCGCCGGACGCGAACGATCTTGTGGCCGACAGCGGGCAGGCCCGGGCGCGACCCGTGCAGCGCCACGAAGAGATCACCGCGGTAGTGAGCGGGAAACTGGCGACCCGTGTAGAAGGCGAGGCCGAGCGGCGCGGAGTGCGCGGGAAGCTCGAGCGTCGGGATTGCCATCATCGTACAGTCGCCCCCATCGCGGACGTTCGCATCGTGGAACTCGGGGTCGGGAGCGAACGCGCCCCCCGACGCGTAGCAGGCCGGCCACCCGTACGACGCGCCCTCGCGCACGGCGGTGACGTAGTCCGGCGGCGCGCCACCCGATCGCCAGTCACGCTCGTTGATCGTCGTCCACAACGCCCCGTCGCGCGGATCGAACGCGAGCCCGACCGGGTTGCGCAGACCGCTCGCGAAGACGCGCGCGTCGCTGCCGTCGGCGGCGTAGGTCACGATCGCCGCCCGCCGCGGATCGCGCTCGCGGCAGACGTCGCAGGAGGATCCGATGGCCACGAAGAGGCGGCCCTTCGCGCCGAACGCCACCGAGCGCGTCCAGTGATGGCCGCCATGCGGAAGGTCGCGAACGATGGGCACTGCCTCCCGCGCCGTCCGCGTCAGCACGTCGTAGCGGAAGCGCAGGATACGCCCCGTCTCGGCGACATAGAGATGTCGGCCGTGGAAGGCGAGGCCGTGCGGGCGGTCGAGCTGCTTGGCAACGGTGACGATGCCGCCCGCCAGCGCCACCACGCGGCCTTCGCCCGGCAGCGAGACGATCAGCGTGCCGGTGGGATCGAAGGCGAGCGCGCGCGGGCCGGCGAGACCGGAGGCGACGACGTCGGCACGGAATCCCGGCGGCAACCGCAGCGCGGGCAACTCTCCCCGCGCGGGAGCGGCGACGACGAGCGCCGTGGCCAGAAGCGCCGTCGCCAGCCGCCCCCGCGCGCGGTCTGGCTCAGCCCTCGGCCGTGGTGGGGTCGATGACGTTGCGAACCTCGGAGATCTTGTTGGCGGGGAAGCCGCTCAAGCGCGCGTGCTCGCGGATCATCTCCTCGTTCGGCGCCACGTACACGCAGTAGATCTTGTCGTTCGTCACGTAGCTCTGCACCCACTGGATCTTGGTACCGAGCTTGCCGAGGACAGCGTTCGACTTCTGGGAGGCGTCGCAAAGCTGTTCACGGCCGAGCGCGCCGACGCCGGGCATATCACGTTCGATCACGTACTTCGGCATGAGGGCCTCCTTGGATGGTTGGACGTCACCTCTTCAACACGGACGTCGTGGCCATGAGATGCGGCAAACGACGTGGGAGTGGCCGCATGCTAGTGCGGCGCGGAATGGAGTGTCAACGGTCGCCGCGGTTGGCGGCGCCGGTCCCCGGGACGCTCCCGTGGACCGTGGTCTGACCATTCCGATCGAGCCCGGGAAGCAAGTCTTACTTCGCTTGACGGGGTCGGCGCGGTCCTTTACCATCTCGGCACCGACGGTTGTTGGGCACCCGCTGTGAGTGGGAGGTGACGTGATGAGCTGGGAGACGCCCGCGTTCGTGGAAGTGAAGATGGATGCCGAGATCAACTCGTACCAGGACGATTTCGATCGCGAGCAAGACGACCGCTTCTAACCCCTGACCGTTCGTCCTGCGCAGCCCTTCTCGGCGGCCGTTTGCGGCCGCGGGAAGGGCTGCTGTGTCTCAGGGAGTCCGTCCCGTGCTGATCCGCGTGCTTGGCTCGGCCGCCGGGGGAGGGTTTCCGCAGTGGAACTGCGGATGCCCGAACTGTCGCGGCGTCCGCGAAGGCAAGATCCCGGCGGTGGCGCGCACGCAGGAATCCGTGGCCGTCAGCGACGACGGCGAAGCGTGGTTCCTTCTCAACGCGTCGCCGGAGATCCGTGCCCAGATCGAGAGCTTTCCTCCACTCCATCCGCGCGAGCCGCGCCATTCCGGGATCCAGGCCATCCTCCTCGGTAACGGTGACCTCGATCACTGCCTCGGCCTCCTCTCGCTGCGCGAGTCGCATCCGCTTGTCGTGTACGCGACCGATGCGGTGCGTCGCGGCTTCACCGAGGGCAACGTGCTCTATCGGACGCTGGAGCGTTTCCCGCGGCAGGTCACCTGGCGCGTGCTCGCGCCCGGCCGCGTGGAGCCGCTGCGCGGCACCGGTGATCGCGACAGCGGGCTCGAGGTGGAGGCGGTGCCGGTGCCGGGGAAGCCGCCCGTCCATCTCGACGGCCGCGTGCCGCGCGGGCCGGAGGACAACGTGGCCTTTCGCATCCGAGGGCGTCGCTCCGGACGCGTGCTCGCCTACGCCTCCGCCGTGGGCGCCGTCACCGACGTCGTTCGGCGCGCGCTCGCGGGCGCCGACTGCGTGTTCTTCGACGGCACCTTCTGGACGGCGGACGAGTTGCCGGCGCTCGGGCTCGGCGACAAGCGCGCGGAGGACATGGCCCACGTCCCCGTGGGCGGGCCGGAGGGAAGCCTGGCCGCGCTCGCCGGCGTCACCGCCGGTCGACGAATCTTCATCCACCTGAACAACACCAACCCCATGCTCCGTGACGATTCACGGGCGCGGGCAACGGTGGAGGCGGCGGGCTGGGAGGTCGCCTACGACGGCATGGAGGTGAGGCTGTGAACGACGCGCGCCCGCCGCTGTCCCGGGAGGAGTTCGTCGAGCGCATCCGCCGCGAAGGCGCGCGCCGATACCACGACGCGCATCGCTATCACGTGCTCATGCACGATGGGAAGCTCACGCAGCCGCAGCTCCAGCAGTGGGTCCTGAACCGCTACTACTATCAGACGCGCATCCCCATCAAGGATGCGCTCATCCTCTCCAAGTCCGACGATCCCGCCTTCCGTCGCATGTGGATCCGCCGCATCCGTGATCACGACGGCGACGAAGAAGGCGAAGGTGGCCTCGAGCTGTGGCTGCGGCTGGCGGTGGGTGTGGGCCTCGATCGCGACGAGGTGGCGAGCTGCCGCTCCGTGCTGCCGGGCGTGCGCTTCGCGTGCGACGGCTACGTCGAGCTGGTGCGCGAGCGCAGTCTGGTGGAGGCGGTCGCCTCCTCGCTCACGGAGTTCTTCGCGCCCGACCTCATGGTGAAGCGGATCGAAGCGTGGGAGCGCCACTACCCCTGGGTGGGCAAGGACATGCTCGACTATTTCCGCTCGCGGCCACCGCGCGCGCGCCGGGATTCCCAGGAGGCGATCGACTTCGTCGTCACCCACGCGACCAGCCTTGCCCTGCAGGAACGGTGCGTGGACGCGCTCATTCGAAAGACCGAGGTGCTGTGGCACCTCCTCGACTGCGTCTACGCCGCCTACATCGATCCCGGCTGGGGCCCGGGAGGCGCGCGCGCGTGACGCCGGAGGCGCGGCCGCGGCTGGCTGCCAAGGCCCGGCTGCGCTACGACCGCAAGTCCACGCGCTACATGCTGCTCTATCCCGAGCGCGGTCTCGTGCTCAATCCCACCGCGGCCGACATCGTCCAGCTCTGCACCGGCGAGCACACGGTGGGGGCCATCGTGGAGCGGCTCGCCGAGAAGTACGCGACGAAGCCACGGGAGGCGATCGAGCAGGAGGTGCTGGCGTTCCTCGACCTCATGGCCGCGCGCGGACTCGTGCACGCGGAGGCGTGACGGCGGCGGGTCGCGCGGGTTTGACGGGTCACGCGCGGGGAGGGTACGCTTCCAGCGCGTGAACGAAGAACATCGGCCGTACACACTCGTGGCAGAGCTCACCTACCGGTGTCCGCTGCGGTGCGCGTACTGCTCGAACCCGCTCGACTACGCCGGTCACGGCGACAAGCTCACTACCGACGACTGGCGTCGCGTCTTCCGCGAGGCGGAAGAGCTCGGCGTGGTGCAGCTCAACCTCACCGGCGGCGAGCCGCTCGTGCGCGACGACCTCGAGGCGCTCGTGGCGGAAGCGGAGCGTCTCGACCTCTACACGAACCTCATCACGAGCGGCATTCCGCTCACCCGCGAGCGCCTCGCCGGTCTCGCCGAGCGCGGGCTCGACAACGTCCAGGTCTCCATCCAGGACGTGACGGCCGCCGCCTCCGATCGCATGGCGGGTCTCCGGAGCTTCGACCGCAAGCTCCAGGTGGCGCGCTGGGTGAAGGAGCTGGGGCTTCCGCTCACTGTTAACACCGTCCTCCACCGCGAGAATCTCGACGCCGTCGACAAGGTCATCGCGCTCGCGGAATCGCTGGCGGCCGATCGCCTCGAGCTCGCCAACACGCAGTACCTCGGCTGGGCCCTCGTGAACCGCCGCGCGCTGCTGCCCACGCCGGCCCAGCTCGAAGGGGCGCGGGCGGTGGCGGCGGCGGCACGGACGCGCTTGCAGGGCAAGATGGAGGTGCTGTTCGTCACGCCCGACTACTACTCGCGGGTGCCGAAGGCGTGCATGGACGGCTGGGGGCGTCGCTTCATCGTGGTCACCCCCGACGGTCTCGCCTTGCCCTGTCACGTCGCCCACACGCTGCCCGGCCTCGTGTGGGACAACGTGCGCGACCGCTCGCTCGGCGACATCTGGCGCGACTCCCCCGGCTTCGTCGCGTTCCGCGGCGAGGCGTGGATGCCGGAGCCGTGCCGGAGCTGCGACCGCCGCGCCATCGATTTCGGCGGCTGCCGGTGTCAGGCCTTTTATCTCACCGGTGATGCGGCCGCCACCGATCCCGCGTGTTCGCTGTCACCGCATCACGGTCTGGTGGAAGCGGCCCGGCGCGAGGCGCTGGAGGCGGAGCCAGTGGCTCCGCTCGTCTATCGTGCCGCCGGTCACGCCGCGCGGACGTGAGACGCCGCCGCGTGGACGCGACGCTCTTCATCCTGCTCGGGCTCGTCGTGGTGGCGGCGGCGATCGCGTTCGCGCGCGATCCCGCGCTGCCCGGGCGCGCGCTGCAGTCGAGCGCGCGGCTGATCCGCGGCGTGTGGCTGGAGCTGGCGCTCGGCTTCGTCCTCGCCGGCTTGATCGAGGTGCTGATCCCGCAGCCCGTGCTGTCGCGCTGGCTCGGGAACGAGCGCCCGGTCCAGGGCATTCTCGTGGGATGGGCGGCCGGGCTCGTCATCCCCGGTGGTCCGTACGTTCTCTTTCCGGTGGTCGCGAACCTGGTCCGCAACGGCGCCGCGCCGGGAGCGGTCATCACGCTCCTCACCGCGAAGACGCTCGTGAGCCCCGTGCGCATGCTCACCTACGAAGCGCCGCTGCTGGGCTGGCCGCTGACGCTCGCCCGCTTCGTGCCCGGCGTCCTCCTCCCGCCCGTCATGGGTGTCATCGGCCAGTGGCTGTACGGAATCTTCAAGCGATGATCCTGCCGTCGGCGTGGATCGTGTTGCTGCGGGTGGTGGTGGGGGCGTGGTTCCTCAAAGCGGCGTGGACGAAGCTCGCGCTGATGTGGCTGTGGGACGCCGTTCCCTATCCCGTCGTCTCTCCCCGCTTCATCGCCTTCCAGCCGAAGCGGGTGGCGGAGTTCGCGGCCGGCAATCCGGTCGCGTGGTACCGCGACTTCCTCGAGTCGGCCGTGCTGCCGAACGCGACGCTCTTCGCGATCCTCCAGACGTGGGGCGAGGTCGCGGTCGGCCTCGGTCTGGTCCTGGGCCTGCTCACCGGGCTCACCGCCTTCGTCGGACTCTTCCTCACCGTCAACTATGGCCTCGCCAGTCAGTGGATGACCTTCGGGCAGCAAGGCTTTCACGTCCTCCTCGCGACGTCGATGCTGATCCTCTTCGGCAGCCGCGCCGGCCGCCTGTGGGGCCTCGACGTCTTGCTGCGACGCCTGGCCGGACCACGGGGCTGGCTCCTGCTGATCACGTGACCTCGACGAGCCGGCGCGCGTTCCTCCAGAAGACGACGATCGCCCTGCTCGCGGCCCCCGTGACTCGCGCGGCGGCCGCGGCGATGGCCGGCGTGTTCACGCCGCGCGTTGCCCGGGCCGCCGACACCTTCGTGGTCGGTCTCGTGCTGCCGGCGGAGGGCGCGCTCGCGACGGCGCTCCAGCAGGGGGCGGCACTCGGTCTCGACGACGCCAACGCGCTCGCCACGCTCTTCGGAAAACCGCTGCGGCTGGAGACGGCGTCGGCTTCCGACGGCGCCGGCGCGGGACGCGCCGCGCGGGCGTTCGCACGCGATGGCGCCCTCGCCGTGGTCGGCGGCAGCGGTCCTGGAGTCGCCGACGCGCTCCGCGACGCCGCCGCCGACGGCGTGCTCGTCATGAACGTGGGCGCCGCCGACGATCGTCTCCGCAACGAACGCTGCGATCGGCGGCTCTTCCACGTGGCGCCGAGCGTGAGCATGGCCGTCGACGCGCTCACGCGCTGGGTGGCGGACCAGCGAAAGCTCACGCGCTGGGCCGTCGAGGGCGACGGCAGCGCGCGCGCGACGGAGATGGACGCGGCGGTCCGCCGCGCCGTCGGCCGCCTCGGTGGGAGCGTGGTCGAGCCCGCCGCCGCCGAGATGCGCATGCTCGCCGGGACGGACGATGCCGTGCGGTCGGCCCTGGCGCGGGCGCGCGCGGAGGGCTGGGCGGAGCAGGCGGCGGGCATCGGCGGGGACGTGCCGCTCGCGCTTGCTCCCGACGAGGCGGCGGGAATCTGGGTCATGGGCTGGCATCCCGAGCTCGAGCGGTTCAGCGCGCGTGAGCTGAACGCCCGCTTCCGCCGGCGCTTCAACGCTCCTCTCACGGAGACGTCGTGGGCGGCGTGGGCGGCGCTGAAGCTCGTGGGAGAAGCGGTGGTGCGCGGGAACGCCACCGGCGCCGCCGGGATCGTCACCTTCCTGGAGTCGGCGCCGCCGTTCGACGGCCACAAGGGAAGCGCGCTCACGTTCAGGCGCTGGGACCATCAGCTCCGCCAGCCGCTCTACGTCGTCGCCGCGCGCCGGCGCGAGGACGTCGGCGGCCGCCGCGGACCGTTCGCCGTCGTCGTCGACGTCCCGGGCACCGATCTCGATAATATCGGCACATCGGCGGCGGACAGCCGCTGCCGCCTGTCGCCATGAGGAGGCGACTCCGATGACACGCCCCGCCCGCCTGCTACCGCTCGTGCTGCTGCTCGCCGTCGCCGCGCCCGCCGCCGCGCTCGCGGGGCCGTTCGTGTACGTTTCCAACGAGCGCTCGAACAACGTCACCATCATCGACAGTGCCACCGACACCGTGGTGGCGACGGTGCCGGTGGGGGACCGCCCGCGCGGCATCGGGCTCAGTCCGGACGGCCGGAGCGTCTACGTGGCGGTCGGGGAAGAAGATGCGATCGTCGTGCTCGACACCGCCACCCGCAAGCTCGTCGGGAAGATCGCGGCCGGCAGCGATCCCGAAGCCTTTGCCGTCAGTCCCGACGGAGCCCGCCTCTACGTCTCGAACGAGGACGCCAACGCCGCGTCCGTGATCGACATCAAGACGGGGAAGGTCCTGGCCTCGGTTCCCGTGGGCGTCGAGCCCGAGGGCGTGGCCGTGAGCCCCGATGGCAAGCTCGTGTACGTCACCGCCGAGACCACGCACACGGTGTCGGTGATCGATACGGCGAGCCTGAAGGTCATCGCCACCATCCTGGTGGGGAGCCGTCCGCGCGAGGCCGCGTTCACGCCGGACGGGGCGCGCGCCTACGTGACGTCGGAAATCGGCGGCGTCATCTCCGTGATCGACGTTGCGCGCAATGCCGTCGCGGCCACGCTCAAGATCGACCGCCCCGGTCCCAAGCCGAAGGGCGTGATCGTGCATCCCAACGGCAAGACCGCGTACGTCGCCAACGGTGGCTCCAACGACCTCGCCGTCATCGACGTGGAGGCAGGCCAGATCACCGGCTACATCCCGGTGGGCCGGCGGCCGTGGGGTCTCGGCCTCACCGCAGACGGCCGCAAGCTCTACGTGGCCAACGGCGTTTCCGACAACATTTCCGTCGTCGACACGGAAAGCGGCAAGGTGATCGGCACCGTCCGGGCCGGGAAGGGGCCGTGGGGCGTCGCGGTCGGACGCTGAGCGCCGCCGTCGTCGTCTTGACGCTGGCGACGACGGGCGCGGCCGTCCCCGCCGCGCCGGGCACCGTATCGGGGCGCGTGACGTTCCGGGGTGACGTGCCCGCGCTGCCCGCCCTCGAGGTCGCGAAGGACCGGGACACGTGCGGCGAGCGCGTGCCGTCCGAGGCCCTCCTCGTGTCCCCGCGCACGCGGGGGGTGCGGTACGCGGTGGTGTCGCTCGAGGGCGCGCCGGCGCCGGACGCGACCACGCCCGGCGAGGCGACGCTCGAGAACACGCGCTGCCGGTTCGCGCCGCACGTCCTCGCCGTTCGCGTCGGCACGGAGCTCGCCATCGTCAACAGTGACCCCGTGCTCCACAACCTCCGGGGCTGGATCGACGGTCAGCGGGCCGTCTTCAACGTCGTCCAGCCCACGCAAGGGCAGGTGACACAGCGAACGATCAAGCGGGCGGGAGTCATCCGGCTCACCTGCGACGCCCACAGTCACATGGGCGGGTACCTGCTCGCGTTCGAGCATCCGTACTTCGCGGTGACGGACGACGACGGCACCTTCAGCATCGGCAACGTTCCCCCCGGGTCGTACCGGCTGAACGTCTGGCACGAGGGGTGGAACGTCGTGCAGCGCGACGCCCAGGGGCATCTGATCTACGATGCGCCGCGAGTGCTCTCCCGCGACGTCACCGTCACCGGGGCGGGGCGGGCGGTGGTGAACGTCGAGCTGACCAGCAACTGACCGGTCGATCGGAGCGCGAACGCCGCCGCCGGCGCCCGCCTTCCGCGTCTCGCCCCGTGGCGCTGAACCTCCCCATCATGGCGGCGCCCCGAAGGTCGCATGCTACGGTCGAAGAGTGGCGGCCGACCCGCTCTCGCCCTCCCCCACCGCGCCTTCCCGGATGCTCCGCTACGCGATTCCGATCGCGATCTTCGCCCTCACCGCGCTCGCGTTCGTCCCGGCGCTCGATGGCCAGTTCCTGAACTGGGACGACGACCGCAACTTTCTCGACAATCCCGGCTTCCGCGGGCTTGGCTGGGCGCAGCTCAAATGGATGTGGACGAGCGCGCTCATGGGCCACTACATCCCGCTCACCTGGATGAGCCTCGGCCTCAACTACGAGCTGGGCGGGATGAGCCCGTGGGGGTATCACCTCGGCAGCATGCTGATCCACGCGATCAATGCCGTCCTCTTCTTTTTCCTGGGTCGCCGGCTGCTGGCGGCGGCGGGGGTGTCGCCCGGGACGCCGCTTCTGTGGGCCGCCACCTTCAGCGCGCTCGTGTTCGGCCTCCACCCCCTGCGCGTCGAGTCCGTGGCATGGGCGACGGAGCGACGTGACGTTCTGTGCGGCTTCTTCTTCCTCCTCGCCGTCCTCGCGTACGTGCGGTCGGTCACGCCCGGCCCCGCCGCCACGGGGCGCTTCCGCGTCCTGTCCGTGGCCGCCTTCGTGGCCGCGCTGCTGTCGAAGGCGCAGGCGTTGCCGCTGCCGGTGGCGCTGCTGATCCTCGACGTCTATCCGCTGCGCCGCCGGCGAGGGCTCGGCTGGCGCGTGCTCATCTGGGAAAAGACGCCCTGGGTACTGGTGTCGCTGGTGGGAGCGGTGGTGACGCTGGTCGCCGTCAAGCGCGGCTCCGGCTTCACCGACTACGGTCAGTACGGCGCCGCCGCGCGCATCGCGATGACGGGCTACGGCGTCATGTTCTATCCGTGGAAATGGCTCTGGCCCACCGGCCTCTCCCCGCTCTACGAGCTGCCGGCGCGCGTCGACGTGCTGGCGCCGCGCTTCGTCGTCCCCATGCTCGTGCTGTGCGCGGTGACCGCCGTCCTCTTCGTGCAGCGGCGACGGGTGCCCGCCGTGCTCGCCGCCTGGTTGTATTCCGCGCTCATGGTGCTGCCGGTGGTCGGCCCCGTGCACGCCGGCCACCAGCTCGCCAACGATCGGTACAGCTATCTGTCCGGGCTCGGCTTCGCGCTGCTCGCGGGGGCGGCGCTCGGCTGGGTCATTCACGCCGGCGAGCGCGGGCTGGTGCGGCCATTCCCGGTGCGGGCGAGCGCGGCGGGCGCCCTGCTGGTCCTGCTCGGGTTCGGCTCCGCCACCTGGGTGCAGGCGGGAGGGTGGAAGGACTCTGAGACCCTCTGGGGATGGGCGGTGGAGATGGATCCGGGCTGCGCCGCCTGCTACAGCAACCTCGGGGAGGCGATCGCCCACGATCGACCGGCCCAGGCGGAGGAGGCGTTCCGGAAGTCGCTCGCGCTCCGCGATCGTCCGCTCACGCGAAGCAACCTCGGGGCGTCGCTCGAGCTACAGGGCAGGCTGGACGAAGCCGAGGACGAGTATCGACGCGCCCTCGCCGGGAACCCGGACTTGCCCGAGGCCCTGGCCAACCTGGGCGCGCTCCAGGCCCGCCGGGGCCGCGACGCGGAGGCGCTCCCGGTGCTTCGCCGCGCCTTTCGCGTCGCTCCCGAGTTCCCGGAGCTGCGCGCGAATCTCGCCGGTGTGCTGCGACGGCGGGCCAGCGAGCTGGCGGGGACGGGGCGGGACGTGGAGGCGAAAGCGCTGCTCGATGAGGCCGCGCGCGTGGTGCGTTAGCTGGCGATCAGGAAATGCGGCGCGGCGTGAGAAGCGCCGGCGATCAGGAGCGGCGCTCGGTGCGGATGCGTACGGGCACCAGGCTCACGAGCAGCAGCAGCCAACCGCCGGGAAGAAAGAGGGCGGCCAACGCCAGCCAGAAATTCTTGCGTCGCCACACGGGCCCTTCCCCGCTCCGGACTTCCGTCCACGCATCCTGGAGCTGGGTTCGCATCTGGCCGACGATCCGATCCACCGGACACCCCCTCGACGTGAGATATCCGCGTAGAGAGCAAGGACTCTGCCGATCGTCTAAGTCCGCGAAATGCCGTCGCCGCGCGTCGCTGGTCACGCGGCTTCGTCGAGTTTCTGACCACCGCTGTGGGTGGAATACGTTCCAGTTGTTTTCTCATTCGCGGAAATGCGGCATCACCTCGCGTGCGAACAGCTCCATCGAGCGCCGCACCTTGTCTTGGGCGAGGCCGCCGAAATTCATCCAGCACATCACGTGGCCGACGCCGATCTCGCGCATCCGCTCGATGTGGCGGGCCACCGTGTCCGGCGAGCCGAACGCCAGCGTCTCCGCCACCAGGCCCTCCCACGTGATCTTGGACAGCCGCTCCGCCATCGCGCGAAAGCCGGGCTGGAGCGTGGGGTGCGTGTCCTCGATGCGGTCGGGCAGGATGAAGCGCCGGAACGACTCCTGGTACCAGAGCTCGGCCGCCTTCGTCTCCTCCAGCGCCTGGGCGTCGGTGGCCGCCACGTAGATCTGGCGCGAGACGCCCCACCGTCCGAGCAGCGCCGCGATCTCCGCCTCGCCGCGGCCCGACTTCCGGAGCGCCTCCACGTAGATGTCGCGGTTGGTCACGAGCTGGTCCACGGAGCCGTAGAGGATGGAGTTCAGCATCGGCCACCCGCGCAGGGCCGTGTTCTCGATACCGTCCTTGGACACGCAGACCTGGAAGAGCGGTGGATGCGGCCGCTGCACAGGCTTCGGGATGACGCGCACCTCGGGGATCTTGAAGTAGCGGCCGTCGTACGCGAAGCGCTCCTCCGTCCACGCGCGCGTCATGATGTCGACGGCCTCGTCGAAGCGCTCCCGGCTCTGCTCCTGCGGCACCCGGTAGCCGCGAAACTCCGCGGGGCGGTTCCCGCGCCCGACGCCGACGTCGAGCCGGCCCTCGGAGATGATGTCGACGAGCGCCATCTGCTCGGCGAGGCGGACGGGGTCATGGAAGGGCAGGATGGCGGCGGCGAGACCGATGCGGGAGCGGCGCGTGCGGGAGGCGGCGGCCGCCGCCAGCGTGGAGGGATCGACGGAGAGGCCGTAATCGATGAAGTGATGCTCCGTGAGCCAGATCTCGTCGAAGCCGAGCTCTTCGCTCCACTCGATCTGCTGGAGCTCGCGCCGGATGATGTCGGAATGGGCGTGACCGGGCGGCGCCTGGAAGAAGTAGAAGGTGCTGAATCGCATCAGGACACTCCGAGGTAACGGGACTTGACGGCTTCGTCGGCGGCCAGCTCGTCCGGCCTCGCGGTGTGGACGATGCGCCCGCGGCTCAAAATGTGGGCGCGGTCGGCGACGGAGAGCGCGAGCGGCAGATTCTGCTCCACGAGCAGGATCGAGAGCCCCTCCCGC
>DASXSB010000060.1:0-38780 GCA_036506275.1 Candidatus Methylomirabilota bacterium | reverse complement strand
ACTTCATCCTCGAGGCCGAGGGCGCGATCATCTGCTTCATCCTCTACCTCGTCCCGGGGTTCCCGAAGGACATCATCTCCTACCTCTTCGGGATCAGCCCGATGCCCTTCTGGGTTTTCGCGGTCGTCTCGACGCTCGGGCGGCTGCCGGGCACCGTGATCTCCTCGTACGTCGGCGCCCACGTCGCCGAGCAGCAGTACATCTACGCGCTCGTCTTCGTGGCGCTCGTGGCCGCCATCGGCCTGCCGCTGTTCTATTACCGCCACCGCATTCTCGCGGGCGCGAAAAGGCTTGACGGCACGCGCCGCCCCTCGTAAAGTACTCGGCACTCGTATGCGGACATCGGCTTGGCGCGGCGGCTTCTTCTCCTTTTACTTCGGAGAGGTCTGCCCCGCGCTCTGAGCTGAGAGAGCCAGGCGCCGCGGGCGGACCGAAACCCGCGGCCCTCGAACGACGTCAAAGGCCGCGGGATCGATCCCGCGGTCTTTTTTTTCGAGAGAGGGAGGACGCTCATGATCATCGTGCTGAAGTCGGGTGCATCGGACGCCGACATGGACGACATCTGTCGTCGCATCCAGGCGATGGGCTACCGACCCCACACCATTCGCGGCGAGCTGCGGACGGTCATCGGGGCCGTCGGCGACGACCGCGGCAAGGAGCGGTTGCGCTCGCTGGAATCGTTCGAGTGCGTGGAGTCGGTCACGCCCATCCTGCAGCCGTTCAAGCTCGCCAGCCGCGAGGTACGGCCGCAGTCGAGCGTCGTCAAGATCGGCGACGTGGCGGTGGGCGGCCCCCGCGTCGTCGTGATGGCGGGCCCCTGCTCGGTGGAATCGCGTGAGCAGGTCCTCGAAGTGGCGGGGCACGTGAAGCAGGCGGGCGCGGCCATCCTGCGCGGCGGCGCCTTCAAGCCGCGCACGTCGCCGTACGCCTTCCAGGGTCTGGAGGAGGTCGGGCTCAAGTACCTCGCGGAGGCGCGACGCGAGACCGGGTTGCCCGTGGTCACCGAGGTCATGGAGCCGGACAAGGTCGCGATGGTGGCGGAATATTCGGACATCCTCCAGATCGGCGCCCGCAACGTGCAGAACTTCTCGCTCCTGCGACGGGTGGCGGAAGTCGGCAAACCGGTCCTACTCAAGCGCGGGATGTCGACGTCGATCCAGGAGTGGCTGCTGTCCGCGGAGTACGTCCTCGCCGGCGGCAATCCCGACGTCATCCTGTGCGAGCGCGGCATCCGGACCTTCGAGACGTCGACGCGCTTCACGCTCGATCTGAACGCGGTGCCGGTGCTGAAGCGCCTCACGCATCTGCCCGTGGTCGTCGATCCCTCGCACGGCACCGGCCACTGGGAATACGTGGAGGCGATGGCGCTCGCCGGCGTGGCGGCGGGCGCGGACGGCCTCATCATCGAGGTCCATCCCCACCCCGAGGAGGCGCTCTCGGATGGACCGCAGTCGCTCAAGCCCGCGCGCTTCGCCGCGCTGATGGAGCGGGTGCGCAGGGTGGCGCGGGCGGTAGAGCGCGATCTCTGAGCGCGGTTGGGTGTACGTTCTATAATCAGTGCCGATATGTGGCTGAGGCTCAAGCTTCTGCGGCTGTTGCGCCGTCGCCGGCGTCGACAGGGGATGCGACCCGGAGTCGGGATCGCGATCTCGCTGTTGATTCACGCCGCCGTGGTCGCGGCGTTGCTGCTTGCACCGAAAGGTCAGACCACGCCGCAGGTCAAGCGCGGCGAGCCGCTGATCGTGGAGTTGCCGAACATCCCGGAGCCCGCGCCCAAGGGCAATCCCTCCGCGCGTTCGCCGGCGCCGCCCGCGCCGACGGCGGCACGACCGGCGCCGCCGCCGGTCCCCGCGGTGCGCCCCGCCCCGCCGGCTCCTCCACGCGTGGCCGCGGCCCCGCCGACGCCCGCGCCGGCACCACCGGCGCCGGCTCCCGTGACGCCACCGTCGCCGCCGGTGGCGACGCCGGCGCCTCCGGCACCGGCCCCGGCCGCGGAGCCCGCGCCCGCGCCGCTGCCCGCGCACGAAGCGGCGCCGTCGCCGGCGCCGCCCGAACGCGCGGTGGCGACGCCGCCGGCCCCCGCATCACCCGCTCCCACACCGAGCGAGCGCGGCGGCGACACGCGCGTGGCCGCGGTTCCGAGCACGCCTCGAGAGCCGCCTCGGCCCGACATCCGGTCGGCGCTCCGACGTGGCGGCGAAGCGGCGGGCGGACTGAGCGGGGGCCGGGGTGGCATCGAAGGAGAGCCGATCCCGCTCGACAGCGACGATCCGCGCTTCAGCGAGTATCTCGACCGCATCCGGCGCCTCATTCGCTCCAAGTGGGGATATCCGTGCGCGGAGGGCGACCCGCACGCCATCCACTGCCTCCGGCGCGACGGCGAGCTCGTCATCGAGTTCGGGATCGCGAAGGACGGTCACGTGCCGTTCGTGCTGCTGCGCAACTCCTCGGGCTCGGTCAACATGGACGATTTCGCATTGAACGCGGTCCGGCTCGCCTCGCCGTTCCCGCCGCTCCCGGATTCCGTCAGCAAGAAGGGCATCCCGATCCTCGCCACGTTCCGCTACATGATTCGCGAAGAGCTGATGAACATCCTCCGCTGAAAAATCCTCAGCAATCGCAGGCGGTTGGCTTGACAGTCGCGCGGGCGGCCCTGTAGCATGACGGATACTCTTTTGGGAACAGGCTCGTAGCTCAGTGGGAGAGCGCCTCTCTGACGCAGAGGAGGTCGGCGGTTCGAAACCGCCCGAGCCTACCATCCACAACAGGAGAGCACCACGTCAGGGTGGTGCTCTCGCCGTTTTAGGAGTGTATGGCCGAGGCTGAAGAAGACCGTCACCTCAAGCTGACGGGCGATTTCGATTGCGATCCCTCGCCACTGGCGACGCTCCGACACTCGACCTCCCACGTGATGGCTCAGGCGGTGAAGCGTCTGTATCCCGACGTGAAAGTCGCCATCGGCCCCGCCATCGAGGACGGCTTCTACTACGACTTCGCGAAGCCGGAGCCGTTCACGCCGGACGACCTCGCGCGCATCGCCAAGGTGATGGCGGAGATCGTGAAGGCCGATCTCCCCTTCGAGCGGCAGGAGATGTCGCGCGCGGACGCCATCGCTTTCTTCCGCGAGCGCGGCGAACGCTTCAAGGTGGAGATCCTCGAAGGCATCGCCGCCGAGCGCGTCTCCCTCTATCGACAGGGTGACTTCGTCGATCTCTGCCGCGGTCCGCACGTGCGCTCGACGGGCGCCATCAAGGCCTTCAAGCTGCTCTCCAGCTCGGGGGCGTACTGGCGCGGCGACGAGAAGAACCCGATGCTCCAGCGGATCTACGGCACCGCCTGGCTCACCCAGGAGGAGCTCGACAAGTACCTGTGGCGCCTGGAGGAGGCGAAGAAGCGCGACCACCGCAAGCTCGGGCGCGAGCTCGACCTCTTCGACTTCTACGACGTGGCGCCGGGCGCCCCCTTCTGGCTGCCGAACGGCATGATCCTGGTGCGCGAGCTGGAGAAGTTCGCCCGCGACAATCTCGACATGCACGGCTACCAGGAAATCTCGACCCCGATGCTGGTGAACAAGAAGCTGTGGGAACAGTCGGGGCACTGGGAACTCTACCAGGAGAACATGTTCAAGGTGGAGGTGGAAGACGAGATCTTCATCCTCAAGCCCATGAACTGCCCGGAGTCCACCTACGTCTACAAACGGGCGCTGCGCTCGTATCGCGACCTGCCGCTGCGCTACAGCGAAATGGGACGCGATCACCGCAACGAGCGGTCGGGGACTCTGACCGGCCTCGTGCGCGTGCGGCAGTTCACGCAGGACGACGCGCACATCTATTGCCGTCCGGACCAGCTCCAGGACGAGATCACCGCGCTCCTGAGCCTGGTGCGCGAGTGGTACAAGGTCTTCACGCTGGAGCCGTCCTTCAAGCTCTCCACGCGTCCTCCGCGCTATCTGGGCACGATCGCGCAGTGGGACGCGGCCGAGCAGGCGCTGCACGATGCCCTCCGCGCGAACGGCGTCGCCTATGAAGTCAACGCCGGCGACGGCGCCTTCTACGGGCCGAAGATCGACATCCACGTGCAGGACGTGCTGGCGCGGCTGTGGCAGATCGCGACCATCCAGGCCGATCTCACCATGCTGCCGGAGCGCTTCCAGCTCGAATACATCGACGCCGACGGCCAGCCCAAGCGCCCCGTCGCCATCCACCGGGCGATCCTCGGGTCGTACGAGCGCTTTATCGGCATCCTCACCGAGCACTACGCGGGGGCGTTTCCCACGTGGCTGGCGCCCGTGCAGGCGCGGGTGCTGCCGATCAGCGAGAAGCACATCGCGTACGCGCGCGTCGTGCACGAACGTCTGCGCGGGGCCCGCGTGCGGGCGGAGCTCGACGATCGCAACGAGAAGCTCGGCTACCGCATCCGCGACGCGCAGGTGCGCAAGGTGCCGTACATGCTGGTGGTGGGCGAGCGGGAGGCCCAGGACAACACCGTGAGCGTCCGCTTGCGCACCGGCGAGGATCTGAAGGCGATCCCCCTCGAGCGTGTTCTCGTCGACTTCTCGCGGGAGATCGCGTCCCGCGAGACCGTCCTCACCGTGGGCCGGTCGTGAACGGCCGGGCTGTCTCCTGCGCGGCGACGCCGTCGCGCAGCCGCGCGCCGCGAGCGCGGACCCCCTTCCCAATCGCGTAAGAGGAGCCACTCATCAGCAAAGCACAGGAAATCCGTATCAACGACGCCATCCGGGTGCGCGAGGTGCGCGTGGTGAGCGCCGACGGCGAGCAGCTCGGCATCATGCCGATCCAGCAGGCGCTGGAGACGGCGCGCTCACAAGATCTGGACCTGGTCGAGGTGGCGCCGGAAGCACAGCCGCCGGTGTGTCGCATCATGGACTTCGGGAAGTACAAGTACACGCAGGCGCGGCGCCAGAAGGAAGCGCGCAAGAAGCAGACGACGATCCTCGTGAAGGAAGTGAAGATGGGACCGAAGACCGAGAAGCACGACTTCGACTTCAAGTTGAAGCACGTGCGGCGCTTCCTCGAGGAGGGCCACAAGGCCAAGGTCACCGTCCGCTTCAAGGGCCGCGAGATGGCGCATACGGAACTGGGCTGGAAGATGCTGCAGAAGATGGTGGAGGCGGTGGCGGACATCGCCGCCGTCGAGAACAATCCGCGCATGGAAGGACGGATGCTGCACATCATGCTGAGCCCGAAGGCCCAGCACTGACCGGAATCGGAGAGACCACGGCCATGCCGAAGATGAAGACGAAGCGGGGCGCCGCCAAGCGCCTCAAGAAAACGGCCTCGGGGAAGCTCAAGCGGCACCGCGGATGGAAGAGCCATCTCCTGGAGGCGAAAAACCCGAAGCGCCGGCGAAAGCTGCGCAAGGCCCTTCTCGTGTCCGAGGCCGACCAGCCGCGTCTCGAGAAGCTGGTTCCCTACCTTTAATCCCGATCTCTGACGACCACGGAGGACCAGGTCGATGCCACGCGCGAAGGGTGGAGCCAAGACCCGACAGCGGCGCAAGAAGGTTCTGAAGAAGGCCAAGGGCTACTTCGGCGGCCGCCGCAAGCTGTACAAGACCGCGGCGGAGACGGTGCTGCGCGCGGGGGCCTTTGCCTACCGGGGCCGCAAGCAGAAGAAGCGTGCGGCGCGCGGGCTCTGGATCGCGCGCATCAACGCCGCCTGCCGGCAGGCGGGGATGTCGTACTCCGTGTTCATGGCCAACCTCAAGAAGGCGGGTGTTCTCCTGGATCGCAAGGTCCTCGCCGACCTCGCGGTGTCGGATCCCGGCGCCTTCGCCAAGCTCACCGAGACGGCCAAGGCGCAGAGCCGCTGACGTCGTGAGTCATCCCCGCGTCGACGCGATCGCCGGGAAGGCGCGGGCGGCGATCGCCGCGGCGCAGACATCCGCCGATCTCGAAGCCGTCCGCGTCGGCATTCTCGGCCGCTCCGGCGAGCTCACGCAGCTCTTGCGCTCGCTCGGCTCCGTGCCCGCCGCGGAACGCCCGGCGCTCGGCGCCGCCGCCAACGCGGCGAAGACCGAGCTGGAGACGGCGCTGGAGAGGCGTCTGGCCGAGGTCGGCGCCGCCGAGCGCCGGCGCCGGCGTGAAGCGGAACGGGTGGATCTCACGCTGCCCGGCCGGAGGCCGCCGCAGGGGACCGTGCACCCGCTCACACAGGTGCACGATGAGATCGTCGCCATCTTCGCCGGCCTCGGGTTTTCGGTGGCGCAGGGCCCGGAGATCGAGACCGACTACTACAACTTCGAGGCCCTGAACCTGCCGCGCGATCATCCCGCGCGCGACATGCAGGACACCTTCTATTTTTCCGAGGACACGCTCCTCCGCACCCACACTTCGCCCGTGCAGATCCGCGCCATGCAGGGGCAGCGGCCGCCCATCCGCATCATCATGCCCGGCCGCGTCTACCGGCGCGACGCCGACATCACGCACTCCCCGATGTTCACGCAGGTGGAAGGCCTCGCCGTCGACCGCGCCATCTCGATGGGAGATCTCAAGGGCACGCTGGAGCTGTTCGCGCGCGAGATGTTCGGTCCCCGCTCGCGCATCCGCTTTCGCCCGTCGTTCTTCCCGTTCACGGAGCCGTCGGCCGAGGTCGACGTCCTCTGCTTCCTGTGCGGCGGCGACGGCTGCCGCGTCTGCAAGCAGTCGGGCTGGCTGGAGATCCTCGGTTGCGGAATGGTGCATCCGCAAGTCCTGCGCAACGTCGCCTACGATCCCGAAGAGGTCACGGGATGGGCCTTCGGCATGGGCATCGAGCGCGTGGCCATGCTGAAGTACGGCATCGACGACATCCGCCTCTTCTTCGAAAACGACCTGCGTTTCCTGACCCAGTTCGCGTGACATGAAAATCAGCTATGCGTGGGTGAAAGAGTTCGCCGACCTCGCGCTGAGCGCGCACGACGCGGCGGACCGCCTCGTGAACGGCGGCATCGAGGTCGCCGCCGTGACCCCGCTCGCGCCGCCCGATCTGCGGGGCGTGGTGATCGGCGAGATCGAGGCCATCGAGCGGACGCTCGGGGAGAGCCAGGGCCACCGCCTCGTGCTGTGCCGCGTGAGCACGGGCGGCCGCCGCTTCGCCGTCGTGTGCGGCGCCCCCAACGCGGCGCCCGGTGTGCGGGCCGCCTTCGCCCCGCCCGGCGCCGTGCTGCCCGGGGGCCGACGTATCGCCGCCGCCGCCATTCGTGGCGCGGAATCGCAGGGGATGCTGTGCTCGGAGCGCGAGCTCGGTCTCGGCGACGAGCACGATGCCGGCATCCTCGCCGTCGACCCGGAGGCGCCGCTGGGCGCCGACCTCGTCACCTATCTCGGGCTCGACGATTTCGTGCTGGAGATCGAGATCACGCCCAACCGTCCCGACTGCCTGTCGGTGGTGGGCGTCGCGCGCGAGCTCGCCGCCCTCACGGGGTCGCGCTTTCGTCCTCCCGCCGTCACGCTCAAGGAAGCGGACGAGCCCGTGGAGTCGCTGGCGGCGGTGCACGTGGAGGCGCCGGACCTCTGTCCGCGCTACACCGCGCGCGTGATCAGCGGCGTGACGGTGGGACCCTCGCCGGCGTGGATGGCGGCACGCCTGCGCGCGGCCGGCCTGCGCCCGATCAGCAACGTCGTCGATATCACGAACTACGTCCTGTGGGAGCTCGGCCATCCGCTCCACGCGTTCGACCACGCCACCGTCGCCGGCGGCACCATCGTCGTGCGGCGTGCGCGCAAGCGCGAGCGGATCACCACGCTGGACGGCCAGGAACGCACGCTCACCGAGGCCATGCTCGTCATCGCGGACCGGCGGCACGCCATCGGGCTCGCGGGCGTGATGGGCGGCGGCTCCACCGAGGTGACGACCAACACCACCCGCGTCCTGCTCGAGGCCGCGTACTTCGATCCCGCCACCACCCGGCGCACCGCGCGCGCGCTTGGGCTCACGACCGACGCCGCCTATCGCTTCGAGCGGGGCGCCGACATCGGGGCGCTCCTCGACGCGAGCGCGCGCGCGGCGCAGCTCATGGTGGATCTCGCGGGCGGACGCGTCGCGCGCGGCGTGATCGACGTCTATCCGTCGCCGCGCCCCCGGCCGCGCATCCGTCTCCGCATGGAGCGGGTTCAGCGACTCATCGGCTCCGCGCCTTCGCGCGAGGAAGCCGCGCGCATCCTGGGGTCGCTCGGTCTCGCCGTGCGCGACTCCCGCGCCGGCCTCGACGTGGAAGTTCCGAGCTTCCGGCGCGATCTCGCCATGGAGGACGACCTCGTCGAGGAAGTGATCCGCGTGTGGGGGTACGACAAGATTCCCTCCACGCTCCCCGGCGGCGCCCTCAGCCTCGTCACCATCCCGCCCGCGCTCCGCCAGGAGGCGACGGTGCGGCGGGCGCTGGTGGGCGCGGGCCTCCACGAGGTGATCTCCTACAGCTTCGCCGACCCTTCTCGCGATGCCTTGCTCGGCGATGCGGACGTGGACAAGCCGCTGCCGCTCCTGAATCCGCTCAGCCAGGACGCGTCGATCATGCGTCGCCACGTGCTCGACGGCGTCCTCGACGCCATCGCCACTAACGTGCGACGCCAGCAGCCCGACGTGCACGTCTTCGAGATCGGCAAGGCGTACGGACAGTCGCGCACGGATGTCCGGGAGCGCCGCTGGGTCGTCGCCGCCGTGACGGGCGCGCGCGCCCGCGCCTGGGACACGCCGGCCGCGGCCGTCGACGTCTTCGACGCCAAGGGCCTGGCGGAGCACGTGCTCGCCGCGCTCGGGGTTCGCCACCCGCGCACGGTGCCCGGCCGCGCGCGGCAGGTCTTCGAGCCGGATTGCGACGGCGCCCTCGATGTCGACGAGGAAGTGGTGGCGGAGTTCGGCGAAGTGCGGGCGGAGATCCGCGAGCGGTGGGGAATCGCGGCGCCGGTGTTCGCGGCCCTCCTCCCCCTCGACGTGCTGGCCGCCATCGCACCTGCGCCCGCCCGCTATCAACCGTTGCCGCGTTTCCCCTCCGTGCACAGAGACATGGCGTTCACCGTGGGCGAGAGCGCGCTCGTGGCCGCCGACGTGGAGGCCGCCATCCGCGCCGAGGCGGGACCGCTCCTGCGTCACCTGACGCTCTTCGACGTCTTCCGTCTTCCCGACGGCCGGCGTAGCCTGGCGTGGCGGCTCACGTTCCAGGCCGAGGACCGCACGCTGACGGACGACGAGGTCAACGCTATCCACGCGCGAGTGGCCGCTCGCGTGTCGGAGCGCTTCCACGTGACATTGCGAGGGACAGGATGACGGACGGCGTGATAGAACGACTGACCCAGCTCGAGATGGCCGTGCGGCGGGCGAGCGATGCGCTCGTCCGGCTGCGTGACGACAACGCCCGGCTCAAGCGCGAGGTGACCCGGCTCATGGACGAGCGTAAGCAGGTCGTCGGTCAGATCGACGGCATCTTGAAGGACATCGGCAAGCTGGAGCTGGAAGGATGAGCGAGCCCAGTCGGGTCGAGCTCACCGTCCTCGGCGAGACGCTCACGTTGCGTTCGGCGGCCGCCCCCGAGCACCTGCGCGCGCTCGCCGCCTTCCTCGAGGAGCGCGTGGGCGAGCTGGAGCGCGGCGGGGTGCGCGATCGTCGCCGCGCCCTCATCATGGCCGCCCTCGACATCGCCGACGAGCTCTTCCGCGCGCGCGAAGACACCAATCGGGACGCGGATCTCCTCGAGCGGCTGGGAGCGCTGCGCGTCGAGCTGGAGCGGGCGACTCCGTCCGACGTGCGCTAGGACGAACGCGTCCGCCCCGCCCGCTCCGAACTAACGCCCGGAGTGGGCGAGGCGGGGATCGAGGGTGTCGCGGAGACCGTCGCCCACGAGATTCAGGCTGAGACCGGCGATGGTGAGGGCGAGCCCCGGGAACAGACTCACCCAGAACGCTTCCCGCATGACGTTCTTACCGCTCGCGATCACGTTCCCCCACGACGGCACGTAGGGGGGGACGCCCACCCCGAGAAAGCCGAGGATCGCCTCCGCGAGGATCGCGTACGCGAAGATGAAGCTGCCCTGCACGAGCAGGGGAGCGACGCAGCTCGGAAGGATGTGGCGCACGGCGATGCCGACATCGCGCCGGCCGAGGGCGCGCGCGGCCTCCACGAAATCCAGCTCGCGCACGCTGAGGACGGTGCTCCGCATCAACATGGCCGTGCGCGGCGTGTAGACGACGGAGAGCGCCATGATCACGTTCCACACGCCGGGGCCGCGGGCGGCCATGAGCGCGATCGCGAGCAGGATGGCGGGGAATGCCATGAGACCGTCCATCACGCGCATGAGGACCAGATCCAGGCGACGATAGTAGCCCGCGGCCACGCCGATGGTGACCCCCGCCAGCGACGTCACGAGCATGGTGGCGAGACCGACCACGAGCGAGACGCGGCTGCCGTGGACGACGAGGCTCCAGACGTCGCGGCCGAACTCGTCGGTCCCGAGGTAGTGGGTGGCGCTCGGAGCCTGGAGGCGGCGCGCGGGTTCGAGCCGGGTGGGCTCGTGGGTCGAGATCGTATTCGCGAAGATCGCCGCCGCCACGAACACGAGCAGCGCGAGCCCACCCGCGACCACGCTCCGGTTGCGCAGCAGGCGGCGCGCGGTCTGCGCGGGCACGCGCCCCGCATACCCGGCGCTCTCGATCGCGCCCGCGAGCGCGCCCGATTCCGCCGCCGGCGCCGCCACCTCGCGGACGGCGGCGTCAGCCATAGCGGATGCGCGGGTCGATGAACGCGTAGAGGAGATCGATGGTGAGGTTGATCATCACGTAGGCGGCGGCGGTGACCAGCACCACGCCCTGCACGACCGGGTAGTCGCGGCGAAGGATGGCGGAGATGATCAGGCGGCCGAGGCCGGGAATGTTGAAGACGATCTCGGTGACGACGGCGCCGCCGATCAGGATCGCCATCGTGATCCCGATCACGGTCACGACGGGAACGAGCGCGTTCCGGAATGCGTGCCCGTACACGACCGCGCGCTGGGACAATCCCTTGGCGCGGGCGGTGCGCACGTAGTCCTGGTGCAGGGCCTCCAGCATGCACGAGCGGGCGATGCGCGCGATGAGCGCGGACTGGTTGAAGCCGAGGGAGAGGGCAGGGAGGACCATGTAGCGCCCGGCGGCGACGGGATCGACGAGGATCGACGTGTAGCCCGCCGCCGGGAGCCAGCCGAGGCGCACCGCGAACAGGTAGATGAAGTTCAGGCTGAGCCAGAAGCCGGGGATGCACACGCCGAGCAGCGCGCCCAGCATGAGCACGCGGTCCCATGGCGATCCGCGATGCGCGGCCGCCACGATTCCGGACGGGACGCCGATCAGGACCGCCACCAGGAGCGCCGAGAACGTCAGCACGAGCGTCGGCTCCGCCCGCTCGACGATCGCCGTCAACACGGGACGGTCGAGGAAGTACGACTGGCCGAGGTCGCCGCGGATGACGCGCGCATAAAACCGGAGCAATTGCTCGTGAAGGGGCCGATCGAGGCCGAGCGCGCGGCGGGTGGCGTCGACCTGGGCGGGGCTGGCGTCCGGGCCGAGCATGACGCTGACGGGATCACCCGGGATCAGGTGGATGAGCAGGAAGACCACGGTCACCACTACCGCCATCACGGGGATGACGGCGAAGAGACGCCGGACGAAATAGGCGGACACCGGAAGGCGCGACGCGCGCGACGCTCAGGGCGCGGGGCAGCGACCGCTTACTTCTCGAGCCACACGTTGTAGAACCGGATGCGCTCGGTCTTGTCGTTGAACCCCTTCACGGTCGTCCGCATGGCGCGGAGTCCGAAGAGATCGCCGTAGCGGATCACGGGGACCTTCTCGTAGAACTGGCGCGTCTGCTGCTCCCACAGCGTGAACCGCTTCTTGGGATCCGTCTCCCGCGCCAGCTCCGCTTGCAGCTTCGCGATCCCTTCATCCGTGGTCCAGCCCGGCCAGCTGGCGGTGAGGTAGACGTGGTGCGTGGGATCGTAGAAGGCGCCCATGCCGGTCGTGAAGACGTCGTACTCCTTGGAGTTGTTGCGGCGCTTCACGAGCGTGGCCCAGTCCACCACCTGGAGGTCGATGTTGAACCCGACGTCCTCCAGCTGTTGCTTGGTGAGCAGCGCGAAGTCGTACATCCACTTGTATTCCTGCGTCGTCATGAACCGGATCGGCTCCCGCTTGTAGCCGGCCTCCTGGAGGAGCCGCTTGGCCTTGTCCTTGTTCCGCTCGTTCCACGGCAGGCCGGCGATGTTCGTGTGCCAGGGCGCGATCTCCACCGGCGCCAGGCTCGAGTCCATGCGATAGAACTCGCTGTGCCCGCCCGCCACGTTCTTCATGATGGGCTCGATGTCGAGCGCCGCCTGCCACGCCTGGCGCAGCTTCTGGTTCGTCATCAGCCCTTCCTTCTTGTTGAAGACGGCGACGAGCCAGTAGTACGGCTTGGAGACGAGCGTCTGCACGTTGGCGTTCTTCTTCAGGCGGTCGTAGGCGTCTAGGTTGAGATCGTCGGCGAACTCCAGCTCGCCCGTCTCCACCTGGGCGACGCGGGTCGCCACCTCGGGCACCGGGATCCAGCGGATCTCGTCGACGTACGCGGTCTTGCCGCCGCCGTAGCCGTTCGGCTTCTCGGCGCGTGACTTGTACTCGTCGAAGCGCACCATGCGGATGTACTGATCCGGTTTCCACTCGGCCAGGCGAAACGGGCCCGTCCCCACGTACTCGGTCACCTTCACCTCGGGGGGAAACTTCTCCGCGATCTCTTTCGGGTAGATGGCGCCGAAGTTATTCGGCACCGCGAGGGAGATGAGGACGATGGCCGACTTCTCCTTCATCTTGAACTCGACCGTGTAGCGGTCGAGCGACCGCAGCTCGGCGACCTGCGCGAAGAGCGCCTTGCCGTAGATCGACTGCTTGCCCCACCGCGTGAGCGAGGCCACCACGTCGTCCGAGCCCATTTCCTTGCCGTTGTGGAACTTGATCCCCTGCCGCAGCTTGACGGTGTACGTCAGGCCGTCCTTGCTGACGGTGTGGCTCTCCGCGAGCATGGGGATGGGGCGGTTGCCCGAATCCAGGCTGTAGAGGCCTTCGTAGATGTGATTGGTCAACGTCTCCGTGATGCTGGCCGTCGTCCAGTGGGCGTCGAGGGCCGGCGGCTCGCCGAGATTTCCCACCCGCAAGACGCCGCCCTTGGTCTGGCCGTGAGCGAGGACGGGCACGAGCAGACCGGCAACGAGCGCGGTGGCGATGACGAGCGAGCGGCGAGCAACCAGGGGCGCCATGAGGGACCTCCGAGGTTCTGGGTGACCGCGACTCTGGGGCCGCCGTCGCGCGTTGTCAAGGCGCCAAGAACTTCTTGACGTGACCGCGGCCGAAAGGTAAACAAAAGCCAGTCCCTGCGCTGCAGGTGATGCCGGAGGGAAGTTTCAACCTCGTTAAAAGAAGGGGAGCTGTAACCGAGGGTGGTGTGCAAGCCCCTCTTGAAGGGGAAGCCTGAAGCCCTCCAATCAACGGCGCCCACCTGGTGAATACCAGGTTCGAAACACCACCGGCACACGGCAGAGGCGGGGACTTTTTGATTGGGGCCTGAACGCCCTCCGGTATTTGACTCGTCGGAGCGCCCCCGCCTATACTGTCAAATCTGACGCGCATTTCCGGGCTGTGAACGCCCAGTGAGATAGAGAGAGCGCACGATGCAATCCATCGCCGTCTGGGACTCCGTCGTTGCCGTCCTCGCGCTGGTGATCGGGTTCGTGCTCCACAAGTGGATCAGCGACCGGAAGATCGGTGAAGCCGCCACCGTCGCCCGCCAGATCGTGCAGAACGCCGAGCGTGACGCCGAGGCCCACCGAAAGACCGTCGACCTCGCCACCCAGGAGGCCGCGCTCAAGGCGCGCGCGGAGTTCGAGGCGGAGACGCGGCGGCGCGAACGGGAGATCCAGCTCATCGAGCAGCGGATCCTGGGCAAGGAAGAGCAGCTCGCCCGGAAGCTCGAGGACCTGGAGCGCCGGCTCGGCGAATACACGAGCAAGGACCGAGGTCTCGCCGACCGCGAGCGGTCGCTCGGCGAGCGCGAGAGCCGGCTCTCCCTGGCCTTCGAGGAGCAGCGCCGCAAGCTGGAGATGATCTCCGGTCTCACCGCCGAGGAGGCCAAGCGCCAGCTCATCGCGTCCTTCGAGGAGGACGCCCGGCGGGAGGCGGCGCTGATCGGGATGCGGCTGGAAGAGGAAGCACGCGAGACCGCGCGCGAGAAGGCCAAGGAGGTCCTCGCCACCACCATCCAGCGCCTGGCCCCCGACTACACGGTGGAGACGGCGGTGTCGGTCGTCGACCTGCCCTCCGACGACATGAAGGGCCGGATCATCGGCCGCGAGGGGCGCAACATCCGCGCCCTCGAGCAGCACACGGGCGTGGACCTGATCGTGGACGACACCCCGGAGGCGGTGCTGATCTCCGCCTATGACCCCTACCGACGCGAGATCGCGCGCCTCGCCCTCCAGCGACTCATCGCCGACGGTCGCATCCATCCCGCCCGCATCGAAGAGGTGGTGAACAAGGTCAAGCAGGAGATGGAGCAGCACCTGAAGGAGGAGGGCGAGAAGGCCTGCTTCGAGGTGGGCGTGCACGGGCTCCATCCCGAGCTGGTCAAGCTCGTGGGCCGGATGAAATACCGGACCTCGTATGGCCAGAACTGCCTCCAGCACTCGAAGGAAGTGGCGTGGCTGGCGGGGATGATGGCGGCGGAGGTGCGCGCGGACGCCAAGCTCGCCAAGCGCATGGGGTTGCTGCACGACATCGGCAAGGCCCTCACGCACGAGCAAGAGGGAAGCCACCCCGAGCTGTCGCTTCAGGTATTGACGAAGTACAACGAGAGCCCGCAGATCATCAATGCCGCCCTCTGCGGACACGAGGACGTGAAGGCCGAGACGATCGAGGCCGTGCTCGTCGAGGCCGCGGACGGCATCTCCGCCGCCCGTCCCGGGGCCCGCCGCGACGTGCTCGAGTCCTACATCAAGC
Source organism: Candidatus Methylomirabilota bacterium (assembly GCA_036506275.1). GTDB lineage: Bacteria > Methylomirabilota > Methylomirabilia > Rokubacteriales > CSP1-6 > DASXSB01. The sequence continues at coordinate 23,788 of DASXSB010000060.1, read as the reverse complement.
GACTCGCGAAGCTGGAGGAGATCGCGCTCTCCTACAAGGGCGTCGAGATGTGCTACGCGATCCAGGCCGGCCGGGAGCTCCGCGTGATGACCCGCGCCGACATCGTGTCGGACCTCGACGCCCACGAGCTCGCCAAGAGCATCAGCAAGCGCATCGAGGCGGAGATGCAGTACCCCGGCCACATCAAGGTCGTCGTCATCCGCGAGACCCGCGCCGTCGAAGTCGCGAAGTAGGGTCGTCGGATGAACATCCTCATGGTGGGCGACGTCTACGGCGAACCCGGCCGCGCCGCCATCCAGAAGCTCTTGCCGCGCCTGCGCCAAGAACACGCCATCGACTTCGCGGTGGTCAACGTGGAGAACGCCGCCGGCGGCTTCGGGATCACGCCGCCCATGGCCCGCCAGGTTCTGGAGCAGGGCGCGGACGTGATGACGAGCGGCAACCACATCTGGGACAAGAAGGAGATCGTGGAGTACATCACGAAGGAGAACCTCCTCCTCCGCCCCGCGAACTTCCCGGCGGGGACGCCGGGCGTCGGCTACGTCACCGTGAAGGCGGGGCCGTATCGGGTGGCGGTGCTGAACCTGATGGGCCGCGTGTTCATGACCGCCATCGATTGTCCCTTCCGCAAGGCGGACGAGATCCTGCCCCAGCTCCACAAGGAGACGCCGATCGTCCTCGTGGACATGCACTGCGAAGCGACGTCGGAGTCGCTCGCGATGGGGTGGTACCTGGACGGCCGCGCGAGCGCGGTGGTGGGGACCCACCGTCACGTCCAGACCGCGGACGAGCGCGTGCTGCCGGGAGGCACCGCCTACATCACCGACCTCGGTCTCACCGGCCCCACCGACGGCGTCATCGGCGTCGACCGGGACACGATCATCCAGCGTTTCGTCTCTCAGATGCCGGTCCGGTTCGAGACGGCGAAGGGCCCCGCCGCCCTCCACGGCGCGGTCATCGTCGTCGATCCCGAGACGGGCCGCGCGTCCGACATCCGGCGACTGCGCGTGCCCGTCCCCGCTTGAGCGCCGACCGCGCCGTCCTCAGCGTCACCGAGCTCACGGCCCAGCTCCGGTCCGCTCTCGAGGAGCGGTTCCCGACGGTGTGGGTGGAAGGCGAGATCAGCAACTTCAAGGTCTACGCGTCCGGCCACGCCTACTTCACGCTGAAGGACGCGGACGCGCAGATCAAGGCCGTGCTCTTCCGCAACCGCGCCCGGCGCATCCGCTTCGAGCCCGCGGACGGGCTGCACGTCATGGCCTTCGGCAGCATCGAGGTCTACGCGCAGCGGGGTGAGTACCAGCTCGTCGTCGAGCTGCTGGAGCCGCGCGGGGTGGGCGCCCTCCAGCTCGCCTTCGATCAGCTCAAGACGCGCCTGGGCGCGGAAGGGCTCTTCGAGCAGGGCCGCAAGCGGCCGCTGCCGCGGTTCCCGCGCAAGATCGGGATCGTGACCTCGCCCAGCGGCGCCGCCATCCGCGACATGCTGCGCGTGATCAGTCGGCGCTTCGGCGAGCTCCACATCGTGATCGCGCCCGCCCGCGTGCAGGGGGCGGGAGCGGCGGAAGAAGTCGCGCAGGCCATCCGCGACCTCAACGCCCTCGGCGGCGTGGACGTCCTCATCGTCGGCCGCGGCGGCGGCTCGCTGGAGGACCTGTGGGCGTTCAACGAAGAGGTCGTCGCGCGCGCGATCGTCGCCTCCAAGATCCCGGTCATCTCCGCGGTGGGGCACGAGGTCGACTACACGATCGCGGATTTCGTCGCCGACCTCCGCGCGCCCACGCCGTCGGCGGCGGCGGAGCTCGTGGTGCGCGAGAAGCAGGCGCTCGTGGAAGGCGTGGCCGAGCTGCACATGCGGCTCGAAGGCGCCATGCGCCGCCGCCTCGAGCGTCACCGCGAGCGGCTTCAAGCGACGCTCGCGCGCCGCGTGCTCACCGATCCCGCGCGACCGCTGCGCGATCTCGAGCGCCGCCTCGACGACGCGCGCCGCCGCCTGCGCCATGCCGCCACCGCCCGCCTCAAGCGCGCCGCCCACCGCTTCGAGCTGGCCACGGCGGGACTGCGGTCGGGGAGCCCGTTCGTGCGGCTGCGCGGCCATCGCCAGCGCCTCGACACCGTCCACGCACGCCTGGCGGTGGAGGCGGCGCGCGCGCTCGACCGCGCCCGCCATCGCCTCGCCGCCGACGTCGGACGGCTCGATTCGCTGTCGCCGCTGGCGGTGCTCGGCCGTGGCTACAGCCTCACGCGGATGCCGGACGGGCGTGTCGTCATGCGCGCCCGCGACGTGAAGGCGGGCGACGCCGTCGACGTTCGCCTCCACCAGGGAAGCCTCGACTGTCGCGTCACCGCGACCAGGGAGCACGATGACCGACCTCAAGTTTGAAGACTGCCTGACCCGGCTCGAAGAGATCGTGAAGGCGCTCGAAGGCGGGAGCTTGCCCCTCGAGGACTCGCTCAAGGTCTTCGAGGAAGGGATTCGCCTCGCGCGCCATTGCGCCAAGTATCTGGACGCCGCCGAGCGTCGCATCGAAATCCTCGCCAAGGACGAGACGGGCGCCCTCGCCCAGAAGCCCTTCGCCTGGGACGCCGCGGACGACGACGCGTGAGCTTTGACCTCGCCGGCTATCTCGCCGATCGGCGCGCGCGGGTCGACGCCGCCCTCGACCGCATCCTTCCCGCCGAGGACGCGCCGCCCCCGACGATCCATCGCGCCATGCGCTACAGCGTGCTTGCCGGCGGCAAGCGCCTGCGGCCGATCCTCGTCATCGCGGGCGCGGAGGCGGTGGGCGGGCAGGCGGAGGCGGTGATGCCGACCGCGTGCGCGCTCGAGTGCATCCACACCTACTCGCTCATCCACGACGATCTCCCCGCCATGGACGACGACGACTACCGTCGCGGCCGTCTCACCAACCACAAGGTCTTCGGCGACGCGATGGCGATCCTCGCCGGTGACGCGCTCGTGACCCTCGCCTTCCGCCTCGTCGCCGATAACCTCGCCACCGTGGGCGACGCGCGCGTGATCGCCGCCGTCGTGCGCGAGCTGGCGGATGCGGCGGGAACGTTCGGGATGGTGGGCGGACAGGTCGCCGACATCGAGTCCGAGGGCAGGACGATCGGTGCGGAGGCGCTCGACTACATCCATCTCCACAAGACGGCGGCGCTCATCCGGGTGTCGCTGCGCGCGGGGGCCTTGCTCGCGGGCGGAACGCCGGCGGCGGTGGAGGCCGTGAGCGCGGCCGGGCAAGCGCTCGGGCTCGCGTTCCAGATCGTGGATGATATCCTCGACGTCGAAGGCAACCTCGCCGAGCTCGGCAAGTCCGCGGGCAGCGACGAGCGCAAGAAGAAGGCCACGTATCCGGCCTTCCACGGCCTCGACGTGTCGCGGGAGAAAGCGCGGTCCCTCGTGAGCGACGCCCAGACCGCGCTCCGCCCTCTCGGCGCGGCGGCGGCGCCCATCAGCGCCCTCGCCGAGTACATCCTGGAGCGGAGGAGTTAGATCGTGTCCGCCATCACCGGCGTCTTCGCGCGCGAGATCCTCGACTCGCGCGGCTTCCCCACGGTGGAGGTCGAGGTCCAGCTCGAGTCGGGAGCGTGGGGACGGGCGGCGGTGCCGTCGGGAGCCTCGACGGGCAAGCGCGAAGCGGTCGAGCTTCGCGACGGCGACAGCCAGCGCTATCGCGGTAAGGGTGTGCAGCAGGCCGTGAAGAACGTCGAGGAGAACATCGCCCCCGAGGTCGACGGCATGGAGGCCACCGAGCAAACGTCAGTCGACCAGGCGCTGCTCGAGCTGGACGGAACGCCGAACAAGTCCGCTCTCGGCGCCAACGCCATTCTCGCCGTCTCCCTGGCGGTGGCGCGGGCGGCCGCGGACGACGTCGGCCTTCCGCTCTACGCGTACCTCGGCGGCGTCGGCGCGCGCCTCCTCCCGGTGCCGCTCATGAACGTCGTGAACGGCGGCGCCCACGCCGACAACGGCATCGATTTCCAGGAGTTCATGCTGGTGCCGGTGGGCGCGGACACCTTCTCCACCGCGCTCCGCATGGGCGTGGAAGTCTTCCACGTCCTGCGCGAGATTCTCAAGGAGCAGGGCCTCTCGACGGGCGTGGGCGACGAGGGCGGCTTCGCGCCCGCGCTCGGATCCAACACGGCCGCCCTCGACCTCTTCATGCAGGCGATCGAGCGCGCCGGCTACCGGCCCGGTGACGACATCCTCATCGCGCTCGACGTGGCCGCGAGCGAGTTCGCGCAGGACGGCGGCCGCTATCGGCTGCGCCAGGAACGCAAGGTGCTCTCCAGCGAGGAGCTGATCGGCCGCTACGAGTCGCTCGTGGAGCGCTATCCGATCGTCTCCATCGAGGACGGGCTCGGCGAGGACGACTGGGGCGGCTGGGGCGCCCTCACTCGCCGCCTGGGATCGCGCATCCAGCTCGTGGGCGACGACCTCTTCGTGACGAACCCCGCCATCATCCAGCAAGGCATCAAGAACAACATCGCGAACGCGGTGCTCGTGAAGGTGAACCAGGTGGGCACGCTCACGGAAACCATGCAAGCGATCGAGCTGGCGAAGCGCGCGGGCTACGGGACGATCATCTCGCACCGGTCGGGAGAGACGGAGGACACGTTCGTGGCCGACCTCGCCGTCGCCGTCAACGCGGGTCAGATCAAGACGGGATCGCTGTCGCGCGGCGAGCGCACCGCCAAGTACAACCAGCTGCTGCGCATCGAGGAAGAGCTGGGGCACGCGGCGTCGTGGCCCGGCCGCAGCCTCTACACGCGTACCGCCCGGTGAGCCGCGCCCGCCTGCTCGCCGTCGCCGGCGGCACCCTCCTCGCCCTCGTGCTCCTCGTCTACGGAACGACCGGGCTCGTGCGCGTGCGCGCGATGCAGCACGAGATGCGCGCGATGGAGCGCGAGGTGGCCGCCCTCCGCAGCCGCACGCGAGAGCTCACGGAGATCGTGGAGAAGCTCCGTCACGATCCGGCCACCATCGAGAAGCTCGCGCGCGAGGAGCTCGGCTACGTCCGCGAGGGCGAGACCGTACTCAAGTTCCCGCCCTCCGCCGCCCCGCGGTGACGGATGGACTGGCTCTGGTCCACCGGACCCGTGTGGTTCACGCTGCTCTGGGTCACCCTCCTCGTGAACCTCCGCGCCGCCTTCAAGCTCCTCGTCGACTGGCGCGGGATGGTGGTGACCTGCCGCTTCGTGGAAGACGCCTACGAGCGTCTCGGCGAGCTACCGGACGAAACGGCCCTCGAGGAGATGCCGGCCGCCCCCGTGTTCCTGCATCTGTTGCCGGCCTACCAGGAGCCCGACATCGCGGTCACCGCGCGCGCCCTTCTCGCTTCTCGCTACCCTCACGGCAAGCTCCACGTCGTCGTCATCACCAAGGAGGAAGAAGAGCAGGCGCCGCACCCGCTCATGGAGGCGAGCACGGCCGACCTCGTGCGCCGCCTCCGCGCCGAGCTTCCGCCCTACCAGCAGAAGATGCTCACGCAGCTGGCGATGCCGGGACCGGGGCGGAAGGCGCATCAGCTCAACTGGGCGCTGCGGCCGGAGGCGCTGGCCGCCGTTCTCGGAGAGGATCACGACCCGCGGCGTGTCTACGTCGGCCTCAGCGACGCCGATTCCGTTCCCGACCGCAACGCCTACCGGTGGATCGCGGGAGAGGCGCGCGCCGGCCATGGCGCCCTCGCCTATCAGGGCGTGACGCTCTCGCTCGGCAACTTCGCGCGCCTCGATCACCGCGGCCGCGTGTGCGCCATCCAGCAATCGTCGATCTTCATCCGCGTCTCCATTGCGCGGCTGATCAACGAGCCCAAACGCGTGGCGCTGTTCGCTCGCTTCCGCGCGCGGGCGCCGCGGGTGGCCGCCGTCCTCCGCCCCCTCTTCGACTTCTGCTTCCGGCGCTCGCAGATCTGTCTCGGTCACAATCAGTTCGTCCGTCTCGACACGCTGCAGGCGGTGGGCGGGTTCCCGACGGCGGGCGCCACCGAGGACTCCACGCTTGGCTACGCCCTCGGCGCGGCGGGGGTGACGATGGCGCCGCTCCCGCTCCTCGAGCTGGTCGACCTGCCGGAGTCGACGGAGAAGATGGTTCGCCAGAACGCGCGCTGGTACAAGGGCGTCCTCGACGACGTGAGCTTCCTCTGGCGCGTGTGGCGCGCGCGGCCGTCGGCGTTCAACCTCGCCCAGCTCTGCCGTCACGTCGGCAACAAGGTGATCGAGTGGCCCATCGCCGCCGTCGTGTACCCCACCGTGGGGTTCCTCGGCTGGCACCTGGCGTACCGCTTCGCCGATCATCCCGCGCTCTTCGTCCTCGGCATCGCCTTTCCGTCCATCTCGCTCGGTCTCACCATCTGGGTGGGCGGCATCGTCACGCAAGAGCTCATCGAGAGCCTGACGCCGCTGTTCCCGCGGCCCGTGAACGTGACGCGGACGTCGCTCATGGCGAAGTTCTGGGGAACGTTCCGGTGCCAGACGTACTGGCTGCTCGCCACGCGGGGCGCCTGGCGCGTGCTCTTCGCCCTCGCTGCCCGGGGACGTTACGAGCCCGCGAAGACCGACCGCGTGGTGCGACGGTGAGCGCGAGCGACGCCTGGCAAGACGCGCTGGCGCGGATGATGCGCCGCGTGGACGACACCGGCGTGTTCCTGCGCGACGGGTTTCCGCACTACGGCGATCCCGTCACCGGTCGCTGGACGACGTCGCCCACCGGCGACTGGACGGGCGGGTTCTGGAGCGGGATGTGCTGGCTGGCGGCGGCCTCGACCGCCGACGTGCGTTACCGCCGCTGGGCGCTCACCTGGGCGGAGAAGCTCACGCCGCGCGCCGCCTCCGACACCGTCTTCCGCGGATTCCTCTTCTACTACGGCGCCCTTCTCGGCGCGGTGCTGGTCCGCGACAGCCGCGCGCGCGAGATCGCGCTCCTCGGCGTCCAGCGGTGGGCGGAGAGCTTCAACGCCAAGGCCGGCGCCTTTCCCCTCGGCGCCGAAGCCGAGGAAGCGTCCGACGTGGGACCGGGCGAGGCGAGCATCGATACGGTTCCCGGCGCCGCCCTCCTCGTGTGGGCGGCGCGCGAGACGGGAGAGCGCGAGTGGCGACGGCTCGCGCTCGGTCACGCGCGCCGGCACTTCGAGTTCTGCATCCGCGAGGACGGCTCCGTGTGCCAGTCCGCCTCGTTCGATCCCGTCACCGGCGCCATGCGCCGGCGTTACACCCACAAGGGGTACCGGCGCGACAGCACGTGGGCACGCGCGCAGGCGTGGGGCATGCTCGGCTACGCGCTCATGCACCAGTGGACGGGCGAACGCGATTTCCTAGACGTGGCGGTGATGACCGCCGACTGGTGGCTGGCCCACGCGCCGGCCGACCGCGTCGCCTACTGGGATTTCGACGCGCCCGTCACGCCGGAGACGAGCCGCGACACCTCGGCCACCGCCATCGCGGCCGCCTCGCTCCTGAAGCTGGCGGCGCTGGTGCCGGACGCGCGACGGAAGTCCGACTACCGGGCGGCGGCGGAGGGATCGGTGCGCGCGCTCGTGAACGGCTACCTCGACCACCGTGGGATCCTCTCCCACGGCTGCTACAGCAAACGGATCAACCTCGCCACCCAGAACGAGCTGGTGTGGGGCTCCTACTATCTCTTCGAGGCGCTGCACATCCTCACGCGCAAGCTGGAGCCGACGCGGGTCTAGCGGGGGAAGCCGAGGCGCGTGACCGCCGTGCCCTGCATGGCGCGGTTACGGTCGGCGTTCATGCGGCGGATGACGCGCGCCACGTAGGTGCGCGTCTCGCGATAGGGCGGAATCCCGCCGTGCTGGATCACCGCCTGCTCCCCCGCGTTGTAGGCGGCGAGCACGAGGGGGAGGTTGTTGCCGAAGCGGTTCATGAGCCGGCGCACCTCACGCACGCCGCCGTCGATGTTCTCCTCGGGATCGAACGAATCGCGCACGCCGAGGGCGGCGGCGGTGGCGGGCATGAGCTGCATGAGCCCGCGCGCCCCGCGCCGGGAAACCGCGTGCGTGTCGAAGCGAGACTCGATGGCGATGATCGCGATCACGAGGTTCTCGGGCACGCCGTGGCGTTCCGCGGCCGCCGTGATGAACTCGTCGATGCGCGTCTCCGTTTCGGTGTCGGCCGTGATCTGGGGAGTCGGCTCCGGCGCCCGCGACGACACGTACGCCATCCCCACCACGAGCAGCAGCACCGAGAACCCCAGCAGCTCGCGGATCGGCGGCGGCCGGCGGACCGGTCGCCGGCGGCGCGGCGCCGGCCGATGTACGACTTCCGGGAGCGCGAGGGTTTGGGTGGTCATAGAAAGTGTCGCGGCGGTTCGAGGCGGCAGGCCTCGGTGGGAGCAACGGGGGTGCCATACCCGCCTCGCGCGAAGAAACTCCTGGGAGTCCGGCGACTTACGAGCTGAGAGTTCTCATGCGCCGAGCCCGCAGCCGGTGACAGATCGACCGGCTGATGCCACTCCGTCTGGACATCCTGCGCGCCGTGTAGGACCTTAGACCCTCGGCAGCCCAGGTTCACCCCCGAGGAGAGTCACGATGGCGCGAATGACCGGCGGCGAAGCGCTCGTTCAATCCCTCTACCGCGAAGGCATCCGGACGGTCTTCGGCCTGCCGGGCGTGCAGCTCTACGGCGTGCTGGCCGCGTTGCGCGACGAGCAGCGAATCCGCTTCATCGTCACCCGGCACGAGCAGGCGACGAGCTACATGGCGGACGGGTACGCGCGCGCGGGCGGCAAGATCGGCGCCGCCCTCGTGGTGCCGGGCCCGGGACTTCTCAATGCGTCGGCGGGGCTCAGCACCGCCTACGCGTCGTCGTCACCTGTTCTCATGATCTCCGGCCAGGTGCCGCGCGCGCAGATCGGCAAGAGCATCGGCGTGCTCCACGAGGTGAACGACCAGCTCGACGCCATCGCGCCCGTCACCAAGTGGCGAACGCGCGTGCTCGAGGTCGCCGACATTCCCGCCGCCGTCAAGGAGGCGTTTCGCCAGCTCCGCACCGGTCGGCCGCGTCCGGTCGAGATCGAGATGCCGCCCGAGACCATGGAGGACGAAGGGGACGTGACGCTGCTCGAGCCCGCTGACGACGTGAGACCGGCGGCGCCCGCGCGCGACGTCGATCGCGCCGCCGAGATGCTGGTCGCCGCGCGTAATCCCGTCCTCTATGTAGGGGGCGGCGTCCATCTTTCCGGCGCGCACGAGGCGGTGGCGGCGGTGGCCGAATATCTCCAGGCCGGCATCGTGCAGTCGGCGGAAGGCAAGGGTGCCGTCAGCGACCAGAGCGATCTCTCGCTCGGGTCCGTGATCTGGCGCGACACGCCGGTCCGCAAGTACCTCAACGCGGCCGACGTGATCCTCGTCGTGGGGAGCCGGTGCGCGCTGGCGGCGTTCCTGCCTGAGCAGCAGATCATCCAGGTCGACGTCGATCCCGAGGAGATCGGACGGAACTATCCGAAGACGTTCGGGCTCGTGGGCGACGCGCGGGCCACGCTGGAAGCGCTCCTGGAGCGACTGCGCGCGGGGGCGGCGCCGCGACCGTCGCGGAAGGCCGAGCACGAGGCGCTGCGCGCGGCCACCGCCGCCTGCGCGACGCAGGAGCCGCAGGCCTCGATCCTGAAATCGCTGCGCGCGGGCACGCCCGAAGACGCCATCGTCATCGCGGGCATGACCCAGATCGGCTACTACTCGCGTCCGTTCTGGCCGGTGTACCGGCCGCGCACGTACCTGACGTCGTCCTACTCCGGCAACCTCGGCTTCGAGGTGCCGACCGCGCTCGGCGCCAAGGTGGCCTGTCCCGACCGCCCGGTGGTGGCGATCTGCGGCGACGGCGGGTTCATGTACAACGTCCAGGAGCTCTCGACGGCGGTGAGTCACCGCATCAACGTGGTGATGGTGGTGTTCAACGACGGGGGCTACGGCAACGTCGCGCGCGACCTCGACGAGAGCTGGGGCGGGAGCTACGGCGCCGATCTCCACAACCCCGACTTCATGAAGCTGACGGACGCGTTCGGCGTGGCCGGGCTGCGCGCGCGGGATCCGCTGGAGGTGGGGAATCTCGTGCGCACGGCGGTCACGATGGATCGCCCCGTGCTGATCGAGGTCCCCGTCGGACGCATGCCGCGTCCGGCGTTCTTCGCGCCCAGGCGGGCGCCCAAAAAGCTCTGACGGAGGCAACGAGGATGGCGGCTGCTCGCGGTCCCAGGCGCGTGGTGTCAGTGGCGGCGGAGCGCAAGGTCTACCGGACGGAGCTGACGCCGATCAGCTTCCTGCGTCGGAGCGCCTACGTTTTTCCGCAGAAGCCCGCGATCATCCACGGCGAGCGGCGCTACACCTACGCCGAGTTCGAGGAGCGCGTGAACCGCCTCGCCTCCGCGCTGCGCGCGATCGGCCTCCGGAAGGGAGACCGCGTGGCGTTTCTCTGTCCCAACATCCCCGCCATGCTGGAGGCGCACTTCGGCGTTCCCGCCGCCGGCGGCGTGCTCGTCGCGATCAACACGCGGCTCAGCACCGACGAGATCGGCTACATCCTGACGCACTCGGGCTCCCGTTTCCTGTTCGTCGACGCCGAGCTGGAGGCGCTCGTGAAGCCGCTGCCCCTCGACGGCGTGAAGGTGATTCGCGTCGACGACACCGGCGCCGCCGGCGACCCCTACGAGGACTTCCTCGCGGCCGGCTCGCCCGCGCCGTGCCCCACGTGGCTGGAGGACGAGGAAGAGACGATCTCGATCAATTACACGTCGGGCACGACGGGACGGCCCAAGGGCGTCATGTACACGCATCGCGGCGCCTACCTGAACGCCGTCGGCGAGATCGTCGAGACCGGTATGACGTTCGAATCACGTTACCTGTGGACGCTGCCGATGTTCCACTGCAACGGCTGGTGCTTCACGTGGGCGGTGACGGCCGTGGCCGGCGTCAACATCTGCCTGCGCAAGGTGGAGCCGTCCCGGATCTGGGATCTCATCGACCGGGAGGGCGTGACCCACTACAACGGCGCCCCCACCGTCCAGATCGGCGTCGTCAATGACCCGAAGGCCCACAAGCTGGCGCACCCCGTGACGGTGACCGTGGCCGGCGCCCCGCCCTCGCCCACGCTGCTCGGCAAGCTGAAGGAGCTTGGCTTCCGGCCCGTGCACGTCTACGGTCTCACCGAGACCTACGGACCGCACACAGTGTGCGCGTGGGACGGGGCGTGGGACGCCCTGCCCGCCGACGACCAGGCCCGCCTCGCCGCCCGCCAGGGGCAGGGCTACGTGCTCTTCGACCTCGTGCGGGTGGTCGACAACGACATGAACGACGTGCCCATGGACGGGGAAACCCTCGGTGAGGTCATCATGCGGGGGAACAACGCCGCCAAGGGCTACTTCGAGCAGCCCGACGCCACCGCGGAAGCCTTCCGGGGCGGCTGGTTCCACTCGGGGGACATCGGTGTCTGGCACCCCGACGGGTACATCGAGCTCCGGGATCGTAAGAAGGACATCATCATTTCGGGTGGGGAAAACATTTCCACTATCGAGGTAGAGCAATGTGTGGTCCGCCATCCCGCGGTGATGGAGTGCGCCGTGGTGGCCATCCCCGACGAGAAATGGGGCGAGCGCCCGAAGGCGTTCGTGACCCTGAAGCCCGGCAAGACCGCCACCGAGCGGGAGATCATCGACTTCTGCCGCGAGCACATCGCGCATTTCAAGGCGCCGGCCTCCGTGGAATTCGGCGACCTGCCGAAGACCAGCACCGGCAAGGTCCAGAAGTTCGTCCTGCGCGATCGGGAGTGGAAGGGGCGCGAAAAGCGCATCAACTGATCCCGCGCGCCTGATCCCGCCGGCGTGGCCCCGCCCGCATGGCCCCGCCCGCGTGGCCCCGCGAGGGGTCACACGTTCTCGCTGGTGCCGGACTTGCAATATTGCGGCGGCGGGAGGTTAACCCATGAAAAAGCTCATGATTACCGGTTGCGCCCTCGCGCTCGGGGTCGTGTGGACCGTTGCCCCGGCGAGCGCCCAGGAGAGCACGAAGGACAAGGTCGAGCGGAAGACCGAGCGCGCCGTCGACAAGGTCGAGGACAAGTCCCGCGACGCGAAGGACAAGATCAAGGAGGAGTCGCGGGAGGCGAAGGACAAGGTCAAGGACACCTCGCGCGACGTGAAGGACAAGACCGTCGACAAGACCGAGTCCACGACCGAGAAGATCAAGGACACGACTCGCGACGCCAAGGACAAGGTGAAGGAAACCACGCGCGAGACCAAGGACAAGATCAGCGAGAAGTCGCACGAAGCGAAGGACAAGATCACCGGTAAGTCGCACCCCGCCACCTCCAAGAGCGACGTGCGGAACGCGCAGCAGTCGCTCCAGGCCAAGGGCTTCGACCCCGGCCCCATCGATGGCATCCACGGCCCCCGTACCTCCGCCGCCGTTCGCAAGTTCCAGCAGGCCGAAGGCCTGGAGGCGACCGGCCGTCTCGACAGCAACACGATGACGAAGCTGAGCGGCTCCGCGAGCGTGAGCTCGCCGTCCGCATCGCCCGCGTCGACGGCCCAGGAAGCGCAGTCGACGCCGCCACCCGCGCAGCCCGGCGCCGTGAAGCCGGTCCCGCGGCAGAATCCATAGCAGCTCCGCGGCAAGAGTAGCTCTGCGGCAAGAGTAGCTCTGCAGCAAGAGCGCGAAGGCCGGGATCACCTCCCGGCCTTCATTTTGTCCGCGGGGGGCCCGCTTGACTGCGTAGCACGCCGGGATCATATTCGGCGGACCAGCGCCATCACGGCCACGCGAGGGCTGTCGAGGAGTGTTCCCCATGAAAGACGGCATCCGCTTCGTGGACTCCGACATGCACATCATGGAACCGCCGGATCTGTTCGACCGCTATCTGGATCCGGCATTCCGGGACCGCATCAGCGTGCCGGTGGGCGCCGACGGCCGTCCCCATCGAGGCCCCGCGGGGCTGATCCTCATCGACGGCCAGCCCACATCTGACATGGAGCTGCAGCAGTACCGAAAGCGCGTCCGCCGCGGTCAGACGCAGAGCACTCAGCCTCTCTCCGGGTCACGCATCTTCGATACCGGCCGCCTCGACTTCGCGATCGAGCGCGATTACGACGCCGAGGCCCAGGTCATGGGTATGGAGATGGAGGGCGTCGACATCGCGGTGCTCTACCCCACCGCCGGCCTCGGCCTGATCGCCCGCGACAATCTGGATCCTCGGCTCTCCCTGGCCATTTGCCAGGCCTACAACAACTGGGTCCACGAATTCTGTCAGTACAGCCCCGATCAGCTGAAGTTCGTCGCCATGCTGCCCGTGCACGACGTGCACCTGGCCTGTCGCGAACTGGTGCGGTGCGTACGCGAGCTCGGCGCCGTGGGGTCCTTCATCCGGCCTAACCTCGTCAACGGCCACTACTGGCACTCGAACTACTGGGATCCGCTCTACAGCGTCCACGAAGAGCTCGGCGTGACGTGGGGCTTCCACGAAGGCGTGAGCGCCGTCTACTCGCGCATGATCGAGCTGTACGGCGAGAACCGGTTCTACCGCCACGTGGCCGCGCACTGGATCGAGATGCAGCAGGCGCTGATCGCGATGATCATCGCGGGCGTCTTCGAGTTCCATCCCAGGCTGCGCGTCGGATATCTCGAGGCGCAGAACTCGTGGGTGCCCGGGCTCCTCTCGCGCATCGAGTGGGACTACCCGCAATACCGGGACTCCCACGCCCCGTATCTCACGCTCACGCCTCGCGAGTACTTCCGTCGCAATTGCTGGGCAGCCGTGGAGGGCAGCGAGCCGGAGATCGAAGCCACGGCGGGATTGATCGGCGCCGACCGCATGTGCGTCTCGACCGACTACCCGCACTTCGATTCGAACTTCCCGCACGTGTCGGAGAATCTTCTCAAGAACGTCCCCCGGGAGATCGCCGCCTCGATCCTCATGGGGGGTGCCAGCCTCTACGGGCTCACCGACGAGCACTTCAAGAAGGCCGACGCGGCGGCGGCGACGATTCTCCGGAAGCGAGGGCGGTGACCGGTCAGCAGCGGACGATGAGGTCGATCTCGACGAGGGACCCGAGCGCGAGGGGACGCACCGCGTGCCTCACGCTCCGACCCTGACGAGGGCGCGGTTCTCCAGTCGGCTCAGGAGCCGCACCACCGGCCACAGCATCACGAAGTAGATCATCGCCGCCACCACGATCGGCGTCGGGCTGTAGGTGAGGCTCTGTGCCTGGCGCGCCTGGTAGAGGAGCTCGGGCACCGCGACCACGCTGCCGAGCGACGTGAGCTTCACGACCTCGAGCGTGTTGGAGAGCAGGTCCGGTAGCACGTTGCGCACCGCCTGGGGCAGGACCACGTACGCCATCGCTTGCAAGCGGGAGAGGCCGGTCGAGCGCGCCGCTTCGAGCTGCCCGGCGGGTACGGAGTCGATGCCCGCGCGTAGGATCTCGCCATAGTAGGCGCCGGTGTTGAGAAAGAACGCGACGGCCACGCAGACGAACCCGCCCAGCTCGAGCCCGGCGAACGGAAGGCCGGCGAACAACAAGATCAGGAGCACCAGGGGAGGGAAGGCGCGGAAGAAATCGACCCAGGCCACGAGCGGCCAGCGGACGAGCGGATGCCTGATGCTCGCCAGCAGCGCCAGGATGAGCCCGCCCACGAGGCCAAGCGGCACCACGAGCAGCGACAGCAGCACGGTGTTCCGCAGCCCCGCCAGCACGATGGGCCAGGAGGCGGCGATGATCTCCCGGTTGAAGAACGTCTGAATCATCGCTTCCACGCGAACTTCGTCTCGACCCAGCGGCCGGCCACCACGACCGGGAAGAAGAGCACGATGTACGCGGCGGCGCCGATCATCAACGGCGACGGGTTATAGGAGTTGGACATCGCCGAGCTGGCCTGTCCCAGGATCTCGGTGACGGCGACCACGGTGCCGAGGGCGGTGCCCTTGGTGATGGCGATGGTGCGGTTGGTGAGGGGCGGAATGGTGAGGCGGAAGGCCTGCGGCAGCACGACGCCCATCAACGTCTGCGAGAACGACAGGCCCGTCGAGCGCGCGGCTTCCCATTGCCCCTTCGCCACCGACGTGATTCCGGCCCAGAAAATCTCCTCGGAGAACGCCATCAGCACGAACGCCAGCGACAGCCACGTCGAGACGAAGCCCGAAGGCGACACGTCGATGCTCGGGAGACCGAAGTAGATCAGCACGATGACGACGAGCGGCGGCAGCGAGCGGAACAGGTCGACGATCCCGATGATCACCCAGTTGAGGGGCCGGATCGCGAGGCTTCTGAGGAGGGCGAGGGCGAGGCCGGCGGCGATGCCGGTGACGACGACGAGGACGGCCAGCTCGATCGTGACCACCACGCCGGAGAGAATGTCCGGCAGGTACCTGAGCATGATCTTCGTGTTGAAGAACGTTTCGGTGAACCGGCTCCAGCTCGACACGCGATCAGCGGACAGCCGCGGTCAATGCCGCTGGATCTGGCTGATGAACGCGCGCGTGCGCTCGTGGGTGGGACGCTCGAAAATCGTGGCGGGAAGCCCCTGCTCGACGATGGCGCCCTCGTCCATGAACGCCACCCGATCGGCGGCGTTGCGGGCAAAGCCCATCTCGTGACTGACCACGATCATCGTCATGCCGCTCTCGCGCAGGGACCGCATGACCTCGAGCACCGAGCCCACCAGCTCCGGATCGAGCGCGCTCGTGGGCTCGTCGAAGAGCATGACGCGAGGCTCGAGCGCGATCGAGCGCGCGATGGCCACCCGCTGCTGCTGGCCGCCCGAGAGCTGGCCGGGTGTGTGGTCAGCGCGGTCACCGAGGCCGACGCGCGCCAGCGCCGCCCGCCCGAGCGCGTCCGCTTCGGCGCGTGACTTGCCGGCGACCTTGCGCAGGGCGAGCGTCACGTTGCCGAGCGCTGTCATGTGCGGATAGAGGTTGAACGACTGGAACACCATCCCGATGCGCTGGCGGGCATGATTGATGTCCGTGCGCGGATCGAGCATGTCGATGCCGTCCACCACCACGCTCCCCGCGGACGGCTCCTCCAGCCGGTTCAGGCAGCGGAGCAGCGTGGACTTGCCGGAGCCCGAGGGCCCGATGATGAAGACCAGCTCTCGCTCGGCCACCGTGAGATCGACGCCCTTCAGCACGTGCAGAGCGCCGAAATGCTTGTGCAGACCGCGCGCGTCGACGATCGGGCGGCTCACTCGCCCGCGTCAGTTGCAGTGCAGCTCGTGCGGCGTCGGATCGTATCCCGGCATGCCCGGCACGCCGTAGCCGGGCGTGATCACGTTCTCGAGATCGTCGGGCGCCGGCTTGCGGCCGAACCATTTCTCCGACAGCCGGGCGATCGTCCCGTCCTTCTTCATGCAGTCGATCGCGTCCTGGAGCTGGGCGCGAAGCTGGGGATTGCTCTTCGGCACCGGCGCCGCCCAGTGGGCGCGCGTGTCCGTGAGCTCGAGATCGGCCACGAACTGCGGATTCTTGGACGCCGCGTAGCGAATCGCCGTGTTGCCCCCGAGGGTGGCGTACGCGCGGCCCGAGACCACGGCCTGGGCGGCGTCGGGCTGGGTGTCGTAGGCCTGCACCGTGAAGCCGTGCTCGGCGCCCTTCGCCTTGGACAGCGTCTCGTACGGCGTGCCCTTGTTGACGGCGACGGACTTGCCCTTGAGATCGGCCCAGTCCTTGATCGGCTCCGAACCTTTCTTGATCCCGAACTGGTACGCGGTCCACAGGTAGCCCGCCGTGAAGAGCATGTTCTCCGCGCGCTCCCTCGTCACCGTCGTCGGCGCCGCGATGAAATCGTAGCGGCCGGACTGCATGCCCGGGATCAGCGTCGAGAAGCTCACGGCGTCGATCGTGATCTCGCGCTTCAGGCGGCGCGCGACCTCGGTGAAGAGGTCGATCTGGAAGCCCTCGACGCCGCCGCCGAGCTTCGGCATGGCGTGGGGGGCGAAGGTGCCGTCGACGCCGGTCCGCAGCGGCGGGAGCTTCTCCTGCGCGAGCGCGGGACCCGCGCAGAGGAACACGGCGACGGCCATGACCGCCAAGCGACGTTGCATCATGATGAGCCTCCCCAGAGCTCGTGACCTTCTTGCGCGTCCACTCCCGTGCCGGAGCAGGCGGAGACGAGGGCGTGCCCGAATCGGTGCGTCAAGCCGGCGCCGATCCTGTCAGAGCACGTGGGCCAAGTCAAACCGGCGGCGGCCGACGGCGGCGCGCGTGGAGAGCCGTGGCGGGAGGAAGGGAAAGCGCGTTATCGTTTCCGGCATGTCGCGCCTCAAGGGCAGCAAGCGGAGCCGTCTTCCCGACACGGCCTTCGCCTACATCGACTCCCGCAAGCGGCGGCGACTGCCGATTCACGACAAGGCGCACGTCCGGAATGCCCTCGCGCGGTTCAGCCAGGTCGCCTTCGAGAACGACGCCGCGCGCGAACGCGCCCGCACGCGGCTGCTCAACGCGGCGAAGAAGTACCGCATCGTCCCCGTCGGCTTCATCACCGGACAGCTTCAATCCGAGCGGCGGCACGCGACGGCGGGGCGCCTCGTGATCGAGCTCGGCCGCAACGCCGCGCCCGGTGAGCTCGAGCAGCAGCTACGAACCGTTCTCCGGGATCCGACGCTCGCGGTCCTGCACTGGTCCGACGCGGCGGGGGCCTACCTCGACGGCGTCGGCAAGCCGGTGCCGCTTCCGGCTTCCGGCGACCAGCGCGCCGTGACTTACCTGGAGCGGCAGGGGCGGCCGATGACGGCCGTCGTGCACGATCCGAGGATCCTCGACGATCCCGATCTGGCGGAGACAGTGCGGGACGCCGTGCGCTTCGTGGTAGAACGCGATCATCTGCACGGCCAGATCCCGGCCACGTCGACGGATGCGGCGGCGTTGCCGACCGGGTTCGTGACCCTTCTCATGACCGATATCGAAGCGTCCACCGCGCTCCTGCGGAAACTGGGCGACCGCTACGGCGCGCTGCTGAACGACGTCCGCAGCGTGGTGCGGGCGGCCGTGCTGCGCGCGAGCGGACGCGAGATCGACGCCCGCGCCGACGAGTTCTTCGCCGTCTTCGAGCGGGCCGCCGCCGCCATCGAGGCGGCCGTCGCGATTCAGCGCGAGCTCGGCAAGCGGGCGCGGACGGGCGGGGTGGAGGTGAGCGTCCGCGTCGGGATCCACAGCGGCCGGCCGACCTTGACGGACGTCGGGTACATCGGCCTCGCCGTCCACACCGCCGCGCGCGTCTGCTCGGCGGCCCACGGAGGCCAGATCGTCGTTTCCGCCGCCACCCGCGCCGCCGTCGGGACTTCGGCGCCAGCCGGCGTCAAGTTCCGGAGTCTCGGCCGCCATCGTCTTCCCGGCCTTCCCGACGCCGAGACGCTGTTCCAGGTCCAGGCGCACGATCTTCGCGTCAGCTTTCCGCCGCCTCGTATCCGCCGTTCCGCGGCTCCTCGCCGGCAGACCGAGAAGCGTCGCGCCGACCTCGAGCGCAGCCGCGACCAGGGACAGCTCGAGCTGCCGGAGCCGCCCGTTCCTCCTCGCTGAACGCGTCCTTCGCCCGCTGATCCGCGCTACGTGACGCCGAGCATCCAGCATTCCTCGGTGACAACGCGCTGCCGATCGCGTGCGGACAACCGAGGCCCCGCGAGTAGCAGCGCGAACGCTCCCGAGGCGTCGAGACGTGCGAACTCCCGCGCGACCGATTCCACCTGCACGGCGTCGCGGACGGCGCCCTTCGGAACGCTGACCTCGAAGAACGACGGATACACTTCGGCGAGAACCACCCGGGCGTCGTTGTCGGCGCGCGCGTCGAAGCCCGTCTCGAACGGCCACACGCGCGCTGCCGGCAAGGCGTCCCGGAGCGCCCGTACCACCGGGATGCCCATGAGGGCCTGGCTCCCGGCGGCGCCGGTATAGGCGAGCTTCCACACCGGTTGTGCTCGCCGTACGCGCAGATCGATGAGCCGGCGTTCCGCGAGATCCGCCACCCCGTGCGGACGGCGCCCGCGCGCGACGAGGTATGACGACTCGCTGCCGGTCGGGCAGCCCCAGAACGGAAACGGCTCGTCGCCGAGTCGTCGATTGAGCTCGGCGGCCACCGCGAAACGATTGTTCGCATTGGTCGGGGCGTCCACGACGAGCCGCGCGAGCTCGTCCCACGTGGCGCGCCACGGGCAACCGCGCAGGCCGAGGCGCCGCGCGAACCCGGCGGGATAACCGAACGGGAAATCGAAACCGGTCAGGACACGAGCGCCGCGCGCCACGAGCCGCGCGAGCGTCGCATGTAACGATTCACGGGCCTCCGTGCGCGTTCGAGGATTCGTGAGCAGGAGGCGTGTCCGCGTGCGGCCGGCCGTGACCGAGCGCTCGAGCGCCGCGATCCAGATACTGTCACGGCCCCAGCACGGGGCGTTGCTGGCGCTCCAGTCGACGATGACGTACGCGTCGAACAGCGGTGGCATGCGCGGGGATTGTAACCAGGTGCGAGAGGCTGTGAGCGAGTTGGCGGCGGGATACTCCCTAGTGTTTTGTTTTCTGCGCGGCGGCAGGACCGCAGGCGGGGAGGGCCCCGCCTGCGGCCGCGCACACTACGGAGCCTGGACGCTATCGGGCGAAGTGCCCGGATCGGACCCAGCCCACGCAACGCCGAAGCTGCCGACGCTGCCAAGCGCCGCGAGCGCTACGAGCACGGCGACGAAAAACCGCTTCATGTCCGTCACCTCCTCGTTCGTTGAGACGTCGCCGCGATCGAAGGCGATGCACACCGGCCATCATTCCGGCGCGTGCTGCAACCAGCGGGCGGTCACGGGCGTCTTATTCGCTAGAGAGGCCCGTGAACGATGATCGGCGACCCCATCGTTTTCGATATCGTGCTCATCGTCGTCATGACGATCGCCTTGACCCGCGTCGAGCGCAGGCGGTGGTCAGCGAGGCGCGCCACGCGCCGGGAGCACGAGCTCGAACACCGTCCAGCGCGACCGCCGGCGCCGGGGAGAAGAACGACATGAAGGCTCTTTTGACGACACTGGCTGGTCTTCTCATTGCCACGTTCGCGGGCACCGCCTCCGCGCATGTCGTGACGATCACCACGTCGATTCCGGTCTCGAAGGCCGCGAACGACGTCGAGCTCCGCGCTGCCGTCGAGTCCGCCATCGACGATGCCGTGAGACGTGCCATCAGCTTCACGCCAACCGCAGTGACGTTGGAGACCGTGCGGCGGGTCAGCGACAGGATCTATCTCGTGCTGCTGGTCCTCGACGAGGACGGCGAGGAGCTGATGAAGCAGCTCGAAACCGACGAGGCGAATGACTCCGACGAGGTCCTGCCGGAGCCACGCGCCAACGAAGTGAGGAGCCTGTGAGCATGAGCGAAACAGCGACGATCAACGCCATCCGTCTGCCCCTTCACGACGACTCCGTCCCCCCGGTCAAAATCTACGACGCCGAGGGCCGGCTCGTACGGATCGTCCCCGCCGAGGAATTCCGCGGCCCCCGGGCCGCGGTTCCGGTGCCACCGCGAGGCCGCCTGAAAAGACGCCACGACTAGGAACGGCAGGCCGTCTCGTCGGGCCGGCTCGCGCACGTGGGCTCCGGTGGCGCTTGCCGCCGCGCTCGCGATTGACGCCGCTCCTACCCTACGGTAGGCTTACCGAGGTCACCGCGGGGTGGAGCAGCCCGGTAGCTCGTTGGGCTCATAACCCAAAGGTCGCTGGTTCAAATCCAGCCCCCGCAACCATTGACGACGAGGGGTTAGCGGACGCAGCAACCGCTAACCCCTTTGCTTTACCCAGACTTCACCCAGGAATCGCTCTCCATGGCCGCAGGGCTGACGGCCAGGGCCCGTGCCTGCTCCGGCCACGTCACTGAAGCTCCAGGATTTCCTCGAGGCGCTTGAAGCATACGCGAAGATACGCAATATCGTCAGACCCAAGCTTTCTTGCATGCGCATCGCAACGACAGCGATTCACATGGTCCATCCACTGTATGATCGACGTCTTTTCTGTACCCAACCGCCTCTGAAAGGCGGAGAAGTGCCGATCAAGGATGGAGGTCAGTTCGTTAAAATATAGCTCGTTCCCCATTTGGTCGTAGCCGAACTGTGTTAGAACAGCGCGCCTCTCTTCCGGGAGCGCAGCCAGCGCTTCGTTCATGGCTTTCTGGCCATGCGCGAAGAGAAGACCCTCACGAAGGAAACGGCGCATCGCCCGTTCAATTCGGTTTCGCCTCCTCGAAATCTCAACCACCAGAGCCTCTTGATCGGCCGGATCAGACTCCTCGACTCGCCGTGGCTGGCGTGCGAGATGAGTCCGGACCAGACCGAGCGAGATGCGCGGATCAGTCCGATAGTCGGAGGATACTCGTGACCTCCTACCCATCTCCACAGGGTTCGCAGTTTTGGATCTGTTGGAAAGATCTCGGGCGCCTTGAACGAGTCGGACGACGTTCTGGCGAAGGACAAGTACCCGGCCGGCTGGCGCGCGAACTTCTACCCGACCGGGCTCAATGACTCGGTGGTCGCGTCCGCGTACGAGCCGAGCGTCCCGCTTTAAGGCGTATTCTTGAATGGAGAACCCGCATCCGCCACTGGGGAGGACATCATGCCCAGTGAACACGACAAGATCGATTCCCAGAAAGTCATAGGCACCCTCAATACCATTCTGGAGCTCGAGCTCGCGGGCGGTAGACCAAGGTCCAATAGCAGGCTGGACCGAGGCCGATTAAGTTTCGGGCTAGAAAGCGCACCGTCGCGGCGCACTACTCCGAGCGCATACGATCGGAGTGACCGCCGTCTCGCGGAGCGAATTAAGGGCGAGGAAAGAACGAGGGATGTGCCATGCCGCGCTATGACTTCATGTGCGAGAAGTGCAACCAGCCCTT
Organism: Candidatus Methylomirabilota bacterium; assembly: GCA_036506275.1. GTDB lineage: Bacteria > Methylomirabilota > Methylomirabilia > Rokubacteriales > CSP1-6 > DASXSB01. Next base: position 1,937 of record DASXSB010000060.1, on the reverse strand, counting down.
CGAATTGATCATGACGATCGCGGAGCGGGAGAAGGGTGAGGTGCAGTGCCCGAAGTGCAAAAGCTCGAAGGTCCTGCCGCAGCTCGGTGGTTTCGTGGCGCAGACGACGAAGAAGAGCTGAACGTTCGCAATCCGATAGCTCGCGAGAGTTCGTAGACGACGATGATCGGAGATTTGTCTACTGACCAGGAGGTGCCTCATGGCGACCTACATGCTCGTCCGTCACAAGGTTCGCGACTTCGCGGCGTGGAAACCCGCATACGACGCCCATCGGCCCAAGCGCGATGAAGCCGGGCTCACGGAAGAGCACGTGCTTCGCGGTGCCTCCGATGCGAATGAGGTGGTTCTCCTGTTCGGGTCGCGGATCTGGCCCGTGCGAAGGCATTGGCGGAATCGAGCGATCTGCGCGACACCATGACGAAGGCGGGTGTGGTGGATCGGCCCGACATCTATTTCCTTACCGATTAGCGCTCGAGCGCATCGGCACGGCGATCTTCTGCAAACGCTCCACGCGCTACGACGGCGAACTGACCGTCCCACGCGTTGTGGGCGTGTCCTGGCCGTGAATGCGATCCGAAGGCGTCCAATGCGGCCCTAACGCAGGAAGGTTCAGGCCACGGGTTTCGTTAAGCACGGCTTGGATTTGATTGGGCGCCACGGGCACCCAGCCTAGGCTCATAACCCAAAGGTCGCTGGTTCAAATCCAGCCCCCGCAACCACGCAGGGACAAGGGGTTAGCGGTCGCCGCCGCTGACCTCTTCGTCGTCCCTGCACCCATTTTTGCACCCGCTGCACCGCGTCAGCCGTTACGCGAACCGCGCCGGCGTGGCCGTTCTCACCGAACACCATCCGGTCGAGCTTCCGCGCCTCCGCCGCGTGAGCGTCGGGCATCAGGTGCCCGTAACGGTCGAGCGTCGTCTGAATCGAGGCGTGGCCGAGCTGCGCCTGGATGTACTTCGGATGCGTCCCCTGAGCGATCAGGAGGCCCGCATGCGTGTGACGGAGATCGTGGAACCGGATTCGGCGAAGCTCTGCGCGGCGGAGCACCCGCGTCCAGTCTCGGTGTGCGAAGTTGTCCGGATTGATTGGTTTGCCATCCGTGCTGCAGAAGACGAGCCCTCCCTGGAAGCGGCTCGGGAGCTTGGCCAGCGCCGCCCGTAGAGTCGGCGCCAGGTCGATCGTCCGGCGCGAACGCCGGGACTTCGGTGTGACGAAATTCCCCCGCCAGAGCGCTCGGCGGACGAAGATGCGATGGCCCTCGAGATCGATGTCCTCCCACCGGAGCCCGAGGAGGTCGCCGCGGCGCATCCCCGTCAGCACGGCGCACAGGAGCAGCGTGCGCACCGGCTCTGCTTCCTGATTAATCTGGCCGCTCTTCCGCCTCCGCACCTAGTCGAACCTCGGCTCGGACGCGGCTATTGATCGCCTCAACAAGCACTTCCGGGCACGTTTCCAGCAGCCATTTCCACTACCCGACCTCGTCCAGTAGGGCCTTTGCCAGGCGCAGGTCGTGGGTGGCGAAGCCCTCAGTGAACCAGCCGTAGACGTCGGCGAGCGCCCGGCGCGCGTCCTCGCGCCGGCCGTAGTCGCGCCACAGGCGAGCGAGGCTCGTCGCCGCGCGCAGCTCCAGCGACTTGAGCTCACGGCGGCGCGCGAGCTCGATGGCGTGGTGGAAGCAGCTCGCGGCGGCGTCGGGGGTCTCGGAAGCGATGCGCCGCCGCAGCTCGCCTTCCACCCGATACACCTCGGAGCCGTAGAGCCCGGCCCTGTCCGCGTCGCCGAGCTCCGCCAGCACATGCAGTCCTCGTTCGGGCGCACCCGCGTCACAGTAGAGCGAGGCGATCGTGCACCCCCCCATCACCCAGCGCCACGTCCGCATGAGCGCGAGAGCCCGCTCGCGCTGGAGCGCATCCAGCGTTGCCACGTCGGGGCGTTCG
>DASXSB010000059.1:0-17858 GCA_036506275.1 Candidatus Methylomirabilota bacterium | reverse complement strand
CCCCTGGTCCTTCAACCGCCCGAGCTGCACGCAGAGCAGCTGGGCCTTGGTGATCTCCGTGATCATCCAGACGAGCTTCTCCTGCACGAGCTGGTAGCCGGCGATGGGCTTGCCGAACTGGATCCGCTGCTGGGCGTACTGGAGCGACCAGTCGTACACGGCCATGGCGGCGCCGACGGCGCCCCACGCGATGCCGTAGCGCGCCTGATTCAGACATCCCAGCGGTCCGCGGAGCCCCTTCACGTTGGGAAGCTTGTTCTCGAGCGGGATGCGGCAATCCTGGAACGCCAGCTCCGAGGTGATCGACGCCCGCATGGAGAACTTGCCGTGGATATCGAGCGTCGCGAACCCCGGGGTGCCACGCTCGACGAGGTAGCCGTAGATCTCGCCGTCGTCCTCCTTGGCCCACACCACGGCCACGTCGGCGATGGAGCCGTTCGTGATCCAGAGCTTGGTGCCGTTGAGAACGTAGCCGTCGCCCTTCCGGCGCGCGCGGGTCTTCATGGAGCCCGGGTCGGAGCCGTGATCGGGCTCGGTGAGCCCGAAGCACCCGACCTTCTCGCCGCGGGCGAGCGCGGGCAGCCAGCGCTCCTTCTGCGCCTCGCTGCCGTAGGCGTGGATCGGGTGCATGACGAGGCTGCTCTGCACCGACGCCGCCGAGCGAAGCCCGGAATCGCCGCGCTCCAGCTCCTGCATGATGAGGCCGTAGGCGACGTTGTTGAGGCCGGCGCAGCCGTAGCCGCTGATGGTGGCGCCGAAGACACCGAGCTCGCCGAGCTTGGGGATGAGCGCCACCGGAAACGTGCCGGCGCGGTGGTGCTCGGTGACGACGGGCACGAACTCCGCCTCCACCCAGTCGCGCACGGCATCGCGGGTCATGCGCTCGTCCTCGGACAGGAGATCTTCGATCTGGTAGTAGTCGACGCCGCGGAACTTCTCCATCGCTCAGCTCCTCCCTGCCCGCCCGCGCGCGCCCGCTACAGGCGGATGGGATTGAAGTCGGTGTCGCGGTCGAACGTGTCCACGCCCTCGCGTGATTTCAGCCAGCCTACCACCGTGTACGTGAGCGGGGTGGCGGCCGCCTCGTAGAGGACCTTCACGGCCCACTGGGCTCCGATCATCCCCGCCACCACCGTCCACGGCAGGCTGCCGCCGAACGCGAGCGTGATGAAGACGGCAGAGTCCAGCCCCTCGCCCACGACCGTGGAACCGATCGTGCGTGTCCACAACCATCGCCCGCCCGTCGCCAGCTTCATCTTGGCGAGCACGAAGGAGTTCGCGAACTCGCCGGCGAGATAGGCGAGGAAGGAGGCGGCGAGGATGCGCGGCGTGGACCCGAGCACCTCGGCGTAGGCGGCTTGTCCCGGCCAGAAGGGCGCCGGCTGGAGCTCGCCGCCCACCCAGATCGCGAGCACCATCACCGCGTTGCACGCGAACCCGAGCCAGATGATCCGGCGCGCGACGGCGTAGCCCCACACCTCGGTGAGCACGTCGCCGATGACGTAGGAGAGGGGGAAGATCACGATGCCCGCCGGCACCACGAGGCCGCCCACCACCACGAGCTTGGCCGCGATCACGTTGGCGGTGAGCAGACACGTGACGAAGAGCGCGGTGACGGTGACGAAGCGCCAGCTCATGGCCGTCCGATTCTAAAGGCCGGCGCCTCCGTACACCATCGGGCGCCCGCGCAAAATATCCGACCCTGGGAACCCGGATGATCTTTCGCGCGTTACCTGCGAAGCGACGGCGTCACGTCTCTCGCCCCGCCGTCGCTTCTCCCTATGCGCCGAGCGCGACCGCCGTTCGTCGCGAGCGCCGCCAGCAACGACCGACCACGCCAGCCGCTCCCATTCCGAGGAGAAGCATCGTGCCCGGCTCCGGGGTCGGGACGATCGCACCCCGGATTTCCCCGGTAGGAAACTGATTCGTGTGAAAATTTATGTACGAATTTCCGGACAGGATGTTCGGTAGCTGGGCCGCGAGCGTCGTGCCGTTGCCCTCCGGCGCGTCCCACTTGCCGCTGATCGTGCCTCCCACGCCAGTGGTGAACGGCGTGAACACGACGTCGTTGGGCGTCGTGTCGTTGAACGGCGTGCCGAAGAAACCCCAGACAACCGGCGCGTTGAAGGTGGGTGTGACGACGGGGGCGGCGTGGATGTGCGCCACCGTCAGGTTGTCATTGGGATCAGACGTCTGCGTCCCCGTGAAATCTATGTTGAAAACAGTGGCCGAGAACGTCATCGCCGTTCTCGCGTCGTTCAAATCGAAGATCGCGCTCCCGAACGACGCCGGCCGCGGCCCGCCCGTCGAGAGCGTCGGCACGGCGGGCGGGTTCTCCTGGGCATTGGTCAGGTTCGCGAACAGCACGAGCGCGTCGGCGCCGCTGGCGAGCACGAGGACGAGGACGATCGCGAGTAGAACCGTGCGCGGTCCGGGCATGGGGCCCTCCTTTCGTTGGGCCCGCAGCCCAGCAAATCGCACGCCGACGACCGCGGCTACTTGACGATGTCGAGGAGTTCCACCTCGAACACGAGCGTGGCCCCGGGGCCGATCTTCGGCGGCGCGCCGCGGTCGCCGTAGGCGAGATCGGACGGGCAGACGAGCCGGCTCTTGCCGCCCACCTTCATGAGCTGGAGCCCCTCCGTCCAGCACGGAATCACGCGATTGAGCGGAAAGGTGACGGGCTCGCCGCGCTGCACGGAGCTGTCGAACACGGTGCCGTTGGTGAGCGTGCCCTGGTAATGCACCTTCACCTGGTCCGTTGCCTTCGGTGACGCGCCCGTGCCCGGCCGGATGGTCGCGATGACGAGGCCGGAGGCGGTCTTGGTGGCCCCCTTCTCGGTGGCCGCCTTGTCGATGAAGGCGGCGCCCGCTTTCTTCTCGGTGGCGGCGGCGGCGCCGAGGCGCGCCGTCTGCAGCGCCTGCAGCTTCGGGGCGTAGGCCTGGAGATCCACCTTCTTCTCGCGGTTGAGGACGCCGTCGGTGAGGCCGGCGGTGACGATCTCGAGCTCGGCCGCGCTCAGGCTGAAGCCGACGAGGTTCTGACTGATGGCGAGACCGAGGGCGTAGAGCGTCTTCTGATCGTCGGTCTTGAGCTCGGGACTCGCCGCCCCCGCACAGGTGACGGAGGCGACGACGAGGGCGACCGACCACGTGACCACTGTGCGCATGCAAACCTCTTCTACGCGGCGCCGGCGCCGCTTTCTAGACGTTGGTGACGATGGACGCCGGCTCTTCGGCGAGGGCGCGCTCGAGCGCGGTCGCCAGCTCGGCGTCGTGCTCGTGACTGGTGGCGAAGACACGGCACTGGTTGACCTTGCCGGGGAGGTACTTCAGGAGCTCCGTGAGTGGCTCCTTCGCCACCCGCTTGGTGGAGCCGTCGAACACGTAGATCTGCCGGTCTCCCATCTGGAGCGGATTGAGAGGCCGCGGGTCCTGCAACGCCATGTCGATCCGGAACGGGAACCCGCGCAAGGACGGCGGGAGGAACTCACGCACGCGGTGCTCGACCTCTTCCGTCTTCAAGTAGCCCTGCCCGCGTATCTGCTCGAAGATCGAGAGCACGACCTCGTGCGACATCCTCCATTTCAGGCGGCGATCGAGGATCTGCCGCCACTCCGCCCCCAGGGCCTTCCGCTCCTTCTCCTCGTCGTCGTGCCAGCGCCCCACTTCCTCCAGGAGTGTCCACTCCGTGAGGTGGAGATACGGATGAAGGTCCTTGCGGAGGTCGTAGGGGAAGAAGATGCGCATCGTGTCGCGGAAGATTTCCTTCAGATGGAGGTCGATGCCGCGCGTGGTGCGGTGGTAGTAGACGTTGGTGTACATGTAGAACCGCGCGTTCAAGAACATGGTGAACGCCTGGAGCCCGCTGCGGTCGAGCGTCAGACCCTTCTCGCTGAAGAACGAGTAGTACATGATGCGCTCGATGTCGATGGGGCCCACCGCCACCCCGCACATGTAGGAGTCTCGGAGCACGTAGTCCATGTTGTCGGCGGTGAACACGCCCGACAGCAGCGGCTTCAGGAACGGCAGCCACTTGGGGTGGGACTCGAGGGGGTGCGTGTACGACTTCCCCATCAGGTAGCAGATCCACTCGGGGTCGATGTGCTCGCCCGCGTTGAACGCGCCCGCGGGACTCCGGCGGAGATGGCGGATGATGTCGCCCAACTCCTCGCGGATGATGCGTTGGCCCACGAGCTCGTGGGTGAGGCCGATGGCGTCCAGGAAGTTGTCGTCGAAGAAATGTCCGAAGGGGCCGTGGCCCACGTCGTGAAGCAGCCCCGCCATCCGCAGCAGCTCCTCGAGGAGGGGCGCCGACGGCCCATCGGGGAAGATCGCGTGCAGCGACGGGTAGAGCTGCTGCGCGAATTTCCCCGCGAGGTGCATGGCGCCCAGCGAATGCTGGAAGCGGCTGTGCTCGGCGGCGGGATAGACCCAGCGCGCGGACTGGAGCTGCGGGATCCGGCGCAGCCGCTGCACCCACGCGGTGTCGATGACGTCCTGCTCCGTCGCCTCTCCCGCCATGCCGCCCGGACGCGTATAGAGGATGTACTGATGGATGGGATCGGCGATCAGACCGCGCCCCTGATAGGTATCGGCGGCGCCCTTCATTACGGAGAGCTTATACCCTAGCGACCGCCGGTGCGGTACAGCTGAGCGCGATCGATCGAGCGCACGGGGATCACGCGCCGGCCTTCCTCCCGGATGACCGCGACGCGGATGACGTCGCCCGCCTCGCCGCGCCAGAGCTGCTCGTAGAACTCCTCTTGCGAAGAGACGGCCACGCCGTTCACGCCCACCACCCGGTCGCCCTTGCGGAGGCCGGCCTGGTAGGCCGGGCCTTGCGGAGACAGGCCGTCGACCACGACGCCGTTGGTACCGCCGATCGTGTAGACGCCGAGCCACGGCCGCGGCGGGCGGCTCACGACCTTGCCCACCGAGATCAGCTCGTCCTTCACGGGGAGGAACTTCTCCATGGGAATGACGAGGTTCACGTACGGCTCTTCCCCGAGGCGCAGGGAGGCGATGCCGACGACGTCGCCGCGCTCGTCGACGAGCGCGCTGCCACCCCACGACGGGCTCGAGGGCGCCACGATGAGCGCGCGCGGGAGCATGTATTCCCAGTACGCGGAGAAGCGACGGATCGCCTTCACGGCGCCCGTGACGTAGACGAGATCGTCGTCCTCGTCCACGCCGACCGTCCCCGACACCGCGCCCACGCGCACGTCGCGGGAGTCACCGAGGCGCGCCGTCGGCCACGGCCCCTCGCCGTCCAGCTTCACGATGCCGAGGCCGCTGTCGAAATCGATCCCGACCACGCTCGCCGCCACCCCGCGGCCGTCGCGGAAGCGCGCTTCCACCTTCACGGCGTCGAGAAGGGCGTAGCTGACGGTGACGGCGTAGCCTCGCTGATCGAAGATGACCGCGCTCGTGAAGCGTCGGCTGCCGAGCCGCTCGGAGGAGACGGCATCGTCGGCGGCCTTCACCCGCAGCCCGATCACCGCGCGCTCCACGTGCTGGACATACGTCGGGTACGGAGACAGAGTCTCCGGCCGCGGTCGAAGGTCCCGGGGCGCGGGCACGGCGGCGGCGAGGACGGGGGCGAGCACCGTGGCCGCCAACACGGGACCGAGAACCGTTCTCCTCATGAGCACCCTCCCCCGCGCGCGTCAGCGTTGCGCATACTGACGCTCGTAGTATGTCCGGAACTCGCCGGACTTCAACGGCCGCCACCACGTTTCGTGGTCCCGATACCAGGTCACGGTCGACTCCAGCGCCCGCCCGAACGGATGCCGCGGCGTCCACCCGAGCTGACGAACCTTCTTGCTGTCGACCGAATAACGCCGATCGTGCCCGGGGCGGTCCTTCACGGGCGTGATCAGCGTCTCCGGCTTCCCCGTCAATCTCAAGATCTCGCGGGTGAGGACGATGTTCTCGACCTCGTGGCCGCCGCCGATGTTGTAGACCTCGCCCTCGTGGCCCTTGCGGAGCACGAGGTCGATGGCCGCGCAGTTGTCGAGGACGTAGAGCCAATCGCGCACGTTACGCCCGTCGCCGTAGAGTGGCAACGGCCGGTCCTCCAGCGCATTCGTGATGAAGAGCGGAATCACCTTCTCCGGGTGCTGGTAGGGCCCGAAGTTGTTCGACGACCGCGTGATCAGGACCGGCAGTGCATAGGTCGCGGCATAGGCGAGCACGAAGAGATCCGCGCTGCCTTTGGAGGCGGAATACGGGTTGGTCGGCCGCAGGGGGTCGCTCTCCCGCGACGATCCGCGCGGGACGCTGCCGTAAACCTCGTCCGTGCTGATGTGGAGCACGCGGCCGACGCGTCGTTCGCGGGCCGCCTCCAGCAGGGTGACGACGCCCACCACGTTCGCGCTCAGCATCTCGTCGGGCGCGAGGATGGACCGGTCCACGTGGGTGGAGGCCGCGAAGTTGACGACGGCATCGACGTCCGCCATCACCTCGCGCACGTGGGCGGCGTCCGCGATGTCGCCCTTCACGAACCGATAGCGGCCGGCGTAACGCGGATCGGCTTCCACGTCCTTGAGGTTGGCGGGCGTATCGACGGAGTGGGAGGCGTACGTCAGCTTGTCCAGGTTGACGACGGAATCCTCGGGATGCGTGACCAGCACGTGGCGGATGAAGTTGGAGCCGATGAAGCCGGCGCCGCCGGTGACGAGGAGCTTCATCAGCCTCGCGCCATCTCCCAGACGTCGGCCCCCGCGTAGTCCCACGGGAGCCGTCCCTCGTCACACACCGAGGGTTCGGGAGAGAACTGGACGTCGGTGAAATAGATGATGCGGCCGGGCGCGGTGGCGAGGTTGCGCAGGCCGTGGGCGACGCCGGGCGGAATGCGCAGCAGTCGGGAGGCGCCGGCCCCGAGGACGAGGCGCATGCGCACGCCCTCGGTCCGTGAGCCCTTCCGCACGTCGAGGAGGACGACGAGCACGCGGTCGCCCGGCGGCACGTACCACACGTCCGTCTGGCGGGTGTGGATGTGGAACGCCTTGATGACGCCCGGCTCCAGCTCGCTGTAGTTCACCTGGCGCACCTCGAAGCCGGCCAAGCCGTCGGCCCGGCCGCCGCTGAGACGCGCGAGCTCGGTCATGCTCCCGCCGTCGTCGGCGAACCGCCGCAGCTCGACGAGTTCGACGCCCTCGATGCGCGCCGCCGGCGCGTACGACTGGAGGTGGAAGGCGCGCTTGGCGTCGGGGCTCAGGTCCATCGACGCGCGCTCACGCTTCCGGCTCGACCAGCCGCATCAGGTACTCGCCGTACGAGTTCCGCCGCATGGAGCCCGCGATGCGCAGGACGTCCCGCGTGCTGATGTAGCCGAGCTTGTAGGCGATCTCCTCCAGGCAAGCGACCATCAGCCCCTGCCGCTCCTCGATGGTCTGGATGAAGGTCGAGGCTTGCAGCAGCGCCTCGTGGGTGCCGGTGTCGAGCCAGGCCACGCCGCGGCCGAGCCGCTCCACGTGCAGCGTCCCCGCCGTGAGGTAGGCGCGGTTCACGTCCGTGATTTCGAGCTCGCCCCGTGCCGAGGGCCGCAGGCCGGCGGCGATCTCGACCACGGAGTTGTCGTAGAAGTAGAGTCCCGTCACCGCGTACGGCGAGCGAGGCTTGGCCGGCTTCTCCTCCAGGCCGAGGGGCCGACCCTGGTCGTCGAACTCGACCACGCCGTAGCGCTCTGGATCTCGCACCCAGTAGGCGAAGATGGTCGCGCCCCGACCGCGGGCGGCGGCTCGCCGGAGCGACTCCGGAAGCCCGTGACCATAAAAGATGTTGTCTCCGAGGGCGAGGGCGACGCCGTCGTCGCCGATGAAGTCGCGGCCGATCAGGAAGGCCTGGGCGAGCCCGTCCGGGCTCGGCTGCGCGGCGTACTGAAGCCGGAGGCCGATCTGGCTTCCGTCGCCGAGGAGCCGGCGGAACGCATCCTGGTCGGTGGGGGTGGTGATGACCAGGATGTCCCGGATGCCGGCGAGCATCAGCGTGGACAGGGGGTAATAGACCATCGGCTTGTTGTAGACGGGCACGAGCTGCTTGCTCATGGCGAGCGTGAGGGGGTACAAGCGGGTGCCCGAGCCGCCAGCGAGGATGATTCCCTTCACGACTTCCGCGAGTATAGCAGCCGCGGTGGCGAGGCGTGGAAGGTTGAGCGCCTGGCGCGCATTGGGTTCAGACTCGACCGGGAATGGGGTATTATCACGACCATGAAGACGCTGAAGGACATGCTCGCCGAGGCGCGACAGATCGTTCCCGAGGAAGGTCCCACCGAGATCCAGCGCCGGCTGCAGGCGGGCGAGTCGCTGAAAGTCATCGACGTCCGGGATCCCGACGAGTACCGCGACGGCCACATCGACGGCGCCACCAATATCAGCCGGGGCTTTCTCGAGTTCCGGGTGGGGACGGCGGTGAGCGACCCTGCCACACCCATCGTGCTGTATTGCCAGACCGGGCTACGCTCGGTGCTGGCGGCCAAGGCCCTCAAGGAGCTCGGCTACCCCACCGTCATCAACCTCCAGGGCGGCTACCAGAAATGGGTGCAGTCTGGCTTGCCCGTCGTGCGGGAAGTCCCCATGAGCGGGGAGCAGATCCAGCGCTACAGCCGGCACTTCCTGCTTTCCCAGGTGGGCGAGAAGGGTCAGCAGAAGCTGCTGCGGTCGAAGGTGTTGCTGATCGGCGCCGGCGGTCTCGGTTCGCCGACCGCGCTCTACCTGGCGGCGGCGGGCGTGGGCACGCTCGGTCTCATGGACGGCGACGTCGTGGACGTCTCGAACCTCCAGCGGCAGATCCTCCACACCACCGCCGACGTCGGCAAGCCGAAGGTGGAGTCGGGCGCGCGCACGATCAAGGCGCTGAATCCGGACGTCAACGTGGTGGCGCTGCCGACGCGGATCACCGTCGACAACGTGATGTCGATCATCAAGGACTACGACCTCGTCGTGGACGGCTCCGACAACTTCGAGACGCGCTATCTCGTCAACGACGCCTGCTACCTTGCCGGCAAGACCAACGTGCACGGCTCGATCTTCCAGTTCGAGGGCATGGCGACCGTCTTCGCGCCCAACGCGGGACCGTGCTACCGCTGCCTCTATCCGACGCCGCCCCCGCCGGGCCTCGTACCCAGCTGAAGCGAGGCGGGGGTCCTGGGCGTGCTCCCAGGCATGATCGGGGTCGTGCAGGCGACCGAAACCGTGAAGCTCATCCTCGGCATCGGCGATCCGCTCATCGGACGCCTCCTCACGTACGACGCGCTCGGCATGCGGTTCCGGGAGGTACGGCTGCGGCGTGACCCGAAGTGCCCGCTCTGCGGCACGTCGCCCACCATCACCGACCTGAGCATTCATCGCGACGGCGGCGGCGCCTGCGAGCTCGCTCCCAACGGCCACGCGGTGGCCGCCGGCAGCGCGGGAGCCTGAGCGCGGCCCGCTCCGTTCTGCTCTGGACGAACGAGCCCGGCCCCTACGTGCGCGCGGCGCAGGAGGCCGCCGGCGACGGCGCCCTCGAGCTCGTTTCCGTTCCCTTCACCGCCGAGCCCGACGATGCCGTTCTCGCCCGGTGCGAAGGGCTGCTCGCGTGGCGTCCTCCCTCCGGACTCGCGCGGCGGGCGCCCCGCCTGCGCTGGATCCAGTCGCTCACCGCCGGCGTCGAGCAGTGGCTGGCGTCGCCGGATCTGGCCGCCGACGTCGTGCTCACCTGCGCGCGCGGAACGCATCGCCTCCAGATGCCGGAGAACATCCTGGGCGCCCTGTTTCTCATCACCAAGCAGCTCGCCGGCATCGTGCTCGACCAGCGCGAGCGCCGGTGGCGACGGCGGGTCAACGACACGCTGGCGGGCAAGACCCTCGGCATCCTGGGCCTCGGCGCCATCGGCGTCGAGCTGGCGCGCAAGGCGGCCGCGCTCGAGATGCGAGTGATCGGAACGCGACGGTCGGGGGGAACGATACCGCACGTCGATCGCGTGTACGGCGCCGACGGCACCACCGCGGTGCTCGCCGCCGCCGATTTCGTGGTGCTGCTCTTGCCCTCCACGGCGGAGACGCGCGGAATCCTGAATCGCTCGGCCCTCGACGCCATGAAGCCCACGGCGTGGCTCTTGAATTTCGGTCGCGGCGATCTCGTGGTGGCGGCCGACCTCGTGGCGGCGGTGACGTCGCGACGCATCGCGGGCGCCGTCCTCGACGTCTTCCCGACGGAACCGCTGCCCGCGGACTCCCCGCTGTGGACGACGGACGGCGTCGTGATCTTTCCTCACGTGGGCGGTCTCCATCCCGAACGCGACACGCTGGTGGCGGAGCTGTTCGGAGACAACGTGCGTCGCTTCGTGGCGGGGGAACCGCTCCGCGAGGTCGTCGATCGCGCGCGAGGCTACTAACCCCGGCGCGTGAAGCCGGTCGACGTCGCCCTCGCGGTGCTGGTGGCCGTCATCTGGGGCGCCGCCTTCGTGGCGACGCGCATCGGTCTCGACACCTTCTCGCCCCCGCAGCTCACCGCGCTGCGGTTCGTGATCGCCGCCCTCCCCGCCGTTGTGCTCCCGCGCCCGCCGATCCGACCGTCGGCCCTGCTGGCGATCGGCATGACGCTGTTCACCGGACAGTTCCTCCTCCAGTTCTTCGCGATCGCGGGCGGGATGCCGCCCGGCCTCGCCTCCGTCATCGTGCAGACACAAGCGCTGTTCACGGTGCTCCTGGCCGCCGCATTTCTCGGCGAACGACCGGAGGCGCGGCAGGTCGCCGGCATGCTGATCGCGCTCGTCGGTGTCTTCCTGATCGCCGCCACGGTCGGGCAGAGCCTGACCGCGATCGGTCTCGCTCTCGGCGTGGCGTCTGCGACGAGCTGGGCGGTGGGCAACGTGCTCCTCAAGCGCATCCCGCGCGTCGACATGTTCCCGCTCGTGATCTGGCTCAGCCTCGTGCCGCCGCTGCCGTCGCTGGCGCTCTCGATGGCGCTCGACGGCGCCGGCGGTTTCGCGCGGGCGCTCGCGCACGCGCCATGGCGAGCGCTGGCGGCGGCGCTCTATCTCGGCCTCGTCGCCACCGCGTTTGCGTATGCCCTGTGGGGGACGCTGCTCCGCCGTTACGCGACGGCGACGGTGGCGCCATTTGCGTTGCTGGCGCCGATGGTAGGTGCGCTCGCCTCCGCGGCGGTCTTCGGCGAGCGCTTCGGGCCGCGGCGCTTGACCGGCATGACGCTCGTCCTCCTCGGCCTCCTGCTCATCGCGTGTAGACTGCCCGCGTGCATCGTCCCGTGGAGCAGCTCGGGCTACTCGCCGCCGCCCAAGTCTTCGTCCTGACGCTCTGGTTCTCGGCCACCGCCGTCCTTCCCGCGCTCCAGCGGGACTGGGCGCTGTCCGCGAGCGGCGCCGCCTGGCTCACGGCCGCCGTCCAGCTCGGCTTCGTGGCGGGCGCGCTCGCCTCCGCCGTCTTCAACCTGCCCGACGTCCTGCCGCCGCGTCGCATGCTGTGGCTGGCCGCGCTCGCGGGCGCCGTCGTCAACGGCGTCCTCGCCCTCGCCGTGCACTCCATCGGGCCCGCGATCGTGCTGCGCTTCCTGACCGGCGTCTGCCTCGCCGGCGTCTACCCGCCCGGGATGAAGATCGCCGCCGGCCACGTCAGCGGCCGCGCGCGCGGTCTCGCCATCGGCGTGCTGGTGGGCGCGCTCACGCTCGGCAGCGCCACCCCGCACCTGGTGGCGGGCATCGCGGGCGGCGCCCACCTCCCGTATCGCGGCGTGCTGGCGGCATCCAGTGTCCTGGCGGTGGTGGGCGCGCTCCTCGTCCGCGTCTTCGTGAGCGACGGCCCATTCGCGCCGCCACCGGCCCCCTTCGATCCGCGCCAGATCGTGCGCGTCCTGCGCGAGCGCGCGTTGCTCCTCGCGAACCTGGGCTACTTCGGCCACATGTGGGAGCTCTACGCGATGTGGACGTGGCTCGCCGTGTTCCTGGCGAGCGCGCTCGGACCGCGCGATCCGAGCACGGCGCGGCTGGCCGCCTTCGTCATCATCGGAGGCGCGGGCGCCCTCGGATGCGTGGCCGCCGGCTTCCTCGCCGACCGTCTCGGGCGCACGACGATCACGATCGCCGCCATGGCGGTCTCGGGCGCCTGCTGCGTGCTGAGCGCGTTTGTCTACGCCGGTCCCGTGTGGGCGCTGATGGCGCTCGGCCTCGTGTGGGGAGCGAGCGTGATCGCCGACTCCGCGCAGTTCTCGGCGGCGGTGACCGAGCTGTCGCAGCCGTCCTACATGGGCACGGCGCTCACGCTCCAGACGAGCATGGGGTTTGCGCTCACGCTGGTGACGATCTGGGGCCTGCCGCTTCTCGCCGAGCGTGTGGGGTGGCGGTACGCCTTCATCGCGCTCGCCCCCGGGCCTCTCTTCGGATGCGCCGCCATGGCCGCTCTCCGCCGGCGTCCCGAAGCGGCGCGCCTGGCCGCGGGGCGGCGATGATCGCGATAGGGGCCGAGAGAGCCGGCGACGACACGAAAAGCGCGTTAAGCTGACGACGTGCCTCGTCACCGCACCACCGCGCTTCCGCCCGCGCTCCACGAGCGCCTCTCCCAGCGCGATCTCGCCCGCCGGCTGGGCGCCGTCATGCCGCTGGTCACGCTCGATGCCGCGGGCTTTCCGCATCCCATGGCGGTGAGCTATCTCGAGCTCAAGGCCTACGACGGCAAGAGCATCGGCCTCGTGATCCAGGCCACCAGCGGCAGCGCGCGCAACCTCTCGGAGCGCAACGTGGCGACGCTCATCATCGTGGAGCCGGACGGGGTCTTCTACGTGAAGCTCCGGAGAGTGGACGGGCCCCTGAAGGTACCCGGCGCCGAAGCCCTCGCCCTCGGCTACTTCCTCCTGGAGGTGATCGAGGTCCTCGAGGACGCGCCGGCGGACTGGGAAGCGGGAATGCGGATCACGCAGGGAGCGACGTACGCACCCGTTCCGTCGCTCGACGAGCCGTGGGCGCGCCTCACGCTCGCCGCCGTCGCCGCCCCTCGCGCCCGCGTCTGAGCGCGGCGGCTACTTCGCCCGCCCGCGGCGGAGCCGCGCGCCTACTTCCGCTCCTCCGGCTCCCGGTACTTGCCGATCGTGACTTCCACTTCCTTCTCGCGTCCGTCCCGGAGCAGGCTCACGCGCATGCGCTTGCCCACCGGCGTCGAGGACACCACGCGCTGGAGATCGCGCGGTCCGTCGAGGGGAGTGCCGTCGAGGGCGACGATGATGTCGTTCGCCTTCAGGCCGCCCTTGTCCGCGGGCTCGCCCGGCATCACGCCGCGCACGAGGACGCCCTTGGCCTCGCGCAGCTTGAAGCGCTCCACTTCCTCGTCGGTGACCTCCGCGATGCTCACGCCGAGCCAGCCCCACTCCACGCGCCCCTTCGTGAGGAGCTGCGGCATCAGCATGGTGACGAGGTTGGCGGGGATGGCGAAGCCGATGGAGCCGTTGCGGGCGGCCATGCTGTTGACGCCGATCACCTCGCCCGCCATGTTGACGAGCGGCCCGCCCGAGTTGCCGGGGTTGATGGCGGCGTCGGTCTGGATGAAATCGAAGCCGGGCGCCGCCACCGTGAGCGGCGAGCCCTTCCGGCTCACGATTCCGAACGAGACGCTGTGCTCGAGGCCGAAGGGATGGCCGAGGGCGAGAACGAACTCGCCCACGCGCACGCGGTTGGAGTCGGCCAGGCTCAGCACGGGCAGCTTCGTGGCCTCGATCTTGATGACCGCGAGATCGACGCGGGCGTCGCTGCCGATCACTCGCGCCGTGAACCGTCGGCCGTCGGCGAGGCGGACCTGGATCCACTCCGCGCTCTCCACGACGTGGGCGTTGGTGACGATGGTCCCGTTGGGATCGATGATGAAGCCGGATCCGGACGCGCGGCGCGGCTCGCCCGGCGACTCCGACTCGTCATCCGGCTTGGCGAGGGCGCGCCGCACGCGGACGTGAACGAGGGCCGGCTTCAGTCGCTCCGCGAGATCGGCCAGGAGCTCGTTGAACCGCGCCAGCTCGGGCGCGGGAGCCGCGGGCTGAGTGGCGGCGCGGTCGGCGGCGGCGGTGCCGAGGCCGGGCCGCGACGCCGTACAGCCCACTGCCGACATCGTCATCACGAGCGCGAGCAGCGACACGAGCGGCCGAGGCGAA
The DNA here is from genome assembly GCA_036506275.1 of Candidatus Methylomirabilota bacterium. Lineage (GTDB taxonomy): Bacteria > Methylomirabilota > Methylomirabilia > Rokubacteriales > CSP1-6 > DASXSB01. Next base: position 3,725 of record DASXSB010000059.1, on the reverse strand, counting down.
GCCATTCCCTTTCTCCTTCTCACGGCTAGCGACTCACTTCCCGGACGAGATGTCCGAGCTCCGGGATCACGAGCTTTTCGAGGGCAAGTCGGCAGGCGTTCGGCGAACCCGGCATCGAGACCACGATGCGGCCCGCGCACACCCCCATCTGGGCACGCGAAAGCATGGCGGCGGCGCCGATCTCCTGGTACGAGAGGACGCGGAACAGCTCGCCGAAGCCGGGCAGGCGCTTGTCGAGCAGCGCCTCCACCGCCTCGTACGTCGAATCGCGCGACGTGATTCCCGTCCCTCCCGTCAGGATCACCGCCTGCACCGCGGCGTCCCCCACCGCTTGCCGCACGACGCGCTGAACGTCGACGGGCTCGTCGCGGACGATCGCGGACCCCGCCACGCGATGCCCGGCCGCGCCCAGAAGCTCCCGGATGAGGGCTCCGCTGGTGTCGGTGGCGGGCGTCTTCGTGTCCGAGATGGTGAGGACGAAGCAGCCGATCGAGCGCGGCGCCGTCGCCTTGTGCTCCTGCGGCGTGGCGGCGGCGTTGGGCGTGCTCATGACGTCCGCTCGCCCCCGTAGGCGCGATCGAGGATTTCCACCAGGTGCAGCACGGGCATCGCCGACCCGCGCTCGCGCAAGCCTTTCTCGATCTGGAGGATGCAGCCGGGATTGGCGGTGACGAGGGCATCGGCGCCGGTGGCGAGGACGTGCTGCGTCTTCCGCGCGAGCAGGCGCTCCGCCATCTCAGGCTGGGTGAGGTTGTAGATCCCGGCCGAGCCGCAGCACCAGTCGGACTCCGCGAGCGGGACGAGCGTGAGCCCCGGAATCTGCGCGAGGAGCTGGCGCGGCTGCGTCCGGATCTTCTGGCCGTGCACGACGTGACAGGGGTCGTGATAGGCAACGGTCATCCGCACCGGAAGAAGCGGGCCTCGCAGCGGCGCCTGGGCCAGGAACTCGGCGAAGTCCTTCACGGTCGCCGAGAACCGCCGCGCGCGCTCGGCGTACGCGGGATCGTCGGCGAGGAGCGTGCCGTACGCCTTCATGTGAGCGCCGCACCCCGACGTATTCACGACAACGGCGTCCGCGCCGGCATTCTCGAAGACGTCGATCGTCCGCCGCGCCATCTCGACGGCGCGCGCGTGATCGCCGCCGTGCGCATTGAGGGCGCCGCAGCAACCCTGTGCGGACGGCACCACCACCTCGTAGCCGTTGCGAGCGAGCACGCGCGCGGTGGCACGATTGTGCTCGCCGAAGACCACGGACTGCACGCAACCGGACAGTAAGGCCACTCGCCCACGCCGCGCGCCCTCGGCGGCGATCAGGGGGGGAAGCGAGGCGCGCGCGGCCGCGGACGGCATCGTCGGTGTGAGCGCCTCCCACGCCGGCAGCGTTCCCGGCAACCGGCGCACGAGACCGGTGCGGCGCACCAGACCCTGAGCACCGCTCACCTGATAGAGGCGCAGCAGCGACGCCGCCGCGCGCAGGAGCGCGGGACGGCGAAGAAGGACGCCGAAGTTGAGCCACCGGAAGAAGCGGCGGCCCCAGGGGCCGGGCCGCCTGCGCTCGATCTCCACCTTGGCCGCCTCGATGAGACGCCCGTACGGCACCCCCGCCGGGCACACGGTCTCGCACGCGCGGCAGTCGAGACACAGAGAGAGGTGGCGGGCGGTGGAGTCGGTGAGATCGATTCGCCCCTCCGCGAGGGACTTGATCAGGAAGATGCGCCCGCGCGGCGAGTCCATCTCCGTTCCGAGCTCGGCGAACGTGGGGCAGGAGGCGAGGCAGAGCCCACAGTGGACGCACTGGTTGACGCCTTCCACGGAGAGGCCCTGGAGCTGCAGCGGAGTCGCCGCCGTGGGCGTCGGCGTGGGCGTGGAGTCGGTGGCGGCGTGGCTCATGTCGCGCTCAGATCCGCCCGGCGTGGCTCATGCGGGGCTCAGATCCCACCGACGAAGCGGCCGGGGTTGAGGATCTGGCGCGGATCGAGCTGTAGCTTGATCCCGCGCATGATGCGCCCCGCCGCCCCCAGGTCGTCCCACACGGGGACGAGGTCCTTCACGGCGAGGGGCGCCCATTCGAGCGTGGCGTGACCGCCGCCGGCGTGCGCGATCTCGCGCCAGTCACCGAGCAACGCCGCCAGCGACGCGGGCTCGGGGTGGACGTCGCCCGCGAGCACGGCCGCCGTCACCCCGCCCACGCCGGCATCCGCCGCCCACGCGGAATGCAGGCCGCGCTGTCTCCCCGCGCCCGCGCCGTGCTCCATCGTTTCGCCCACGAGCGTCGGCAACACGGAGAAGCGCATCACCGCCGCCGGCGTTCCGGCGGCGGTGCGGGCGGCGTCCGACAGGGCGCTCCAGCTCGTGGGCGGGAGCGCGGTCGTCGCGCGGCCGCCGAAGGAGGCCGCGAGGTCGCGCGTCTGCGCGCTTTGCCATTCGACCTGCTCGGCGAGGCCGTCGAATCCGACCACGAGGGTGGTGGCGCCGTCGCTCACGCCGAGAGCGCGCGACGCCTCGCCGTCGAGAAGCACGATCGCGTTGGGGACGAGATCGCTCGCGAGCAGCGCGCGCACGGCGGCGGCGGCGTCCTTGATACGGTCGAAGCGCGTGGCGAGCAGACGCTCGTCCTCGGCGATCGGCCGGAGCTTGAGCGTGGCCGCCACGATGATGCCGAGCGTCCCATACGACCCGATGAAGAGCTTGGGCACGTCGTAGCCCGCGACGTTCTTCACCACCTTGCCGCCCCCGCGGGCGAGACTGCCGTCGCCGGTGACGACCGTGATGCCGATGAGCAGGTCGCGCGCGGTTCCGTAGAGATGACGACGAGGACCGCTGGCATTGGCGGCGACGATGCCACCCACGGTCGCGCGCACGCCGTCGGGCGGGTCCAGCGACAGCCACTGTCCCTTTGCGCGCAGCGTGGCCTGTAGCTCCGCGAGCGTGATGCCGGCCTCGACGGTGACGGTGAGGTCGCCGGGCTCGTGCTCGAGGACGCGCGCGAGCCGCCGGAGACCGAGCACGACGCCGGCGCCCGTGGGCGGAAGGCCGACCGTGGCCGCCGTCCCCCCGCCCCATGGAATGATGGAGACGCCTGCCTCCGCGGCCGCCGTCACCACCGCGCGCACCTCGTCGATCGAGCCCGGAAAGACCGCCGCTCCCGGGGTGCGGCCTTCGACGACGTACGGAGAGAGATCGATCCCGGTCAGGAAATTGGCGGTGCCGACGATCGCCTGGAGCTTGTCGAGGAAGCCGGGCTGCACAGCGGAGACGCCCGCGCTCAGAAGCGCTGGGCCAGGCCCTTCTCTTCGATCGCGTGGGGCCGGTAGGCCACGGGCCCCACCTCCACGCAGGACTTCTTGGTCGGGAACACCTTGCCCGGATTGCAGAGGCCGGTCGGATTGAAGGCGCACTTCAGCTTCTGCATGAGGTCGAGATCCGCGGCCGAGAAGATGAGCGGCATGAAGTTGGTCTTCTCGAGACCGATCCCGTGCTCGCCCGAGATGGACCCGCCCACCTCCGCGCAGAGCTTCATGATCTCCGCTCCTGCCGCCACCACTCGCGCCTCCTCGCCGGCCCGGCGGGGGTCGTAGAGGATGTTCGGATGCAAGTTGCCGTCGCCGGCATGGAAGACGTTGCCCACGCGGAGACCGTGCGCATCCACGATCTCGTTCACCCGGCGGAGCACGTAGGGCAGCTTCGTGCGCGGAATGACGCCGTCCATCACCATGTAGGCGGGC
>DASXSB010000058.1:0-28600 GCA_036506275.1 Candidatus Methylomirabilota bacterium | reverse complement strand
CTTCTTCGCGACCTCGGCGGCGGCGCGGAGATCGGAGAGGCGACCGTTGGTGCAGGAGCCGACGAAGGCGACGTCGATCTTCGCGCCCTTGATCGGTTGCCCGGCCTCGAACCCCATGTGCGCGAGCGCCTCGCGGAAGGTCGGCCGGTCGGACTCGGCCGCCGACTCCGGCGCGGGAATACGCTGGCTCACGCCCACCGACATGCCGGGGTTGATGCCCCACGTCACCACCGGCTCGATAGTCGCGCCATCGATGCGGGCGACGTCGTCGAACTTCGCACCCGGTTCCGTCGCGACCGACTTCCACCACGTCACCGCGCGGTCGAACGAGGGGCCGGCGGGCGAGTAGGGGCGGCCACGGAGATATTCAATGGTCGTGGTGTCGGGGGTGACGTAACCGCAACGCGCGCCGCCCTCGATCGACATGTTGCAGACGGTGAGCCGCTCCTCCATCGTCATGCGCTCGATGACGGGCCCGGCGTACTCGTACGCGTAGCCGACGCCGCCCTTCACGCCGAGCTGATTGATGATGGCGAGGATGACGTCCTTCGCGTAGATGCCCTTGGCGAGTGCACCCTCGACGCGCACCTGGCGCAGCTTGGGCTTGCTCATGGCGAGGCACTGCGTGGCGAGCACGTCGCGCACCTGGGTGGTGCCGACGCCGAACGCGATGGCGCCGACGGCGCCGTGGGTGGACGTGTGGCTGTCGCCGCACGCGATCGTCATGCCCGGCTGCGTGAGGCCGAGCTCGGGCCCGATGACGTGGACGATGCCCTGGCGGCCGCTCGCCATGTCGAACAGCGGCACGCCGAACTCTTTCATGTTGCGGTACATGTGCTCCGCCATCTCCTCCGCCATGGGATCGGCGTAGGGGCGGGTCTGGTCCGTGGTCGGGATGATGTGATCGAGCGTGCCGAACGTGCGCTCCGGCATGCGCACCTTGAGCTTCAGCTCCTTCAGCATCTGGAAGGCCTGCGGCGTCGTCACCTCGTGGATGAGATGAAGGCCGATCAGGAGCTGGGTCTGGCCGGACGGCAGCGTCCGGACGGTATGCGCCTCCCACACCTTGTCGAGCAGCGTGCGTGCCATTGGAAACCTCCGAACGCGTATCGTGCCTGATCCGGCGCGTTTGGTCCAGGGGCAGGGAGCGCGGCCCTTGTCCACCGGAAGAGACTCTTGCCGTCGGCGCCGCCGAGACCATACGCTGCGACGAGGGGAGAAACGACATGGGAACGTTCTTCGCGGAGGCGCTCCTGGCGGCTCCGGAAGCGCCCGAGCACCGGCAGTCGGTGAGACTGCTCGTCGATAGCGGTTCGACCTACACCTGGGTGACCGCGTCCGTTCTTCGTGCGCTGGGCGTCACACCGACCGAACGGCGGCGTGTGATGACGATCGAAGGGCAGATCGTCGAACGTGACGCGGCCGAGATCCTCTTCACGCTCGAAGGTCGAACGCTCCACATCTTGTGTCTGTTCGGTGATGCCGGTGATCTCGACGTGCTGGGTGCCTACACCCTCGAGGGCTTTGGACTGGGCGTTGATCCCGTCCAGCGCAAGTTGATCCCCGCCCTGCAGTACGGCGCGGCCGCGGTATAGCCGGAAGCTGGCGCGGATCAGTGCGCGCAGCTTCCGGCTTCGCTCAGCAGCGATCAGGGATTCGCGGCCAGGAACGCCCGCGCCTGCGCTAGCTCGGGGCGGGTCGTGCCCTGTCCGGCAAGCTCGACCAGCCGCGCGTAGTAACGCTTCGCTTTCGCGGTGTCCCCGCTCTGGGCGGCGGCCTGGGCGGCGCCGTAGTAGCCGCGGAAGCGCTCGGGCTCGCGCACGTGCGACGCCTCGAACTCCTTGAGCGCGTCCGCGGGGCGCTTCAGCTCGATCAGCATCTCGCCGAGCAGCTCGCGCGCGGGCGCGATGCGCGCCGGCGTCACGATGTGTTTTTCGTTCTTGTCCTCGATGTCGGCGGCGTTGCGCATCAGGGTCAGCGCTTCCTCCTGCTTGCCCGACGCGAGCGCCGTCCATGCCGCGGCGCCGAGGCGGCTCACCTCGACCTCGGTCGCCCAGTAGTCGCTCTTCGCCGTCTTGAGGGCGTCGCGCAGCCGCGCCAGCTCCTCGACCTCCTTCTCCGCGGCGGCGGCGTTGCCGTTGCGGGCGGCGCCGAGGCCGCGCGCGAAGTGCGTGAGGGCGACCGTGAACGGGAATTGGCTCGGGCGCGACTCGAGCGCCATCGCCGCTTTCCAGTCGCTGCGCTCGATCGCATAGCGCGCCGGCATCGCGGCCTGCGCGTACGGGCCGGCGAAGCGAAGCGTGGTGAAGCCGGTGACCCCGGCCGCTTCGTCCAGCACGCGGCGGGCGTCGGCATCGCGCGCGAGCTGGAGGTGGCCGTAGACCATGTAGTCCATGGCGTGGAGCTGCTCGTCGAAGTCCTTGTCCTGCTTCGCGGCCACCGCCGAGCGCTCGTTGGTGGCGATCGATTCCGACCACGACCCCACGCGCGTGAAGATGTGGGACGGCATGTGGAGCGCGTGCGGCGCCGCCGGCGCGATGCTCGCGTAGCGGCGCGCGGCGGGCAGCCCCTTGGGCGCGATGGGCGGGGCGTCGTAGCTGTGGATCAGATAGTGCGCGATGCCGGGATGATCGGGATACTTTGCGAACTGCTTCTCGAGAATCTCCGCCGCCTTGAGATAGGTCTTGAAGGTCTGGTCGGCGAGCGACTGGGTGGCGGCGAGATAGAGCGCGTAGAAGACCTGCGCCTCGTCGTCGGTCGGATAGCGCGTCGCGAGCTGCTCGAAGGCGCGCGCGCGGTTCTGCTGGCGCACGCGCTCGGGCCGGTTCGGCCAGTCCTCGTAGTAGGCGGCGACGGCCTCGATGTAGTCGCGCTCGCGCGGCGTTTTCGCGCCGATCTTCTGGCCCTCGTCGATGGCGGCGCGGGCGCGCTCCGCCCACTGCGGCGACGGGCCGATGCCGGCGAGCGGGTTCGACATGAGGATGGCGGCGATGCCCCACGTCGCGATCGCGCACGACGGATCCTGGACCAGGATCGCGCGGAAGGCCTTCTCCGTCTCCACATAGCGGAACGAGTGCAGCATCGCCACCGCGCGCTGGAAGCTCTCCTGCACGGCGGGGTTACAGGAGTTTTCGAAGTTGACCTTTCCGAGCTGGTCCTTGGATTGCGCCAGCACGAGGTCCGGCATCAGGCCCGAGCCGCCGAGCATCGAGCCCGGAATCCCGAGCATCGGCGCGACCAGCAGCACGGCGATGGATGTCCGGATGTTCATGGCGTTTCCTCCCGGCGCGGGCAAGCCGCACCCATGGGTTCATGGTTGGCCCACCATTATGAACATCGGCGGGCGGGAAATCATGGGAGAGAGACGGGATTTCTCTAGGAGCGTTGGTACTATCATGCAAGCCAGGGAACCATGCAGGATCACGCCGTTACGTTCGGCCCCTACCGCCTCGATCCTCGCCGCGCGCTCACCGCCGGCACCCGGCCGATCCGGCTCACCCCGAAGGCGCTGGCGCTCTTGTCCTTCCTCGCCCGGCGGCCCGGCCAGGTCGTCACCAAGGACGAGCTGTTCGGGGCGGTGTGGCCGGACACGATCGTCGGCGACGCTGCCCTCGTGACCTGCATTCAGGAGATCCGCAAGGCGCTGCGGGACGACGCGCGCCGTCCCCGCTACGTCGAGACGCTGCATCGCCGCGGTTACCGCTTCATCCCGACGCCAGTCGCGTCGGCGGATCGCGGCCCGAGTGCCGCACCGGTCATGCCGGAGGCGGAAGCTTCGATCCTCGTCGGGCGCGATGATGAGCTTGGCCAGCTTGACGACGCGCTCGCACGTACTCACGCCGGGCAGCGTCACATCGTCTTCGTCACCGGCGAGCCCGGCATCGGTAAGACATCCCTGGTGAGGACGTTCGTTGCCGAGGCAGGGCAGCGTGGCGATGTCGACGTGGCGTGGGGTCAATCGGCGGCGCACTACGGCGCGTCGGAACCGTACCTTCCGCTCCTCGAAGCGCTCGTCCGTACCGGCCGTGGTCCCTCCGGCGAGCGGTTGATCCGTATCCTCGACCAGCGCGCGCCGACATGGCTCGCGCAGATGCCGGCGCTCGTCGGGCCCGCGCACGTTCGCGAGCTCAGGCGTCGTACCGCCGGCGTCACGCGCGAGCGCATGCTGCGCGAGCTGACCGACGCACTGGAAGCCGTGTCCGATACCACGCCGATCGTGCTATGGCTCGAAGACCTCCACTGGGCGGATGTGTCCACGATCGACTGGCTCGCCTCGTTCGCGTGCCGCCCCGAGCACGCACGCGTTCTGCTGCTTGGGACCTATCGCCCCGCGGAAGCGATGATGACCGGACATCCACTCCGCGGCTTATCGGATGAGCTACGCCGCCACCGTCACTGCCGGGAGATCGCGCTGACGCCGCTCAGCCGATCGGCCGTGACCCGATATCTCTCGATCCGCTTCGCGCTGGATACCAACGCGACGGAGCCGCTCGCCGAGGAGGTGCACGAGCGCACCGAGGGGAGTCCGCTCTTCATGGTCGGTGTCGTCGACGACCTCGTCGACCGCGGCGTGCTCATCCACGCCGACGGCCGCTGGACCATGCGCGCGGGAGTACCGCTTGCCTCCGGTATTCCCAAGAACGTGCAGCGGCTCATCGAGCGTCAGCTCGATCGCCTCGACCCGGCCGAAGAGCGTCTACTCGAGGTGGCGAGCGTGGTCGGCGCGGATTTCTCGGCGGCGGCGGTGGCCGCGGGCGCCGGCGTGCCCGATGCGGAGGTCGAGGCGCTGTGTCATGGCCTCGCGCGCCGGCAGCACATCATCCGCGGCGGCGGCGCCGACGAGTGGCCGGACGGCACCGTCGCGAGTCGATTCGGATTCCAACACGCGTTGTATCGCGAGGCGCTGCACGAGCGGTTGCCCGCGGGACGACGTGTGGAGCTGCATCGCCGCGTGGGCGAGCGTCTCGAGCGTGCCCACGCCGCCCGCGCGGACGAGATCGCCGGCGAATTGGCGATGCATTTCGAGCGTGGCCGCGACGTCGAGCGGGCCGTTCGCTATCTCCATACGGCGGGCCGGGTGGCGAGCCAGCGCGGCGCCGCCCACGAAGCGGAGGCGTACTTCACGCGCGCGCTCGCGTTGATCGCCGCTTCCCCGAGCCGCGGTTCGCTGGCGGATCTGGAGGCAGACGTGCGCGTGGCCCTCTGTGTCCCGCTGATCGCGCTTCACGGCTACGGCTCTGCCGCCGTCGAGACCTGCGCGCGGCAGGCCAAGACGCTCTGTGATGGGACCGGCGATCCGCGGCGGCGATTTGCCGCCAACCGCGTGGTGTGGAATGCGAGTCTCATGCGCCATCCGGTGCCGCAGACACTCGGGCATGCGCGGGAGCTCATGGACCTGGCTCGTGCCGTGGATGATCCGGCGCGGCTCGCGCTGGCGCATCGCGCGCTGGGGACGTCGTTGAAGCTGGCCGGCGAGCTTCGGGAGGCCGGCGATTACCTGACGAAAGGTATCGCCTTCGCGGACGCCGTCGCCGACGACGAGTTCGTCGTGTACGGTGAGCATCCCGGCACGATCTGCCGTGCCTTCGCGGGCTGGGCGCATGCGCTGATGGGGTGCGTGGAGCCGGCGGCGCGGCTCGCGGACGACGCGATTGCGCACGCGCGGCAGCGCCGGCATCCGCACAACCTGGCCTTCGCGCTGATCTCCAGCGGTCTCGTGTACGTGTTCCTGCGCGATGCCGCGCGCGCGCACGATATCGCGGTCGAAGCGCTGGCGCTCGCGGGGGAGTACCGGCTCCCGCAGTGGCTCAGCTTCGCGCGCGAGATCAAGGGGTGGGCCCTGTTCCAGCTCGGCGAGCGCGAGCCGGGGATAGAGCTCCAGGAAGAAGGGCTTCGCGATCTCCTCGCCACCGGTGCCCGCACCCACACGAGCCGGATGCTGGCGAATCTCGCCGAGAGTTATCTGCTCGCCGGGCAACCGGAGGCGGCGCGCGTCCACCTCACCGCCGCCCACGCCCACCGCGAGGCGCACGGCGAACACTACTACGCGGCCGAGCTGTTCCGGTTACGGGCACAGCTCCTCGCTGCGCGGGGCGCGCCATCGGACGAGGTCGAGAAGGCGCTCCAGGAGGCGCTGGAGCTTGCGCGAATGCAGGAGGCCAGCTTGCTCGAGCGTCGCGCCACCGCGCTCGCACGCGAGCTTGCCTCGTGACCACGACGCACGTCGCCACCGGCGAGCGCCTCGCCCAGCGCGCGGTCGAGCTCGCGGAAGCGCTCCTCCGCGAGGCGCGCGCGCAGCAGACCGCGGACGAGCGGGCGCAAGCGCGCAAGCTCGCCCGCATGATGGAGGACCCGCACGGCAAGGAGCTGACGATCGCGCTCGCCGACCAGGCCTTCCGGAGCCGCCGCCCCGAGCGCATCGCCGATCAGCTCGCCTATCTGCTGCAGCGCTACGGCGTCCCGCAGTACATGGACTGGTGGGAGCGCGTGGCGCTGCTCTTGGGCGGCGTCATGGCGCACTACCTCCCGAGCCTCATCGTGCCGCCCATCGTGAGCCGGCTCCGCCACGAGACGCAGAACCTGATTCTGCCCGGCGAGGAGGAAGAGCTTCATCGCTACATCGAGGAGCGGCGCCGGGCCGGCGTCCGGCTCAACCTGAACCAGCTCGGGGAGGCGATCCTGGGAGAGGCGGAAGCGGCGCGCCGCCTGGACGCGTACCTCGCGCTGCTCGCCCGCGACGACGTCGAGTACATCTCGGTGAAGGTCTCGTCGGTGTTCAGCCAGATCGACCTCGTGGCCTTTCGCGCCACGGTGGCGCACGTGGCGGAGCGGCTGCGCACGCTCTACCGCGCGGCCGCGCGCCATCGCTACCGCCACCCGGACGGGCAGGTCACGCCGAAGTTCATAAACCTCGACATGGAGGAGTACCGCGATCTCGACCTCACGGTGACGGCGTTCCGCGAGGTGCTGGACGAGCCGGAGTTCCTGCCGCTGAGCGCGGGCATCGTGCTCCAGGCCTATCTGCCCGATTCGCATCGCGTGCAACGCGCGCTCACCGAGTGGGCGAGGGCGCGCCGCGAGCGCGGCGGAGCGCCGATCAAGCTGCGCATCGTCAAGGGCGCCAACCTCGCCATGGAACGCATCGAGGCGGCCGTGCACGGGTGGCCGCAGGCGCCGTACGAGACGAAGATCGAGGTCGATGCCAACTACAAGCGCATGGTCGAGTACGGCGGCCGGCCTGAGCACGCGGAAGCCGTCCACCTCGGCATCGCCAGCCACAACCTCTTCGACATCGCCTATGGCTTCGCGCTCCGCGAGCGGCACCGCGTCGAAGCGTGGGTCGAGTTCGAGATGCTGGAGGGGATGGCCAATCACCAGGCCCGCGCGGTGCAAGCGCGCGCGGGCGGGCTCCTGCTGTACGCGCCGGTCGTGCGCGCGGAGGACTTTCACAGCGCCATCGCGTACCTGGTCCGCCGGCTCGACGAGAACACGGCGCCGGAGAATTTCCTGCGCCACCTGTTCGACCTCGAGCCGGAATCGCCGGAGTGGCTCGCCGAGCGTGATCGCTTCCTGGCTGCGTTCACGGTCGAGGGCGTCCTGTCCGATGCCCCGCGCCGCACGCAGGACCGCGGCGCGGAAGCGAAGGCACCTGCCACGAGCGGCGCGGTCCGCCCGGCCGACGCGCCGGGGCCGTTCGAGAACGATCCCGATACCGACTGGACGCTGTCCGCGAATCGCGCGTGGATCGCCGATGTCGTCGACCGCTGGCGGCAGCGGCCGCCGGAGGACATCCCGCTCCAGATCGGGGGCGAGTTCACCAGAGGCGTCCGTGATGCACAGGGGCACGATCCCTCCCGTCCCGGCGATGTCGCGTACCGCTATGCGCTCGCGGGCGCCGCCGATGTCGATCGCGCGCTCACGGTAGCGCGCTCGGCGCAGCGCGGGTGGGCGGCGTTGTCGATCGACGAGCGCGGGGCCCGGCTCGAAGCGTGTGCGCGGGAGCTGCGTCGGCGCCGCGGCGACCTGATCGGCGCCATGATCGTCGACGGCGCGAAGACGGTCACGGAGGCCGACGCCGAGGTGTCCGAGGCCGTCGATTTCGCGCGCTACTACGCGCGAAGCCTGGGCGACATCGCGGGCGAGATCAGTGATTGTCAAATAGATCCGCTCGGTATCGTGGTCGTCACGCCGCCCTGGAACTTTCCGCTGTCGATCCCCGCCGGCGGCGTGCTCGCCGCGCTCGCGGCCGCGAACGCCGTCGTCCTCAAGCCGGCGCCGGAGGCCGTACTCGTCGGCTGGTGCCTGGCCAACTCTCTGTGGGACGCCGGCATCCCACGCGACGTCCTCCAGTTCTTGCCGTGCCCGGACGACGAGGTTGGCCGCGGGCTCGTCACCGACGCGCGCGTCGGTGGCGTGATCCTCACGGGGTCGGTGGAGACGGCGCGGCTCTTCCTCGGCTGGCGGCCGGATCTCACGCTCTTCGCGGAGACGAGCGGCAAGAACGCGGTCATCGTCACCGCGCTCGCCGACCGTGACCAGGCCGTGCGCGACCTCGTGCGCTCCGCGTTCGGCCACAACGGTCAGAAGTGCTCGGCGGCCAGCCTCGCCATCTGCGAGGCCGAGGTGTACGACGATCCCGCGTTCCGGCGCCAGCTTCGCGACGCCGCCGCCAGCCTCGGCGTCGGCAGCGCGTGGGAGCTGACGAGCCGCGTGACGCCGCTGACCCAGCCGCCCGGCGCCGCGCTCCGGCGCGCGCTCACGGTCCTCGAGGACGGCGAGGAATGGCTGCTGGAGCCGCGGCCGGCGGCGGGCAATCCGCAACTCTGGTCGCCCGCCATCAAGCTCGGCGTGCGTCCCGGATCGTTTTTTCACCGCACCGAGTGCTTCGGTCCCGTGCTGGGACTGATGCGCGCGGGCGACCTCGATCACGCCATCGAATTGGCCAACGCGCAGCCGTTCGGGCTGACGAGCGGGATCCAGACGCTCGACGATCGCGAGATCGCGTACTGGATCGATCGCGTCCACGCCGGCAACCTCTACGTCAACCGTCCCATCACGGGCGCGATCGTCGGCCGCCAGCCCTTCGGCGGCTGGAAAGCTTCGTCGGTGGGACCGGGCGCGAAGGCCGGCGGTCCGAACTACGTGCTCCAGCTGGCGCGGTGGCGGCAGGTGTCGCTGCCCGACGCCGGCGCATCGCTGCCCGCGCTCGATGAGCCGCTCTCGGCCGCCCGCGACGCGCCGCGGTCGGAAGCGGTGGTAGGGCTGGTCGAGCGCGCCGTGGTGGAGCTGACGGCGGCGGAGGCGGCGCTGGTGAGAGCGAGCGCGAGGAGCTACGCGCGTGCGTGGCGGGATCACTTCGCCCGCGAGCACGATCCAAGCGCGATCCGCGGTGAGCGCAACGCGTTCCGCTACCGGCCGTGCCGCCGCGTGATCGTGCGGGCGAGCCGCCCCCAGCCCGCGTTGTGTCAGGTCATCCTCGCCGCGTGCGTGACGGGAACGCCGCTGACAGTGAGCCTGCCGCCGGACTCGGAACCCTGGCCGTGGCTGGCGGACTGCGACGGCGTGAAGCTCCTGCTCGAGAACGACGCCGCGTTCGTCGAGCGCCTCGCGGATCCCGACGAAGTGGAGCGCGTGCGCGTGTGGGAGCCGATCTCGATTGCCGCCCGCAACGCCGCCAATGGCGCCGGCGTCGCCGTCATCGAGCCGCCCGTCCTCGCCAACGGCCGCCTCGAGCTACGCTGGTACCTCCGCGAGCAGACGGTCTCCCGCGTGCTCCATCGCTACGGCAGCGTCACCGAGCCCGCCGCCACGGAGTGACTATGAGCCTTGTGATGAAGGTGCTGCTTGCGGTCGGAATCCTGCTTGCGCCGGCGGAAGCTCGGGGGCAATCCAAGGTCCCGCGTGTCGGCTATGTGAACCTCGTCGATATTCCGATCCTCCTCGAGGCTTTCCGGGACGGGCTTCGCGATCTCGGCTGGAGGGATGGTGACAACCTTGTCGTTGAGGCGCATTCCGCCGACGGGCGCGTCGAGCGGGCCCGCGAGCTAGCCGCCGAGATGGTCAGACGCAAGGTCGACGTCGTGTTGCTGACGGCGACATCGATCCGGGCGGTGAAGCCGGTAATCGGCACCATTCCCGGCGTCTTCGTCATCGCCGACGATCCGGTGAGTGCCGGGCTCGTGTCGAGTCTGGCTCGCCCCGGCGGGCACCTGACAGGACTCACGTCGCTGAATATCGACCTCGACATCAAACGTCTGGAGATCCTGAAATCAGCTCTGCCTGGCCGTTCTCGCGTGGCCCTCTTCGTGACCCCCGCGGATCCGACGTTCCGAGATCGGGTGGTGCTGGTCGAGCGGGCGGCACAGTCGCTTGGTATTCAACTCCAGATAATCGAGGTTTCGACCACGAGGCAGCTTCCCGCTGCCTTCGACGCCGCCGCGCGCGGCCGCGCCGGAGCGGTGATGGTGCTCGGATCCCCACAGTTCTTTCCGGAACAGAAGAGGATCGCCGAGTTGGCGGCGGCTGCGCGCGTGCCGGTGATCTCGGCCTGGCGAGAATTCGCGGACGCGGGCGGGTTGATGAGTTACGGCACGAACGTCCCGGCGATGTTCCGGCGCGCCGCCTCGTACGTTGATCGGATCCTTAAGGGCGCCAACCCCGCCGACCTTCCCGTCGAGCAGGCGAATACGTTCGAGCTCGTAGTGAACGTCAGGACGGCGAAGGCCCTGGACCTCGTAATTCCGGCGGCCGTGCTCCTACGCGCCGACCACGTCGTCCAGTGAACGATCGCGCGCCACGAACTTGCGGTTGTCGGAGCGGCCCGCGCGCTACTTCGCCTTCAGCTTCACGTCCTCGTAGGGCGCGGAGTAGGCGTGACCGGGAATCAGCCCGAGCCCCGACTCCTGCACGCGAGCGCCGTAGCCGTTGATGAAGGCGAGCTCCCAGATCGGAATGAACATCGCCTTCTCGTACATGAGCTGCTGGATCTTGTGGAGCAGGACCTCGCGCTTCTTCCGGTCCACCTCGGCCGCCTGGTCCTTGAAGAGCGACTCGATGTCCGGGTACGTCCCGTACACGTAGGAGCCGCCGGCGGCGACGTACGCCTCCAGGCGCGTGGCCGCGTTGCCGAAGGCGCCGCTCGCCGTGTACGCGAGGTTCTTGTACTTCTTGTCGGCGTACGTGCCCCAGTGCGACGCGCGCTCACGCGGCACGAGCCGGGTGCGGATGCCGATGCGCTGGAGATAGCCGGCGACGGTTTCCTGCACGTTGGCGTACGAGATGTCGAGGTAGTAGTCGCCGGCGTCGAAGCCGTTCGGGTAGCCGGCCTCCGCGAGGAGCTTCTTGGCTTGCGCGACGTCGAACGGGTAAGCGGGCGGCTGCCAGTAATAGTCGAACGTGCTCGGGATGATGCTGTAGGTGAGCTTCGAGTAGCCGAGCGTGATCGCCTCGTTGATGGCCTTGCGGTCGATGGCGAGGTTGGCGGCGAGGCGAACGCGCCGATCGTGCCATGGGGACTTCGGATCCCACTGATCGAGCATCGCCACCCACTGGGGCGCCTGGATCACCGCCGGCTTCAGCGAGAGGCCGGGCGCGCGCTGGAGCTCTTCCGCGAGCTCGCCGCGGATCGAGTACACGATGTCGATTTCACCGCGCTTGAGGGCGGCGAGGCGTGTCGACTCATCGGTGATGACCTTGAACACGAGCCGCTTCACGCTCGGCGTCTTCCGCCAGTAGGCGTCGAAGGCCTCCATGACCAGCTCGACGCCCGGCGTGAACGACACGAACTTGTACGGCCCCGCGCCCACGGGCGCCTTCTTGAACCCGTCGTCGCCGACCTTCTCCACGTACTTCTTGGGCACGATCCACCCCGCCCCGCTCGCGGCCGTGTAGAACGTCATGAAGTCCGGCCACGGGTTCCGGAGCCGGAAGCGAACGTGCAGCGGCCCCGGCGTCTCCACGGCGGCGACGCGGTCCTTGAGGGTCTTGGCGGCGGTGCCGCGGTAGCGCTCGAACGAGAACTTGACGTCCTCGGCCGTGAGCGTATCGCCGTTGTGGAACTTCACGCCCTTCCGGAGCGTGAAGTCGTACACGAGGCCGTCGGGCGATATCTGCCACGATTCGGCGAGGCTGGGCGCGGCCGCGTTCTCCGGCATGGCCTTCACCATCGCGTCGTGGAGCGCGTACATGACCATGAAGGGCGTGATGATGCCGAGCGTTTCGGCGGGATCGAACCACGTGGGCGCGAGGGATACGTGCACGCCCCACGTGAGCTGGCCCTCGGGAGCGGCCGCCACGGGCGCGGCGAGCAGGACCAGCGACAACACGGCGCAGGCGACGATTCGAAGGAGGCACATGAGTTGTCTCCTCATCGGTTCGATGGCTACGGTTGCGGCACCTCGCGGGGAAGGTCGGCGCCGTCGGCGAAGAATTTCAGGGAGGCGGAGTTCATGCAGTAGCGAAGCCCGGTCGGCGGCGGGCCGTCCGGGAACACGTGACCGAGATGGCCGTCGCAGCGGCGGCAGCGGATCTCGATGCGTTCCATCCCGTAGCTGCGGTCGCGCACGGACGTCACGTGCTCGGGATCGAACGGCTCGAAGAAGCTCGGCCAGCCCGTGCGCGAATCGAACTTGGTGCCCGAGCGGAACAGCGGCAGCTCGCAGAGCCGGCACGCGTAGACGCCGGCCTGCTTGTTGTCGAGCAAGCCGCCGCAGAAGGGCGGCTCCGTTCCATGGTCCAGCATCACCCGGCGTTCCTCGCGGGTGAGCCCGCGCGCCAGGCGCTCGCGATCAGCGGCGGCGAGGGGACCGAGATCGAACCCGGACACCGAGCGCGTGCTCATGGGCCCACACTGTATCCCCGTCGTCGACCCCTGTGAAGCGGGCGGCGGCGCGAGTGTCGCATAATGAAGCGGGCCATGATGACCCGGCGCCGTTTCCTCCAGGCGGTGAGCGCGAGCGTCCTCCCCTCCGCGCGCGCGGTCGAGGCGCAGCATGCGGAGCGGATTTACCGAATTGGGTTGATCGGCATCGACGCCGCGGAGCGGCCCGGACACGTCGCCTTTCGTCAGGGGCTGCGCGCCCTCGGCTACGAGGAAGGCAAGAATCTGGTCATCGAGTTTCGGGAAGCCCACGGTGAGTACGACCGCCTCCCGGCGCTGGCGGCCGAGCTGGTCGCCCTCAAAGTTGACGTCCTCGTCCTCAACAGCACGCCGGGTGCGCGCGCGGCGAAACAAGCGACGACGACCATTCCGGTGGTGGTGGCGATCGTGGGGGATGCCGTCGCCGCCGGAATCGTGCCCAGTCTCGCTCGGCCGGGCGGAAACATCACGGGAACGCAATTCCATTTCCCGGACGCGCTCGCGAAGCGGATCGAATTGCTACGTGAGGCGATGCCGAGTCTGGCGCGCCTGGCCGTGTTGTTCAATCCCGCCAACCAGGCATTCGGCCCCGGGCTCAAGGCGATGGAAGCGACGGCGCGCGCGCTGACCATCGGCCTCGAGCTGGTTCCGATCAAAGGCCCCCAGGACCTCGACACCGCTCTCACCGTGCTGAGTCAGCGCCGCAGCGACGGCTTGATCGTCGTCGACGACTCGATGCTCCGATCTCACGGGCGGGCGATTGCCGAGGTCGCCGTCAAGCGGCGCCTGCCGTCGATCGGTGATCAGGAGTACGTGAACAACGGAGGCCTGTTGGGGTATGGGGTGAACCGTCCCGAGGTGTGGCGCCGGGCGGCTGTCTTCGTCGACAAGATCCTGAAGGGCGCCAACCCGGCCAATCTTCCGTTCGAGCAGGCGGACCGCATCGAGCTGCTCATCAATCTGAAGACCGCGAAGGCCCTCGGCGTGAAGATCCCGCCCTCGCTGCTGCTCCGCGCCGACCAGGTCATCGAGTGAGGCGGCGCTCCTGACGGAGACGCGCGGTGGCGTCCGGCGCCACCACCGGCGACTCCCCGCTGATCACGACGCCGTAATCGCGCTCCGCATCCTCCATCGTGACGTAGCCTCGTGCGACGTCACGGAGGACCAGCTCGGGAGCGCGCGTGAGGGGATCGCCGTAGCCGCCGCCGCCCGGCGTGCGCACGTGCACGGTGTCGCCCGCCGCCACGCGGATGTCCTCGTCCTTGGAATAGTGCGGAGAGCGATAGGCGACGCCCGCCCGCTCGACGACGACTTCGTTGCGAGCGCCGTCCGTGCCGCCGAAGAGCCCCGGCGGACCGAAGCGCCCGTGGTCCATCAAGAACGAGAGCAACGCCTCGCCCCGCCGGACACGCACCTTGTAATCGACGCCGAAACCGCCCCGGGTGCGGCCCGCGCCACCCGAGCGCTCGCGCAGCGCGTAGTGCTCGAAGAGGATCGGGTAGTGCTGCTCGAGCACCTCCGCCGGCTGCGTTTTCGAGATCCCGATGGTGGAGCAGCCGTTGGTGAGGCCGTCGTCGTCGGCGCTTCCGCCGTAGCCGCCGCCGGAGAAGACGTACATGATGTAGTGCCGTTCCTTGAGCGGGTCGTAGCCGCCCAGCGTGAGATTGCCGCTGGTGCCGGCGGGGGCGGCGAAGAGATCGTCGGGGATGGCGCGGGCGAGCGCGGCGAAGACGCTCTCGGCGATCCGCGAGCTCACCTCGGCCGCGCACCCCGACACCGGCCGCGGATAGCGCGCGTAGAGGAACGTCCCGTGCGGGTCCGCGATCTTGAGCGGCTCGAAGCACCCGGCGTTGATGGGCACGTCGGGGAAGACGTGCTTGACGGCCAGGTAGACGGCGGCCTTCGTCGTCGCGATGACGCTGTTGAGCGGCCCGCGGCAGGGCGGGCTCGACTCCGAGAAGTCGAAGTGCAGATCGCTCCCCGTCTTCTTGACGGTGAGGCGAATCGCGAGCGGGTCGGGATCGACGCCGTCGGAATCGACGAACGCCTCGCCGCGGTAAACGCCGTCGGGGATCTTCGCGATGTGGGCCCGCATCATCTGTTCCGAGCGCCGCCGCAGCTCCGCGATGCAGGCGGTCACCGTGTCGGCGCCGTAGCGGTCGAGGAGCGCGGTGAGCCGGCGCTCGCCCACCGTGAGCGCCGCCACCTGCGCCTTGATGTCGCCGATGCGCTCCTCGGGGACGCGGATGTTGGCGAGCACGATCTGGAGGATGTCGTCGTCCATCATGCCCGCCCGGAAGAGCTTGACGGGGGGCAGGCGCAAGCCCTCCTGCTGCACCTCGGTGGCGCGTGTGGAGAATCCGCCGGGGACGGCGCCGCCCGTGTCCGGCCAGTGCCCGGTGTTGGCGAGCCACGCCCAGTGGCGGCCGCGGTAGAAGAACGGCTTCACCATCTTCACGTCCATGAGGTGGGTGCCGCCGCAGTAGGGATCGTTGACGAGAAAGACGTCGCCGTCCACGACGTCGCGCGCGCGCTCGATGACGGCGCGGGTGGTGAACTGCATGACGCCCACGAAGATCGGGAGCCCCAGCTCGCCCTGGGCGATGACGTCGCCGGTATCGCGATCGTAGATGCCGTCGGAGCGATCGAACCCTTCCGAGATGACGGGCGAGAAGGCGGCGCGCTCGAAGGTGAGGTCCATCTCGCTCGCCACCTGCTGGAGACCATTCTGGACGACGACGAGGGTGACGGGATCGATCGCTTGCATCACAGACCCCTGACGGTGATCTCGAGATTGCCGAGCGCGTCCACCCGGGCCTCATCCCCGGGCTCGATGACGGTGGTGGCGTCGAGCTGCTCGACGATGGCGGGGCCCACCAGCGTGACGCCGGCGGGCACGTGCTCCCGCCGGTAGATCGGCGTGTCGTACCACTTCTGATCGAACCACGCGCGCCGCGTGCGCGGCGGCCCCGCCGGCGTCACCGTCCCCCCGAGGCCGGCGAGGGCAATGGGAGGACGGTGCCCGATCACGGCCGTGCGCAGGCTCATGACGAGCGCGCGCATCTCGCGCAGCTCCACGCCGAAGCGCTCGCGATACGCGCGCTCGAACGTCTCCGCGAGGTCCTCGCGCGTGAAATCCATCCGCGCGATGGGGACCGTCAACACGTGCGTCTGGCCGGCGAACTGCATGTCCGCCTCGTGCTGGACGCTCACGGTGTCCACCGCGACGCCCTCGCCGGCGAGCAAGCGGCGCCCGTCGGCGATGTGCGCGGCCAGGATTCCGCGCGCTTCGGAGACGTCCAGGCGCAGGAGCGGCTGGTTGATCGTCCGCACGAAGTCGTGGCGAACGTCCGCGACGAGGCAGCCGAGCGCGGAGGTGATGCCGGGCCGCGCGGGGACGAGAACGCGCGGGATCGACAGCTCGCGCGCGAGGGCCACCGCGTGGAGCGGTCCCGCGCCTCCGAACGCGAAGAGGACGAAGTCACGCGGGTCGCGACCGCGCTGGAGCGAGACGAGGCGGATGGCGCCCGCCATCTTGTCGTTGGCGACACGCACGATGGCGGCGGCCGCTGCCACCCCGTCGAGGCCGAGATGCGCTCCGATTTTCTTGTCGACGATCTCGCGCACACGGTCGAGAGGCACGCCGCCCGCGACGCCCAGCAGTCCGTCCGGATTGAGCCGGCCGAGGAGGAGGTTGGCGTCGGTGATCGTCGGCTCCTCCCCGCCGCGGCCGTAGGCGATGGGACCGGGCTCCGCGCCCGCGCTCTGCGGCCCCACCTGGAGGATGCCCGCGCTCGAGACGCGCGCGATGGAGCCCCCGCCGGCGCCGATCGTGTGGATGTCGATCATGGGCACGCGCACGGGCAGGCCGTAGCCCATCTCCTTTTCCGCGCTGACCGCGGGCGCGCCGCCCACGATCACGCCCACGTCGAAGCTGGTGCCGCCCATGTCGCACGAGATGACGCTGGCGTGGCCGGCCGCGAGCGCGGTGAAGGCGGCCGCCTTCACGCCGGCGGCGGGACCGGACATGAGCGTGTTGACGGCGTGGCGCGCGGCCACGTCGACGGACATCGTCCCGCCGTTCCCCTGCATCACGAGGAGCTCGTGCGCGTAGCCCTGACGGGCCAGCTCGCGCGCGAGCTGTCGCAGGTAGCGGTCGATCACCGGCTGGACGAATCCGTTGATGGCGGCCGTCGTTCCGCGCTCGAATTCCCGGTACTCGGGGAGGAGCTCGGCTCCCGCCGTCACGTACGCGTTCGGCCACGCCTCGGCGGCCACCGCGCGCGCGCGGCGCTCGTGCACGTCGTTGACGTAGGAATGAAGGAAGTGAATCACGAGGGCTTCCACGCCCCGATCGCGGAGCCACGCCGCCGCCCGCCGCACCTCGTCCTCCGCGAGCGGCGTCACCTCTTGTCCCTCCGCGTCCATGCGCTCGGTCACCTCCAGGCGCAGATCGCGGGGAATCAGCGCTTCGAACGTTCCCTTGAGACCGTACGGCGTGGGCCGCGTGCGCCGGCCCAGCTCGAGCACGTCGCGGAAGCCGCGCGTGGTGATGAGCCCGGTGCGCGCGCCCTTGCGCTCGAGGAGGGCGTTCGTTGCCGTGGTCGTGCCGTGGACGATGATTTTCAATTCCGCGGGGGAGGCGGCGGCCTCGGCGAGGGCGGTGAGGACACCGTCCGCCTGGTTGCGAACGGTCGTCGGCACCTTGGCCACGCGGACGGTGCCGGAGGCTTCATCGACCAGCACGAGATCGGTGAACGTGCCGCCGACGTCCACACCGACGAGGAGAGCGGGACCGGAAGCCATGGGCCGTTCCTGTACCGCGCCGCCACCGCGAAGTCAATCGCACCGCCCGCAGGCGCCCATCGCTTGACCCGCGCCACGACCGCGACGTATGGTTTCCCGCAGCGCGACGCCGCGCTTGCGAGCAATGGCGCTCTTCACGCTCACCGAGGAGTTCACCTTCATCCACGCGGAGAGACGAGCATGAGCGACGGGGAGCGCGAGGTACGGAGCGAGAGCGAGGCGCGGCGGGATTTCCTGAAGGGAGCGCTGGTGGTCGGCGGCGCCGTGGCGTCGGTCGGGATGGGGGCGGCGGGCGCGCTCGCGCAGCCGGGGCCGGTGCCCGGCACCACCAACCATTATTACGTTCCCGCCACCGACAAGACCGTTCACTGGGGTTACTTCAGCAAGCTCCTGAAGCCACTCGTGGAGGTGAGCTCGGGCGATTTCGTCACCATCGAGACGCTCACCCATCACGCCAACGACGACGCCGAGCGGATGGTGAAAGGCGATCCCGGCGCCGAGAGCGTGTACTACTGGGACCGCCAGCGGAAAGGCGTGGACCGGCGCGGGGCGGGGCCGCTGCAGCCCACGCTGTTCGGTCGCGGCGCCGGCGAGGGCCTCGGCGTCCACATTTGCACGGGACCCATCGCCGTGCGCGGTGCGCAGCCGGGCGACGTCCTGGAGGTCCGCATCATCGACGTGAAGCCGCGCCCGTGCGCGAATCCCCAGTACAAGGGGAGGGCGTTCGGCAGCAATGCCGCGGCGTGGTGGGGCTTCCACTACAAGGATCTGCTCACCGATCCCAAGCCGCGCGAGGTCATCACGATCTACGAGGTCGACGCCACCGGCGAGCGCAACTGGGCCAAGGCCGTCTACAACTTCCGCTGGACGCCGCAGACGGATCCGTACGGCGTCATCCACAAGATCATCGACTATCCGGGCGTGCCCGTGGACCACAAGACCGTGCAGGAAAACCACGGCGTCCTGAAGAACGTGCGCATCCCCATCCGCCCGCATTTCGGCGTGATCGGGCTCGCGCCGTCGGAAGCCGACATCGTGGATTCGATCCCGCCTCACTGGGTGGGCGGCAACATCGACGACTGGCGCATCGGCAAGGGCGCGACCATGTATTACCCGGTGGCGGTGCCGGGCGCGCTGCTCTCCGCGGGTGACCCGCACGCCGCCCAGGGCGATTCCGAGCTGTGCGGCACCGCCATCGAGTGCTCGCTCACGGGAACGTTCCAGCTCGTCCTCCGCAAGAAGGACACGCTGGCCGGGAGCGCGCTCAGCGGTCTCGAGTACCCGCTGCTGGAGACGCAGGACGAGTGGGTGCTGCACGGGTTCAGCTATCCGAAATATCTGGCCGAGCTCGGGCCCACGGCGCAGAGCGACATCTACTCGAAATCGTCCGTGGACCTCGCCCTCCGCGACGCCTTCCGGAAGATGCGCCACTTCCTCATGACCACGCGCGGCCTCAACGAGGACGAGGCCATCTCGCTCATGTCGATCGCGGTGGACTTCGGCGTCACCCAGGTCGTGGACGGCAACTGGGGCGTGCACGCGATCATCAAGAAGTCGCTCTTCGCCGGCACGGCGTGATGGCGGGCGCGGCGCTTGCTGCCGCCAATTCGCGCGCGAGGTTCCCGGGATGACGACCGGTCGCGGACAGTTCGCCGGCGGGCGCTACGTCAGTGTGGAAAGCTATCGCCGCGACGGCACGCCGGTGCGCACACCGGTGTGGTTCGTCGAGCTCGACGGCGAGCTCGCGTTCTACACGATGGCCGCCTCCGGCAAGGTCAAGCGCCTGCGCCACAATCCGGGCGTGCGGATCGCTCCCTGCAATGCGCGCGGCACGGTCACCGGCGACTGGGCGGAAGGGACGGCGCGTCCGCTCGACGGTGACGAAGCGCGGCGGGTGTTCGCGGGGCTCGATCGGAAGTACGGGTGGCAGCGCGCGCTGCTGAATTTCTTCGTCCGGCTCCGTCCGCGACCGCGCGCCGCCTACGCAATCCGGCTCCGCTGAACGTCGACCTCCCCCGGAGACGGCACACGCGCCGTTGGCGTTGACCCTCGCGCGGAAACCAACGACAATCGGCTCCCGCTCCACTCGCACACGAAGACCGAGACACACTCTCACGAGGAGATAAGAAGATGGGGTTCAAGCATGTCCTCCTCGCCGGCGCCTTGCTACTGGGAGTGGCGCCGGAGGCGCGGGCCGACACGTTCATCCTGGCCACCGGGCGCCGCGATCCGCGCATCTTTGCCATCAACCTCCAGGACGCGCTCAATACGCCGAACAACAACACGCCGAACGCCATCGTGAGCCGGTCGAAGACGGCGCTGAACCGCCTAGACGGCAAGCCGCTCGGGGACCCCGCCAACATCGTGGTGAGCGAGGACGGAAAGACCGCGTACGTCGTCAACCACCATGGCAGCATCAACAACGACGAGTTCCTCCAGCACGGCGGGCGGGGCAACATCGCCGTCATGACCATCGCCGAGATGATCAAGCCGCAGAACGATGACACCGGCGCCGCCCTCGAGCGGCACGTCGACAGCGGCTCCTTCGGCGCCGTGGGCCTGGTGCTGCTTCCCGACATGTTCGTCGTCGGCACCGCCGAGAGCCACCTCACGGAAGACGGCGGGAACCGCGTCACGTTCGTCGATCGAAAGACCGGCAGCCTCCGCGGGGAAGTGGAGCTGGCGCTCGGCAGTCCCGGGTTCACGTGCCCGCCGTTTCCGGTGCCGTTCGTGTCGCCGGCGGGGCCGCCCACGTTTCCGAATCCCCCCGGCCCGTTCGTGAACGCGAACGGCGCGCTGTCCCCGGTGCCGCTGCTGTCGCCGCACCCGTCGTGGGGCTGCTTTCCCGACACCAACGGCATCACGCTCGGGCAGGGAAGCGATGGCAAGCGCTACCTGTTCACCGCCAACGGCGGCACCAACGACGTGTCGGTGATCGATCTCGAGCGCGCGCTCGCGGGCGAGCGGACACCGGAAATCATGCGGATTCCGACCCAGATCGGTCCCTTTGGTATCACCACGAGCCCGAACGGCCGCTGGGTGGTGGCCGCGAATCGCGAAAGTCAGCAGGTAGCGGTCGAGGGCAACACCATCTCGATCATCGACGTCGATCTCGCGCGCGTCGGTGCCCCCAACGCCGAGGTCGCGCGCGTCCTCGTCGGCACCACGAATCCGACGGTCCCGACACGGCCGTTCCTACCGTCGTTCACGCCGGACGGGCGTCAGATCATCGTGCCGAACTTCCGCTCCAACAACGTGTCGATCGTCCCCTTCGACCAGAGCACGGGCGTTCCGGGCCCCGTGATCAACATCCCCCTCAGCCGTCCCGATGGTGCGAGCGCGCGGCCCAAGGGCTCGGCGGTCACCGCCGACGGTCGCTTCGCGGTGATCTCCGGCGGAGCGCGGACGGCCACCACCGGAAGCGGGACGGTGTGGATCTTCGACCTCATATCGCTGAAGGCGGTCGCCACCGTCACCGGCGTCGGCAACGATCCTTATGGTCTCGCCATCGTGGAGTCGAGCGGCAACGGCTCGGCGGTCCCATGACCACGGAGCTCCACGAGCTGTCCATGGCCGAGCTGTCGCGCCTGATGGCGGCGCGAAAGCTCTCGCCCGTCGAGCTTACGGACGCGCTCATTCGTCGCGTCGAGGACTACGACAGCCAGGCCCACGCGTTCATCACGCCCACCTTCGACCTCGCGCGGCAGCAGGCGCGCGCCGCGGAGGCGGAGATGGCGGCGGGGACCTACCGCGGTCCTCTCCACGGCATTCCGTTCGCGCTGAAGGACATCTACGACACGCGCGGAATCCTCACTTCCGGCCACTCGCGCGTGTTCATCGATCGGATCCCGCGTGAGGACGCCACCGCCACCACGAAGCTCCGCGAGGCGGGCGGGGTGCTGCTCGGGAAGCTGGCCACGCACGAGATGGCGCACGCGGGGCCGTCGTTCGATCTCCCGTGGCCGCCCGCGCGCAACCCGTGGGACCTCGAGCGCTTCACGGGTGGCTCCTCCACGGGATCCGGCGCCGCCGTCGCCGCCGGCATGGTCCCGCTCGCGCTCGGCTCCGACACCGGCGGCTCCATCCGCGGCCCCGCCTCCCACTGCGGAGTGGTCGGTCTCATGCCGACGTTCGGGCTCGTGAGCCGCGCCGGCGTCATCACCAACTCGTACACGTTCGATCACTGCGGGCCGCTCGCGCGCACGGTCGAGGATTGTGCGCTGGCGCTGGAGACGCTCGCCGGCTACGACGTGAAGGACGCGGGCAGCGTCCGGCGCGCGATCCCGTCGTATCGCGAAGCGCTCGGAGGCGGCCTGCGCGGCCTCACGATCGGAGTCCTGCGACATCACTGGGAGGAGGACATCCCGGCGTCGGAGGATTCTCGCCGCGCGATGGACGCCGCCCTCGACGTCCTCCGCCGGCTCGGCGCCGCGCTCGAGGAATGCCGGGTACGGCCGCTGGCGAGCTACTTCGACGTGAAGATCATCATTGCGGAGAGCGAGATCTTCAGCGTCCACCGGAAGAGCTTGATCACGCGACCGAAAGATTTTGGCGCCGACTTTCGCTCACGGGTGTTGCCGTCGGTGGTGTTCACCGCGCACGATTACGTGCAGGCCACGCAGGAGCGTCGCCGGATGATGACCGAGATGGAGCCGCTCTACGGGCGCTTCGACGCGTTCGTGACCGCCGGCATGGGAGAGGCGCCCCGGCTCACCGACTATCGCAGCGTCTCGTTCTGGCAGAAGCCGAGCCTGCTCACCGCGTGGAACGTCACCGGCCAGCCGGTGCTCGCGCTTCCCAACGGCTTCGGACGCCAGGGACTGCCGCTCGGCATGCAGATCATCGGACGACCGTTCGACGAAGGGACGATCCTCCGCATCGGCCACGCCTACGAGGCGGCCACGGAGTGGCACACGCGGCAGCCGCGGCTCGTCCGCGGGGCGGCGGCGCCCGACGTCGTTCCTCCCCCCGTGGTGCCCGGGTCCAGCGATCACGTCGACGCGGAAACACGCGATCTCTGCGTGAAGAGCGCGCGCCGCGCGGGTCTCCAGCTCGACGGTCTGATGCTCGCGCAATTGCTGGAGGGAGCGCCCTACGCCCTGGGCATGGTGGAGCGCCTCCGCCAAAAGGAACCTTGAGCCGGGGTCGAGAGTTGTTGGGACGACTCTCCGTGCTGTCATCCCGAGCGCCGTGCACTCTCATCCAGGAGGCTGTCATGGGAAGATTCCTCCCCGCTCTCGCTTTGCTATTGGCCGTGGCCGTGATTGGCGCCGCTGAGGCGCAGCAGACGCAGACGCCCGCTCCGACCCCGGCCCCCGCGCGGGCTCCGGACTACGGCACTCCCGTCAATCTCGAACAGGCGAAGAAGATCCTCGCCGCCTCCGAGGCCGAGGCCAGGAAGAACAACTGGCCCGTCGCCATCGCGATCGTCGACACCCACGGCTACTTGATCGCCTTCCAGCGCCTGGACAACACGCAGACGGGGAGCGTCAACATCGCCCTCGAGAAGGCGCGCACCGCGGCCATGTTCAAGCGGCCGACGAAGGCGTTCGAAGACGGTATCGCTGGCGGCCGCATGGCGATCCTCGGTCTCCCGGGGGCAACACCGATCGAAGGCGGTATTCCCTTGATGCAGGATGGCAAGATCATCGGCGCCGTCGGTGTGAGCGGTGTGACCTCCGCCCAGGACGCCCAGGTCGCGAAGGCGGGAGTGGAATCCATCGGGAAGTAACCGCGGCAGCCCGGCGGCGCGCCCGGTCCGGCGCGCCGCCGCTAGGACGGCCGCCGCGCGGCGGCCGGATCGGGATCGCGTAGAATTCGCCCGTGACCAGCCCCTTCGTCGCCGGCCCCGCCCTGCGCATCGCCGGCGCTCCGCGTGGCCCGCTCGCGGGAATGACGTTCGCGGCCA
The DNA here is from genome assembly GCA_036506275.1 of Candidatus Methylomirabilota bacterium. Lineage (GTDB taxonomy): Bacteria > Methylomirabilota > Methylomirabilia > Rokubacteriales > CSP1-6 > DASXSB01. The sequence goes on along the minus strand of DASXSB010000058.1, from coordinate 5,030 downwards.
AGGACCTCTTCGACGTGGCCGGCTATCCGACGGGCGGTGGCAATCCGGACTGGGCGCGTGCACGTCCGCTTCCCACGCGCCACGCGTGGGCGGTGCAGCAGTTGCTCGACGCCGGCGCCACGCTCATCGGCAAGACCGTCACCGACGAGGTGTCGCTCGGGATCCTCGGCGAGAATGCGTTCGACGGCACGCCGATCAATCCGAACGCCCCCGACCGCGTCCCCGGCGGCTCATCGTCGGGTTCCGCCTCCGCGGTGGCGCAGGGGCTGTGCGACACCGCCCTCGGCACCGACACCGGTGGCTCCGTGCGCGTGCCCGCGAGCTTCTGCGGGCTCTACGGCATCCGTCCCACCCATGGCCGACTCGATCTGCGCGGCATGATGCCGCAGGCGCCCACCTCGGACACGACGGGATGGTTCGCACGCGACGCCGGCACGTTCGCGCGCGTGTCCGAAGTGCTCCTCGGGGAGGCGATGGCCGGCGACCTCCCGACGCGGTTGATCGTGGCCGTCGACGCCTTCGGCTTCGCGGATCCGGAAACCGCGTCCGCGCTGCAGCCGATGGTGCGAACGCTGTCGGGCCTCGTGAAGGAGGTCCGCGAGGATCTCCTCGCGCCGCCCGGACTTTCCGTGTGGTCGCGCGCGCAGCGCACGCTCCAGCCCTGGGAGGCGTGGCTCACGTTCAAGGAGTGGCTCGATCGCGACAACCCGCGCATGGCCTTCAACGTCGCGCGTGGTCTTGCCTTCGCGAGCGCGATTCCGGAGAGCGAGCGCCAGTGGGCGGCGCTGATGCGGGAGGAGGCGCGCGCGCGCCTCGCGTGGCTGCTGCCACCGGGAACGATCCTCTGCATGCCGACCACGCCGTTCCCGGCCCCGCCGAAGGCGCTGCCGCTCGCCACGCTCGACCCCTTGCGAGCCCGCATCGGCTGTCTCACCGCCCACGGCGGCCTCACGGGCGTGCCGCAGGTGAGTGTGCCGGGCGCGCAGGTGGACGGCCTTCCCGTCGGTCTCTCCATCCTCGCCGCGCGCGGCAACGACGCGACGCTGGTGGCCGTCGCGAAAGCGATGGAGGGCTAGGCGCGCACCTCGCGTCCGAGATAGTCGACCGCCGCCTGCACGCCGCCGCTCCCGTGAGGGATGTCGAGCGCCTTCAGCGCGATCTCGACGGCGGCAAGGGTGCCGATCACCATGGGCGCGTTCGTGTGTCCCATGTGAGCGATGCGAAACGCCTTGCCCGACAGCTCGCCGATCCCGACCCCGAGGACGACGCCGCACCGCTCGCGGCAGTAGTCGAGGAACGGGCGCGGATCACGGCCCGGCATCAACACCGTGGTGGTGGAGTTCGCGCGCTCCGCCGGGTGAGTGATGTTGAAGGCGAGCGCGCGACCTTCCGCCCATCGATCCACGGCCGCCCGCGTGGCTTCCGCGAGGAGGGCGTGACGGCGCGCGGCGTGCTCCAGGCCCTCGGCGAGCAGCATGTCGAGCGCTTTGCGCAGCCCGAAGAGCAGGTGCTGGGGCGGCGTGCCGCCGTATTTCTGGTAGTGGGCCTCCCCGCGGCGGAAGGTCCAGTCCCAGTAACGAGTCCGGAGGTCGGCCTTCTGATGGACGGCGTGCGCGCGCTCGTTGGCGGCCACGAAGGCGAGACCGGGCGGGGTCATCAGGCCTTTCTGCGAGCCGCACATGGCCACGTCGACCCCCCATGCGTCCATCTCGAACGGCATGCAGCCCAGTGACGCCACGCAGTCGACCATGAGAAGGGCGGGGTGGCGCGCGGCGGCGATGGCGCGGCGGATGGCCGCGATGTCGTTGACGACGCCGGAAGCGGTGTCGATCTGAACGACGAGGATGGCGTCGATCTCGTGCGCGGTGTCGGCGGCCAGGCGCTGGGTCACCGCCGCTGGCGTCACCGCCCGCCGCCAGTCGCCCTTGAGGACCTCGACCTTGACGCCCATCATGCGCGCCATGTCGCCCCAGCCCGCCGCGAAGACGCCGCTCTCGAGCACGAGCACGGTATCGCCGCGCGACAGCACGTTGGTGAGGGCGGCTTCCCAGCCGCCGTGACCGTTGGCGGCGTAGATGTAGACATGGCCCGAGGTCCGGAAGATCTTCGGCAGGTCCTCGTGGAGCGTCTGCGTGAGGCGCAGCATGTCGCCCGAATAGATGTCGATCGCCGGCTGGTGCATGGCGGCGAGCACGGCGTCGGGGACGTTGGTGGGGCCGGGAATGCTGAGGAACTGGCGGCCGTTGGCAACGCTCATCGCTTTTCGTTCTCCCTGGTGGCGGCGACTCCGGTCTCACCACTGTCGCACGAACCCGGCGCCGAGTGGGAATTCGGCGGGCGCGCGCGGCACGCGGCGCAGTGTACTATCGCGGCGCGGTCGGTGTGCCGAGCCACGAGGGAGGGACCATGCCGGTCTTCACGCGCCCCGACGTCGAGATCCACTACGAGGTTCACGGTTCGGGCTACCCGCTCCTGCTCTTCGCGCCCGGCGGCCTGCGCTCCCAGCTCGCGTTCTGGCGTCATAGCCCGCGCAATCCGGACGCCCCGCCGCCGTGGATGAATCCCATGGCGGACCTGGCGGGCCGCTTCACCGTGATCGGCATGGATCAGCGCAACGCCGGCAGCTCCCGCGCGAAGGTGACCGCGACGGACGGCTGGCGGACGTACGCGGCGGATCAGCTGGCGCTGATGGATCACCTCGGTCATCGGCGATTCCACGTGATGGGCGGGTGCATCGGCGCGAGCTTCTGTCTGACCCTGTGCGAGATCGCGCCGGAGCGGATCACGGCGGCCGTGCTCCAGAACCCCATCGGGCTCCACGAGAACCGCGCGACCTGGGACGACGCGGTGGCGACCTTCAGCAAGACCATGCTCGCCCGCGACCCCACGCTCACCGAGGACGTCATCCAGAAGTTCGGCCACAACATGTTCGGCGGCGACTTCGTGTTCTCGGTGACCCGCGACTTCGTGAGCCGCTGTCGCACGCCCCTCTTGCTGCAGCCGGGCACGGATACGCCGCATCCGGCCGAGATCAGCGCCGAGATCGCCCGGCTGGCTCCGCGGCTCGAAATCCAGAAGGACTGGCGCGCGCCCACGCATCTCGCCGACTCCATCCGCCGCGTGACGGAGTTCCTGACCCGTCACACGCCGGCGTCGTGACGCCTGCTATGCTGGACGCGGGAGGGACGATGAACGACCCCGACGGCCCCATCCCGTACATGCAGCGGACGCGCGACTACTATCTTGCCCTCGGGTACGGCACCCCGTACCGTTGGGCCCACTTCGACGACGTGCCGTTCGCGCCGTTGGCAAAGCCGCTGCGCGAGGCGCGCGTGGGGCTGATCACGACGGCGGCGCCGTTCCAGCCGGGCGTCGGCGACCAGGGGCCGGGCGCGCCCTACAACGCCGCCGCCAAGTTCTACCAGGTGTACTCGGGTCCCACCGACACCGATCCCGATCTCCGGATCTCGCACGTGGGCTACGATCGCCGGCACACGTCCGCGAAGGACATCAACACGTACTTCCCGCTCGCACGGCTGCGGGAGGCGGTGGCCGCGGGCCGCATCGGCGCCCTCGCCCCGCGCTTCCACGGCGCGCCCACGAACCGGAGCCATCGCACGACGACGGAGAGCGACGCGCCCGAGCTGCTCCGCCGCTGCCGGGAGGACGGCGTCGACGCGGTCGTGCTCGTCCCGAGCTGACCCGTGTGTCACCAGACCGTGAGTCTGGTGGCGAGGCATCTGGAGGCGGACGGGATCTCGACCGTCATCATGGGCTGCGCCAAGGACATCGTCGAGCACTGCGGCGTGCCGCGCTTCGTGTGGAGTGATTTCCCGCTCGGGAACTCGGCGGGGCGGCCGTTCGACGTCGAATCGCAGCGGGAGATCCTCGAGTCGGCCCTGCGTCTGCTGGAGAGCGCCCCGGGGCCGCGCACCACCGTGCCATCGCGGCTCTCGTGGAGCGCGGACACCACGTGGAAGCGCGACTACCTCGACCTCGCGAAGCTCTCGCCGGACTCCATTGCGGAACGACGGAAGGAGTTCGACGAGGTGAAGGCGATCGCGCGCGGCAAGCGCGAGGGCGCGTGACGAAGCCGTTCGCGGGCGTCCGGATCCTCGACTTCACCCGCTACCTGGCGGGACCGTACGGTACTTACCAGCTCGCGCTGCTCGGCGCCGACGTCGTCAAGATCGAGTCGCGCGAGGGCGACGAGACGCGCGGCCAGCTCGCCGAGCAGACGTGGGCGGCGCGCAAGATGGCGCCGTCCTTCCTGGCCGTGAACGGCAACAAGCGCAGCCTCACGCTCGACCTCCGGAAGCCGGCGGCGGTGGAGATCGTCAAGCGCCTCGTGGTTGGCGCCGACGTCGTGTGGGAGAACTTCCGCGGCGGCGTGATGGACCGGCTCGGCATCGGCTACGAGACGCTCGCGGCCATCAATCCGCGTCTCATCTACTGCGCGGTCTCTGGCTTCGGCCGCACGGGGCCGGAACGGACGACGGCGGCCTTCGACGGCAAGCTGCAGGCGATGTCGGGGATCATGTCGATCACGGGCGAGCCCGCGAGCGGACCGACGCGCGCGGGGTTCGCGCTTTGCGACACCATCGGCGGGGTGACGGCGGCGCTGGCGGTGGCGAGCGCGCTCTACCAGCGCACCCACACCGGGCGCGGGCAGCTCGTGGACGTGGCCATGCTCGACGCCGCGCTGGCGTTCATTCCTGGCCCCGTCTCCGAGTACACGGTGGCCGGCGTCGAGCAGCGCCAGATCGGAAACGGCTCGGTGAGCCGGAAGCCGACCGCCAATCGCTTCCGGGCGCGCGGGGGATACATTGTGCTGGCCGTCCTCACCGAGAAGCAGTTCGTGAATCTCATGCACGCCCTCGGGCGCCCCGACGCGCTCGACGATCCCCGCTTCAAGGACTGGCCTGCCCGCACCGCCAACGAGCCCGTGCTGCGCGAGGTCATCGAGGGCGCCCTCGCCGCCGCCGATCCCAAGACGTGGGAGGCGCGCTTGACGGCGGCCGACGTCCCGT
>DASXSB010000057.1:0-33434 GCA_036506275.1 Candidatus Methylomirabilota bacterium | reverse complement strand
CGGGACGCCGGCGAGCTCGTGCTCGTCGATCTCGTCGAGCTCGAACCGCGTCGCCAGGGCCGCCGCGGTGTCGCGCACCAGCGAGCAGCCGCAGGTGAGAGGGCGATGGATCGGATCGAGCAGCCGCTGCACCACGCGGCCGGCGCCGCGCGGGCGCACCACGTGCTCGAGAAACAGAAGGCGCCCGCCGGGGCGCAGCACACGCGCCAGCTCGCCGATCGCCGCGTCCGCATCGGCGACCGTGCACAGCACGAACGTCGACACCGCGGTGTCGAACGAGCGCGCCGGGAACGGCAGCGACTCGGCGTGCGCGTTCACCAGCTCGATCGAGACGCCGCGCTCGGCGGCGCGGCGCGCCGCGCGTCTATGGAGAGATCCTCGGACACGCGGCAACCCACGATGGTCATCGTTCCCCGTCGCCGGACAGCCGCGATTTCGCGCGGGCCATGACGCTGGCCCTCGAGGACGCGCACGTGACGCCCGACGAGGTGGACGTCGTCTTCGCCGATGCCGCCGGAACTCCGAGCGGCGACGCCTTGGAGGCGAAGGCCATCCGCGAGGTGTTCGGCGTGCGGGCCGGGCGAGTCCCCGTCACCGCTCCCAAATCCATGGTGGGACGCCTGTACGCGGGCGGCGCCGCGCTCGACGTCGCCACCGCCCTTCTGAGCATGCGGGATGGCGTGATACCGCCCACCGTCAACCTCGACCAACGCGCCGAGAGCTGCGAGCTGAACGTCGTTACCGGCCGCGCCCTCCCGATCACGGTGAGCACGGCGCTCATCAACGCCCGCGGCTTCGGCGGCTTCAACAGCGCCATGGTCCTCCGGAAGCACGCCTGAGTCCGGGCGGGGAACGATCGGTGCTCCCCCTGGAGTTGGCGCGCATGCCGTTCTTCGACGGTCTGGACGAACGCGCGCTGACGGACGTCTTCGGCCGCATGCGATCCCGGCGGTTCGCCGCCCGCACGTTCATCTGCCGGCAGGGGGAGCCGGGAGATAGCCTGTTCGTGATCCAGGAAGGCGTGGCGCAGGTCATCGTCGAGCACCCGGGGCAGCCGAGACTCCTGGCTCGTCTGCGCCGCGGCGACGTCGTGGGAGAGATGTCGATGGTCACGGGCGAAGCGCGCTCCGCCAGCGTCATCGCCACCGTCCCCACGCAGGCGCTCGAGCTGGATCGCGAAGGCTTCGCCGCGCTCTTCGCGCGGCACCCGTCTCTGCTCGTGAACCTGAGTCGCATACTCAGCCGTCGTCTCGCCCAGACCAGTTCGGAAGCCGACCGCCGGCGAGGTGAGGCCGTGGCCTTGCTGACGGGCTTCGGCGCGGCGCGGCTGATACCGGAGGTGATCGAGGCGGCACGCGCCGCGAGCCCGCGCGACGTGACTGTATTGAACTTCGGCACGAGCACGCCATCCACCGGGCTCACCGTCGCACGCGCCCTGGAGGTCCTGGACGATCTCCTCGCGAGTCACGCCACCGTGGTGCTGGCCGGGCGCCTGGAGTCGGATAGCCTTCCGCTCCTCGTCGACAACGTCGACCGCATCGTCCTCCTCCTCACCCCCGAAGAAGCGGTCGCGGCTTTCGCGACGCTGGCAGCGCTGCGCGATCGGCCGGAAATCGTCCTCGTGGCCGCAGGCGCGCGGGGCTCCTTTCCCGCCCTGGAAGGCATCCGCCTCGACGGGGGCGTGGACATGAGCAGCCCGGCGCGAGGAGTGGCCCGACTGTGTCGTTTGCTCACGCGGACCCGGATCGGTCTGGCGCTGGGCGCGGGCGGCGCCAAGGGGTACGCCCACGTCGGCGCGCTGTACGTCCTGGAGGAGGCCGGCTACACCGTGGACTGCGTGGCAGGCAGCAGCATCGGCGCCCTCGTCGGCGCGTGGCTCGCGCTGGGGAAAACCGCGCCCGAGATCGAGGCCACCATGCGTTCCGTGTTCAGCGCGGAGAACGTGGCCCAGGTGTTCACGCTCACGTTCTCCGGCGCCTCCAGCGCGCTCGACGTCCACCGTCGCGTGTGCCTCGAGACCACGAACGGCGTCAGCTTTCGCGACCTCGCCATTCCGTTCGTGGCGATGGCCGTCGATCTCAATACCCGGAAGCCGGTGCCGATCGGGGAAGGGCCGGTGTGGGAGGCGATGGTCGCCTCGACCGCCCTCGCCGGGTTGTTCCCACCCCATCCCCGCGACGGCCAGCGTCTGGTCGATGGGCTGGCCCTCGTCCCCGTCCCGACGTCGTCACTGGTGGAAGTCGGCGCGGACATCACCGTCTCCGTGAATCTCATGAGCCGCCAGACATTGCCGGCCTGGCCCACCGGCGCCGGCGCAGCGCCGTCCGGCGCTCGGCGAGGCGTGAGCACGCTCGAGACCATCCTGGAGGTGATGGACCTGGCGCAGCTCGACGCGAGCGTACGCCACGCCGCCCTCGCCGACGTGGTCATCACGCCGCGCTTCGGGCCCTCGACCTGGCGCGACTTTCATCTCGCCGATCTCTTCCTGGCTGCGGGAGGGGAGGCGGCGCGGGAGCAGCTCGCCTCCCTGCGCAGGCTCGCGAGACCTATGGGCTCTTGAGCCGCAGGTCCTCGTGCGAGGGGAACGGATACATCGGGATGGAGTTGATGGTGTGGTCGGCGAGCCGGGGTCCCACGCCCATCAACCCGCGCAGGTCCATGATGGGCGCGTACATCACACGGTCGATGGTGAGCTGCTGGATCCGGTGCAGCAGCGCCTCGCGCTTGGCGACGTCGCGCTCGCGTCCCTGTTGCTGGAAGAGCTCGTCGATGTCGGGATAGCCGCCGTAGGCATAGGCGCCCTTCGACTGCATGAACGATTCCACGCGGCTGGCGGCGTTCCCGGAATTGCCCACCGCCACCATGAAGACGCCCCGCAGCTTTTTCTCGAGCCAGGCGGCATAGAAGGGGGCGCGCTCCATTGGACGCATGCGGAGGCGGATTCCGACCGCGTTCAGGTTGTTGAGGGTGGCGTCGGCGACGGTGGCGAAGCCCGGAATGGGGACGAACTCCCCGGCGTCGATGCCTTTCGGATAGCCCGCCTCCGCCAGGAGCTGCTTGGCCTTTTGCGGATCGTAGGGCGGCGCCGGCACCTGCAGCGCAAAGTCCATCACGCGGGGGACGATGACGCCGGCCGGCGGGCAATAGCCGAGGCAGCCCGCGTCGCTGATGGCCTTGCGGTCGAGGGCGAAGTTCACGGCCTGGCGCAGGCGCTTGTCGTTCCACGGTGAGCGCTGGTCCCACTGATCCGCGAACTCGATCCAGAAGATCGACGCGTGACGCGTGGCCACGAGAGCGAGGCGAGGATCCCGCTTCATCGCTTCCGCGTCCGGCCCGTCGAGGAAATACGCGATGTCGAGCTCGCCGCTTTTCAGCATGGTCAGCCGCGTGGTGCTGTCGGGGATGCTCTTCATGACGAGCCGCTTGACGTACGGCGCGTGGCGCCAGTACGAGGGCACCGCCTCCAGCACGAGCTCGATGCCGGGACGCTGGCTCACGAACTTGTAGGGCCCGGCCCCGATCGGTCGTTGCCGGAAGCCGTCGGCGCCGACCTGCTCGACGTACTTTTTCGGCACCACGATGCCGGCGGCGGTGGCGGTGGTCCCGTAGTACGTCATGAAATCCGGCCAGGGCTCCTTGAGATGGAACCGCACCGTGAGCGGATCGACGACCTCGAGCTGGCGGACGCGCGCCTTCAGCTCCTTCGCACCCGCGCCCTGGTATCGATCGAAGCTGAACTTCACGTCCTCGGTGGTGACGGGATCGCCGTTGTGGAAGGTGAGGCCGCGCCGCAGCTTGAACTCGTACACGAGCCCGTCGGGACTCTCCGTCCACGACTCCGCGAGGCTCGGCCCCATCTTGTGACCGGGAAGCGGCCGCACGAGCGCGTCGTGGATGGCGTAGAGCACTCCGAACGGTGTGATCTGCGGAGGCGCCGTGGAAGGATCGAACCACGTGGGCGCGAGCGTGACGTGAAACGACACCGTCACCTCGCCCGCCGGCTCCGCGCCCGCGACCGGAACGGCGCCCGGCCAGAGGGAGACGATGGCCACCACGCCGACGATGAACGACATATGTGCCCGGAGGCGATTCACGATTCGCCGCATGTTCACTCCCCGACTCGGGATCGCTCCTGAGGCTCGAGGAGCCGACCGGCCTCCCCGGCGGCTAACCCTACCACGATGGCTCCGGCCATCTCCAGAGCCGGCCGGCCGTCCGGCCCGCCGTTCCCGTTCGACCGCGTTATCGGGTAGCATCCGGCGGGGCGCCACCACCGATGACCGCGCGCGCCGACGACAAGATCGACGACCTCCACGGCGTGCCGCCCGCGGAGTTCACCCGCGCGCGCGACGCCCTCGCCGCCGCCTTCCGGAAAGCCGGGGACAACGCCCGTGCCGCCCGGGTGCGCAAGCTCCGCAAGCCGAGCGTGGCCGTGTGGGCCGTCAACCGTCTCGCGCGCGACGCGCCGGAGGCGGTGGCGCGATTCGTCGAGGCCGTGGAGCGTCTGCGGCGCGCCCAGCTCGCGCATGCCGGCGAGTTGCCGGAGGCGACGGCGACGCAGCGGCGCGCGCTCCACGATCTCCAGCGCCGCGTGGCCGCGGTGCTGGCCGCGGGCGGCGTCCGGACCTCGCCTGCGCTCGACCGGCGGGTCTCGGGGACGCTGCTCGGCGCCGCCACCGACCGCCGCATCCGCGCCGATCTCCAGCGCGGCCGGCTGACGGAGGAGCTGCCGCCACCCGGACTCGACGCGCTGCTCGCGGGCGGGACTCTGCGGCTCGTACCGAAGCCGGCGTCCGCGCGCGCCGATGAGACGCCGGCCCCCGCCAAGGCACCGTCCACTGCGAACGTCCCCGCTGCGAAGGCGCCGGCGGCGAAGCCTTCACCGCCGGCGCGCGACGCCACCGCCGCCCACGCTCGCCGAGCCGCCCGCGCCGCGGCGCGCGAGGCGCGCGAGCGGAGCCGGCGCGCCGCGCGACTCGAGCGCGCCGCCGCCGCTCGGCGTCGAGCGGCGGACGCGGCGGAACGATCGGCGCGACAGCTCAGGGAGCGGCTGCTCGCCGCGGAAGCGCAGGCGGCGGCGAAGCGACGCGTCGCCGACGAGGCGGCGACGGAGGCGTCACGGGCGCGCGGGGAAGCGCACAGCGCGGCGGACGCCGCGAAGACGCGCGGGCGACGTCAGTAGCAGAAGGCCGCGCCCGGACGCGTGGCCACGCACGAGCCCACGCCGACCACACCGAACACGAACGGCGGGCCGTAGGGATAGTAGGTGCGCGCTTCTTGCCGCGCGCGCCACACCTCCTGCGTCAGCTCCACGGCGTTGTCGAGGGCGGCGGCGACGAAGATCCGCATCGGTTGCGACGGCCGCTCGGTCCGTAGCAGCTCGAGCGCGCGGCTGGCCTGGCGCGCGACGGCCGGCTCCGGGTTCAACCCGAGATACGTCGCGAGGTGCTGCTGAGCGCGGGCGTCGTCGCCCTTCACGAGATAGGCGAGCGCCAGATAGAGCTGGGCCGCCTGCGATCCCGGCGCGCGCGTCACCGCGTGGCCGAGCGCGTCGATGGCCGGATCAAGGGCGCCGAGCTTGTAGCGAGCGATCCCGAGCCCGATCAGGGGCTCCACGCGGTCGGGATGCGCGGCCACCGCCTCCTCGAAGCGCCGCGCGGCCTCTTCGTAGCGCCCGTCTTCGAGCGCGATTTTCCCCTTCGTGCTCGCGGTGGCGCAGCCGCCGAGGACGACCACGCCGAGAACGACGACGATCCGCTGTAGTTTCGTCATGACTGCATGGTACCGCGCGCGTGGACGGGGGTCATGCCGCCTCGCGCGCGGCGAAGGTGCGAGCCTGCTAGTTGCGGGGAGCGATGCCGGCCTGGGCGATGGCGGTTCGAAGGGCGGCGCCGGTGACGGGCTTGGCGATCACGAAATCCGCCACGCTGCGATGACCGGGATCGGCCCCGAGGGCCTCCGCCCAGCCCGTCACGATGCCGACGCGGAGCCAGGGCCAGCGCGTCTTCACGTCGCGCGCTACGTCCCAGCCGCTCATGCCGGGCATGGAGAGATCCGTCAGCACGAGATCGACGCTGGCGTCGACGCGGTGAAGCGCCTCCTCGCCGTCCGCCGCCTGCACCACCCGGTGACCCTGCTGCTCCAGCAATTCGGCGATCACGCGGCGCACCTCCGGCTCGTCGTCGACGACGACGACCGTGAGGTGGCCGACGGCGGGGTGGGCGGCGGGCACCGCCGGCACGGTGACGGGGACGTCGATGAGCGAGGTCAGCGGCACGCGCAGAGTCACTTGCGTGCCTCGGCCCTCGGTGCTCTCGATCGTGAGGTCGCCGCCGTGACGGCGCAGGATGCCGTAGCCGACACTGAGACCGAGACCGGTGCGGCGGACGCCCTTCGTCGTGTAGAAGGGTTCGACGGCGCGCCGCTGCACCTCCGGCGACATGCCGATGCCGTCGTCGGACACCGCGCAGTGCACGGACTCTCCGGTCGCCCACGTGCGCAGCCCGATGCGGCCGCCCGCGGGGAGCGCGTCGATCGCGTTCTGGATCAGGTTCACGAGGACTTCACGGAGCGCGGCCGGCTCTCCCGCCACCGCCGGCACCGTGCCCACCTCCAGCGTCGTCTCGATGCGGACGCCGCGGGCCACCGCCTCGTCGGACCAGCGCGGCCGGGTCAGCTCCAGCGCTTCCGTGGCGAGCCGGCTGAGATCGACGGCAACGAGCGACGGCGCCGGGTAGCCGCGACTGAAGCCTCGCATCCGGCGCACGACGTCGGCGCCGTCGAGCGCCGCGCGCTCCGCGAGGGCGAGATCGCGACGCGCCTCCGGCGCCTCCGTCTTCGGGATCACGAGCTGGATGCGGCCGAGCACGACCGCCAGCAAGTTGTTCAGATGATGCGCCACGCCCGCCGCCAGCTCGCCCATCGCGCGCAGCGTCTCGCTCCGCACGAGCTGGGCCTGAGCCTCCGTCAGCTCGGCGTACGCGCGCTGGGCGCGCGCGTAGAGGCGGGCGTTCTCGAGGGCGAGGGCGGCTTGATCGGCGAGCGCCTGCACCAGCTCGACTTCCGCCACCGCGAAATCGCGCGGAATGCGATCGGCGAGCACGAGGGCGCCGATGACGGCGCCCTTCGCGCGCAGCGGCGCCGCCAGCGCCGCGCGATCACCGGTGGCGAGCACGCGGCGGCGGATCGGCTCCGGCAGCGCCAGCCGCGGATCGGCAAGGATGTCGCGCGACCACGCGGGATCGCCGGAGGCGATCGCGAGCGCGGCCACGCTCGCCCTGTCGTGCAACGCCTCCCCCACGTTCCAGTGATCGCGCGCGGCCCCACCCCAGGCGACGGCGGTGGGGGCACCGGCGCCCTCGATGAGGAAGAGCCCGGAGGAGTGCGCGCCGAACAAGGGCAGGAGGCTGTCGACGATTCGCTGGCCGACCGCGGTCATGTCGAGCGTCTCCGTGAGCATGCGGCCCACGCGCGCGAGCTGCTCCGCCTCTCGTCGCCGGCGCGTAGCCTCCCGGAAGAGCCGCGCGTTCTCGAGCGCGAGCGAGGCCTGGTCGGCGAGGGCCTGCGCCAGCTCGATGTCGTTCTTCTCGAAGACGCGCCCGGCGCGCGCGCCCACCGCGAGCGCGCCCACCACGCGGTCCTTCACCTGGAGCGGCACCGCGAGCACGGCCCGGAAATTGGCCGCCTCGATGCGGGCGCGGACGTCGGCGCGGAGCGTGATGCGGCGATCGGCGAGCACGTTCGGCGTCACCACCGCTCGTCGTTCTTGAATGGCAAGGCCGGCGGCGCCCGTGCCCCGGGGGAGGATGAACGTGCGTGGGGCGAGATCACCGGCGTCCCCGGAGACGGCGACCGAAACGAGATCGCCGGAGCGAGGTTCGAGGCGGTACAGCCCCGCCGACTCCGCGGCGAGCAGCGTTCGCGCGCTCTCCGCGATCCGCTCGCCGATCTCGTCGAGATCGAGCCCCTGGGAGATGGCGCGTCCGGTGGCGGCCAGACCTTCCGCCGCCCGCCGTCGCGCTTCGCTCTGCGCGAAGAGCCGCGCGTTCCGAATGGTGACGGCGGCCAGCGTCCCCAGGGTCTCGGCGAGGGCGACGTCGGCGGCCGACCACGCCTGCGGCCGGCGCGCCATGAAGGCGAGGGCGCCCACCGCCACGTCGTCCAGCAGCAGCGGCACGCCGAGGTAGGACACGAGCCCTTCCGACGCCAGCCATTCCCGGTTCACCGCCGCCGCGTCCGCCTGCATGTCCACGATCGTGAGGGGGCGCCGGGCGCTCAGCACCCGGCCGATGAGCCCGGTCCCCGGCGCCAGCCGCGTGACGTAGCGGACGGCCGCGTCGCGCACGCCCGCCTCCGAATGCAGCACGTATTCGCCGGACGTCTCGTCGCAGAGCCAGATGCGCACGACGTCGACGCCCGGGAGGGCGCGGGCCGCTCCCGTGAGACGGTCGAGCACCTCGCGAAGGTCGAGCGTCCCGGCGAGAACGCGCCCGGCTTCCACGAGACTCTGCTGCTCGGCGATCAGGGTCTCCATGCTCTGCTCCATCGCGGTCACCGTGACCATGGGGACGCGGTACACGAGCAGGGCGAGGACGGCGGCCACCACGGCCGAGATGAAGACGAGCCCGCCGGTGAGCGCATAGAGGCGCGCGTGATCACCGCCGGCATAGCCGTCGAGCGCGTAGTAGGTCAGCGGTAGGCCGAGGCCGATGATCAAGACGATGGAGAGCGCGAGGGGACGAAGTCGCGCGGCGAGGCGTTGCCGAAGCCGGAGAGCCTCTCGTGTCGCGTGCATGCGGTGGGCGGGCGCGCTGGCGACCCGGACCTTTTTCGATCTTCGGGCTACCCGCGGGCGGCGGTCAACGGTGAAAATTTGGCCGCTTTAGGTGACTCCGATCGCCGACCGCGCACTTCTTGCGCCTTCCCGATCCCGCGCGCGCGCGATACGACGTTCGATGGCGGGATGCGAATAGAAAACGATCTCTTTCAGCCGGCTCGGCTTTCTTTCGGCCAGGTTCAGCGTCGCCAGGCGCTCCATGGCCGCGATGAACGCGCGCGGGTCCTCGGTGATGGCGAGGGCGAAGTCGTCCGCCTGTCGCTCCATCCACCGCGAGAGACCGTTGGCGGCGGGCGCCGCCAGCAGCCCGACCCCCACGAGAACCAGGCTGAGCCACGGCAGGCCGGCGGGGTCGGCCACGTCCGCCAGGCCCCACCAGGAGACACCCGCGCGCAATGCGAGATCCGCGAGAGCGAACGTCACGAGCGTGAAGAGTCCCTGCGCGAGGAGGCCGCGGCGCACGTCGCCGTGCACGTGGTGGCCCAGCTCGTGGGCAAGCACCGACTCCACTTCGTCCGGCGGGAACTCGCGCACGAGGGTGTCGAAGAGGATGATGCGCCGGGTGCGGCCGAGCCCGGTGAGCGCGGCGTTCGCGGTGCGGCTGCGACGGGATTGATCGGCGACCCAGACACCGACGACGGGGACGCGGGCGCGGTCGGCGAGACCGAGAAGGCGCTCCCGGAGCGGGACGTCGTCGAGCGGCGTCAGCCGGTAGAAGAGCGGGAGCAGCCATACCGGGAACAGCGCCGCCATCAGCACGTAGACGACGAAGAAGATGGCCGCCGCCGCCACCCACCACCACGCGGTGGTGCGCAGGAGCGCGTAGATCACCTCCACGCCACCGAGGGTGAGAATCCCTCCGATCGCCCCCGCCTTTGCACGATCGCGCAGCCAGCCGCCGAGCCGCTGGTGGAGGAGGCCGTAGCGGCGCGGAAGCCAGTAGCCCTGCACCCAGGCGAGGGGAAAGGCGAGCACGGCGTAGAGCACGCCGAGGACGGCTGCGACCAGCGCCACCTGGAGCGCGGGGATCGACGTCGCCTCGGCCACGCGATCGGAGAGCGTGCGGGCCCCACCGCCGGCGAGGGCGACGAGGAGGAAGGCCGCGGTCAGTCCGAGGCTCGCGGCGGCGAGCAGGAACTGGAGGCGTGCGTAGCGGCGGGCGCGGTTGTCGTCGCTCATGGCGTCGATTGTACGTGGACCATGCGTCTTCCGGTCGGGCGCCGGGCGGGGTCCCCCCGGTCACCTGCTACAATGAACCGCAGTTCAGTCACGCACGCATCAGCCACGCACGCAGAGGAGCCGCCATGTTCGAGTCCGTCGAGGAGGTCCAGCACCGGTTCCGGGACGCCCGGTACATCGCGACCCGTCGCATCTCCACCGTCGTGTTCCTCGCTGCCCGCATGGGCCGCCCCGTCCTCATCGAGGGGCCGGCGGGTGTGGGCAAGACGGAGCTCGCCAAGACGCTGGCGGAGATGGCGGACCGTCCTTTGATCCGGCTGCAGTGCTACGAGGGGCTCGACGAGGGCAAGGCGCTCTACGAGTGGAAGTACGCCAAGCAGCTCCTCTACACGCAGCTCCTGCGCGACCGCATCGGCGAGCTCATCGCCGACGCGCCCTCGCTGCCCGACGCCGTCGCCAAGATCGCGGGCCAGGAGGACGCGTTCTTCTCCTTTCGCTTCCTCTCCCCGCGGCCGCTGCTCTCCGCCATCCTCGCCGAGCAGCCGGTGGTGCTGCTCGTCGACGAGATCGACAAGGCCGAGCCGGAGTTCGAGGCGTTCCTGCTCGAGGTCCTCTCCGACTTCCAGGTGTCGGTGCCCGAGCTCGGAACGCTGAAGGCGCGTCACGTGCCCCTCGTGGTGCTCACGTCCAACAATGCCCGCGAGCTGTCGGACGGCCTCAAGCGCCGGTGCCTCCACCTGTTCATCGATTTCCCCGCGCCCGCGGACGAGCTCGAGATCATCCGGCTCAAGGTGCCCGAGATCCCGTCGCGCCTGGCGGAGGCGGTGGTGAGCGCGGTGCAGAAGATCCGGGCGCTCGACCTGCGCAAGGCGCCCTCCGTCTCGGAGTCCCTCGACTGGGCGCGCTCGCTCGTGATCCTCAACGCCAAGGACCTCGACCCCGGCCTCGTCGAGTCCACGCTCACGCTCCTCGTCAAGCACGAGAAGGACATCGAGCGGGTGAAGGGCGCCCTCGACAAGGTGCTGGCCCCGTAGTGGACCAGCGCATCCTCGATTTCATCGGGGACCTCCGGCGCGCGGAGATGCGCATCTCGCCCTCGGAGGCGGTCGATGCGCTCGCCGCCAGCGCCGAGGTCGGGCTCCGCGATCGCGAGACCTTCAAGGCCACGCTGGCGGCCACGCTCGTGAAGGAGGCGCGCGACATCGCCACCTTCGAACGCCTCTTCGACCTCTACTTCCTCGACCTCCAGGCCCTGGGGGAAGGCCTGAAGAAGGCGCTCGGTCCCGAAGATCCACGCGTCCGCGAGCTGCTCGACCGTCTCGTCGCCGACGAGGACCTCGAGCTGGACGCGCTCACGGAGCTCATGCTGCGCGGGGAGGGGAGCGAGATGGAGATGGCCATCCGCTCCGGCGGTGAGAACGCCGGTCTCGAGCGCCTCATGTACTTCCTCCAGGTCGGGTACTTCTCGCGACGCATCTCGGACCGCTTCGACTGGTCGGCGGTGGAGCGCGATCTCGAGAAGATCCTGCGCCTGCTGGAGGCGCAAGGCCTCGACCCCGGCGCCCTCGCCCGCCTCCGCAACTACCTCGAGCTGCGGCTGGAGGCCTTCCGGCGCATGATCCGGCAGCACGTGGAGCGCGAGCTGGAGCGCCGCGCCTATCGGGAAGGGGAGAAGCTCACGCGCGAGGTGCTCGCCGACAAGCCGCTCTTCGCGCTCACCGCCGACGAGGTGGCCCAGATGCGGACGGTGGTGGCGCGGCTGGCGCGGAAGATCAAGGACGCGCTCGCCCTCAGACAGCGGCAGGAGCAGAAGGGCCGCATCGATTCGCGTCGTACGATCCGGAAGTCCCTCCAGTACGGAGGCATCCCCATGGAGGTGATGCTCCGGCGCCGCCACCGCGAGAAGCCGAAGCTGGTCACGATCTGCGACGTGTCGGACTCCGTGCGCAACGCCTCCCGCTTCATGCTCCAGCTCGTGTGGAGCCTCCAGGAGTGCTTCAGCCGCGTGCGCTCGTACGCGTTCGTGTCCGAGATCGCGGAGGTGACGCAAGCCTTCAACACGTATCCGGTGGAGCGCGCCATCGAGTGGGCCCTGAAGGCGGCCCCCATCGACTATCACTGCCGCTCGGACTTCGGCTACGCCTTCTCCCGCTTCGTGCGGACGGAGCTCGACTCGCTCGATCGCAAGACGACGATCCTCGTCCTCGGCGACGCGCGGAACAACTACAACGATCCCCAGGCGTGGACGCTGCGGCTCCTGCGCGAGCGCGTGAAGGGCATCATCTGGCTCAATCCCGAGGGCCAGTGGGGCTGGGGCATCGGCGACAGCGTGATGCCGCTCTACGCGCCGTCGTGCGACATCGTCCGCGAATGCCGCACCATCGGCCAGCTCGGCGAGGTCGTCGACAACCTCGTTCACCACTGGTGGCGGCGCGGCCGGTAGCCGGCCGCGGCTCCGGGCGCCGGTCGCCGCCGCCGTCGCGCGTCCCGCGCGACGGCGGTGGCTCACGGCTTGCACTCGCCCTCGTCATGACGCTGTCCGTTCCGACCCGGATCGTCGCCGTGTTGGTGGCCTGCGCGTCCTTGCTGGCGCCGCCGCTGCCGGTGCCCCGCGCCGCCGAAGGTGAATGCCGGGTCATCGACGATTTCTCCGCGGGTCCGATAGGCGCCTTGCCGTCGGGATGGCGGGTGCGGAAGGATTCCGCGAAGGGCGTCTACCGCGTCACCGAGGAGGACGGGCGTCGGTTCCTCCATGCGGCATCGCGGCGAATGGGCATCCAGGCCGGAAAAGAATACAAGTGGAATCTCAAGGAGTATCCGATGCTGGCGTGGTCGTGGCGCCCGGTCGAGTTTCCGCGGGGCGCCGACGAGCGTCAATCGCGCCGCAATGACAGCGCCCTCGCGGTCTACGCGGTCTTTCCGTACTCGCCGATCGCGGGGAAGGCCCTCAAGTACATCTGGAGCGAGCACGTGCCGCCGGGAACCCACCTCGAGTCGAATCGCGGACTCACGCAGGTGATCGTGCTCCGCGCGGGCGCCGCGCACGGCAAGCAATGGGTGGACGAGCGCGTGAACGTCCTCGAGGACTATCGCAAATACTTCGGCGACGGCGATGCGCAGCCGGCCGGCATCGGCGTGCTCACGGACTCCGACGACACCCGCAGCAGCGCGCAGGGGGACTACGCGAACTTCCGCGTGTGTCGGTAGCGGCGGCGGCTCAGCGCGTCCGCGCGCGCGCACACGCGTCCTCGTCGTCGACGCGCGGCGTGAACCACACGTAGTCGAACGGCGGTCGGGCGGCGCCGAAGCGCTCGCCATAGGGCGCCGGTGTCGTCACGCCCTCCACCACCTCCACGAACGCGACGCTCGCCACCCGCGCCGCGGGCGCCCGCCGCGCCAGGTACGTCGGCACCCCGCGATCCTGGCGTACGTGGCCGCTGCCCGCGATGAGCACCGCCTGCCCCTGATCGGCGAGGCGATCCGCCATCCACGCGTCGCGCGCGCGCTGGATCAGGATCATGCGATCGAGCACGGCCTTCGACGTCTGCCCGCAGTGCGCGGCGTCGAGCTCGGCCGCCATCGCCGCCTGCACGTCCGGCGGCGCCGGTCGATCGAGGGCGTGACGTACGGCGAACGCGCGGTCGAGCGTGGAGGCGCCCTGGCGGCGAAGGCCGGCGAGCATCGCGCCCGAGAGATCCGCCGCCACCACGGGGACGTGGGCGCGTACGGCGGCGTCGGCGATCGGCTGGTAGAGCTCGAAGGCCGGCCATCCCGACCGGTCCCAGTGCACGGCGGCGCCGAGGCCGGCCGCGTCCGCGGGCGCGGAGGCGAGATACCGCGTGATGGCGGGCTCGTCGTCCGCGCGCAACATCTCGAACGCGACGGCGGGCCGCCGCCCGGCGTCGATGAGCGCGTTCACCAGGCGCGCCTGGAGGCGGTGATGGTCGGGATTGTCGTGCTTCTCGCCGAGGAGCACGAAATCGGCGGCGACGAGCCTCTCGACGAGGGCGCGTTCGCCGACGAATCGTTCCGCGCCGACGTCCCAGATCCGGCCCGTGAGCCGGTGTGACTCTCCGCGCGTCGTCTCCCAGGGCGGGCCGGAGCGCGACGCGCACGCGCCGGCGACGAGCGCGCCCGCGGTGAGCACCAGGAGCCGGCGCCGCCCGAGCATCGTGGCTCTATGTTAGCCTCCCTTCGATGCGCTCCGCCGATCTCGACGCCGACGCCATCGAAGACCTGTACGCGCGCGGGGTCACCGACGGCCTGCCCGTGGTGCCGCCCACGCGGGCGCGCGTGCAGAAGGCGGTGGAGGCGAGCGGGCGCGACGGCGGCGAGCTGGTCGCCCTCGTGCCGCCGAACTATGGGCGGGCGACGGTCGAGAAGATCGCCGTGAACGCCGTGATGGCGGGGTGCCGGCCCGACTACCTGCCCGTCGTGCTCACGGCGGTGGAAGCGATCTGCGACGAGGCGTTCGATCTCCACGGCGTCTCCGCCACCACCAACGCGCCGGCGCCGCTCTTGATCGTGAACGGCCCCGTCCGCGCGCGCCTCGGCATCAATAGCGGCGCCGGTGTCTTCGGCCCCGGCTGGCGCGCCAACGCCACCATCGGCCGCGCCGTGCGCCTCGTCTGCGTCAACGTCGGCGGCGCACGGCCGGGAGTCGTGAGCATGTCCACGCTCGCTCATCCCGGCCGTTACACGTACTGCATCGGCGAGCACGAAGAGGAGAGCCCGTGGGAATCGCTCGCCGTCGAGCATGGATTCGCCCCGGACGAGAGCACGGTGGCCGTGCTCGCTGCCGACGCCCCCCTCGGCGTCTACGATCACCAGAGCCGGAGCGCTCCCGATCTCTTGCAGACGATCGCGGCCAGCATGGCCGTCGTCATGAACGCGAAGATGACGCACTGGGGAGACACGCTGCTCGTGTTCTCCCCGGAGCACGCGCGCATGGTCGGTGGCGACGGGTGGACGAAGGCGGAGGTGCGGCGGTTTCTCTTCGAGCGTCTCCAGCGCCCTGTGTGCGAGCTGATCCCCGGCAAGGACGGTGGCGAGGGGCTGCCCGAGCACGTCCTCCGGAAATTCGATCGGCCGGAGACCGTGACCACGCTCATCCCGAAATTTCGCGCGCCCGAAAACATCAAGGTGCTGGTGGCAGGTGGCACCGCCGGCCGCTTCTCCGCCGTCGTGCCCGGCTGGACATTCGCGAAGAGCTCGCGGCTGGTCATCAAGCGCATCGCCGGTCGCGGAATCGCCGATCCTTGAATCGCCGATCCCGAAGGAGGTGCACCGTGTCCGAGGAATATCTGGACCCGACCGATTCCGTCGCCGTGCCGCGGCGGACCGCGCCGCGCCCCGCCTCCCTGGAGGGCAAGGTCGTCACCCTGCTCGACATCTCGAAGGCAAAGGGCAATCACTTCCTCGATCGCATCGAGGAGCTGCTCAACGAGCGGGCGCGACCGCGGACGATCCTCCGCAAGAAGAAGCCGACGTTCGCGCGCCCGGCCCCCGATCCCCTGCGCCGCGAGATCCTCGACGGTACGGAGGTGCTCATCGAAGCGCTCGCGGATTGAGGGTCGTGCACCACGTGCAGTGTGCACGACGGCGTGTTCCTGGAAGACAACGGCATTCCCACGGCGACGGTGATCTCGTCCGAGTTCGCGCGCGCCGCCCGCGCCCAGGCCGAGGCGCTGGGCGCGAAGGACTATCGGACGGTGCTGGTGCCGCACCCCATTCAGCCGCTCACGCGTGACGAAGTACGCGCGCTCGCCGACAAGGCGTTCGACGAGATCGTGCAGCGGATATCGTCAGGCGGTCGCTGAGGCGGGCAGCGGCTGAACGCGCGGGGCGGGGGCGCGGTCGAAAACGGGCGGTCCCGCCGCGGCGAGCGTGCGCTCGTCGCAGCGGCGCACCCTGCCGTCGAAGACGAGCACCGACACGTCGCCTGGTAGCCTGAGCTCTGCGCGCAGGGCGTCGGCGAGGCGGGCGTCTTTTCCCTCGCTCCCGACCTCGAACCACCGGCGGTCGGTCACCACCCACAGCACGTAGAGCGGCGCCGCCCCCACCTTGCGCGTGAGATAGGCGGTCCGCACGCGCGATTGCCGCCCCAGCGCGGCCCGCACGCGCAGCAGCGCGGGCGCATCGAGATCGTGTCGTCCGAAGACCTGGCGGTCGGTCACGGTATCGGCGTGGAAGCGCGCGGCTTGGACGCGCGGGTTGTGACCCTTGGCGCGCTCGCGATAGCCGGCCGCTTCCGCGTGACGCCCGTGCCGCGTGAGGAACTCGCCGATGGCGGCGCAGGCGGGGAGCAAGAAGTCGGCGTCGGCGACGATCGCGGCCTCGAGGTGCGCCACGCCGGCCTCGCGGTCCCGGTCGAGCAGCCGCGTGCCGAGGGCGTAGCGCGCCTGGGCGTGGCGGCCGTCCTCCCGCACGAGCGCTTCCAGCAGCGGCAGCGCAGCGTCGCCGTCGCGCAGCTCCAGCACGAGCGAAGCCTGCTGCCAGGCCTCGTCGACGGTGAGGGCCCGCGTGGCCGCGGTCTCTTCGAGCGCGGCCAGCTCCGTTTCCGCGGCGAGGAGGGCGCGGTGGCGGCTTCCCCATTCCTCGGCGGCGGCGTCCCGCCACGCCTGATCCCATTCACGCGCCTTGGCGGCGGCGAGCGGACCGAGGAGACGATCCGCCGCGCTGTCGCCATTCGCGAGCGCGGGCGGCCTCAGTTCGGGCGCCGTCGCCGGCGCGACGCCGAGGGCGGACAGGCGATCACCGAGACTCGGGTGGGTGTCGGCGACGTCGGTGGGGATGCCGATGGCGGCCGTGATCCAGTGCCGGAAGCGTTCGGGGGTGGGCTGATCGCGCAACGCCGCGACGAGCTCGGTGCACGTGGCGACGGGGGGCGCCGCGTGGTTCGCCACCCGCGCCCACAACGTGGCCGGGAACTCCTCGCCGGCATAGCGCCGCTTCGCCTCCACGGCGACGAGCGCGCACGCCAGGCGTGCGCTGCCCACGAGACGCGCCGCGAGCGCGTCCGCCTCCAGCTCGCGCATTCGCGCGAGGACGAAGGAATAGGCGGCGAAGAACGGCGCGTACCACGCGAAGAAGAGGCTGAACGGCAGCGTCGCCCATCCGCGGTTCGAGCGGAACAGCGCGAGCGTCCAGCACCACTGTTCTCGCATCGCGTACACCCACGGCCCCAGACGGTCGTGACGGCGCGCGAAGTGTCCGAGCTCGTGAGCGAGCACGGCCCGAAAGTCCTCGGGCCTCAGGGCGGCGAGGAGAGGCAGACCGACGACGAGCGTCCGCTGGTGTCGCCCGAGGATACCCAGACGCGGGAGGACGCGCGTGACGGCGGCGCCGAACTCGTCGCTCAAGAGGATGTGTCGCGGCGCCGGCGCCGGCAGCGCCGCCGCCACCTCGTCCACCATCGCGAACAGCGCGGGGGCGTCGCCCCGGCGCAGGGGCACACCGGGCGGCGGCGGCAGGCGTATCCAGAGCGCCCGCACGATCATGGCGCCGATGACGACGGCGACGCCGGCGAGGGCGGCGGTGGTGGTCGCGCCTGCGAAGGCGCCCACGCGCGCGGCGACGGCGGTGAGAGACGCCGCGAGAACGCAGAGCACGCCGGCGACGTAGACGTAGCCGGCGATGGCGAGCGACGCCACCCGAACGCGATAGCGCCGTGGATGGCGGCGTGCCTCCGCGGTGAGACGTCGCACGAGACCTTCGAACTGCGGCAGCGTCGACGGCGGCGCATAGGCCGGACGGGCAGCGGCGTCGGCGATACGCTCGTCCTTCTGCCGCAGCCCGGCGCTACGCACGCGAAATTGCCGCGCGCGTGGGAGCTCCATGATCTCGTGGAAGATCGCATCCATCAGCACGAGGCCGAGGTCCGTGTTCGCGCGCAGATCGACGGCAAGATACTCCGCCACCCCCGGCGTCACGCGGGGCTCCACGCTCGCGTGCAGCTCGTGACGGGCGAGGAACGCCTGCACGGCCTGGAAGCGCGTGCCGTCCGCCGACGTCGCCCGCGGCACCAGAAGCTCGAGGCCGACGTCGGTCGGGCTCAGGATGTACTTCCGGAACTGCACGTTCTCGCGCGAGGGGGCGTGCCAGACGAAAAGATACGCGCCGTCGTAGCCGCGCTCGAGGAGCATGTCGAGGTAGAGGCGGGTGTCGGCGACGCCGAGACCATCGAAGAGCTTGGCCCGCCGCCAGACGTACAGCACGGGAACGGCGAGAACCGTCAGGACCAGCAACGTCACGGACGTACCAAGCGAGAGATACGGCGTCATCGCGGCTGATTCGACCGTATCCTGCCCGGTAGACGGGCAACGAAGAAATTGGGAGGCGGGCGCTATCGCGCCAGCGCTTTACGCCTCCAGAGCTCCCACGGCCGCTCCAGCGTCCCCGCCAGCGACGCCTCGGCCCGCCGCGCTTCTTCCGGGTCCAGGTAGGTGATGGTGCCGCCGAGCGCCATCGCCTGCGACTGCAGGCGCGCGTTCATCTCCATGTACACGCTGCGGAAGACGGCCTGGGGCAGGGACGCGCCGACCACCGCCGCCCCGTGGCCCCGCATGAGCACGGCCACGCTGGCGCCGAGCGTGCGCGCGAGGGCCTGACCGAGGGCGGGGGTGCGCACGAGCATGTCCGTCATGCCGCCCGCGGCGCTCCGGATGTCGAAGACGGGCACGCCTTCCCACAGGAACGCGCTCATGTGGTAGAGCGGCTTCAGGGGCACGCCGGTGACGCCGTACGGAATGACCGACGGCGAGTGACTGTGGACGACGGCCTTGACGTCGGCGCGCACCCGGTAGACCTCGCCGTGGATGAAGCGCTCGAGATAGCTGCCGCGGCCGCGCGCGTCGACGGCATTGCTGTCGAGGTCGTACTCGAGGATGTCCGCCGCCGTCACCAGCTCCGGCGCCAGCGAGCGTGACATCAGGTACCGGTTGGGGTCACGGTCGTGGCGGACGCTGACGTGTCCGTAGCCGTCGAGCACGCCCTGGTCCACGAGAATCCGGTTGGCGGCCACGACGTCCTCCACGAGCTTCGGTGACGCGGGCCCGACGGTGGTGGGGGTCTGGGTGGCGGCGACACGGGACAGGCCGAGGACGGCGCCGGTGACGAGCAGCGAAGAACCCGCGAGGAAGCGGCGGCGCCCGACGATCATCCCGGCAGCCTCCACACGCGGCCCGCGGGCGGCTCGTCGGTGAGCGTGAACTGGGGCAGCGCAAAATGGGGCGCGAGGTCGTCGAACGTCACGCGCACGCGGGCGCCGATGGCGACCTTCTTCTCTTCCTCGGCGCTCCCGTCCGCCTTCACGAGGTTCGCGATGATGCGAAGCCCGTCGTCCGGCGTCGGCTGCCCGCGCTGCTCGTCGAGCTCCACGAGCACGACCGGGTACGGCGCCCACTCCTTGAATCCGGGCTGGATGGCGTGCACGACGATCTCGTACGAGTAGATGGTGCCGCCGCCGCTCACCGCCTGCCATGTCCATCCGAGGTCCATGCACCACGGGCACGCGTGCGTGGGCGGATAGCGCAGGAGGGCGCAGGCAGCGCATTTGCGCACGACGAGACGATGCTGCCGCGCCGCCGCATAGAACTCGGCCCACTCGCTGTCGTTGTCGGGAACGACGAGGGTCATGCCGCGATACTGGACGGGCTGAGGCATGGTACGGGCTCCTCAATTTCGCATGATGAGGGCGCTCCCGGTGGGGGGCATGGCCCAGCCGAGGTTCATCGTGATGTGGGCGTCGCGGACCTGACGGCAACGGCCGGGCGCGTAGTCGTACGTGTGAACGCCGCTCGCCGCCTCCGGGCAGTAGTCGTCGACGGTGCCGCGCAGCTGGCGCACGTTCTCGATCACCATCGACATGCCGTGCGTGTAGCCCTCGCACAGATGGCCGCCGGAGGTGTTGTTGGGGCGCTTGCCGCCCAGCTCGATGATCCCGCTCGAGACGTAGGGGCCACCCTCGCCCTTCTTGCAGAATCCGTATTCCTCGAGCTGGAGCATGGTGGTGAACGTGAACGCGTCGTAGGAGCCGGTGACGTCGACGTCGTCGGGCGTGATGCCGGCCTGCCCGAAGACGATGTCCTTGGCGTAGTAGCCGGCGACGCGCGTGATGGGACCGTGGGCCCAGTGGAAATCTGTGCGCGGCTTCGAGACGCGACCGGCCACGCCCATGACGTACACGGGCTTCGCCCGCAAGTCGCGCGCGCGCTCGGCCGACGTCACAATGAGGCATGTGGCGTTGTCGGTCTCGAGACAGCAGTCGAGCAGGTGGAGCGGCTTCACCACCCAGCGCGAGCTGACCACGTCGTGAACGGTCACGCGCTCCTTCATGAGGGCCTTGGGATTCTGGGAGGCGTGCTTGCTGTGGGCGACCTTCACCGCCGCCACCTGCTCCGACGTCGTGCCGTACTCGTACATGTGCCGCATGAACGTGAGCGCGAAGTTTTGGCCGGCGCTGGTCATGCCGAACGGGCGCTGGGCGAGATCGAGGCTGCGCACGGGCGCGGCCGCCCGCACGCCGGTGCCGCCGATGCGCGTTTCCGAGTAGCCGTTCATGGAGCGGAAGAGGGCGACGGTGTTACACATCCCTGTCTCGATGGCGCCCATGGCGAGGCCGATCAGTGCCTCCGTGGACGAGCCGCCGCCGAACACGTCCATGTAGAAGTTCAGTCGGATGCCGAGGTCGGGCGCGACCCAGTTCGATGTGGTGGAGTCGTTGCCCTGATAGCTCATCATTCCGTCCACGTCGCGGGCGCGCAGGCCGGCGTCGAGGATCGCCGTGCGGATCGCTTCCACGGCGAGGGCACGCGTGGTGCGTCCAGAATTGCGCGAGTACTCCGTCTCGCCGACGCCGACGATGCAGTACTTGTCCCTGAGCGTGTTCATCGAGCCTCCCGTTCGCCGTGGGCCCGGGGCCGGGCCGGACGCCATCATACACGGCGGCGGGGACGACGTTAGGGCGGAGACACGGTCATGGCGGGACGGATCTTCATCGGCACCAGCGGCTACGCGTATCCGCACTGGCGCCGTCGCTTCTACCCGAAGGCGGTGCCGCTGCGGGCGTGGCTCGCGTTCTACACGAGGCACTTCAGCACCGTGGAGCTGAACAATCCGTTCTATCGGCTTCCCGACGCTCGGCACTTCACGGCGTGGCGACACGCGGTGCCCGATGGATTCGTCTTCGCGGTGAAGGCGAGCCGCTTTCTCACCCACATCAAGCGGCTGCGCCAGCCCGCCGACCCCCTGCGCCGGTTTCTCGGCCGTGCCCGGCGGCTCCAGCGCACGCTCGGCCCCGTCCTCTTCCAGTTGCCCGGACACTTTCACGCCGACCTCGGGCGTCTCGATCGCTTCCTGGCCGCCCTCGGGCGACAACGCTACGTCCGCGACCTCCGCGCCGTCCTCGAGGTACGCCACGCCTCCTGGCTGGAGCCGACGGTGATCTCGCGGCTGGAGCAGGCGGGCGTCGCCCTCTGCCTGGCCGACTGGTCCGAGCTTCCGGTGACGGATGTGCTGACCGCGGACTTCGTCTACATCCGCCGCCACGGGCGCGTCCGTTACGGCGGCTCCTACTCGGAGGCGAGCCTGAAGGACGACGCGCGACGGATCCGCGGCTGGCAGCGGGAAGGACGCGACGTCTACGTCTACTTCAACAACGACCGTCGCGCCTTCGCCGTGCGCAACGCGCTCACCCTCCGCGCGCTGGTGGGCCAGTCGGCGCCGGCAGGCCCGACGCCCGCGGCGTCACGGCGGGGCGGAGGCGCGGCGGGCGAGCGACGAGGACGAGCGCGAGGGCGACGACGTTGAGGGCGGCGGCGGCCAGGAACGCGAGCGTGTAGGCGCCGGTGGCGTCGTAGACGACCCCGGCCGCGAGCGGACCCCACGCCGCCATCGATCCGCTGAGCGCGAACAGGAAGCCGACGAGCGCGCCCGACTGCGCGCGCCCGAAGAAATCGCCCACGAGAGCCGGGAACAGCGTCGAGATCGTGCCATACGAGAACCCGAACACGACGGACGCCACGTACAGCACGGCGAGCCGCTCGGCGCCGGTGTACAGGAGAAACGCCATCGCCTGGAGCACGACGCCGATCGCGACGCCGGCGCGACGTCCGATCCGATCGGAGATCCCGCCCATGGCGAGGCGCCCCACCATCGCCGCGACGCCGAGCGCGCTCACCATGGAGGCGGCGAGGCGCGGCGAGAAGCCGAGGTCGCGCGTGAGGGGGACGAGGTGGACGAGCGGGATGAAGACGCCGAGCCACGTCGTGCTGAACACGCCCGCGAGGAGCCAGAAGGCGCGCGTTCGCGCGGCTTGCGTCAGCGGCCACGCGTCGCCGTCGGCGCGGGGCGCCATCGCCGTCGCGTTGCCGTCGGGCGCGAGGCCCAGACTCTCGGGGTCGCGGCGCATCAGGCGGGCGACCACGTTGAGGAGCACGAGGGTGCCGACGCCGAAGACGACGTAGGCGCGACGCCACCCGAGCGCACCAACCAGATACTGCGCGAGCAGCGGGAGCACGAACGTTCCCGCGCTGCCGCCGCTGGAAGCGATGCCGACGGCGAGACCGCGCCGCCGCACGAACCATTTCACGACGGTGCTGTTGCAGGGAACGTAGGCGGTGCCCATCCCGATCGCCGCCAATCCCCCGTAGAGCAGGTACGGTTGCCAGAGTCGGGTCACCAGCGCCATGCCGACGAACGCGGCGCCGAGGAAAACGCCGCCGGCGGCGATGACGGCGCGGGGCCCGAAGCGGTCGGTGAGGCGCCCGGCGGGGAAACCGAAGACGCTATAGCCGAAGGCGTACATCGAAAAGGCGCCGGAGAGGCTGGTGCGGCTCCAGCCGAACTCTTCGAGGAGCGCCGCGAAAAACACGCCGAAGGAGTACTGGGCGCCATAGGCCACGAAGAGGACGAGGAACGCTCCTCCCACGACCACCCAGCCGTAGAAGAGACGCGGTGTGCTACGCGCGGCCGTGCTTCCCGTTCAGCTTGGGGAGAACGCTCGCGAGGAACTTGCCCGTGTAGGAGCCGGGCGTCTGTGCCACCACCTCCGGCGTGCCCTCGGCCACGATCTCGCCGCCTTCGTCGCCGCCCTCGGGCCCGAGGTCGACCACGTGATCCGCGCACTTGATCACATCCAGGTGGTGCTCGACGACGAGCACGGTGTTGCCGGCGTCGACGAGACGGTTCAGGACGACCAGCAGCTTTTTCACGTCGTCGAGGTGCAGGCCGGTCGTGGGCTCGTCCAGGATGTAGAGCATCTCGGTGGTGGCGCGCGCGGACAGTTCGGCGGCGATCTTCAGGCGCTGTGCCTCCCCGCCCGACAGCGTGGTGGCCGGTTGACCCAGACGGAGATAGCCGAGGCCGACGTCCTGGAGCACGCGCAGCCGCCGCGCGAGGCCGGACTGGGCCGCGAAGAACTCGAGCGCCTCGTCCACGGTCATCTGGAGGACATCGCCGATGCTGCGGCCGCGATACTTCACGCTGAGCACATCGGGACGGTAGCGTCGGCCCTCGCACTCCGGACACGACACGTAGACGTCCTCGAAGAAGTACATCTCGAGCTTCTGGAATCCGTCGCCCTCGCATTTGTCGCAACGGCCGCCGGGCACGTTGAACGAGAAGGCGCCCGCCTCGAGGCCGAGGGTGCGGGCGCGCGGGAGGGTGGCGTAGAGCTTGCGGATCTCGTCGAATGCCTTCACGTACGTCACCGGATTCGAGCGCGGTGTGCGACCGATCGGCTCCTGGTCGATGAGACGCACGCCCTTCACGTACTCGAGCCCGACGAGCGCGTCGTAGGTTCCCGGCGGCGCGAACTCGGTCTTGAACGCGCGCGCGACCGCGCGGTACAGCGTGTCGTGGACGAGCGTCGACTTTCCGGACCCGGACACCCCGGTGACGACCGTGAGCGTCGGTAAGGGGACGCGGAGCGTGACCGCCTTGAGGTTGTGCTCGCGCGCGCCCACGAGGACGAGCTGCCGGCGCGCGCTGCGGCGGAAGGGCGGCACGGGGATCGTCTCGCGTCCGACCAGGTAGCGGGCGGTGAGGGACTGCGGTGCGCGGCGAAACTCCTCCTGCGATCCCGCGAACACGACCTCGCCGCCGCGCTCGCCGGAGCCGGGTCCGAGCTCGATGACATGGTCGGCGGCGCCGATGAAGTCACGATCGTGCTCGACCACGACCACCGTGTTGCCCGCCTCCGCCAGCTCGCGGCAGAGGTCCGTGAGGCGGGCGGTGTCGCGGGGATGCAGCCCGATCGACGGCTCGTCGAGAACGTAGAGCGTTCCCACGAGCTGGGAACCGAGCTGGTTGGCGAGGTTGATCCGCTGCGCTTCGCCGCCCGAGAGCGTCCGCGTCTGCCGGTCGAGGGTGAGATAGCCGAGGCCGACCCGCAGGAGGAAACCGAGCTTGGCGTGGAGCTGGCGCAGCGCCTCGCGCGCGACCTCGGCCTCCCACGGCGTGAGCGTGAGGTCGGCGAGGACACGGGCGGCGTCCTCGACGGTGAGGGCGCTGAACTCCGCGATGGTGAGCCCGGCGACGCGCACGGCGAGGGCAGCCGGCGTGAGTCGGCTCCCGCCACAGGCGGGGCAGCGGGACTGGCTCCGGTAGCGGGAGAGGAACACGCGCACGTGGAGCTTGTAGCGATACGACTCGACTTCCTCGAAGAAGCCCTTGATGCCGCAGAAGCGGCCGTCGCCCTCGTACACGAGCCGGCGCTCGTCCGCGCTCAGCGCCGCGTACGGCTTCTCGAGATCGAGGCCATGACGGCGTGCCGCCTTCACCAGCTCGCGCTGGTACCACTTGCCCGACGGATGGGTCCACGGCTCCACGGCACCGCTGCCCAGGCTCCGGGTGGGATCGGGCACCACGCGCGCCTCGTCGTAGGTGAGGAGGTTGCCGAAGCCTTTGCAGGTGCGGCAGGCGCCGAGCGGGTGATTGAACGAGAACAGCAGCGGCTGGGGCCGCTCGAGAAGGACGTCGCAGTCGGCGCAGCGCAGCGATTCCGTGAAGCCGCGGATGCCGGCGCCGATGATCTCCACGTCCAGTCTCCCGCCCCCCTCGCGCAGGGCCGTCTCCACCGATTCGGCGAGGCGGGCGCGCTGGACGGCGTCGAGCACGACCCGGTCCAGGATGACGTCGACGCTCACGACGTCGTGAAGGGTGGCGGGCGCATCGTGGAGATCGACGACGCGCCCGGCGAGACGGATGCGCGCGAAGCCGCGGCGGGTGAGCGTCGCCCACAGGGCGCGGGCATCCGCGTCGGCGGCCACCGCCACGCGAAAGCTGATGAGGGCGCGGGCGCCCGGATGCTCGTCGAGGAGGCTGGTGGTGATGCTCTCCGCGGAGTGCTCGCGGGCCGGGGTCCCGCAGCGCGGACAGTGGACGCGGCCGACCTTGGCGTAGAGGAGACGGAGATAGTCGTGGATCTCGGTGGACGTGCCGACGGTGGAGCGAGCCGTGCGCACGGGGTTCTTCTGCTCGAGGGCGACGGCGGGCCGGATGTGCTCGATGCGGTCGACGTCGGGACGGTCCACGCGGTCGAGGAACATGCGGGCGTAGGTGGAGAGCGACTCGATGTAGCGCCACTGGCCTTCCGCGAAGAGCGTGTCGAACGCCAGCGACGACTTGCCGGAGCCGGAGACGCCGGTGACGACGGTGAGGCGATCGTGGGGGATGGTGAGCGACACGTTCTTGAGGTTGTTCTGCCGGGCTCCCTCGATCCGAACTCCCGGAGGATGCGGCGCCGGACCCGTCTCCACAGTCTGCTCATGTTACTTGAAGACGCGGTCGGCTGCGACCCCCGCGCCCTCGCGCGCGCGACGGCGGCGCCGGCGCCGCGCCCAATGAAATCCCGTCCTTGCGATGAAGGCGGCGCCGAGGGGAAATGCTATGATGCCGCTCATGAAGGACCGCCTCCACGTCCTCGTCGTCGACGACGACGCCGACGTCCGCGGGATCCTCATGAGCGTGCTCGCGCGCCAGGGCATGACGGTGGCGGACGCGGTGTCGGGAACGGAAGCGATGGCTCGTCTCGCTCGGGAGGCGCACGACGTCGTTCTCCTCGACGTGATGCTCCCGGATTCTTCCGGCCTCGAAATCCTCCGGTGGGCGCGCGGCGCCGACATCGACACCGAGTTCATCGTGCTCACCGGCCACGCCGACGTGGAGACGGCGGTGGAGGCGATGCGCCTCGGCGCCTACGACTTCATCCCGAAGCCGTGCAAGAACGCCGAGCTCATCGAGGTGGTGGTGAAGGCGGCCGAGAAGAAGGCACTGCGCCGCGAGAACTTCGCGCTCAAGGAAGTCATCACCCGGCGCGACGGCCTGCCCGAGATCGTGGGGCCGAGCCGCGAGGTGGCGGAGGTGCTCTCGGTCATCGCGCGGGTGGCGGTCAGCGACAGTCCCGTTCTCGTGCACGGCGAGAGCGGCACCGGCAAGGAGCTCATTGCCCGCACCATTCATCTGAAGAGCCGTCGGGCCGGGCGTCCGTTCGTCTCCGTCAACTGCGGCGCGCTTCCCGACACCCTCCTGGAGACGGAGCTCTTCGGCCACAAACGAGGCGCGTTCAGCGGCGCCGTCACCTCGCGGGTGGGGCTGTTCGAGGCCGCCGACGGCGGCACGCTCTTTCTCGACGAGATCGGTGAGATGTCGCCCGCGATGCAGGTCCGGCTCCTGCGCACGCTGGACTCCGGCGAGGTGCGGCGCGTGGGCGAGGAGCGCGCGTTCCACGTCGACGTGCGCATCGTCGCCGCCACCGCCAAGGACCTGAGCCGGGAGGCCTCGGAAGGCCGCTTCCGGTGGGACCTCTTCTATCGGGTGGCGACGGTGGTGGTGCCGGTGCCCGCGCTCCGGCGCCGGCGGGGCGACATCCCCGACCTCATCCGCCACTTCACGGCGCCGCTCGCGCGCGCGGGCAAAGGCCTGCGCTTCTCCGCGGATGCGCTCGACCGCCTGACGCAGTACGAGTGGCCCGGCAACATCCGCGAGCTGCGCAACCTCATCGAGCGGGTCCAGATCCTCCACGAGGGCGACGAAGTCACCGCCGCCGACCTCCCACCGGAGTTCGGCCGCCCGCGCTCGGCGGCGACGGTGCCGGCCGAGGAGCCGCTGGTGCCGCTTCACGAGCTGGAGCGCCGGTACGTGGAGCGCGTGCTCCGCGCCACGGGCTGGAACAAGGCGCAAGCGGCGCGGGTGCTCGAAGTCGACATCAAAACCCTCAACAAGAAGATCCGCGATTCGGGACTGAGTCGCCCCGCCTGATTCACCGGCGTCGCCACCGGGGAGAAACTCCTGGCCCCGGGAGTTCTTCCCATGCCGGATTGCGCTCGCGTTCTTGCAACCACCGCACGATCAAGCGTTTACGCGTCGAGCTCGGTGGCATTCGCGTTGCCTTTTCACAACGACGTGATCGACAGCGCGCTCCCGGGATATCGAGCCCGCAGCCTCGAAACACCGCGACGCACGCTCAAGTCACCGTCGTCCGGCGTCGTCCTCTGGAAGCCGGGCATAGTCCTCGCCGATCGCATCGCTCCCGTCACCCGCCGCCCGGTGGTGGCGGTGGCGGAGCCGAGCGCACGCCCGTCCGCGGCGCGGTCGCAGATCGGAGCCACCCGCTCGCTGCTGGGATCGCTCGCGACCGCGCGCCAGGCCCTCGACCGCGCCGTGCAGGTGGCGGAAGAGGCGCGGCGGCAAGCCGACGGCGACACCGCGCGCGTGGCGGCGGCCGCCGAGACCTATCGCGCCCAGGCAAAGCTCGACGACGTGCTCATCACCGCTTTCCGACAGCTCACCGCTCTCATGGAGGAGCGCGGCCTACGATGAACCTGACGAGCCCGTCCAACGTCTTCTACCTCCCCGCGCCCATCATGATCCCGGCCACGCCCCCGCCGCCGCCCACGCGATGGTCCGTCCTCCGCGCGCGTGCCTTCTGCGGCTGGCAACGCTTCCGGCTCACCGTGCGTGAGGTGGCGATGGTGATCCGCCGCGCGGGGCGGCGTCTCGAAGACGATTATCCGCGGTGGCTCGACGTCGCTCCCGCCGCCGCCCCCGTGCCGCGCTTCGCCCGTCCCGCGCGCGTGCTCGACTTCGAATCCGCGCGCGCTCGCCGGCGCCCCTCGCCGTCCTGAGCGCGCGGCGGCCGCCGGCCTCGCCGCCGGCGACCGCCTTGACAGTCTCCGTTCGCGCTCCGTAGAATGCCGTGACGGTTCAGTTGATAATGATTCCTAAAACCGACGCGGCCCCGCCCGCCCGCACCGAGCACGTCCTGCGCGCGCGCGGACTGCGTCTCACCCGTCCGCGCCGGGTCATCCTCGACGTCGTGCGCGCCACCGACGCCCACCCGTCGGCCGCCCTCGTGCACCGGCGCGTGCGGCGGGTGTTGCCGCGCGTCAGCCTGGCCACCGTCTACCGCAACCTTCGCCGGCTCGCCGCGGAAGGTTTGCTCCGCGAGCGCGCGGAGACGGGCGGGCTCCGCTTCGACGGCAACACGGACCCGCACGATCACTTCACCTGTCTCGCGTGCGGACGTGTCTACGACGTCCCCACCCGCGCGGGCGGACCGGTACGGACGCGCGTGCTGGCGGCGGCGGGGTTCGAGATCCTGGACCGTCGCGTGGAATTCTACGGCCGCTGCGTCGCCTGTCGCGGCCGGCGCCGCTCACCCCTCACCACGCTAAGGAGAAAGCATGGCAGGCCGAAATCTGAAAGGATCTAAGAGCCTCGAGAACTTGAAGGAGGCGTTCGGCGGAGAGTCGCAGGCGAACCGCCGCTACCTCTATTTCGCGCGCATGGCCGACATCGAGGGCTTCCCCGACATCGCGGGGCTGTTCAAGGACACGGCGGACGCCGAGACCGGTCACGCCTTCGGCCACCTCGACTTCCTGCGCCAGGTGGGCGATCCCGCCACCGGCGAGCCCATCGGGAAGACCGAGCTGAACCTCAAGGCGGCGGCCGCCGGCGAGACGTACGAGTACACGCAGATGTATCCGGGGATGGCGAAGACCGCGCGCGAGGAAGGGTTCGCGGAGCTCGCGGAGTGGTTCGAGACGCTCGCGAAGGCGGAGAAGTCGCACGCGGGGCGCTTCAACAAGGGCTTGCAGCAGATCGCGGGGAAGGATCCCGCGGAGGCCATCTAACTTCCGCGAATCGGCGCCCGCTCTCGGGGCAGGGACGCCCGGGGGCCCGGGAAACCCAGGCCGAGGCGGATGGGTTTCCCGAACCCCCGGGCGTCCCTGTCCCGCGGGCCGGCGGCGGTCCGCGGCGTTCGATGACCACTCTCTTCGATGACCAGCTTCGATATCGCGTCGCCGCAATTCTTCGATCCGCGGGCGGTAGATGGGGAATTGCGGCGCGTGTACGACATCTGCGCCGGATGCCGGCGATGCCTGCCTCTCTGTCCGTCGTTCCGCGTGCTGTTCGAGCGACTGGACGCGGAGGCGGTCGACGGCGACGTGGAGAAGCTGCCGGCGGCGGACGCGAAGGAAGTCGTCGATCTCTGCTACCAGTGCAAGCTCTGCTTCAACCATTGTCCGTACACGCCGCCCCACCGGTGGGCCGTCGATTTTCCGCGTCTGATGCTGCGGGCCCGCGCCGCCGAGGCGCGGCGCACCGGCGTCACGCTGCAGGACAAGTTCCTCGGCAACACGGAGCTGGTGGGTCGGCTGGGGACCCTCACCGCCCCCCTTTCGAACTGGCTCAACGCCTTCTCGCCGCACCGCGCCTTCCTGCAAGTGGTGGCCGGGATTCATCGCCATCGAACGCTACCGCGCTTTCATCGCCGCACGTTTGCCGCGTGGTTTCGCGGCCACGCTCGCGCGCGTGGCGCCGCCCCCCTCACGGCGCCGACGGCGGGCGCGCGCCGGCGGGCGGCGCTGTTCGCGACGTGCACCGTGAACTACAACGATCCTGCCATCGGCCGGGCGGCCGTGCGCGTCCTCGAGCGTAGCGGCGTCGAGGTCACGTTGCCGCCCCAGCGCTGCTGCGGGATGCCGTACCTCGACGGCGGCGCGATCGACGAAGCGCGCGCCGAGATCGCCGGCAACGTGCGCGCCCTGGCGGCGGCCGTGCGCGACGGGTGCGATGTCGTGGTCCCCGGCCCCACGTGTAGCTACATGCTGAAGCAGGAATATCCCTGGCTGGACGGCTCCGACGACGCGCGCCTGGTGGCGCGCCACACCCGCGATCTCTGCGAGTACCTCGCGCTCCTTCACGCCGACGGCGCGCTCGATACGCGCTTCACGCGCCGGATGGGCGCCGTCACCTATCACATGCCCTGCCACCTGCGCGCGCAGAACATCGGGACCAAGTCCGCCGACGTGCTGCGCGCCATTCCGGGCACGACGGTGGAGGTGGTGGAGCGCTGCTCGGCGGTAGACGGCACGTGGGGCTTCAAGAAGGAATACTTCGAGCTGTCGCTGCAGGTGGCGAAGCCCCTCTTCGACACCGTGGCCGGCGCCGGGGCCGCCTTCACCGCCACCGATTGTCCGCTCGCCGCCCTCCAGATCGAGCAGGGAACGGGGATCAAGGCGCTTCACCCCGTCCAGATCCTCGCCGCCGCCTACGGCCTCCCGGACTGATGCGACCGCTCGAACCCGGCGACGTGCTCCCGCTCGACGCCTACGAGCGCGCGCGCGATGACCATCGCCGGCGCATCATCGAGCTGAAGAAGCGACGCCGCGTGGACGTCGGCCGTTACCTGTCGTTCGTCTTCGAGAACCGCGACACGGTGTGGTTCCAGGTGCAGGAGATGTGTCGCGCCGAGCGCATCGTCGATCCGCAGCGGGTGGCGGAGGAGGTCGAGGTCTACAACGCCCTCCTGCCGCGCGTGGGCGAGCTGGCCGCCACCATGTTCATCGAGATCCCCGACGCCATCCAGATCAAGCCCGTGCTCGACAAGCTCCTCGGCATCGACACGCGCGATTACGTCCGTCTCGAGGTGGGGCCTCAAATAGTCGTGGGCGCCTTCGAGCACGGCCATTCGGACGAGGAGCGCGGGAAGATCAGCGCCGTCCACTTCGTGCGCTTCGCGCTGCCCGCCGCCGCCTGGCGCGCGTTCGCGACGCAGGAGGTGGCGCTGGTGGTCCAGCACCCGAACGAGCGCGCGCGCGCCGTCCTCGACGCCGACACCAAGCGCGCCCTCGCGGAGGATCTCGATTGAGGCCGCGCGAGACGGTGATGATCGTGCTGGCGCCGGCGATCGCGGTGGTGCTGGCGGGGTGTTCGGACACCGGCTCCGCACCGAACCCGGCCGCCGAGCGCGGCCGCCAGGTCTACCTGGCGCAGTGCACGGCCTGTCACAACTCCGATCCCGCGCAGGCGGGGCCGGTCGGCCCGCCTCTGAAGGGCGCCGCTCCCGCCGTGCTGGAGGCGAAGGTCGTACGCGGAACCTATCCGCCCGGATACGCGCCCAAGCGGCCCACCTCGCTCATGCCGCCGCAGCCGGCGCTGGCGCCGGAGATTCCCGCGCTCGCCGCGTTCTTGAAGTAGGCGGCCTACCCGAACAGCACCACGAAGGCGAGGTAGAAGATCAGGGTCAGGACGAAGCCGCCCCAGAACGTTCCCTTGAGCGTGCTCAGCATCTTCTTGCCGGGGCCGGTGGTGCCGATGAGCGCGTTCGCCTCCGCGAGCCCGATGAGCACGATCCAGACCACGACCATGCCCATCTTGGCCGTCCGCGACGCCTGCGCGAACAACGTGAGGTGACTGGCCGCTCCCATGAAGAAGAGCATGGGAATGGAGAGCATCGTGTTCGTCCGCGACGCGAAGCCGGAGCGCTGACCGCGGGCAGCCGCCTCCGCGATGGCCTGGCCGCCCCGCGCCACCTGGGTGGCGGAGCCGATCACGACCTGCTGGGCGGGCCAGATGATGAACCACACGTTGAACCACATGAGGCTGCCGAGGAGTCCGCCCGTCACGATCGCCCACCCGTAGGAGGTGTTGAAGAAGCCGGCGACGCCTAGCTGTCCCATCTTGTGGAAGATGATCAGCCAGCCCGTGATGAACGTGAACATGGCGCCCCAGCGGAACCACCACAGGGCGCGGTTGACGAGGCCTCCCGCGATCATCCCGCTCCGTACGGGAGGATCGGCGGTGGCGAAGAAGGGCGTCTGGACGAAGTTGAAGTAGTACAGCATTCCGATCCACGTAATGCCGGCGAGGAAATGGAACCACCGCAGCAGCAAGAGCCAGCCGTCCACCGTGAGCAGCGCCATGGGCCCGCCTCCCCTCGTCGCGGAATGACCTACGCTTCGTCCTCGTCGTCGTTTACGTCTTCCTCCTTGTCGTCGGCGTCGGCATCCTCCTCGAGGAGGTCGCTGTCGTCTTCGGCGACCTCGTCTTCGACCTCGTCGTCGTCGAGGTCGTCGTCCTCGAAGTCGTCGTCGTCGAAGTCGTCATCGTCCTCGTCATCGGCGTCGTCCTCGTCGACGACGTCGTCGTCTTCCTCATCTTCTTCGTTTTCGGGGATCTCTTCGGAGCGGAGCGAGATCTGATGGTCGTGCCACGGGTGTGTCCGGAACTGCATTGCTGAGTGCCTCCGAGCCGTGCCCGGCCTGATATGGAGCAGCAGGATTCGCTACCGCGGAATTTCGTCGCGGATTATAACAAAACTCCCGGCTGTCAACTTTAAATCGGGGCCGCGTCCGCCGCGCGCGACGGCCGGCGCACGCGGCGAGGCGCCCGCCGACGCCACCGTGACGACGTTGTCCCGTCACCGCGCACAGGGCACGGCTACCGGAGACCTATTCCCGGCGTCAGCTTGCCCTCTCGGTTAGAATTCGTCCCGACGTCCCTCGCATCGGCGGCGCGGCGGTGTAGCTCAGCGGCAGAGCAGGGGTCTCATAAGCCCCGTGTCGGAGGTTCAATTCCTCCCACCGCCACCAACCTAACAAATGAACTCCCGGGCAGCCCGTCCTACTGCTGCTGCTGCTGGCTCTGCTCGTCGGCAGAGGCGCCCATCACGACGTCGGGCCGGCGCTGCGGATCCGTGGCGAAGACCTCGAGATCGATGGGCGTCACGTCCTCGTTCAAGCGCGGGATCGCCTTCGACGTCGTGGGCTGCGTGTGCACCTCCGCGCGGAGTGCCTCGCGTGCCGCGCCGCGGTAGATGCCCTTGTTGGGCGGCACGTCGTCGTAGTGGCGGCCGTGGGCCACGACGATGTAGCGCTCGTCGATGGTCCGATTGTGCGTGGCGTCGAACGGCACCCAGCCGAGGGAGGGCGCATAGACTTCCACCCACGCGTGGCTCTGTGACGACTCGCGCGCCTTCCGCTCGATGTGCAGATAGCCGCTCACGTAGCGGCACGGGATACCGCGCAGGCGCAAGAGTCCCAACATCAAATGGGTGAAGTCCTGGCAGACGCCCGCGCGCAGTTCCAGGAACTCTTCGGTCGTCGAATCGTAGCGGGTCACGTTCTTCCGATAC
>DASXSB010000056.1:0-11550 GCA_036506275.1 Candidatus Methylomirabilota bacterium | reverse complement strand
CCCTGCACCTCGACGAAGTCGCCGGCGCCGGTCATCACCACGTTCATGTCGACCTCGGCCGTGGAGTCCTCGGGATAGTTCAGATCGAGCACGGCCTGACCGCCGACGATGCCGACGCTGATGGCCGCCACGCAGTCGCGGACGGGCGCGATCGGCTGAACGCCGGGAATCCGCGCCAGCGCGTCCGCCACCGCGATGAAGCCGCCGGTGATGGCGGCCGTGCGCGTGCCGCCGTCGGCCTGGATCACGTCGCAGTCCACCCACACCGTGCGCTCGCCGAATTTCCCGCGATCGATCACCGCCCGCAGCGCGCGCCCCACCAGCCGCTGGATCTCCTGGGAGCGTCCGCTCGGGCCCCGGTTCTCGCGCGGCGTGCGCGTGTTGGTGGAGCGGGGGAGCATCGCGTACTCCGCCGTGACCCAGCCCTGCCCCTGACCCTTGAGGAACGGCGGGACCTTGTCCTCCACGGAGGCCGTGCAGATCACCTTGGTGGCGCCGAACTCCACCAGCACGGAGCCCTCGGGATGGCGCAGGAAGTCCCGGGTGACGACGATGGGGCGGAGCTGATCGGGCGCACGACCATCCGCGCGCGCCATCGACCGCCCGTCAGCGAACGCGATCGAGCGCGGTGCGCATGCGCTCGTCGTAGTGACGCTTGTACTCGGTGAGAGCGCCCGCGATGGCGCGCGCGATCTCGTCGCGATAACGCAAATCTTTGAGTCGCCGCTCCTCCTTGGGATTGGTCACGAAGCCGACCTCGATGAGGATGGCGGGCATGGCGGCGCCGCCGAGCACGTAGAACCCCGCCTGCTTCACGCCGCGGTTGGGGATGCGAAGGGACTGCGTCATCGAGTCCTGGACGATCTCGGCCAGCTTCGAGGACTCGAGCTGGAACTCGGACTGCGCGAGGTCCCACAGGATCATCCGCACCGCGTCGGCGCGGCCGCGCGCGGCCGGTGTCTCCGGCTGGCCGGCGGAGTTTTCTTCCGCCGCCACCTGGCGCGCGGCGCTGTCGGTGGCCTCCGATGACAGGAAGTAGGTCTCCACGCCTTCCGACGCGGACTCGCGGTGAGCGTTGGCGTGGATGGAGACGAAGAGGTCGGCGCGTCGCTTGTTCGCGAAGCTGGTGCGGTCGCGCAAGGGAACGAAGTGGTCGCCGTCGCGCGAGAGCAGGACCTTGACGTCGAGGCGCTCCTCCAGCAGGCGCGCCACCCGGCGCGTGACGTCGAGCACCAGCTCCTTCTCCATGAGACCGGCGGGGCCGACGGCGCCGGAATCGCCGCCGCCGTGGCCGGCGTCGAGCACGATCGTGCGGAGCGGACCCATCGCCTCCCCGCGCGGCTGCGGTTCGCTCTGGTCGGGAGGACGCACGAAGTCGAGCACCAGCCGCGGCGGATCGGCAAGCGTGCTTGCTTTCGCCTCCCCCGCGCTCCCCTGGAACACGACCCGCACCACGGTCTCCGCGCCCTGGCGCTCGAGCCTCACCTCGCCCACGAACCCGTCGCCGACCGTTTCCGTGCGAGGCGCCGCCTTCAACCCGCCCAGGCGCACGCGCACTTCGCTGCCGGGAGGCGTCTCCAGGCGGTACGAGACGGGACCGGACGTCTCGAGCACGACGCGCGTGAAGGAGGGATACGAGCGCACACGGATCTCGGACAGCGCGGGCTCGGCGACGGCTCGCGGCGCCGCCGCGGGAGCGGGCGGGGCCGCCGCCAGCCCCGGCATCACGGACTCGAGGAAGTCGGCGGGCACGAGCCACGACGAGCCTTTGACGCGCACGGGCGCGTCCAGCACGACGGCCTTGCCGTCCACCACGATGCGAGCCCAGTTGCGCGTGAACGTGACGACGTGGCCGGGCGCCTTGAGGTGCGCGCGCACGCCGTCGGGCGTCGTGTCCACCTTGGCGCGGAGGGCGTCGGCGATCCGGGCGAGGTCGACGTAGGCGCGGCCGTCGTAGTTGATGGAAGGAAGGCCGGCGCGCACGGCCCCCGCCGTCCCCAGGACGAACGACGCGATGACGAGGACCCGGAGCGCGCCCATCGCCGGTCATTCTAGCAACCGCCCACCCGCGGCCAGAGGCTTAAATCGCCGTCCAGAACGCCTTATCGCCGGCGGCGTTGCGCCCCGGAAGGGGCCCGTGGGCGTCGGATCGCGCTCGCCCGAGACCTGTGAGAGCGTAAGGGCGCGGCCGCCGGCCGCGGACATGGAGATGCACATGGCGGGACCACTGTCGCCGGACCAGCTCGAAGCGCTCGACGCGTACTGGCGCGCTGCCAATTACCTGACGGTCGGCCAGATCTATCTTCGAGACAATCCGCTCCTGCGCGATGCCCTGCGGCCGGAGCACATCAAGCCCCGGCTCCTCGGCCACTGGGGGACGTCGCCCGGACTC
The DNA here is from genome assembly GCA_036506275.1 of Candidatus Methylomirabilota bacterium. Taxonomy (GTDB): domain Bacteria; phylum Methylomirabilota; class Methylomirabilia; order Rokubacteriales; family CSP1-6; genus DASXSB01. Next base: position 9,158 of record DASXSB010000056.1, on the reverse strand, counting down.
AGCTTCATCTACGTCCACCTGAACCGGCTCATCCGTGAGACCGACGCCAACGTCATCTACCTCGCGGGTCCCGGACACGGCGGACCGGCGATCCTCGCCAACGTCTACCTCGAGGGCACGTACTCGGAGATCTATCCCGCGATCTCTCAGGACGTCGAGGGCATGCGGCGACTGTTCCGCCAGTTTTCGACACCGGGCGGGGTGCCCAGTCACGTGAGCGTCCCCACGCCGGGATCGATTCACGAGGGCGGCGAGCTCGGATACGTCCTCCTCCATGCCTTTGGGGCCGCCTTCGACAATCCCGATCTCGTGGTGGCGGCCGTCGTGGGCGACGGGGAGGCCGAGACGGGGCCGCTCGAAGGCTCCTGGAAGGGCGTTCACTTCCTCAATCCTCTTCGCGACGGCGCCGTGCTGCCGATCCTCCATCTCAATGGCTACAAGATCGCGGGTCCCACCGTGCTCGGGCGCACCGGCGACGAAGACATCGTCCGTCTTCTCGGCGGACACGGCTGGGACCCGCGCTTCGTGGAGGGCGACGATCCCGCGCGCATGCATCAGAGCTTCGCGGCCGCCCTGGACGACTGCTACGCGACCATCCGCGCCATCCAGAGCGGCGTCCGCCGCGCGGGTCGGCTCTCCGAGCGTCCGCGCTGGCCGGCGATCGTGCTCCGCAGCCCGAAAGGGTGGACGGGTCCCGACGTCGTCGATGGCGTGCAGGTCGAGGGCACGTTCCGGTCGCATCAAGTGCCGGTGGCCGACGTCGCGAACAACGCGGCGCATCGGCGCCTGCTCGAGGACTGGATGCGCAGCTATCGCCCCGACGAGCTGTTCGACAAGAGCGGACGGCTCGTGCCGGCGCTGGCCGCGCTGGCGCCCCGCGGCGACCGCCGTATGGGCGCCAACCCCCACGCCAACGGCGGCCGGCTCCTCGTCGATCTCGACGTGCCGGATTCCACCGCGTACGCGGTGGAGGTGAAGCAGCCGGCGACGGAGCGGCGGGAGTCGACGCGACAGCTCGGCAAGCTCTTGCGCGACGTGTTCCGTCGCAACGCCGACGCCGGCAATTTCCGGCTGTTCTGCCCGGACGAGACGACGTCGAATCGCCTCGGCGACGTGTTCGAAGCGGAGACGCGGTGCCTGATCGCCCCCACCCTTCCCACCGACGATCACGTGTCGCCCACCGGCCGCGTGATGGAGGTGCTCAGCGAGCACTGCTGCCAGGGATGGCTGGAGGGCTATCTCCTCACCGGCCGTCACGGAATGTTCGTGACGTACGAAGCCTTCGCCATGATCTCGGCGTCGATGACCGTGCAGCACGGCAAGTGGCTGCAGGAAGCCGACCGCTTGCCGTGGCGCGTCCCGGTGGCGTCGCTGAACATCCTGGTCACGTCCACGTGCTGGCGCAACGACCACAACGGTTTCAGCCATCAAGGACCCGGTCTCATCGACGTCGTCCTCTCGCGCAAGGGGAGCGTCGGCCGGATCTATCTCCCACCCGACGCCAACTCGCTCCTCTGCGTCGCCGACCACTGCCTGCGCAGCCGCAACTACGTCAACCTGATCGTCATCGACAAGCAGCCCCAGCTCCAGTGGCTCGACATCGCCGCCGCCCGCGCTCACTGCGCGGCAGGAGCGTCGGTGTGGCCGTGGGCGGGTACCGACGGTGGCGGCGAACCGGACATCGTGCTGGCCGCGGCCGGGGACGTTCCCACGCTGGAGATCGTTGCCACCGCCTGGCTCCTGCGCCACCACGTGCCGGATCTCCGGGTGAGGGTCGTCAACGTCGTGGACCTCATGACGCTGTTCACCCCCGACGTCCATCCGCATGGCATGTCGCCCGCGCACTTCACCGATCTCTTCACCGACACCGCCGACGTGGTCTTCGCCTTCCACGGCTACCAGCGCGCCATCCACGAGCTCCTCCACGGGCGCCCGCGCGCCGAGCGCTTCCACGTTCGTGGATTCAACGAGGAAGGGACCACCACCACGCCCTTCGACATGGTCGTCATGAACGGCATGAGCCGGTATCACCTCTGCCTGGAGGCGCTACGCCGTGCGCGCCGGGACGATGCGCCGGCGGCCGCGCTCGCCGACCATTGCCGGGCGATGCTCGAGCGCCATCACGCCTACGTGCGCGAGCACCTGGACGACATGCCGGAGGTCCGCGACTGGACATGGACGTCCTCTGCCTGAACGCGGGCTCCTCGTCGCTGAAGTTCGCGGTCTACCGCGTGGCGGCGAGTGATCCCGGCGGAAAGCGCACGGAGACGTTACGGGCGGAGGGCGAGGTCGAGCGCGTGGCCGCGGCGGGATCGCGGCTGCGGGCGCGCGCGCCCGGCGCCAGCGCACCCATCGAGCGCGAGGAGCGCTTCGCGGATCACGTCGCCGCCGTGGGCGCGGTGTTCGCGGCGCTCGAATCCCTGGCCGTAGCGGGTCCGGACGCGGTCGGCCACCGGCTCGTGCACGGAGGACCGCGCTACGCCGCTCCCGTTCGCATCGACGCCCACGTGCTCGAGGACCTGCGCCGGCTCGTCGCGCTCGCGCCCCTTCACATGCCGAGCGGACTCGCCGTCATCGACGCCGTCACGTCCAAGTTTCCCGCGCTTCCTCAAGTAGCGTGCTTCGATATGGCGTTTCATCACCGGATGCCGGAGCTCGCGCAGCGACTGCCGTTGCCGGAGTGGGTCTGGGACGAGGGCATCCGCCGCTACGGGTTTCACGGCCTCTCCTACGAATACGTCCTCGCCACGCTCGGACCGGCCGCGCGCGGCCGGGTGGTGATCGCTCACCTCGGTAACGGCGCGAGCCTCGCCGCCGTTCGCGATGGCCGACCTGTCGATACCACGATGGGCCTGACGCCCACGGGCGGGCTCGTGATGGGAACGCGCACGGGCGATCTGGATCCTGGCGTGCTGCTCTACCTATTGCGCGAGAAGCGCTACGACGCCGACGCCCTCGCGCGTCTGGTCGACCGCGAGGCCGGACTCCTCGGTATCAGCGGCACCACGTCCGACGTCCGCGCCTTGTTGGCCGCGCGCGATGGCGACCCCCGGGCCGCGCTGGCCCTCTCCCTCTTCTCCTACCAGGCGCGCAAGCACATCGGCGCCATGGCGGCGGTGCTCGGCGGGCTCGACACGCTGGTCTTCACGGGCGGTATCGGCGAGCACGCCGCGCCCGTGCGGGCGGAGATCTGTGCGGGGTTGGAACATCTGGGCGTCCGGCTCGATCCGGAGCGGAGCGAGCGCAGCGTCGATCCGATCAGCGCACACGGGAGCGCGTGCATCGTGCGCGTGATCGCGACCAACGAAGACCTCATGATCGCGCGCCACGTGGCGGCCACGCTCGGGTAGGCCGCGCCCGGTTGCAACCGGCGTCCTTCGTTCAGCGCGAAGGAAATGGTGGACAACGAGAGCCGAGCCGATCACCGCACGGACCACCGCCGCCGTCGCGCTCGTCGCAGGGCGCCGCCGTTCCGCGGGCCACCGCAGAGAGACACGATGAGCGCGATGAAGATGGCGGTGAACGTGAAGTCCGCTCCCAGCCGCTTCGGATCGCCGAGGACGCGACCGAGCAACGCGCCGACGAACACTACTCGATTTCGTCGTGTTACCCGGCGGTCAACGCCTACGTCCCCGTAACGCCGCGAGCGCCGTTACGTCTCCGCTGCATCATGCGGGGGACGGCCTTCTCATCCGCGGGGTGACGCAGGCGCTCCCGCGAATCGAGATACGCCTCGAGCGTAGCGCGGAAGTTAGGACACGTGACGAGGTCGCGATGCGGACAGGCAAGGGCATGCTGGACTAACGTCTTCGCGCGCTTCGCTTGAGCTATGCGCGTATCGAGCTCACGAAGTTTCGCTTTCGCAAGGGGGGCCCATAGGCGGCTCCGCCGGCTCCAGGCCGTTAAGAGCGCACGGATCTCGCGAAGCGTGAACCCGGCGTCTTGGCAGAGTTGGATCAAGGCCAGGCGCTCGACGCTCGAGGAACCGTAGTGCCGTCGTCCCCCCGCCCGCGCGGTTGGTGACAGGAGTCCCGCTCGTTCGTAATAGCGGAGCGCCGAGCTCGCCAGGCCGGTTCGCCGAGCCAACTCCCCGATCGCGATGAGACGGGACGGGTTGGACATAACACCCCTTGACTTGAAGCGCACTTCAACACCTAGGTTGTCGCACACATGAGCTTGTCCAGCCAGCAGCCTCGTGACGCCACGACCGCGAGCGTCGCCAATGCCGGTGTCGTTCGCCCGCCGGTCGTCGTTCTGGCCTCCCTTCTCTTGGGGGCGGTGCTCACGGTCGCCTGGCCACTTCCCTTCTTTCCCGGCGTGCTCCGCCTGCCGGTCGGAGGTTTGCTGGTTGCCATGGCCGCGGGACTGTTCTCGTATTCGATCGTGCAGTTCAGGACGGCGGGGACCCCGGTGCCGGGCAACAAGCCGACGACCGCGATCGTCCGCACTGGCCCGTATCGCTTGAGCCGGAATCCAATCTACCTGGCATTCTTCGCGTTGCACCTTGGCCTGGCGATCTGCGTCAACAGCTTCTGGCTGGTCGCCACGTTGATTGCCACCGTTGCCGTCATCGCCGTCATCGTGGTGCCGCGCGAAGAGCGGTACCTGACGGGGCGGTTCGGTGCCGAATACCTAGAATACAAGGCCTCCGTGCGCCGTTGGCTATGACTCTTGCGGCCGAAGCAGTCCGCCCGTCTCGGCCGTGAGCGACAGAAGGGAAACAGCAGATGATGATGAAGGACAGAGCGAGGACGGTGGCCATCATCCTTCTGGCCGTGGTCCTCGGCGTTGGCTGCAATAGCTGGCGTGGCTTTGGCTTCCGTGCCAGTGGACCCGAGATGCCTCGGCTCAGCCACGAGCTTGCCCTCAAGCCAGGTATGTCCGTGGCTGACGTCGGCGCCGGCAGAGGCGAGCTGACGGTGGCGCTTGCAGCCAAAGTCGGGCCCAGCGGGCAGGTGTTTTCGACCGACATCGACAGCCAAGCGCTGGAGCAGATTCGCGCGCGGGTCGCGGCCGCCGCGCTCCAGAACGTGACAGTCGTGCAGGCCTACGCGCGCGACACGGGCTTGCCCGCCCATTGCTGTGATGCCGTGGTGCTGCGCCGCGTCTATCACCACCTGAGTGATCCCCTGGCGACGAACGGCGACCTCCGCCGCGTTCTGCGTCCAGGCGGCGTGCTCGCGATCATCGACTTTCCGCCGATGCTTCCCTGGCTTTGGCCATGGGGCGGTGGCCACGGCGTCGCCGCCCACGGTGTAGTCGAGGAGGTGACCGCGAGCGGGTTCGAGCTGGTCCAGGTGGTTGAGGATTGGCCCGGCCGCGGGCCGTTCGCCAGCTATTGCGCCGTCTTCCGCAAACCTCGGGATAGACAGTGAGCTGTGGCCTGGGGGCAGGTTGGTTGCTCGGATACCCTGCGCGATGAACCGCTCGATGCGCTTGCGGGTCGGCGACGTCCCACTGGCTCAACCCAGAGTCGAACCGAGTCCTGACGCGATCCATCTCGATCGCCGCCTCGGCACGCTCGACGCGACCGCCATCATCGTGTCCAACGTCATCGGCGGCGGTATTCTCTTCACGCCGCCCAGGGGTGGTGTGGTTGCGCTGTTCGTGCTGCGGGGCCGGGAGCCGCAGGCCACGCGCGCCTTCCGTACGTGGGGCTACCCGGTCACCCCGGCGCTCTACGTCGTCGTGAGCATGCTGATTCTCCTCAACGGCTGCGTCAGCAGGCCGCTGCCGACAGGCGCCGGCCTTCTCGTGATGGGGGCGGGGATGCCGATCTATTGGTGGTTCAGTGGGAGGAGATGGGCGTGACGCATGAAAACCTTCACACGGAGGGCGCGCTGATGGCCTCGACGCCGCGCTGGGGCGCCGGCGTGGCGACGCTGTTTTCCGAAGACGAGGTGCGCGCCGCCCTGACGGCCGCGAGGTTTCGCATCGACGCGGTCGTGACTCGTGATCCGTACGCGTTCGAATATCCGAGCCGGCGCATCTACGCGGCGGCGACGCGGCTGTGACCTACGTGCTCTCAAGCGAGACGTGAACGGCTTAGCAACGGCTGCTGTTCCATCAACGAGTGTCCTCAGTTCGGGATGACCGAGGTCACACCGTCGCGACGAAGCGCAGGATGTCGGCCCATGGCGCCACCGAAGGACTTGTCGACTCCCGTCGGATAATGTGCGCAGACCTTCGTGCAGCCAACGGGCCCGCTGAGCCCAGCGATTTCACGTTGACGTCGACGGATTGCTCACGGCCTGCCCGTATACCGCAGAGGGACGTTGCCTTCGTTAGCAAGAGGAGAACAATTATGCCCACAGCGACCATCGAGCTTCACCGAGTGCTCCGTGCGGCGCCGGAGAAAGTCTATCGGGCGTTCCTCGATCCAGATGCAATGGCCAAATGGCTCCCGCCGAACGGCTTTACGGGCAAGGTTCACCACCTCGATGCCAAAGTCGGCGGTACCTACAAGATGTCGTTCACGAACTTCACCACGGGCGACACTCACTCGTTCGGCGGAAGATTTCTCGAACTGGTGCCACATGAACGCATTCGCCACACGGACGCGTTCGACGATCCGAGCCTGCCCGGAGAGATGCGAACAACGATATCCCTCAAGAAGGTGTCCGTCGGCACTGAGGTGAACATCGTGCAGGAAGGGGTACCTGACGCCATCCCGCGCGAGGCGTGCTACCTCGGCTGGCAGGAATCGCTCACGCTCCTTGCGCAACTCGTCGAAGTCGAGATTCCAGGCTAGCGGGCACGGGAAGAGACCGATGACCACTGTCAACGTCCGGTACATGGTCGACGATGTCGACGCCGCCATCACGTTCTACGCGACTCACCTCGGCTTCTCGCTCATCTCCAAGACGCTACCGGCCTTTGCCGACATCTCCCGAGGTGACTTGCGGTTGTTGCTCAGCGGACCGACGAGCTCTGCCGGGCGCCCGATGCCCGATGGCCGTCGCCCGGCTCCGGGCGGCTGGAACCGTATTCACCTCATCGTGGATGACCTCGCGTCCGAGGTGGAGCGACTCCGCGCCGCGGGAGTGCATTTTCGCAACGACATCGTGACGGGCCCTGGCGGCTCACAGATTCTGCTCGAGGACCCGTCCGGGAACCCCATTGAGCTGTTTCAACCGCGGCGCCAGTAGCACGGCTTCAATCCGGTCAAGGATCGAAAGCTCGGGGCCCGGAATTCTCGCGACGCCTCCGTTCAGCGTGTCATAGATCAGGATGGTGGGCGGCGCGTCAGCGGAGAGCTTGTCTTCGCCGGGACTTTCCCACCGTCGCCGAATATCCCGAAAGACGGAGAGATCGCTCGCTTCCTGTTGTGGGTCCGTTTCGTGGCCTTCGCGGGCCCGGAATCGCCGCTGCACTTCCTCGAAATCGTCACATCGACACTCGACCAGAATCGGCGCTGCGCCCCGCGCAGCACAGATTTCGTAAAGGCGCTGTCGCTTCATGCGTTCGCCGTGGACGGCATCGATAATCACGAGCGGCGTTCCGCGCGCCAGCCTGAGATCCGCGCGCCGCGCCATCTCCGCGTACGCACGATCCCGTACGCTGTCGTAATCAGAGACGTTCCTGGTGAATCCGGCGGTTCGCCGGACCCATTCCGGAAGCACGATACCGAGCTCTTGATAGATGTCGCAGCTACGGATCAGATCGCCGCCCAGCTGCGCGTGCAGGCGCATCGCCGTCGTCGTCTTCCCGGATGCCGGCAGGCCACACATCATCAGGGTGGTTGCACGACGCGCGCGCTCGTTCTGCTTCGACGTCATGGTACACACCGGAGCGGATCATCTCAGGAACTGCAGGAGCTGGACCAGGTTGCCGTCCGGGCCCTTGAGCGTCGCGACACGAACGTTCGGATAGTCCGTGGGGGTTTCGACGAATTCGACGTCCCGTCCTTCAGGCGCTTGTAGTCGCCGATGATATCGTCGGTCTTCAAGCCAACCATGTGACGCGCGGGATCGGTGTTCCGACCGCGCACCTCGCTATGCGTCCCCAACGCCCGCGCTATCCACCGAGCACGACAATCTCATCGACGACAGACCACCGCGTCCGGTCGAGGTCCAAGCAGTTCGCGTTGTCTTCTGTCGCTCGCCGTCCTTCGTTCGACCGCCAGGCGCTTTCCATGGCTTCGCGATCATCGAACCAGAATTCAACAACCACATCCCACGGCGGATGCCGCCGCTCGTCGGGGTCCACGAAGTTCTGAACGTAGCGGCGCACTCCCTGGATCGCCGCCGCTAAAGGCCCGTGGACCTCTCGGAAGTAGCGACGGAACTGTTCCGGAGTCAGATCCGAGCGACGGTAGCCAACGACGATGAACTTGATCATCGCCGCATTGTGTATCTTGAAGTTTCTCCGTAGAGCATCCAGAGGTTGCTAGGGTGGACCATCGCCTCCGCCTGTCGAGACTCAATAGAGGCGTGTTCAGAGTCAGGCGATCCCCTTCGAGCGTAACTTGTCTTTTCCTTTGTCGCCGCCCTGTCTAAGACGGCCGTTGTGACCTCTTCGGAAACCCCTGGCTGGCCTTCATCAGTGGGTCAAGCGGCGAGGCTCGAAATCGACATCACTGCCACTCACCAGATGAACGGCACGAGCCGGTACCGAACCCGCCGCCGGTAGTCCGCGTATCCTGCCAAGTCTCTCATCAGAATTCTCTCTTCGTCGAGAAGCCGCCACAGCAGGAACGGCATCATGGCGGCGAGCGCGAGGTAACCCCAATACGAGGCGAGCGCGATGGGGATCCCGAACATGTAGAGCGCTCCGCTCGCGTACATCGGATGGCGCACGATCGCGTACGGGCCCGTCGAGATCACGGTCTGGCCCGGCGCGATCCGGATCGTCGCCGCCGTGAACGTGTTCTCGCGATAGACGACGAAGATGAGCAAGAAGCCGATCGCCACGAAGAGATCGCCCAGTACGACGGCCCACACGGGAACGGAGGACCACCCGAACCGGCGATCGAGACCGGGCACGACGAGAATCGCGATGAATCCGAGCGAGGTGAACGTCATAATGATTCGCTGCGTGCCTTCCTTCTCGAAGATCGGACCGCCGCGCATCCGGCGCGCGAGCAGCGCCGGGTCCTTCTTCATCAGATAGACGCTGGTGGGGACGGAGGCGGCGACGAAGATCGCCACGTAGACCCA
>DASXSB010000055.1:0-118798 GCA_036506275.1 Candidatus Methylomirabilota bacterium | reverse complement strand
CCACCTGAAGGTGTTCGAGATGCCGGTCCTCGGCTACCTCGGATTCCCGCCGTTCGTCCTCGAGTGCTACGCCATGGCCGTGTGGCTACGGAGCGTGGTCGTCCGCGATCCCGCTCCGCCCCGCGTGATCTGACCGCGGGCGGCACTTTATTCGCCTGGCCGGAAGCGCTCCGATGAGAAGCTCGTCGGAACGAAGTGCCGCGGAGCACGGCAACGCACGATCGGCTCGGACGAGGGACGGCATGCTGGCAAGACGATTGGTGATCGGGGTGGCGCTGCTGGCGGCGCTCGGTCTCTGCTTTGGACAGAGTGGTCCCGTGCCCGCCCAGAGTCCGGCCTCGGTGCGGACGTATCCGCTCGCCGGCCACGGTACCCTCGAGCTGGAGGTGGCGCGGGACTGGAAGGATGACGTGGCGACTCAAGCGGACCTCCCGCCCACGATCACGTTCTCGCCATCGAGCGGGGCCGGCTTCCAGTTCTTGATCACCCCGCTCTGGAGCCAGACGTCCGAAGCCGACTTCAACGCGCCCGCCAAGGTCCGCACCTTCGTCGAGCAGCAGGGGCGCAGCCTCTTGAGCCACGCCGTGGAGAAACAGCTCGTGGTGAGCCCGCTCGCCGGTCCCAATCCCGGCTACTTCTACAGCCTGACGGACAGGGCGCCCGGGCCCGGCGAGTTACCGCTACCTGACCCAGGGCGCGGTGGCCGTGGACGATCTTCTCGTCACGTTCACGTTCCTGTCCAACCGGCGCGACGAGGCCGAGCGCAACGCGGTCCTCGGCGCGCTCGCGCACGCCCGCCACCGCCGCTGACATCGTCCCCGCGTGGACCCGGGGCCGCGAGGCCGGATGCTATACTCCGCTCGCACGCCGCGCCATCGCACCCAAGGAGGCCACGTCCATGAAAGCGGTTCGCATCCACACTCCCGGTGGTCCGGAGAACCTCAAGCTCGACGACGTTCCCGAGCCCAGCCCCAAGGCGGACCAGGCCGTGGTGAAAATCGACGCCGCCGGCCTGAACTACATCGACGTCTACTTCCGCACCGGGCTCTACAAGAGCGAGCTGCCGCTCACGCTCGGGATGGAAGCAGGGGGAACGGTGACCGCCGTCGGCGCGGACGTCAAGGACGTGAAGGTGGGCGACAAGGTCGCTTACACGGGGATCCCGGGCGCGTACGCCCAGTACGCGGCGGTGCCGGCGGCGCGGGTGGTGGTCCTTCCGGCCGGCATCAGCACGAAGCAAGGCGCCGCCATCATGCTGCAGGGAATGACCGCGCACTACCTCGCGACCTCGACGTTCCCCTTGAAGCAGGGGGATAGCTGCGTCGTCCACGCGGCCGCGGGTGGGGTGGGGTTGCTCCTGTGCCAGATGGCGAAGATGCGGGGCGCGCGGGTGTTCGGGACGGTCTCCACCGATGAGAAGGCGAAGCTCGCGCGGGAGGCGGGCGCGGACGAGGCCATCATCTACACGCGGCAGGATTTCGAGGCGGAGGTGAAGCGCCTCACGGGCGGCAAGGGCGTGCAGGTCGTCTACGACTCCGTCGGCAAGACGACGTTCGAGAAGGGCTTCAACTGCATCGCCCCCCGCGGCATGATGGTGCTCTACGGGCAGTCGAGCGGGCCCGTGGGCACGTTCGATCCTCAGATCCTCAACACCAAGGGCTCGCTCTTCCTGACGCGCCCGAGCCTCAACGCGTACATCGCCGCCCGTGAGGAGCTGGTTCAGCGGGCCGGTGAGGTCGCGGGCTGGGTCCGGGACGGCAAGCTGCGTTTGCGCATGGAGCATGAGTTCCCGCTGAAGGACGCCGCGGAGGCGCATCGCGCGCTCGAGGCCCGGAAGACCACCGGGAAGGTGCTGCTGCTTCCGTGACTTTCGCGCGTACAATTGAGCGGCGGGAGGTAAGGCGATGAAGACACGGGGGTGGCTGTTCGCGATCGTCATCGTGATGGGAACGCTCGTCCTCGCGGACGCGGGGCACGTGTGGGCGCGCGTGGGAGGCGGCGGTAGCCGCGGGTCGCGCTCGTATTCCGCGCCCGCCAAGCCGGCGCCGGCGACGCCGGCCACGCCCTCCACGCCGTCGCGGTCCTACAATCCGCAGCCGACGCCGCCGCCCGCGGCCGCGCGCCCCAGCCTCTTTCGTGGGTTGATGACGGGACTCGCCGGCTTCGCGATCGGCGGCCTCATCGGGAGCCTCCTCTTCGGCGGCCTCGGGCACGGCTTCGGCATCGGCCTCTTCGACATCCTCCTCATCGGAGGCGGCCTGCTGTTGCTGATGAGCGTGTTGCGTCGCCGTCGCGCGGACGCGCCGGCGCCCGCGTATGCCGGCGCGCCCGGCGCCGCCCGGTACGACTACGTGCCGGATGGCTCCGTCGCCGGCACCGCCGTCGCCGTCGATCCCGCTGCCGCCGATCTCGAGCGCGGCATTGGTCACATCCGCGCCATGGACGCGAGCTTCGATCCCGCCGCCTTCGCCGCGCACGCCCCCGCCGTGTTCCGCGCCGTGCAGGGCGGGCTCGCCATGCGCGATCTCGCGTCTCTACGGGAGGAGCTCACGCCCGAGATGTACAGCGAGCTCCAATCGCAGGCGGATCGCCTGCGCAGCGCGCGGCGCACCAATCGCGTGGAGCGCATCGAGATCAAGCGGTCGGAAGTGACGGAGGCGTGGCAGGAGAGTGGTCGCGACTACGTGACGATCTACCTCTCGGGCTCCCTGCTCGACTGGGTGGTTGACGACACCACGGGCGCCGTCGTCGAAGGCTCGCCCACGACTCCATCCGAGTTCGAGGAGTACTGGACGTTCGCGCGACCGGTGGGACGCAACCGGTGGATGCTGTCCGCGATCCAGACCGCGTAGGCAGGCGCGGCCACGCGCCGTGAAACGATATGTGAAGTGGGTGGCGGTGGCGGTGGCGGCGCTCGTCGTCGTCATCGTCGCCGCTTTCGTCGCGCTGCCGTTGCTCGTCGACACCCCGCGCGTCCAGGCCCTTATCGCCAGCAACGCCTCCCACGCGCTCGGACGCCCCGTGAAGTTCGCGGGCGTCTCGGTGGTCGTGTTCCCGCTGCCATCGGTGGAGCTGCGCGGCCTCGAGGTGGCCGAGGATCCGAAGTTCGGAACGGAGCCTTTCCTCAAGCTCGAGACGGGGCGGCTGCGCCTGCGCCTCCTTCCCCTCCTCACCGGCCGCGTGGAGTTCGGCGAGCTGGTCCTCAAGAAGCCGCAAATCACGCTCGTGCAGAGCGCGGACGGTCACTGGAACGTCGCCTCCCTCGGCGCCACGCGCGATTCGGGGACGGCGTCGCGGCCGCCGGGTAGCGAGGGCCGCGGCGGGGTCACCGCGGGCGGCGCCGGGCTCGTGTCGAAGGTCACCATCGATCACGGTGTCGTCGTCTACGTCACGCAGGGAGGCGGCGGCTCGAAGTACCGCGTGGAGGACCTCGACCTCACGCTCACCGGATCTCCCTCCGCCGTGGGATTCAAGGGCGGCGCCCGCGTGATGCCGGGAGATCTCGCGGTCAAGATCACCGATGGGACGGTCGCGCTCGGGGGGGCCCGGACGTACTTCGACGCGCCCGTGCGCGGCCGTGTCGCCGTGGAGACGAAGTCGCTGGGCACGCTGGCGGCGACCGCGATGGGATCGTCTCCCGCGCTGGGCGGATCCATGAAAGGCGCGCTCACGCTCGCGGGAACGGTCGGCAAGCCGAACGCCAGCGGCGACATCCAGCTCAGCGACTTCGCGGTGACCCAGATGCAGCCGCACTGTCCCGACCCCAAGCAGCGCACGCTCGCCTTCGCGCCCGTCAAGCTCAACGCGACCTACGAGGAGACGCGCTTCGGCGCGCGGCCGCTGACGACGGGGATCGGCGGCGGCACCATCACCACCAACGTGGTGGCCACGCTCGACCGCGGACTTCACGTTGCCCTCAACGATCTCGGCATCAAGAGCTTGCCCCTCGAGAAAGTGCTCGTCGACTATCTCTGTCAGGGGTACGCGGTCTCGGGACCGCTCGAGCTGACGGGCGCGCTCACGATGCGCGCGGCCGACATCTGGCACACGCTCTCGGGTCCCGGACAGCTCCGGATCGGACCCGGCAAGATCGTCGGCCCCCAGGCGCTGGCGCTGCTGGGCGGCGTCACCAAGCTCGGCGGCGCCGTCTCGTCGCTCGCCAGCGCCGATCTGCCGCCGTCGCTGTTCGAATCGCCGGTCGACTTCGAGTCGATCACGGGGACGTATCAGGCCACGAACGGCGTCATCACCACGCGCGATCTGCTCTACACGAGCCGCGTCATGAAGGTCGCGGTGGCCGGTGCCTACACGCTCGCGTCGGGCGCGATGGACCTCGACATGATCGTGAGCTATCAGCGCGGGGCGGTGAAGGCGAAGGTCACCGGCACCGCGGCCTCGCCCTCCATCCGCGTCGATCCCGTGTCCGTCCTCAAGGACGTGGACCCCGCCAAGGTCGAGCGCGGACTTCAAGATCTCCTGAAGCGGTTCAAGTAATCCGCCTCTCAGCGCGACCCGCTGAAGCGACCGCCGCCGAGCTTTCCGTCCTCCACGAGGTCGATCAAGAACGTGTAGAGCGCGTCGTACGCGTGGAAGCGCGCCGCGCCGACCTTGGCGATGGTGGCGGCGCGGAGGCGGCGATACATCCCGTGCCGTGTCCGGAGGACCGGCCGCCACTCGTCGGTGATGTCCTCCACGTCGAGGGCCGTGAAGCCCGCGCGGCCGAGGAGGGTGCGATAGCCGTCGAGCGTCTCCACCGCCGTTCCCGCCATCCATTCGCGTAAGCGTCGCCGCTCGCCGTCGGCGAGGCGGGCATGGGCGATCCAGTCCGTGAACGCGAGCCGCCCCCCGGTCACGAGCACCCGCCGGCAGCCGGCGAGCACCGCCGCCTTATCCGCGATGTGCATGAAGGCTTCCTGGCTCACACAGGCGTCGAAGCCGCCATCCGCGAAGGGCAGGCGGGTGGCGTCGCCGCGCACGACGTGGACGAGACGATCGAGGCGGCAGAGCCGGCTCAGGCGCCGGGCGGCGCCGGCGCGGCCGGCATGAAGCTCGAGCGCGACCACGTGGCAACCCCGGCCGCCGGCGAGAAAGCGGGCGGGACCGCCGAGACCGGCGCCGACGTCGAGGACGCGCGCGCCGCGGCGGATGCGGGCGCGATGCGCCAGCGTCTCCACGGCGGCGAGGCCGCCGTAGTGGTCCTGATCGAAGGCGGACAGGTCGTCGGCGGTGACGGGGGTGTCGAGGCCGCCCCGCCCGCGGCGGACGGCGTCCAGCACGTGCGTCTCGCTGATGGGATGGTCGTCGTAGAAGCGCTCGATGGACACGTCCGTGCCTTGAAGGGGTTTTGGACCTATGATAAAAGCAGAGCGATTTCACCACTGCCTCGGCGAGGGACACCATGAGCAGCAGCGAATTCAAGGCCGGGCTCGAAGACGTCGTCGTCTCCACGTCTGAGATCTGCTTCATCGACGGACGGGAGGGCCGGCTCGTCTACCGCGGCCTCGACGTCAACGACCTCGTCGAGCATTCCAATTTCGAGGAGGTCGTCTACCTCCTCTGGCACGGCAACCTGCCCACGCGCAAGGATCTGGAGGCGCACACGAAGGCCATGCGCGCCACCGCCAACCGCAAGCTCCCCCCGAAGATGGTGGCTATCCTGCGCGCGCTCCCCCGCAAAACGACACCGATGGAGGTCCTGCGCACGGGCGTCTCCGCCCTCTCCGCCTTCGATCCCGACGCCGGCGACGATTCGCGCGACGCCAACGTGCGGAAGGCGATGCGGCTCACCGCCCAGATCGCGACACTGGTGACGGCGTGGGAGCGCATTCGCACGGGCAAGGCGCTCCTGGCGCCCAACCCCAAGCTTTCCCACGCCGGGAACTTCCTGTACATGATGACCGGCCGCAAGCCGACCCCGCTCGAGGAGAAGACGTTCGACGTCGCGCTCATCCTCCACGCCGATCACGAGTTCAACGCGTCGACGTTCGCCGCCCGCGTCACCGCCGCCACGCTGTCGGACATGCATTCGTCGATCACCTCCGCCATCGGCGCCCTCAAGGGCCCGCTCCACGGCGGCGCCAACGAGCAGGTGATGCTGATGGTGCGGCAGATCAAGTCGCCCGACCGCGCGGATAGCTGGATCCGCAAGGCGCTCGCGGACAAGGCGCGGGTGATGGGCTTCGGCCACCGCGTGTACCGCGTGGAGGATCCGCGCGCCAAGCACCTCCGCCGCCTCGCCTCCGAGCTCGGCCAGCAGAAAGGCAACACCCGCGACGTCGAGATCCTGAACACGGTCGCCCGCGTCGTCACCGAAGAAAAGCACATCTATCCCAACGTCGACCTCTATTCCGGCGCCGCCTACGCCTCGATGGGCATCTCCACCGATCAGTTCACGCCCATCTTCGCGGTGAGCCGGATCGCGGGCTGGACCGCCCACGTCCTCGAGCAGTACGCGCACAACCGTCTCATCCGACCGCGCGCCGAGTTCACGGGCACCACGCGCGCGACGTACGTGCCCATCGACCGTCGCTGAGCGGCGCGCGGTGAGCGCGCGCGTGACGCTGGTGATGGTCGTCTTCAACCAGCTTCCGCTCACGCGCGCCTGCCTCGACAGTCTCGACTCCACCCGGGAGCCCTTCGCACTCGTCGTCGTCGACAACGGCTCCACCGACGACACCCGTGACTTCTTCGCGCGCTTCCGCCCGCGCTATCCGGTGCGCTACGAGACGGAGGGGGGCGGCGGCTCGGTCATCGCCGCCCTCAACCGCGGCTGGCGCCTCGCCGACACTGCGCACGTCTGCTTCCTCCACAACGACACCGAGCTCGGCGATGCCGACTGGCTCGGCAAGCTGCTGGCGCCGCTCGGGGACGGGCGCGCGGGACTCACGGGGCTCTACGGCGTGAAGCGCGTGCGCCGCGACGGGCGCTACGTGGGGCGCACGATCGTGCACAGCCTGGCGCCGGCGCCCACGGTGGCGCCCGCCGGCGAGGAGGTGGCGGTGGTGGATGGCGTGTGTCTGTGCGTGCGCCGGTCGTTGCTGGAGGCGGTGGGCGGGTTCGACGAGGGCTACGGGTTCTTTCACGGATACGACCGCGATCTCTCCTTCGCGGTGCGCGAGCACGGCGAGACCTGCCACGTCGTGCGCTCGTCCTTCCTCCACCGCGGCGGCGGCACCCGCACGGAAGGCTTCGCGCGCGACCCCGCCCGCGCCCGCGCCGATCGCGCCGCCCGCGCCGCCGCCCTCGACCGGTTCGTGACGAAGTGGGGGCACCGGCTGCCGTGCGACGTGCGGCCGCTGGCCACGCGCGTCGGCGACTGGGCGCGCGCGAAGGGCCTGCGCGCGTGATCCCGTTCGTCAAGGGGCACGGCCTCGGCAACGATTACCTCGTGCTGGACGCCGGCGACCTCGCCCGTCCGCTCACGGAAGCCGCCATCGTCAACATCTGCGACCGCAACCGCGGCGTGGGCTCGGACGGCATTCTCCTGCGCGTGCCCACCACGCGCGCCCACTTCGGCCTCCGCATCTTCAATCCCGACGGGAGCGAGGCGGAGAAATCCGGCAACGGGCTGCGCATCTTCGCCAAGTACCTCTGGGATCACGGGCACACGCGGGCGCCCGCCTTCACGGTCGACACCAAGGGCGGAGTGGTGGAGTGCGTGTGCCACGTGAAGGACGGGCACGTGGGCTTCGTCACCGTGGAGATGGGCCGGGTCACCTTCCGCGCGCCCGACATTCCGATGAACGGGCCCGATCGGGAGGTGGTGGGCGTGCCGCTCCAGCTCGGCGACGGAACCGCGCTCGCGGTCACCGCCCTGTCGGTGGGCAACCCGCATTGCGTGGTCTTCCGCGACCGTCTCGACGAGTCCGAATGCCGGCGGCTCGGTCCGCTCATCGAGCGCCATCCCGCGTTCCCCGCCCGCATCAACGTCCAGTTCGCGCGCGTGCGCGGCCGCGACGGGCTCGACATCCTCATCTGGGAGCGCGGCGCCGGCTTCACGCTCGCCTCCGGCTCGTCCTCGTGCGGCGCCGCTGCCGCCGCCGTCCGCAACGGCCTCTGCGATCCCGGTCCTGTCAGCGTGCGCATGCCCGGCGGCGAGCTCGTCATCCACGTGCGGCCCGACTGGTCGCTGCGCCTCGAAGGCCCGGTGGAGGAGGTGTGCACGGGGACGCTCAGCGACGAGTTCGAGCGCGCGCACGTGGCGCCGGGCGCGGCGTGAGGATCTGCGTCTTCTCCGGCTCCTCGGCGGGCTACCGCGCGGAGTACGCGGCGGCCGCCCGCGCGCTGGCCCTCGCCCTCGTCGAGCGCGGGATCGGCATCGTGTACGGGGGCGGGTCCGTCGGTCTCATGGGAGTGCTCGCCGACACCGCGCTCGCCGCCGGCGGCGAGGTGGTGGGGGTGATCCCGCGCCCGCTCGCTTCCCGCGAGCTCGCGCACGCCGGCCTCACGGAGCTCCGCGTGGTGTCGAGCATGCACGAGCGCAAGGCCTTGATGGCGTCGCTCGCCGACGGGTTCATCGCGCTGCCCGGTGGCCTCGGCACGCTCGAGGAGACGCTCGAGATCCTGACGTGGGCGCAGCTCGGCATCCACGACAAGCCGGTGGGCGTCCTCAACGTCGGCGGTTACTACGACGGCTTGCGCCGCCTGCTCGGCCACGGGGTGGAAGAAGGATTCATCCGAAAGGAGCACGCCGCGTTCCTGCTCTTTGCCGACACCGCCCCCGAGCTCCTCGGCGCCTTCGCCGCGTGGCAGCCGCCCACGGTGCCACGCGCGTGGCTGGATCCCACCCAGACGTGACGTCATGGCGGAGACGAGCATGACCGAGTTCCCCAGGAAGGTACGGAGAGGCCTCACCGTCGCGCTCGCGCTCGCGCTGTGCGCGGCGACCGTCACCCCCGCGCCCTCCGCGGACACGGCGTCGGCGCGCTCGGCGGCGCAGCTCGGCAGTGTCGATTTCGCGAACTCCTGTCGCCCCGCCGTCCAGACGGCGTTCCAGCAAGCGGTCGCCATGCTCCACTCGTTCTGGTACGTGGAGGCGGAGAAGACGTTTCGCGACGTCCTCGCGCATGACCCGTCGTGCGGCATCGCCACCTGGGGCATCGCGGCCACGCTCATGTCGAACCCGCTCGGCGCCATCGGTCCCTCGCCACCAGCGGCCAAGCGCGCGCAGGCGGCCATCGAGCAGGGGCGGCGCGTGGGCGCCGGCACGCCGCGGGAACGTGACTACCTGGAGGCGGTGGCGGCGTACTACGACGACTGGGCGAATCGCCCGGAGCGCGTGCGCCAGGAGGCGCGCTCACGCGCGTTCGAGGCCCTCGCCGCGCGCTATCCGGGCGACGACGAGGCGCAGATCTTCCACGCCCTCTACCTGGCCGCCACCCAGTCACTCGCCGATCAGACCTATAGCCGGTATCTGAAAGCGGCTGAGATCCTCGAGCAGCAGTTCGTGCGACACCCCGATCATCCCGGCGTGGCCCACTATCTGATCCACAGCTACGACGCGCCCTCCATCGCGGCGAGGGGGCTGCCCGCCGCCCGCCGCTACGCCTCGATCGCGCCCGCCGTTCCCCACGCGCTGCACATGCCGTCGCACATCTTCACGCGCGTGGGCGCGTGGGCGGAGTCGGCGGCCACCAACGAGCGCGCGGCGGCGGCGGCGCGGCGAGACAACGACGGAGGCGAGCGACTCCACGCGATGGACTACATGATGTACGCGTACCTGCAGCTCGGGCGCGACGGCGAGGCCAAGCGCGTCATGGAGGACGCGGCCCTCGTGTGGGGATTCAATACCGCGCGCGGAGCCGGTGGCTACGCGGCGGCCGCCATCCCCGCCCGCTACGCGCTCGAGCGCGGCGACTGGCCGCGCGCCGCCGCCCTCGAGCCGGCCGCCGGCACTCCGCCCTTCGTGGAGGCGCTCACGCATTTCGCGCGGGCGGTCGGGGCCGCCCGCGGCGGTGACGCCATCACCGCCGAGCGCGGTGCGGGGGAGCTGGCGCGGCTGCGCGACAATCTACGAGCCGCCAACGATCGCTACTGGGCGACGGAAGTCGAGGTGAGTCGGCTCGGCGCCGCCGCGTGGGCGGCGTGGGCGCGCGGACGGCATGACGAGGCGCTCGAGCTCATGCGGGCGGCGGCCGACACCGAGGACGCGAGCGAGAAGCACATCGTGACGCCGGGACGGCTCCTCCCCGCCCGCGAGCTGCTGGGCGACATGCTCGCCGAGAGCGGCCGCCCCGCGGAGGCGCGCAAGGAATTCGAGGCGTCGCACCGCCGCGAGCCCGATCGGTTCCGCGGCCTCTACGGAGCCGCCCAGGCCGCCGCCCGCAGTGGCGACGGCGCCGCCGCCCGGCGCCACTTCGCGCGCCTCGTGGAGGTCGGCGGCGAGAGCGCCAGCCGCCCCGAGCTGGCGCAGGCGCGCGCCTTTCTCGCGGCCAATCCATAGCGCGCGGAGGCTCTCATGACGTACATGATCATCGAGACCTTCAAGAACGGTGATGCGGAGTCCGTCTACCGGCGGTTCCGCGAGCGCGGCCGCATGGCGCCCCCCGGCCTCGCCTACGTCGCGAGCTGGGTCACGTCCGACATGACCCGCTGCTATCAGGTCATGGAGTGCGAGGACCGCCGCCTGCTCACGGAATGGATGACGCGCTGGAGCGATCTCATCGACTTCGACGTGGTGACGGTGCTGACGTCGGCGCAGGCGGTGGAGCAGATCGCGCCCCGGCTCTAGGCGCGCTGCGGAGAGCGTCCAGCACCGGCATCGCCGCCACCTGCGCGTCGGACAGCTCCTCCCACCGGATCCCGCGCGGCTTCGGGCGTCGGCGTCGCGCGCGCAGCACCCGCGTGGGCGTGACCACCACGTCGAGCGGCACGTCGTGATCGGTCATGGGGATCGCGCCCGCCACGACCTGGAGGTCGTGGACGGTGGTGACGACGGGCGTCTCGTCGTCGACGATCCCGAGCGCCCGTGCGAGCGCCCACTCCAGATCGCTGTAGCCGCCGCCTTTCCCGACTCGCGCCCCGCTTGCATTCACCGCCACGCTTCCCGCCACCACGAGATCGATGTGGCCGAGCTCCCCGGGTGTGACGGCCTCGCCGAGGGCGGAGGCGCCGCCGATGGTGGCCGCCCGCGAGAGCCGACCGCGAAGGCGGCGGGGATCGAGACGCAGGAAGCACCGCGCGTTCCGCAGGCGAGGTACGGCCATGAAGACTTCCTTGCCGTCCTCCAGCGCGCGGAGCCGCACCGCGCGTTGCGGGGCGTCGGGATTGCACTTGAGACGCCGGGCCCGCTGCCACTCGGGCAACTCCGCGAGCCGCGCGGCGGCGGCTTCGGCGCCGCGGAAATTCGGAATGCGGTCCTCGAGCGGGAAGGGAAAGCGGGCGGCGCCGCGCGTGCGCAGGCGTGTCCAGATCCGCTCCCGTATCTTCTGCTTGGCCGGCGCCGTGGCCGCCGCGCGTTTCACGACACGGTGGGCGCCAGGCGCGGGCCGACCGAGGTCGCCGCGCGCGCGCTCCCGACGGCGGCGAGCGGCGCCAGCACGAGCGCGAGGACGACGTCGACCATCTCCGGGCGCGCGGCGGCGAGGGCGGGCGCGCGCGCAAGACTCAGCCCGGAGACGAGGACGAGGGCGGCGCCGAAGGCGGCGGCGGCGAGGGCGGGCCGCCGGCGCGCGTCCACCGCCACCACGGCCAGCGCGGCCACCACCGTGAACCATCTGAGGGCGTCGGCGCGCCCCGGTGTCCGGTCCCGGCCGAAGCGCGCCATCGCGTGCGCGATGGCGATCGGGGACGAAGGGTCGGCGGCGATCGCCTCGTCGATCACCGAGACCGGCTGCACGAGCGCGAAGCCAAGATCGGCCACCTTCGAGGCCACCAGGTAGAGCACGACCACACCGGCCGCCACCACGAGCGGAAACGCGCGCGCACGCGTGAGACGCGCAGCGAGGACGAGCGGGAACGTGAACAGCAGCGCGCCGAGCACGGCCCACGCGAAGAAGAACGCGTGGCCCTGGACGAACGCGAGCGGGACGGCGGGATCGGCGACGACTTCGAGGCTGCCGAGGAGAAGGGCGGCGCTGCCGGCGACGGCGACGAAGCGCGCCCATCGCGCGAGCGGCACCTCGAGGGCGATGACGAGACAGCCGGCCGCGTTGACCTGACCTCCCGCGAGCCCGAGCAGATGCGGCGGGCTCCAGAGCGTGACATCGATACCGAAGAGCCGGTGCCAGAGATCGTCGACGGGAGCGGCCGCCAGCGTGAGCGCGATGCCCCCGGCGGCGAGGTGGAAGCCGCGCGTCCCCGTGAGGCCTGCTATCCGCACCGCGCCCGGCGCGCGGGCGCCGTCGCGCTCTCGCCACGTCTCCACGGCGAGGACGCCGAACGACACCAGCGCCACCATCGTCACGCCGAGGTAGGTGAGCAGGTGGGGCGGGATCCAGAAGGAGTCGCGGCCGATGGTCAGGTGCCAGCGGATGTCCCACGCCAGGCCCCACGAGCCCAGCAATTTTCCGAGGAGCATGATCCACAGCGCCCGTCGGCGCAGGGCGGCCGCGTCGACGGCGGCCACGGGAAATGCCGGCATCGACGCCTCGTGCATGCTCATGGCATTTCCCTCATCGCGCTGTCCTCGCTCTCATGCCCGCCGCGTCCACGCGAGAAGCTCGTCGAGCGGGCGCGCGTTCAAGACCTGGCCCGGCCCGATCCACGCCCGGCGCGCGATCCCGATGCCGAGATGGATGTTCTCGAGCTCGGAGAGATAGTGGGTGTCGGTGTCGATGGCGATGGGCACGCCGAGGGCCGCCGCCCGCCGAGCGTGAACGTCGCTGAGATCCATTCGCTCGGGGGAGGAGTTGATCTCGACCGCCTTGCCGTGCGCCTTCGCCGTCGCCAGCACCGCTTCCATGTCGACGTCGTAGGGCTCGCGCGTGCCGAGGCGGCGCCCGGTAGGATGAGCGAGGATGTCGACGGCGGGATGGCTGAGGCCGCGCACGATGCGCGCGGTCATCTCGTCGCGGCCCTGCTTGAAGCGCGAGTGCACGGCGGCCACCACCACGTCCAACTCCTCGAGCAGCTCGTCCGAAAAGTCGAGGCTGCCGTCGGCGAGGATGTCGCATTCGCACCCGGTGAGAATGCGGATGCGGAAGCGGGGCTGGAGGTCGCGGATGGCCCGGATCTGCCGGCGGAGCTGGTCCTCGGAGAGCCCGTTGGCGATGGCAGTCGATTTCGAGTGGTCGGAGACGATGATGTACTCGTACCCGCGGGCCTCCGCCGCCGCGATCAGCTTCTCGATGGGGTGATGGCCGTCCGACCACTCGGTATGCGCGTGGAGGTCGCCGCGGATGGCGGCCACCGTCACCAGCTCCGGAAGCCGCCCCTCGCGCGCCGCTTCGATCTCTCCGGAATTTTCCCGCAGCTCGGGGGGGATCCACGGCAGTCCCACCGCGGCGTACACCTCCTCCTCCGTGCGGCCGGCGATGGACTTGCCCGTGCGCTCCTCGAACACCCCGTACTCGCTGAGGCGGAGGCCGCGGCGCACGGCCATCTCACGCACGCGGACGTTGTGCTCCTTGCTGCCCGTGAAGTACTGGAGGGCGGCACCGAGGGCGTCGGGCTCCACCACGCGGAGATCGACCTGGAGACCTTCCTGGTGGCGGACGGACGCCTTGGTGTCGCCGCGCGCGATGACCTCGGTCACGGAGGGCAGGCTCACGAGCGTTCCCAGAACCCGCGCGGGCTCGGTGGAGGTCACGAGGAGGTCGATGTCCTTCACGGTCTCGCGGCGGCGGCGCAGCGAGCCCGCCACCTCGATGCGGGTCACGCCGCCGTGGGCGACGAGCGTGGTGACGATCTTGTCGGCGATGGCGCGCGCGCGCGCGTAGGGCGTGCGGGCGCGGCCGGCCTTCCAGAGCGCGATGGATTTCAGGAGACTCTCGCACGTCTTGGCGCGGATGCCGGCCTTGCCGATGATCTCGCCGGAGCGGCACAGCGCCTCCAGGCGATCCACGGAATCGACGCCGAGCTGCTCGTAGAGAGCCTTCGCCGTCTTCGGTCCGAGCCCGCGCACGTCGAGGAGCTCCGCGAACTGGGGCGGCAGGCCGCCCCGCAGCTCCTCCAGGTACGCGATCCGTCCCGTGGCGAGAAACTCCTCGATCTTGGCGGCGAGGTCCTTGCCGATGTTGGGCAGCGCGCGCAGCCCGCCACGGGCGGCGACGGCGGCGACGTCCTCCGCGAGCGACTCCAGCGTCTGGGCGCCGCGCTGATAGGCGCGCACGCGGAACACGCTCTCGTTCTGCACTTCGAGCAGGGTGGCGAGGTCATAGAACTGCCGCGCGATCTCGAAATTCTTCACGCGCTCATGATACACGCGGCGATGCCGCCGCCGGCGCGGCCGCGCTAGGTCATTCGATCACCTGATCGGCACGCGCCAGCATCGAGGGCGGAATCGTCACGCCGAGCGCCCTCGCCGTCTTCATGTTGATGACGAGCTCGAACGTCGTGGGCTGCTCGACGGGAAGGTCGGCCGCCTTCGTGCCGCGCAGGATCTTGACGACGTAGCCGGCGGCGCGACGAAACATGTCGGCGAAGCTCGGTCCGTACGCGATGAGCCCGCCCGCCTCCACGAACTCCCTGCTGCCAGACACGACCGGGAAGCGATGCTGGAGGGCCAGCTCCATGAGTCGTCGCCGGTGGGTGAACGTGAGGGGATCGGGGAACACGACGAGGGCGGTGTGGTCCTTCACGATGCCCGCCACCGACTCGAACTCGCCGGGATCGCGGACACCGACGACGTGCACGCGCGCTCCGATCGATCGCGCCGCCGTCTCCACTTCCTTGAGGGCGATGGCGCCCGCGGGGACGGCCGCGTTGGACACGAACGCCAGATTCGCGAGGCTCGGAATCGCCTCTTTCAGCACCTGCACCTGCTTGCCGACGACGTCGGGGGTGGCGGAGCTCAGTCCGGTGATGTTACCGCCGGGCTTGGCGAGGCTCGCGACCAGCCCCGCGCCCACCGGGTCCCCGGGGTCGACCATGACGATGGGGACGGTTTTCGTGGCGTCACGCGCGGCGCGCGCCGCCGGTGCCGCCGCGGTGACGATGACGTCGACCTTGGCGTTTACGAGCTCGGCGGCCAGAGCAGGCAGGCGATCGAGCTGCCCTTCGCCCCAGCGCGCTTCGATGACGAGGTTGCGTCCCTCGATGTAGCCGAGGTCCCGGAGGCCGTGCCGCAGCGGATCGAGTCGGATCGGCGCCAGGGTGGATCCGCCGGGGTTCAAGTAGCCGACGCGATACACCCGTCGGCGGGCTGGGCTTCCGCGCCACGCGGCGTGAGGAAGAGCCCGAAGACGAGTAGGATCGCGAGCGCCGCCACTGGCGGGCGGCTACGTCCGCAGCGAGACACGCGCGCGACTGATCCGGACCCCGGCACCGTGAATAAAGCTATCATGTTGGGCCTCGTTCCGGGTAAGGCATGGCGGCTCAGGCGCCCGATCTCCGCGCGCTCCGGCGGACGCGCGCTGCCAGTTTCGACGCCGCCACCGCGAGACCGCCGGTGAGAAGCAGGGAGGCGGTGGCAGGCTCGGGGACGGCGGCCGGAGGCGGCGGCGCGATGGTGGGGGCGAGGTTGGGGCTGAAATCGAGCCGATACTGGTCCGCGAATTCGGCCGGGATCGAGAAGGTCGGGTCCGCGGTCGCCGAGCAGAAGTTGAAGGCGACGAGGGCGCCCGTGCCCGTCGAGCAGCTGGCGATGAGCTCGATGCTGAGCTGGTTCGCGAGGGAGCCGTCCATCCTCACGTCCACGCGTGTCACCCCGCTGCGATCGGCGTGGTCGGCCTGCTCGGAGAACCGGATGATCTGGCCGGCGTTGAGGTCGGCGGACGTCGGTTGCGCGACGAGGATGGACGCGAACGTCGGGGCGCTCGCGACGTTGTTGCTGGACTGGACGTGCCAGCCGACGTCCACCGGCACCGACGGCCGCGCCGGACCGATGACCTCCACGAAGTAGCGGAAGTCGGAGGCGGTGTTGACGGCGGGCACGCCCACGCTGCCGAAGTTGTCCGCTCGCGCCTCGACGTGCGCCTGGCCGAGGTTGGAAAGGAGAGCCGGCGAGATCACGAACGTCGAGAAGAAGCCGGAGGTGATGGCGTGTCCGGTGCCCACGATGGTCGCGGGCGGGGCGAAGGAGACGGACGTGCCGTTGCTGCTCGCCTCCGCCGGCCCCAGCACGTCCGTCTGGGAGTGCGCGTCGTTCACCCCGTTCGAGGAGACGAGTCTCGTGATGGCGGGAAGGGGAACGGCGGACGCCGCGCGGGCGCCCGCCACGAGGACGAGGACGATGATCACACCGTACACGCTGATTCTCATGGCACACCTCCGGCGCCCCGATGACGAGGCGCATTCTCTGTTCGCACCGGCTCGCGGAAGCTTGACGTCACGCACGATGTCACGCGGCCGTGATCGCCTCGTGATTCCCAGCGCCATGACGGAAACCAGGTCGTCGTGAGGAGTCGGCGTTCCGGCCCGGAGTCCTCGACCGTGGAGTCGCACGGCGGCAAGGGCGACGGCCGCCTCGAGCTGTCGCTGCTGGGAGGGTGGGGAGCCCGGCTCGCGCCCGATCGGCCGGTGACCCTGCGCTCCCGCAAGGCGCAGGCGCTCCTCGCCTATCTCGCGATCCGCGCCGGGGAGCCGCACACCCGCCAGAAGCTCATGACGCTCCTGTGGGGCGAGTGCGAAGACCGCCTGGCCGGACAGAGCCTGCGTCGCGCCCTCTATCTGATCCGGGGCGCGCTGGCCGGTGCCGAGGGCGGCATCCTCGATGCGGCCGGTGACGCCGTGAAGATCCGGCGGGACGCGGTGAGCGTGGACGCGGTCGAGTTTGAGCGTCTTGTGAGCGACGGAAGCGTATCTGCGCTGGAGAGAGCCGCGAGCCTCTATCGTGGCGAATTGCTGGAAGGGATCGCGGCCGGCTCCCAGGGCTTCGACGAGTGGCTGCGCGGCGAGCGGGAGCGAATATACGAGCTGGCCGTCGACAGCCTGGCGCGGCTCTTCGGCAGCCAGCTCCGGGCCGGCGATGACGAGGCGGCGGTGCAAACGGGCGTACGGCTGTTGAGACTCGACGCCGCCCAGGAGCCGGTGCACCGGGCGCTGATGCGCCTCTACGCGCGCCTGGGCCGGCGGGCGGCGGCGCTCCGGCAGTACCAGGTCTGCGTGGACGTCCTGAGGCGGGAGCTGCACATCGAACCCGAGCGTGAGACGACGGAGGTTTACCTCACGTTGCTTCAGGGTGAGAGCGAACCCGTTTCTGCCCCCGTGGCGAGCTCACCGCTCAGGAGCCGGCGGGCCCGCGCGGGGGCGGTGGCGGAGGTACCCCTGATCGGCCGTACCGACGAGGTCCGAGCCCTCGTCGAGGCTCTCGAGAGTGCCGCGGCCGCAGACGGCGGCCTCGTCGTGATCTCGGGCGAAGCGGGAATCGGCAAGACCCGACTGCTCGCCGAGCTTCCGACGCTGGCCCGGTATCGCGGAGTCAGGGTGCTCCTCGGGCACTGCCACCAGAGCGAGCAGGTCCTTCCGTTTCGACCTCTCGTGGAGGCGGTGCGTGATGGCGCCCTCCTCGACGACACGGAGATCCGCTCCGGGCTCTCGGCGGCGGCGGTCACCGAGCTTCGCCGGCTCTTCCCGGAGCTGGGCGAAGCGCCGCCCGCGATCTCGGCGGGCAACGAGACGCACGCATGGCTGTTCGAGGCGCTCCTCGAGCTGTGCCGCCGCGCGGCCGTCTCCCGTCCGCTCGCGCTCGCCGTCGAGGACATTCACTGGGCGGACGACATGACCCTCCGGTTCCTCGCGTTCGCGGCGCGCCGGCTCGCGAAGAGCCGGATGCTGGTGATCGTGACGTTGCGCGAGGAAGATCTCGAGGATGCTCCCGGTCTCCGTCGCCTCCTCGACGAGCTGCGGCGCGATACGGCGGTGCGATGGCTCACGCTGGACGCGCTGTCCGAGGCCGAGACCCACGAGCTCGTGGGCGCGTTCGGCGACCTCGGCGGCGCCCGCGAGCGTCTGGCGGCGCGGTCGGACAGGGCGTGGCAGGCAAGCCGAGGCAACCCGCTCATCATCGTGGAGACCATCCGCGAAATCCTCGAGCACGACGGCGCCGACGACGCCGTGGCGCGACTGGTGCCGCGTCGCGTGCGCGAGCTGATCGCGGCGCGCCTCACGCGGCTCGACGAGCCCGCGCGTCACGTGATGTCGGTCGCCGCCGTCGTCGCCGAGCCCGCGAGCTTCGAGCTCCTCGCGCGGGCCGCCGCCACGAGCAGCCGCGAGACGGCGGAAGCGCTGGAGCGGCTCGTCCGCCGACGCGTCCTCCAGTGCGCGGGCGACGAGTTCGTCTTCGCGCACGAAAGCATCCGCCACGTCGCGTACGACGGCTTGCTCCCGGCCCGGCGACGGATGCTCCACCGCGCCATCGGCGAAGCGATGGAAGCGGCGCACGCGGCCGGCGCCGTCGACCTCGACGATCGCCTCGCCCACCACTTCACCCAGGCCCGCGTCGCCGACAAAGCGGTCACGCACCTCACGCGCTTCGCGGAGGCGGCGCGGCGCCGCCACGCCCTCGGCGACGCGTTGCGCGCGCTCGATCAAGCCCTCGCGCTCGTCCCCGAGCTGCCGGAAGCTAGACGCACGCGCGCACGCCTCGAGCTGCTCCTGCACAAGGGGTTCGTGCTCGCGATCCAGACACGCTATCAGGAGATCCTCGACCTGGTGGGCCCCCACGAGGCCGACGTGAAGGCGCTCGACGCCCCCGAGCTCTCCGGCCCCTACTACTTCCGTCTCGGCACGGCGTGCGTGCACGTCGGCAATCTGTCGCGCGCCGAGGAGCTGACGGAGCGGGCGATCCAGGAAGGCGCGCGGTGCGACGACCGAAAAATCATCGGCATGGGCTACTACCTGCACGCGCTCCGGGTGCACATGATGGGCCGATCGTTCACGGAGGGCGCGCGCTACGCCCGGCAGGCGATCGAGCTCCTGGAAAGGGCAGGGGAGACACACTATCGCGGCTGGGCGTACTACACGCTGGCGCGTCACCTCTACTATCTCGGTGAGCTCGGTCCCGCCCTCTCGGCCGCCGCCCAGCCGGAGATCATCGGAGAACAGTTGCGAGAGCCGCGCCTTCGGAGTCTCGGCTCGTTGATGGGGCTGATCTGCACCGCCCGCGGCGAGTGGGAAGACGGCCTTCGCCACTGCCGGCGCGCCCTCGAGCGCAGCGGAGATCCGCTGATCCGGGGGGCCACGGGCGCCATCATGGGCTACGCCTACACCGAGGGCGGCGATGCCGTGCAGGCGGTGGCCGTCCTCTCGGAGGCGATGGACGTCTTTCACCGATCGCGGAACACCGCCGCCGAGGCGCGCTTCCTACCCTTCTTCGCGGATGCGCTCCTGCTTGCCGGCGATGCCGACCAGGCGCGGGCGACGGCGAGCCGCGCGCTCGCGTTCAACACCGAGGTCGATTACGCCTGGGGCTGCGCGTGGTCCGAACGCACGCTCGGCCGCGTCGCTCTGTACGTGGGCGACGTGAGCGCGGCGGAAGCCCACGTCGTGGCCGCGCTCCAGGGCTTCGCCGGCCTCGACGGGCGCTTCGAGGAGGCGCGCACGCGGGTGGACCTCGGCGACGTACTCCGCGCGGGCGGCCGGCTCCACGATGCCCGGACGGCGCTGGGGGCCGCGCGTGAGCGCTTCGCCGCGCTCGACGTTCCACTGTGGGAGCGCCGCGCCCGGGACGCGGAGGCGGCTGTGATATT
This sequence comes from Candidatus Methylomirabilota bacterium, assembly GCA_036506275.1. Lineage (GTDB taxonomy): Bacteria > Methylomirabilota > Methylomirabilia > Rokubacteriales > CSP1-6 > DASXSB01. The sequence continues at coordinate 99,011 of DASXSB010000055.1, read as the reverse complement.
TTGACGACATGCCGGACGGTCATCTCGGCGACCTCCAGGCGCTCCTCACCGAAATGCGGCTCGCGGTCGTCGCCGTCGATCGGGACGGTCGCGTCGTGTTCTGGAGTCCCGCCGCCGAGCAGCTCTTCGGGTGGCGCCGAGACGAGATCATCGGACATCCGTTGCCCACGGTTCCCGACGAGCTCCGCGAGCAAGCGGCGATCCTCCGGCGGACCGTGCTCGCCGGCAGCGCGCTGACCCGGCTCCTGACGCGACGGCGACGTCGGGACGGCACCGTACTGGACGTCGAGTTGTCGCTGGCGCCCCTCCGTGATGCCGCCGGTGCCCCCGTGGGCGCGCTGGGCCTCCTCGCCGACGTCACCGATCGCGGCGAGGAGAGCGAGCGGCGCCGGGGGGACGAGCTCGCGGCGGCGCGGCTGGCCGCCATCGTCGACTCCTCCGACGACGCGATCGTGAGCAAGACGCTCGACGGCGTCGTCACGTCGTGGAACGCGGGCGCGGAGCGGATCTTTGGCTGGACGGCCGCGGAGGCGGTCGGCCGCCACATCACGTTCATCATTCCCAAGGAGCGGCACGCCGAGGAGAACGACGTGCTCGCGCGCATCATGCGCGGCGAGGTCCTCGATCACTTCGAAACCGTCCGCGTCGCCAAGGACGGCCGGCTCCTGAACATCTCCCTCACCGTGTCCCCCGTGCGGGACTCCGCCGGCCGCATCGTGGGTGCTTCCAAGATCGCCCGTGACGTCACCGAACGCATGCGCGGTGACATGGTGCGGGGCCGGCTCGCCGCCATCGTCGACTCCGCCGAGGACGTCATCGTCGGCAAGACGCTCGAAGGCGTCATCACGTCGTGGAACGCCGCCGCGGAGCGGACCTTCGGATGGACGGCGGGCGAGGCCGAGGGCCGGCACATCACGCTCATCGTTCCGGAAGACCGGCGCGCCGAAGAAGAGGACGTCCTCGCCCGCATCCGCCGGGGCGAGCGCGTCGAGCATTTCGAGACGGTGCGAGTGACGAAAGACGGCCGGCTCCTCGATATGTCCCTCACGGTGTCGCCCATCATCGACTCTCGGGGGCGCATCATCGGCGTCTCGAAGATCGCGCGCGACGTGACGGAGCGCCGGCGTTTCGAGAAGGAGCGCGAACAGCTCCTTGCCCGCGAGCAAGAGGCGCGGGCGGAGGCGGAAGCGCTCAACCGCACCAAGGACGAGTTCCTCGCCATGGTCTCTCACGAGCTGCGCACGCCGCTGAACTCGATCTTCGGCTGGGCGCGCATGCTCCAGAGCACCGCCATGGACGCCGCCACCCAGGCCCGCGCCGTCGACGCCATCGTGCGGGGAGCCTCCGCGCAGGCTCGGCTGGTCGACGATCTCCTCGATCTCTCCCGCATCGTGACGGGTCGCATGCGGCTCGACCTCCAGCGCATCCACCCGATCGACGTGATCGAGGCCGCTCTCGACGCCGTGCGCCCCGCCGCTGCCGCCAAGGACATCGAGATCGTCACCGCGCTCGACGGCACCGTGGGAACGATCGTGGGCGCGCCCGATCGGCTCCAGCAGGTCGTGTGGAACCTGGTCATGAACGCCGTGAAGTTCACGCCGACGGGAGGCCGCGTGACCGTGAGCCTCCGGCGCGCGGGGCCGGACGTGGAGATCGTGGTCGCCGATACCGGCGAAGGCATCAGTGCCGACCTGCTGCCCCACGTCTTCGAGCGCTTCCGCCAGGAGGACAGCTCGAGCGTCCGCGCTCACGGCGGTCTCGGCCTCGGCCTCGCGCTCGTCCGCCATCTCGTGGAGCTGCACGGCGGTCAGGTCCACGCCGCGAGTCCCGGCAAGGGGCGGGGCGCCACCTTCACCGTCAAGCTCCCCCGGGCGCGAACGACGGCGACCCCGGACACGGCCCCCATGGTCGAGGCGGCCCTCGACGTCGATCGTCGTGCGTTGCACGGCGTGCGCGTGCTCGTGGTGGACGACGATCCGAGCGCCCTCGAAGTGTGCGCGGTGATGCTCCGGAGCGAAGGCGCGGAGGTGAGGGCGGCCACGTCCGCGTTCGGCGCCTACGAGATCGTCACCACCTGGCGGCCGCACGTGCTCGTCAGCGACATCGCGATGCCCGGCGCCGACGGCTACATGCTCCTCCGCGCGCTGCGCACCGCGTTGGGAGACAAAGGCGGGAAGCTACCCGCCATCGCGGTGACGGCGTTCGGGACGGCGGAAACGCCGATGCGGGTGTTCGAGGCGGGGTTCGACCTCTATCTCACGAAGCCCGTCGATCCTCTCAACCTCAGCGCCGCCGTCACGGACCTCGCGCGCCGACCTACGTGACGGGGCCGGGACGGGACCGTCCCGCCGCCCGCGCCACCGTCCAGCACAAGAGCTCGGGATCGATCGGCTTCTGGAGGTGATCCCGGAATCCCGCTGCCAGCGTCCGCGTCCGAGAATGCTCGCGCCCGTACGCCGTCGCCGCCACCACGGGGAGACGACTGATTCGCTCGTCGGGATGTTGCTGGATCTCGCTCACGAGCCAGTAGCCGTCCTCGCCCGACATCGCGATGTCGCTGAGGACGACGTCCGGCCGCATCTCGATGGCGAGTCGCAGCGCATCGCGGGCGGTGGTGGTGGTGGTGGCGACGGCGCCGCACGCCGTCAGCGCGGCCGCGAAGAAGGCGCCCGTGTCCTCGTCGTCGTCGACGACGAGGACGGTGAGGCCCACGAGCGCGGCGGGCAGTCGCCCGGCCGCGGGGGCGGGGGCGCGCGCGGGCGCTTCGGCGCGATCGGGGGGGGCGGACAGGTCACGCGGGTCGGGGGCGTCGATGCCGGCGCGCCACCGCCATGGTGCGTGGGGTCGGGGCAACGCTTCCAGAACGGGCGGGCTCACCACCATCGTCAGCATAGTACCCCCCGCCGTCAACTCCCACAGCCGCGGGGCGGCCTCGGTGGCGGTGCCCGCGTGGTACACTCCGGCCGCCGTGATTGCGGGCTGGTGCTGGGAGTTGCTCGAGCCGTACCTCCGGCGCAACCTCCTCAATCGGGGAACCGACCATCCCACGCGGAAGCAGATCCTCGAGGAATTCGCGCGCGTGTGGCCGGACATGACGGCGACCATCGGCGTGCAGGAGCCCTTTCAGGGCACGATCCGCTTCAAGTGGCTGGTCCGCCTCCCCGCCTCCGAGATGACGCCGTTCCTCGACGATCCGCTCCACTGGATCGCCGCCCGCTACGGCGGCGGCAAGTTCAAGATGAACCTTCACCACGGGCTTCACTTCGTGACCACGCGCAACTTCAAGCCGGACGGTGCGCCGCGCTGGACCGACGCACCCGAGCTCGCCGTCTAGGCGGAAGCGCGACGCGGGAGGACGGCGCATGCCGAGCGACGAGACACGCCGCCTGCTCAAGCTGTTCGGGGTGGCGGTGACGAGCCTCGAGGACGCCATCGACGGGCGCGCGCCGATGGAGCAGATCATGAAGTGGGACCGCGAGCTCGCCGACCGTACGCGCGAGGTCATCGGGCACGTGGAGAATCTGCGCTCGCGCCGCATCCAGTGACGCGGTGACGCTCATCGACGCCTCCGGCGTCGCCCTCGCCCCGGCGGCGCCGCCGCGACGGATCGTCTCCCTCATCCCGAGCACGACGGAGCTGCTGTGCGCGCTCGGCCTCGCCGACGCGCTCGTGGGCGTCACCGCCTACTGCGTGGAGCCGCGCGACGTCGTCCGCGGCAAGACGCGCATCGGCGGCGAGAAGGACCCGGACCTGGCACGGATCCGCGCCCTCTCTCCCGACCTCGTGGTGGCCAACGTCGAGGAGAACGTGCGGGCGCACATCGAAACGCTCCGGGCATGGTCGATCCCGGTCTGGGTCACCTATCCGCGCACGGTCGCGGGTACGCTCGCGATGATCCGTGAGCTGGGGGAGGTCACGGGCACGACGGCGGCGGCGGCCGCGCTCCTCGCGGAGCTGGAGCCGCTCTACGAGCGCGCGCAGCGGGCGGCGGCGACGCGCCCGCCCGTGCGCGTGTTCTACGCGATCTGGCGCTCGCCGTACATGACGGTGAACGCCGACACCTACATCGCCGACGTCCTGCGCCTCGCGGGCGGTGTCAGCGCGTTCGCGGATCGACGGGAGCGATATCCCGCCGTCACGCTCGACGAGATCGCCGCCGCCAAGCCGGAAGTCATCCTGCTTCCCGACGAACCGTTTCGCTTCCGGCGCGCGCACGTCGCCGATTTCGCGCCCTACGCCGACGTGCCCGCGGTGCGGACGGGGCGGATCCACCTCGTGGACGGCAAGCCGTTCTCCTGGCACGGCCCCCGCATCGCGCACGCTCTCCGCACGCTTCCGGCGCTGCTCGCCGGCTAGGGCCGACGAACGAATTGCTTGGCGGCACCCTGCCGGGGGTGCCTTAATAACAGGCGCAAGGCGCGTGAGCGCCGGCGGCGGCGTGGTCAGGGAGGCCCACCACCATGGCAGACACCTGTCCCAAGTGCGGCTTTGCCGGAGTGGAGAGCGACAAGTGCCCGTCGTGTGGCGTGATCATCCCGCTCTACCGCTCGTACCAGGAAAAGATGCGGCGGGGTCCCCAGGCGCGTCCGGCCGCTCCCACCGCGGCGCTTCCCGTGACGGCGACGGTGACGCCGCCCCCCGCCGCCCCGACCGCCACCGTCGGCACGGGTTCGCGCCCGGCCGCGGGCGGTCCGCGGCGCCTGATCTTCCACGGCTCGGGGGCGGCGCTGCTCGGCATCCACATCGTGAACGCGCTCCTCACGCTGGTGACGTTCGGGGTGTTCTTCTTCTGGGGCAAGGTGCGCGTCCGGCGCTACCTGTTCAGCCAGAGCGAGTTCGAGGGTGACCGCTTCGCGTATCACGGCACCGGCAAGGAGCTGCTGTTCGGGTTCCTGAAGGCCGCGCTCGTCTTCGGCCTTCCCATCGGCGCCCTCAACCTGCTCCCCGAGCTGCTGCACGCGCCGCGGTCGGTGAAGATCGTGGCCGGTCTCCTCGCCTATGGCATCGCGCTCGTCTTCGTGCCCCTCGCCATGGTGGGGGCCCGCCGTTACCGCCTGAGCCGCACCTCGTGGCGCGGGCTGCGTTTTTCGTTTCGCGGCCGCGCCCTCGAGTTCGTGCGGCTCTTCGTGATCGGCTCCTTCGTGAGCGGCCTCACCCTCGGCCTCTACTATCCGTTCTTCATCACGCAGCGCCAGGCGTTCCTGACCTCGCACTCGTACTTCGGCAATCGCGCGTTCGTCTTCAGCGGGCACGGCCGCGAGCTCCTCAAGAGCTTCCTCGTCACCGTGCTCCTCTTCCTCCCCACGTTGGGGCTTACCGGCGTGTGGTTCTCGGCGCGTCGCCGGCGGTACTTCTGGAGCATGACGTCGTTCGGGGGCGCGCGCTTCGCGTCCACCATCACCGGCGGCAAGCTCCTCTCACTGTGGACGGTCAATCTCCTCCTCCTCGGGGTGACGCTCGGCCTCGCGTGGCCGTGGATCGTCGCCCGCAACGTGCGCTTCACGTTCGCGAACGTGAGCCTCCTCGGCGCACCCGATCTCGCCGGCATCACGCAGGACGCGCAGGCGGCCACCGCCACCGGCGAGGCCCTCTCCAGCTTCCTCGACGCCGACTTCAACATCGGGTGACGCGCGCGGCCGCTCGGCCGCGGCAGGAGAACATCGGCTGAGCTGGAGCGCGCAGTACCTGGACGGCCGCACCCCGATCAAGCAACGGGTCACCGTGCGCATCATGCGCACCGGTCTCGAGATCGTCACCGACGAGGGGCGGACGTTGTGGTGGCCGCTGCGCGAGGTGAAGCAATCGCAGGGGTTCTACGCCGGCGAGCAGGTGCGTCTCGAGCGCGGCGGCGAGCTACCCGAGATGCTGCTCGTGGACGACGTCGCCTTCCTGGCCGCCCTCCGCCGCGAAGGCGCGGAGGGCGCGCGCGCCTTCCACGATCCAGACCGCCGTCGGTTCCGCGTCCCGCTCACCGTCGTGGCCGCCGCCGCCGTCGTGCTGGTCGGCGCCGTCCTCTATCTGTGGGGCATTCCGGCGTTCGCGGCGGTGGTGGCGAAGCGGGTGCCGGTGGCGTGGGAGGAGCGGCTGGGCGCCTCCGTCATGGAGCACTTCGCGCCCGACTCGCAGCGGTGCACCGATCCCATGGTGAGAAAGGCCGTCGACGACATCATGGCGCGATTGCTGGCGCCGTTGCCGTCCGTGCCCTACCGCTTCCGCGTCACCGTCATCGCCGATGAGCGCGTGAACGCGCTGGCGGCGCCGGGCGGGTACGTGGTCATCCTCGAAGGCCTCCTCTCGCGCGCGGAGACCCCGGAAGAGCTGGCGGGCGTGCTCGCCCACGAGGCGCAGCACGTCCTGCGCCGCCACGCCACGCGCGCCATCCTCCAGCACGCCTCCACCGGCGTCCTCGTGGCCGCCCTCGCCGGCGACGTCAGTGGCCTCGTCGCCTTCGGTCTGGAGAGCGCGCGCACCCTGGGCGCGCTTCGCTATAGCCGGCAGATCGAGGAGGAGGCCGATCGGGAGGGGATGGCGATGCTGCACGCGGCGCGCATCGATCCCGCCGGCACCCTCGCGTTCTTCGAGAAGCTGCAGCACGAGGGGGGCGGGAGCGAGATCTTCCGGTACCTGTCGACGCATCCCTCCACGACAGACCGGTTGCGCACGCTCAAGGCGCTCGCCGCCGGCGCCCCCGCGCCGCCGCTCCCGCTGTTGCCGGGTCAGGACTGGGCCGCGGTCAGGAAGCTGTGCGTCCGGTGAGAGCCGCGGCCTCCACGCGCGCCAGCGCCGACTCCAGCGCGGCCAGCATGGCGTCCCGGTAGACGCGCGCCAGCCAGCGGCCGGCCGGCGTCTCCAGCGCCGTGACGTACTCGAGAAGCTCGGGGTCGCTGACGTCCCGATAGGCGTAGAGCGTCCACGTGGCCGTCCGGAACCGCATCGACTCCGCGGCGGCGAGCCATTGCCCGCGATCGCGGAATCCTCGCGCGCGCGCCCCGCCTCGGGCCACGATGCGCTCCACCAGCTCCGACACCTCCACGTGGAGCACGGAGACGGCGCTCGCGCGATCGAGGCGATGGACGAGCGCGATCCGCGCCGCCGACGGCGGAGCGTCGGGAAGGCCCGCAATGAACTCTTCACGCGCGCTCGTCGCGTCGAGCGCGGCCTGCGCCCTGAGCGCCCGCATGCGCTGCCACTGAGGCGACCGGAGCCACCGGAGCGCCTCGGCGTCGCCACGCGCCAGCGCCCGCGCGAGGACCTCGCTCGCCGCCTCCCGCAATGCGTTTCGATCGACGACGGCGATGGCGCCGGCGGCGCGGGCCTCGGCGCGAGTGCGGGAAGCGTTTCCGAGTCGGGATTGAATGCGCGCCGCCACCTCGTCCAGGTGAGCGCCGAGCCCGAGCCGCGCCATCATGTCGTGCACGGTGCCGTCGGGATCGGCGGCGCCGGGGCTGCCGCCGACGGCGGGGCCGGTGTCGGGGAAGCGCCCGACCGCGCGCGCGTGTCGCTCGAGCGCCCGCGCATCGTCCTTCTGTCCCGCCCGCTCGAGGACGCCGATCACCGAGCCGGCGAACGGCAGCGCGCTCGGATACTGGTCGAGGAACGTCCGCGTGTGAAGCGCCGCCTCCTGCCAGCGACCGGCGGCCAGCAACTTGCGGATGAGCTGCTGGCGCGGCGCGCCGGCGGTGGGCACCACGCGCAGCAACTCCTCCAGATCGCGATCGGGATCCACCGCGAGCGCTTCCACCCACGAGACGTTGAGGAACCCGGAGCGCACACGTACGGTGAGCGGCAGCCCGGGCCCGACGCGGCCTGGCGCGAGCCCGTCGCGGGCGGGAAAGAGGAGGACCCGCTCGGTGGCGCCCGGCGTCCGCCATGACCGGAGCTCCACCCACGAGAGCGGCACGAATCCCCACGGCGCCTGCGCACCCGCGATGCGAACGACCTCGGTGCGGTGCTCGACGGGCGCCGACGTGTCGAGGCCGCCGTTGAAGGCGAGCGCCATGCCATAGACGGTGAAGAGCAGGATGGCCGCGACCACGGCGCGGTCGAGCACGCGGAAGGTGAGGGAGAGCGCGCGCGAGCGGGCGGCCAGCCAGGTGCCGACCGACACCAGCAGCGCGCACACGAGGCCCGCGATGAGGACGAAGAAGATGCCGAGCAGCACCCCGCCCGAGGCGCGTCCGAGCAGCATCAAGACGTTGCGGAGCACGAGGCCGCCCGCGAAGAGCGGCGCCACCTGAAAGACGGGGGCGAGGACGTTGATCAGCATCAGATTGCCGATGGCGAGCAGGATCAGGAGGTCGGCGTGATCGACCACGGGCTGGAGCGACAGCGGCGGGCGCGCCGTCATCAGACGCTGCACGAGGAGAAAGAGCGCCGCGCCCGCGAGCACGACGCCCACCGCGACCGCGAAGGGAAGATAGGCCCCGGGAAGCCGGTAGAGCCCGGTCACGTTGGTGAACCAGTGCGCCAGCTCGAAGAGGGCGAGCGCGCGCAGCGGCCTCATGCCGACGATCGCCCGCACGCGGCGCGCGATCGACTTCACGGTGACGGCTCGGCGCTCTCGCTCAAGAACGTGTGCCAGAGCGAGCGCGCGGCGTGGGCGTGGGTGGCGGCGGTGGCGGCGTCGCCCTGGAGGCGCGCCACCGCGGCCAGGCGCTCGTGTGCCTCCGCATTCCGTGGATCCAGCTCCACCGCGCGCCGCAGGAGCACGGTCATCGTGTGGGGATCGCCGAGGGCGCGGAGGACGGTCTCGTCGAGCGTGTGGAGATAGAAGGGATCGGTGGGCGCCGACTCGAAGGCGGCGCGCGCCATGCGGTAGCGCAGGAGGGGATCCGCGCGCCGCCACGCCTCCACCGCGATCCATCGATACGCTTCGGCGTGGCGGGGATCGGCGGCCACCGCCTGCTCGACCGCGTGCAGCGACTGCGCATGCTCGCCGATCTTGTCGTAGACGACGCCCAGCGTGAGGTACGCGTCGGCGGGATGATCGCCGGCCGCGATGGCGCGGCGGGCGTGGGCGATGGCGCGGGTGCCGTTGACGGGATCGTAGATGCGCAGATACCGGTAGAGGTGCGCGAGCAGGCTCGCCGGCTGCTGCGCCGGCGGCCGGCGCGTGAGATGTCCCGTGACCTCCATGACGTGGAAGAAGACGCTGTCGCGGCTCGAGCGGCCCTGGCGAAGCGCGCGGTTGAGGGCGTCGATGGCGACGCCATCGTCACCGCGATAGGCGTGGGCGACGGCGGCGAGGTAGAGGGCGTCGACGTGGTCGGGATGCCGCGCGCGCGCGGCGTCGGCGTGACGCTCGGCCTCGTCCGGTCGCCCGCGCACGAGCGCGATCTCGGCGAGCGTGAGCATGGGCTCGGCGGCGCCGGGGACGAGCGCGAGCGTCGTGCGCGCGCGGCGCTCCGCGAGCGCGAGATCGCCGTCGGCCAGCGCCAGCGCGCCCGACGTGTCGGAGGAGTACTCCGACGTCGTGCGACCGCCGGTGCGGAGGTACAGGCGCGCCGCTCCTGCGTAGTCGCCGCTGAGGTAGAGCACGACGGCGCGAAGCCCGGCGCCGGACACGGGGAACAGCTCGCCCGCCATGGGCCCCAGCCGGCGGTAGGCCACGCCCCACAGGATCATGAGGACGACGGAAACCCAGAGGAGCGGACGCAGGGCAAGTCGGCGGGCGGGTGGGGCGGAAGCGGGCGCGGACGTGGACGGCATGAACGGCCCTGCCGGATGCACGGCCGCTGCCACACGAGTCCACGAGCACTCTCGCGGCGTTGGGGAAGCGGGCGGCGAACGCGATCGTGACAGGGTGACCGCGTCTCGGGCCGCGATTGTCATGGTGGCGCGGCCGCGAACGCTCAGCGCCGTCCTTCCGCCGCCGCGCGGATCGCCTCCACGATGAAGTGGTAGCCCGTGCAGCGGCAGAGGTTGCCGGAGAGGGCCTCCCGGATCTCGTCGTCGGTCGGGTGCGGGCACTCCTCGAGGAAGGCCTTGGCGGTGAGCAGGATGCCCGGCGTGCAGAATCCGCACTGGAGCCCGTGGTGATCCCAGAACGCTTGCTGGAGCGGATGGAGCTGCTCCCCGTCCGCGAGGCCCTCGATCGTGGTGATCTCGGTGTCCTCCGCCTGCACGGCCAGCAGCAGACAGCTTCGCACCGGCTCGCCGTGCAGCAGCACGGTACAGGCGCCGCAAACACCGTGCTCGCAGCCCACGTGCGTGCCCGTGAGCGCGAGATCTTCCCGGAGAAAATCCGCGAGCGTCTTTCTCACCTCCACCAGGCGCTCGTGACGCTCGCCGTTGACGCGCAGCCGCACGGTGCGGTTCATGATCGCCCGCCGTCGGCGCGCCGCCGGAGGGAGCGCGTCGTGTCCGATGGCGGTCGGCCGCGTCGCCGCCCGGTCCCGATCACGGGCGGCTCCGCGCGGCGGCATCGGTGAGCGCGCGCCCGAGGAGCGTGCGCGCCACCCGCCGCCGATAGTCCGCGGACGCGTGGAGGTCCGCCACCGGCGCGAGGGCGGCCGCGCCCGCCGCCGCCGCCTCCGCCACCTGCGTGGGCGTGGGCTCCCGTCCGAGCAGCGCGCGCTCCGCCGCCTCCGCACGGAGCGGCGTCGGCCCCGCCCCGAACACGGAAACCCGCGCGCGCCCCACGCGCCCTCCCTCGCGCGCGATCACCGCGGCCACGCCGACGAGGGCGAAGTCGCCGTGGCGTCGCGCCACCTCGTGGAAGCCCCATCCTTCGCCGGCGTGCGGGAGCTCGAAGCGCGTCTCCGTGATCAGCTCGTCGGCAGCGAGCGCGGTGACGAGCGGTCCCTCGAACAGCGCGTGGGCGGCGATCTCGCGACGGCCGCGACGACTCTCCGCCACCACCACGCCGTCGAGGCACAGCAACAGCGCCGGCAGCTCGGAGGCGGGGTCGGCGTGCGCGATGCTTCCCGCCACCGTCCCCCGATTGCGGATGGCGATGTGACCGACGAGGCGGAGGGCGGCGGCGAGGAGGGGAGCATGCGATGCCGCCCACCGCTCGAGCGCGCGCTGGCGTACGAGAGCGCCCACGCGCAGGCGACCGTTCTCGGTCGTGAGTCCGTCGAGCCCGGCCACGCGATTCACGTCCACGATCACGGCCGGACGCGCGAGACGCAGGTTCAGCATCGGCAGCAGGCTCTGTCCGCCCGCGAGAATCTTGGCGTCGTCGCCGTGGGTGGCGAGCCGCTCCAGCGTCTCCGCCACCGTGCGCGGATCGACGTACTCGAACGGCGGCGGCTTCACGGCTGTCGCGCGTCGAGGAGGGCGAGGAGCCGGGCGGGGCTGGCAGGGGTGGCGGTGACGCACACGCCGAACGGCGCCAGGGCATCATCGATGGCGTTCGCGATGGCGGCGGGCGGAGAGATGGCGCCGCCCTCGCCGAGCCCCTTCACGCCGAGCGGATTGCGCGGCGACGGGAACTCGAGATGCACGGTCTCGATCGGCGGGAGCTCCATCGCCGTCGGGACGAGGTAGTCCATCAACGTGCCGGTGAGGAGCTGGCCCGACTCGTCGTAGACCATCTCCTCGTAGAGGGCGCCCCCTACGCCCTGGGCGACCCCGCCGTGCACCTGGCCCTCGACGATGGTGGGATTGATGACCTTGCCGCAGTCGTGGGCGACGACGTAGCGCAGCAGCTTCACGAGGCCGGTGCCGACGTCGACCTCGACGTGCGCCACGTGCACCGCGCTCGCGTAGGTCACGGTGGGCACGTGATGGTAGGCGGTGGCCTCGAAGTCGGGAGCGGCCACGCCCGGCCGCGCGAACGTCGGGATCGCGGCCTGGATCACCCGCGCGAGCGGCACCGCGGAGTCCGGCACCCCCCGCACGGCCGCGCGGCCGTCGGCGATCTCGATGTCGGCCGGGCTCGCTTCCAGGAGCGCGGCCGCGGCACGGACGAGCTTGCTGCGCACCTCCGACGCCGCGTCAGCGATGGAGTTGCCGGCGGTGACCGCGCTCCGGCTCGCGAACGTTCCCACCCCGAACGGCACCGCCGCCGTGTCGCCGCCCACCACCGTGACCCAGTCGAGGGGAACACCGAGCGCGTCCGCCGCGATCTGCGCGAACGTGGTCTCGTGACCCTGCCCGGAATTCACGGCGCCGGTGGCCACGCTCACGCGGCCGCTGAGGTCGAGCTTGATGGTGGCGCCCTCGAAGGGACCGATGGCGGTGCCCTCGACGTAGCCCGAGATCCCGATCCCGCGATGCACGCCCTCCGCGCGCAGGCGCCCCTGCTCGCGGCGGCGCTCGTCGTAGTCCACCGCGCTCAGCGCCGCCTCCAGCGCCGCCGGAAAGTCGCCGCTGTCGTACACGAGCGGGTTGCCGTCGCGATATGGCATGCCGAAGTCGTAGGGCAGCTCGTCGGGGCGGATGTAGTTGCGCCGCCGGATGTCGGCGGGATCCATCCCGAGCCGGCGCGCGAGGCAATCCACGGCGCGGTCCATGGCGAAGACGGCTTCCGGCCGGCCCGCGCCGCGGTAGGGCGCGTTCGGCGTCTTGCTGGTGACCACGGCCTTCACGTCCACGTGGAGGTCGCGAATGCGGTAGGGCCCGATGAGGTGCGCGACCGTGTTGTAGGGGAGCACGATCCCCCACACGTTGTAGGCGCCGAGGTCGAGCCAGATGCGATCGCGCACGGCGAGAATGGTGCCGTCGCGGCGGGCGGCGAGCGCGATCGCGTGCACCTGGTCGCGCGCGTGAGCGGCTCCGACCATGTGCTCGCGGCGATCCTCGATCCACTTCACGGGGCGGCCGAGCACGCGAGCGGCGATCGGAATCAGCGCGTCCTCGGCGTAGCCCGATGCCTTGGTGCCGAAGCCGCCGCCGAGATCGGGCGCGACCACGCGGATCTTGTGCGGCGGCAGCTCGAGGACGGTGGCGAGTCCTTGCTGGACGAAGTGTGAGACCTGGGTGGAGTTCCAGGTGGTGACGCTCCCGTCGCGCCGATCCCACGCCGCCACCACGCCGCGTCCCTCCAGCGGCATGCCCACGTAGCGCTGGATCGTGAACGTCTCCTCCAGCGTCACCTCTGCTCTCGCAAAGGCGGCGGCGGTGTCGCCGATCGCGTGCGTGAAGGCGACGGCGACGTTGGTCGCCCACTCCGGGTGGAGCAGCGGCGCTCCCGCCTCCGACGCCGCTCGCACCTCGACCACGGGCGGCAGCGGCTCCCAGTCGACCTCGATCCGCTCCACGGCGTCCTCGGCGCGATAGCGGCTGTCCGCCACCACCATGGCCACGATCTCGCCCACGTGACGGGCGCGGTCGCGGCAGAGCGGATACTGCGGCGCCTGACGCAGATCGAAGCGGATGGCGGCCGCGAGCCCGGGCGGCGGCGCGCCGAAGAGCGGGAGCGGCTTCATCCAGCGTTCGAGATCACTGAACGTGAAGATGCGAACGACGCCCGGCATGGCGGCCGCCGCCTCCGTGCGGATGGCGGCCACGCGCGCGTGCGCGTGGGGGGAGCGGAGGAAGGCGGCGTGGAGGAGGCCGGGGAGCGTGACGTCGTCCACGAACCGGCCCTCGCCGCGCAGGAAGCGCGGGTCCTCGCGGCGCTTGACGGCGGCGCCGAAGTACCGGGCGCCCACGGCGCGCGCCTACGCCCGCTGGCGGCGGGAGGGCGCGAGCCGGTCGAGGAGGGCGGAGGCGACGGGGAGGAAGAGGCCGGGAATGGCGACGCCGGCGACGAAGCCGACGATCCCGAGGAACACGAGCGAGATGAGCGTGACCAGGAGATCGAGGAGGAGGTTCATCGCGCCGCCGTCACTCCACCTCGAGGATCATCTCGATCTCGACGGGAATGCCCATGGGCAGCTCCGCCATCCCCACCGCGGACCGCGCATGCTTGCCGATCGCTTCTCCGAACACCTCGACCATGAGGTCGGAGAACCCGTTGATGACCTTTGGTTGATCGCCGAAGCCTTCCGCGGAGCGCACCATGCCGAGAACCTTCACCACGCGCTTGACCTTGTCGAGGCTTCCGAGTGACGCGCGCGCCGTCGAAAGCAGGGCGAGACCCACCTCCCGCGCGACCTGATAGCCTTCCTCGACGGAGAGATCCTTGCCGAGCTTGCCGCGCGCGGACACCTGTCCGCCCGTCCGCAGCGGCCCGTGGCCGGACAGGAACAGCAAGTTGCCGACGCGGACGGCGCCGACGTAGTTCGCCATCGGCGTCGGCGTCGGCGGAAGCGTGATGTTCTTTTCCTTCAGCCGCGCTTCGGCGCCCATCGTGCGTGCGTCCTCCTTGGAACTCGGTGACAGCGGCGCGAGCATCGTGGCACACTACCTCGTGCCCGTCAAACCTCCGGTCGTGCCCGCGCCCGCCGCCACTCTCGTTCTCCTCCGCGACGATCCCGACGACGGCGTGAGCGTGCTCCTGATCCAGCGTCATCGCGCGAGCAAGTTCGCGGCGGGTGACTTCGTGTTCCCGGGCGGCAAGATCGAGGCCGACGACGACGGGCCGGAGGCCGCCGCGTCCTGTGCGGGCGTGGACGCGCGAGAAGCCGCGCGCGTGCTCGGTCTCCCGGAATCGACGCGCGCGCTCGGGTACTGGGTGGGCGCCATCCGCGAGGCGTTCGAGGAGGTCGGCGTGCTCCTCGCCTACGACGCCGACGGGAAGCCGGCGCGTCTCTCCGACGCCCGTGCCGACGGCTATCGCCGCGCGTGCCAGGAAAACAGCGGCGCCTTCTGGACCATGCTGCGCGCGGAGCGGTTGACGCTCGCCACCGATCTCCTCGTGTACTTCGCGCACTGGATCACGCCCGAGGAGCAACCGCTGCGCTTCGACACGCGGTTCTTCGCGGCGCCGGCGCCCGCCGGCCAGACGCCGCTCGCCGACGATCACGAGATCATCGCGGTGCGGTGGCTCTCGCCGCGCGCGGCCCTCGACGCCCGCGCGCGCGGCGAGATCTCGCTGCGCACGCCGACCATGAAGAACTTGATGCTGCTCGACGGCGCCGGCAGCGTCGCGGACGCGCTGCGGCGGGTCGGCGAACGGCCGGTGACCACGATCCGGCCGCGCATCGTCCTCGACGCCGCCGGCGCTCCCGTGCGGGCCCTGCTTCCGGGCGACCCCGGCTACTGGTAGGCGGGCACCGGGGCCGCGTCGGGCGCGCCGCCGGCGGTGGCGGCCAGCCGATACACGTGCACCGGCTCTTCCATGTTGTGGAGACGACGCTCGCCCGCGTCCAGGAGCGGAAACTCGCCGGCCACCCGGCGCCGCGTCTCCGCCCCCACCATGACGGCATCGCCCTCGCCGAGGGCGGCGAGACGGGCGGCCACGTTCGTCACCGGCCCCGACGCCGTGTACGTCCACCGCGTGCCCGCGCTCGCCTCGATCTTGGTGGCGCCGACGGCGGCCATCCCGGAGTTGACGCCGACGTGGAGGCTGATGGTCTCGCCGTCGCTGCGAGCGGCGTTGATCTCGCGCGCGCGGCGGACGATGGCGAGGGCGGCGCGCACGGCGGCGCGGGCGTGGCGGCGGGGATCGGGATCCTGGAAGATGACCATGAGGCCGTCGCCGGCCGTTTCGTTCACGTCGCCGCCGTGCCGTAGCACCTCGTCCAGAAACGCGCCGAAGTAGCGCTCCACGAGACGGTTCACGGTGGCGGCGTCGAGACGCTCGCTGAGCCGCGTGTAGCCGGCGATGTCGACGAAGAGCACGGAGACGTCGGCGTCGCGCTTGGCGAGGGCGGGCGCCTCGGGCGCGGCCTCGATCAGCGTCTGCACGGTGCGGGGCACGAACTTCGACAGGTTGGCGCGGATGGACTCGAGGATCTGGACGCGCCGGAGCGCCGCCTGGAGCGCCGTGTACGCGCGCGCGTTCTCCAGCGCCACCGCGCTCTGATTGGCGAGGACGCGGAGGAGACGGAGGTCCTCCGCCGTGTAGGGCGCGCCCGATTTCTTGTCGCCGAGCACGAGGAGGCCGATCACGCGGTCGCGAAAGTGGATGGCCGCCACCGCCGACGCTCCCAGCGCGGTCATCTCCGTGAGGCAGCCGCCGCGGGTGTCGGCAAAGGCGGGATCGTCGCGCAGCATCTCCGACGTCAGCGGCTGCCGTCGGGTCGCCAGGCATGCGGGAAGCGCGGCCCGAATGGGAAGGGCGAGGACGTGCTCGGCGGCGTCGAGCGTGCGATAGGCGCCGTCGTCGGCACGCAGCAAGAGCGCGACGCGCCCGGGATGGAGCAGCTCGTGGACGGCGGCCGTGATCAGCGACACGATGAGGTCCAGCTCGAGCACGGTCGTCATCGAGTCGGCGAGCCGCTCCAGCGCCTGCTGCGCGTCGTAGCGCTCGCGGAAGAAGACGCGATCCAGGAACGCGCGCGTGCGCACGTACACCGGGTTGACGAACAGCACCACCGCCAGCGAGGCCACCGTGGCCGGCACCACCGGCGACACCTGCATGCCGAGACCCGCGAACGACACGTTGACCGCGGTGAGCACGGCCGCGTAGACGACGAGGACGAGCCCCGTCACCACCGTGTAGATGGTGCCGAGGCGGACGACGGCGCGGATGTCGAAGAGCTGGTAGCGGACGATGGCGTAGGCGATGGCCAGCGGAAAGAGCAGGCTCAGCATCCAGAAGGTGTGGAGATACGGCACGGTGACGCCGAACACGGCTTCCACCGCCGTGCCCACCACCGGCACCAGGTAGCCGACGGCGAATCCCAGGAGAAGGACGCGCGCGCGCTGGCGCGTGAGGGCGGTGGCGCCCGTGACGCTCGTTCGCGCCAGCGACACGATCAGGCTCACCATCGCGAGACCCCAGTAACCCGCCGTCGTCTCGCCCACCGGCCACGCGCGATTGGCGAACGTGAGCTGGACCGCCACCGCGAGGACCGCGGACACGAGATAGGGCAGCCACAGCACGCGCGGATGGCGGCGCACGAACGCCAGCGGCTCGGGGAAGGTGAGGGCGAGGTGCACGAAGAGGGCGGGCGCCCACGGCCACACCGCCAGGAACAGGCGCGTGAAGCGATGCGTGGTCACGAGATCCACGAACCCGATGCTCGTCACCGCGTTCGTGAGGCAGAAGGCGAAGAAGAGACGGGTGGCGGCATCGCCCGGCTTGAGGACCACCACCACCGCGCCGAGGACCAGGAGCACGAGACCCGGCACGAGGCTGTCGAACACGAAACGGGTGCACTCGCGCAGCGTGACGAGGCGGGTCGGGATGTCCGCCTGGACGACGCGGCCGCTGCGGATGAGCGTATAGCGGATCGTGGTGCCGGGAGGATGACGCGCGACCTCGGCGTGGAGGTCGCGGATGGTGTTGATGGGAACGTCGCCGGCGGCGATGACGAGATCCCACGGCTGGAGGCCGGCCCGCTCGGCGCCGCCGGGTCCGAGCTGTCGGTTCCCGAGCACGGCAAAGCCGGGCCACGGGTGCCCGATCCCGCGCCAGGCGGTGACGGTGGCGGCGACACCGAACGCGACGACGGCGGCGAGGAGAACGCCGCACACGATCAGCTCACCCGCGGGAAGACGCCGCCTCATCGGCCGACCACGGCGTCGGACGCGCGGACGACGTCGGCGAAGGGCGCGCTCGCCATCGCCGCGCGCGGGATGACGCGGATGGTGAGGGGCGCGCGGCGATTCCGCAGCGCCAGCTCGTAGGCGTCGAAGCCGCTCACGTCGAGCCCGGCGAGCCGGCCGACGTCCTCCGAGATGATCAGCTCGCACTCGTATCGCTTGGTGAGCTCCTCGAGGCGGCTCGCCGTATTGACGGTGTCGCCGACGGCCGTGAAGTACACGGCGTCGCCGTACCCCATGCGCCCCACCACGGTGGGGCCGGCGTGGATGCCGGTCCCGATCCGGAGCGGCGACGGCAGCTCGTCGGCGAGGGCGCGGTTCAATCGATCGAGGCTCGCCACCATCTCACCGGCGGCGGCGAGGGCGCGGCGGCAACCATCGCGCGCATCGCCGGTGAGGCCGAAGAGCGCCATCACGCCGTCGCCGGTGAACTGGTTGGCGATGCCGCCCGCGCGCGTGATGGCGCCGCCCACCGCCTCGAAGTAGCGGTTGAGGATGAAGACGACGTCGTACGGCAGCTTGCGCTCGGCCACGGTGGTGAAGCCACGAAGATCGGCGAAGAGCACCGCCACTTCTTGCTCGCGGCCGGCGCCCGCGTCCGTCACGGCGGCGTCACGCGCCGCCACGCTCGACGGCAAGAGCGGCGCCACCGCGACGTCGCCCGTGGGTCGGAGCTGGCAGGCGAGACGAACGTTGGCGGGCGCTCCCACGCGCGCCAGGACCTTCAGCTCGTCGGCGCTGGGCGCGGGCATCTTGTCGGCCCCTTGCATCACACGCACGCGACACGTCGAGCACCGGCCGCGGCCGCCGCACACGGAGGCGTGAGGAATGTCGCCCGCCCGGCTCGCCTCCAGCACGCTGAAGCCGAGCGGCACCGTGACGTGGCGGCCGTCGGGATAGGTGACGGTGAGCCGATGTCGGCCTTCGCGGGCGGTGCGCAGCGCACGACCCGCCATCACGAGCGCGATCGCCACCGCGTAGGTGCCGATGATCCCGTTCTCGACGGCGAGCAGGTGTGCGCGCTGGGCGGGGGTGGGTACGCGCGCGGCCGCGAGCGTGCTGCCGACCCACTCCGGAGAGCGGGCGAGCGTGTCCACGCGCCGGCCGGCGGACGCGAAGCCGAGAAGGGCGAGGAGCGGGATCACCACCGCCGCCGCCAGCGCGGTGCCACGCACGTGCGCGTACCAGGGCCGCAGCCGGAGCCAGTAGTGGAGGCCCATGCAGCCGTGCGTCCATGCCACCAGCACCACCACCGACTGCTTGAGCCCGAGCGCGGGCGCCAGATGCCAGAGGCCGAGGACCACGCGCGTGTACGAGCTGCTCGTGCCGTACAGCTCGGCCGCGAGCCGGATACCGACCACGTGACCGGCGAGCAAGGGCGGGATGACGAGACCGAGCACGAGCTGCACGCCTTCCCAGGGCGGCATGCGCAGGTGCCGGCGACGGTAGAGAGAAACGAGGGCGAGCAGGATGTGCGTGAGCAAGGCGCCGTAGAGGGCGACGGTGCCGGGCAGGCTGCGCCAGAGACGCAGGAACCACACCTCGCCCGCGTCCATCGTCTCCAGCGAAATGAGACCGAGCGCGTGGTTCGTCAAGTGGGTGAAGAGGTACGTGAAGAGAACGAGACCGGAACCCAGGCGCGCCCGTCGCAGCCACGCGCTCGGCACCGTCACGGCCGGCTCGGAACGTCTTCAGCGCGAACCGGGCGAGCGCGGCCGGCGACGGGAGGGGGCTCGACGAAGTCGTGCTCCGCGTTCACGCGGGGGAGCCGCGAGCGACCACGGGCCGGAAGCGGCTGACGAACTCGCTCTCGCCGAGATTCCCCGCCTTCGCCAACGCCGCCACCGTGTCGGGGTTCTCGAAGTCCTCCGGCTTGAGGCGGATCATGTACGCGTCGAGCGTCTGGTACATCTCGGAATCCACGTCCACGTAGCGGACGCGGATCTTGCCCGTCTTCGGATCGATCATGAGGCCGAAGGGGATGGGCACCAGGCGCCCGGCCTGGATGGTCACCATCGCGTTGCTGCCGCCCTCGAGCAGAAAGCGCGTGCCCCAGTAGCCGAGGCTCCGGCAATACTGGATGTCGTGGGCCCCGGGCGGCGCGCAGCGCAGCTCGTAGCCGAGATCCTTCGCCACGATGGTGACGTCCACGTCGCGCGCCTTCAGGCTCGCCGTCACCTTTTCCTTGAGGAGGTGGCCGAGGTCGACCTCGGCCAGTCGCACGTTGCCGTAGGCGTCGCGCTCCACCTTGCCGAGGGACGCGGGCTCGAGCTTCTCGGCGAGGCCCTCGGAGAGGATCGCCACCCCGTGCTCGCGATTGTGCGTGCGGCGCTTGATGATGGCGCCCTCGAGGACGTCGGCGACGCGGTCGAGGCTGATCTGCGGTTGCGGGAATTCCTCCGCGATCACGGTGACGGTGGCGCCGGCGGCCCCGCCGATTCCGAGCGCGAGGTGGCCCGCGTGGCGACCCATCACCGTCACGAAGAACCAGCGCTCGGTGGTGGCGGCGTCCTGCATGAGATTGCGAACGAGCTCCTTGCCGAGGTTGCACGCCGTCGTGAAGCCGAACGTCATGATGTCGCTCGGCAGCGGGAGGTCGTTGTCGATGGTCTTGGGGACGTGGGCCACCGTGAGGCCGGGCATCGCCTTCGCGAGCTGGGAGGCGGAGTACGCGGTGTCGTCACCGCCGATGGTGAGGAGGTGGTTCACGCCGAGCGCCTGCAACGCCTCCGTCACCTTGCGAATCCCCTCGGGACTCCGGGTGGGATTGGTGCGCGAGGTGCGGATGATGGAGCCGCCGTCGAAGTGGATGCGCGAGGTGTCGTTGATGGCGAGCTCGGTCACGTGCTGCGTGTCGCCCTGGACGAGCCACTTGAAGCCGTCGTAGACGCCGAGCACACGGAGCCCGTGGTTGCGCGCCTCGATGGTCGCCGCCGCGATGACGGCGTTGATGCCGGGCGCGGGACCACCACCCACGAGGATGGCCAACGTTTTCACTCCTCAAAAGTCTATCCCAACTTGTCGCCGGCGACATCCTGACGCGGTGGGATTCGGCGCGCAGATGCCTCAGAAATAGGCGATGAGGCGGCCGCACGCGATGACGCCCGTCCAGGCGAGCAGCGAGACGACGGCGGACGCCTTGGCGGCGGCGGGCGCGACGGCATCGCGGTCCCAGGGCGGCGTCACCCGGAAGCTCCACCGGTGAAAGACGGCCGCATTGAGGGCGGCGGTGGCGAGCAGCGCCAGCTTCAACCGAAAGGCCGGGTTCTCGCCGAACTCCACGGCATGGGCGGCGAACATCATGGCGCCGGACGGCACCACGAGGAACAGGCTGACCCGCGCCCATCGGAGCAAGTGACGCTCGAGCCCGGAGACGGGGAGCTGCCGCGAGACACCGAGGAGCCGGAGGTCGAAAAAGACGGCGGCGCCCACGAGCACGGCGAAGCCCACGATGTGCGTGATCTCGACGATCGGGTAGAGCCAGCGCCACTCGCGCATGGCGGCGGCGACGGCGGTCGCCTCCAGCCACTGGAGCCAGGCGGGACCGGCGTGGGTCAACGCAGCTCGACGGTGGTGTCGTTCACGGTGATCCGCTCCGCGCGAATCTCCTCCGTGTGGTCACGGTGCGGATAGCCCACCACCGTCGCGCGTGTTCCCACTTTCAACATCTCCGCGGTGAGCCCGCGGCGCTCCATCCGCGAGGGCGGCGCCAGCACCACCAGCCACGTCTTGCCCGGCACTTCGAGCTTGAGCTGACCGTGCGGGTGCTCGTAGCCCGATTCGCGGATGACGCCGGTCAGGTTCAACGTCTTGCTGCTGTCGTAGCCGCTCCACCCGTGATGAGCGTCGACGCGGGCGCCCGCCAGCGACGCCGTGGCGGCGAGCGCGAGCGCGAGGAGAACGATTCCGGAACGCGGCCGGTGCGGATGCATGGGGTCCTCCTTCTTTCCCGGTCCGCGCTATCTCAGGTCGACGGCGGTGAGAGTGCCCGCCACGCGGAAGGTGGCGCGGCCGGACGGCGTGAGGACGACGACGTCGCCCTGGGCGGTGGACACGCCCGTCCACGCCGCGATGTTGACCCCGTGGGAGACGAGCACGACGTTGCCGTTGGCGGGCCGCGTTCCCGCCCGCTCCCGGAAGGCGCGCGCCTGCTCGTCGCTCTTGCTCTTGTCCTCGAACATCGAATCGAGCGCGGCCCACGGCTCCACGACGCCGAAGGCGAGGCGAGCGGTGTCCAGGCACCGGCACCATCGGCTCGACAGCACCACGCTCACGGGCACCCCGCGCGCGCGGAACACCTCGCCCACACGGCGCGCGTCCTCGCGTCCGCGGGCGGAGAGATTGCGTTGGGTCGCGCAGTCGTCGAGCGTGAATCCCGGTGGATCACCGGTGCCGGGATCGGTGGCGGCGTGTCGCATGACGAGGACGTGGCCGCCGGCGCGCAGCAGGCTCCAGAGCGCCTCGTCGGCGCCGGCAACGGTGGGGACGACGAGCAGAACGACGAGCGCGCACGTGACGAGGCGGCCCATACCCGATCTCCTCCGGCCCTCACCGGAGAGCCCGCGGTCAGTCTACACTGCCGCCGAGGGCGGACGCGGGCGCGGGGGCACCGACGGCGTGCGCGTGGGGGGCGCGGCCGGTGGGAAGACTCGCGAAGATCACGGCCACGAAGACGAACGCCATCGCCACCGCTTCGTTCCAGCGCAGGTGCTCGCCGAGCCACCGCCACGTAAACGCGATGATCAGACGCGGAGGACGATCTTGCCGAACTGCTTGCCCTCGGCGAGACGTTGCTGGGCGGCGGCGCCCTCCTCGAGGGGCACCACCTCGTCCACGATCGCGCGCAGGCGGCCCGCGAAGAAGAGGCGCATCACGTCGTGGAACTCTTTTCGATTGGCCATCGTCGACCCGATGATGGAGATCTGGTTCCAGAACACGATGCGGAGGTCCGTCTCGCCGATGGGCCCCGTGGTGGCGCCGCAGGTGACGAGTCGCCCGCCCTTCTTCAGCGCGCGCAGCGAGTGCTTCCAGGTGGCGGCGCCCACGTTCTCGATCACCACGTCCACCCCGCGCCGGGCCGTCTGTTCGAAAACGGCTTTCGGCCAGTCGTCCTTCGCGTAGTTGATGAGCACGTCGGCGCCGAGCCCGCGCGCGCGCTCCAGCTTCTCGTCGCTCGACGACGTGACGAGGACGCGGGCGCCGCAGAGCTTGGCGATCTGCACGGCGGTGGAGGAGACACCGCCGCCCACGCCGATGACGAGGACGTCCTGGCCGGGGCCGACGCGCCCCTGCGTGACCACCATCCGCCATGCCGTCATGTTGGTGAGGACGAAGGAGGCCGCGTCCTCGAACGACACGTGGGCCGGCAGCGCCAGCACGTTGTCGCCGCGCACCTTCACGAGCTCCGCCATCCCTCCGGGGACGTGCTCACCGAGGATGCCGTATCGCAGGCACATGCTGTCCTCGCCCTGCATGCAGAACTCGCACCGCCCGCACGTGAGATTCGGATTGACGGCGACGCGATCACCGACCTTGACGCCGCTGACCGCCGCCCCCACGTCCGCGATCTCGCCCGCGATGTCGCATCCGGTCCAGAACGGCAGCGGTGTCTTCAGCGCCGGGATTCCCTCGCGCACGAAGAGGTCGAGGTGGTTGAGCGCGCACGCGCGCACGCGCACCAGCACCTCGTCGGCGCCCGGCTTGGGGTCGGGGACGTCTTGCAGGCGCAACTTCTCGGGGCCACCGAACTCGTTGAACGCGAGCGCTTTCACTCGTTACCCGTTGAACTCTTTTACCAGCCGGGGCAAGCGAGGATCGTCCAGGCCGGGCTGGTACGGCTGGTAGAGAGAGGTGCGGTCGAGGAGACCCGTGTAGCGCTCGCGGATCTTCTCGCCGAGGGTGGCGTACGTTCCGGTGACGGCGAAGGTGTCCACCATCTCGTCGGTGATGAGGTCGGCCATCCCCTTCCAGTCGCCCTCGACCGACTTGCGGTGCAGGCGCGGCGTGAGGTCTTGCCAGCCGTGGGCCGCCAGCACGGGCTCGTACGTGCGCGTGGAGGCATAGAACGCGATCTGTTGCTTCACCGAGGCGCGGTTCGCGTGGAGCTCCTGCTCGGTGTCGCCCACCACCGCGAACGTCGACGTCGTGTACGTGAAGTCCTTCCGCGAGCGTCCCGACGCCGCCAGCCCTTCCTCCACCGCCGGGTGCACGTACTCACGGAGGTACTGGGGGCTGTTGAAGGGATGGACGTGGAGACCGTCGCACACCTCGCCCGCGATGCGACAGATATACGCGTTCACGCCCGCGATGTAGACGGGAATGCGCGGATGCGCGATGGGGCCCGGATTGAAGAACGGCGTCATGAGATCGAAGCGGTAGAAGCGGCCCTTGAAGTTGAGGGCGGTCCCGTTCTGCCAGCAATCCCAGATCGCGCGGAGGGCGAGCACGATCTCCCGGATCTTGGGCCCCGGCGACTCGAACTTCACCGAGAAGCGACGCTCGTTGTGGCCCTTCACCTGAGTGCCGAGCCCGAGGAGGAGCCGGCCGTCCGAGGCTTTCTGGAGGTCCCACGCGATATGCGCGATGACCATGGGGCTGCGCGGGAATGCGACGGCAATGGCCGTCCCCAGCTTGATCCGCGACGTCACGGTGGCGGCGACCGCGAGCGGCAGGAAGGGATCGTGCTGCGTCTCCGACGACCACAGACAGTCGAAGCCGAGCGCCTCCACCTTGCGCGCGTAGTCCGGAATCGACTTCAGCTCGTGGGTGAGCATGCCGACGTCGAGCTTCACGGGGGTCTCCTTTCCCCGCGCATTCTACTCCGCCCGGCGTCTTCACGCGCTCGCGCACGGAAGCCGGTTCAGTTCCTCAAACGTCGCCGATTGCGAGCCGCCTCCTCGTGGTAGCGCTCGAGATGGTTCACGATCAGCGCGTTGACCTGATCCGCATGGGTGACCGGCGCCATGTGCCCGGCGCCTTCGATCTCGACCACGGTCACGCGGGGCAAGTTCTTCGTGAGCAACCGCGCTACGCCTCTCGATGAGGCCGGGGACTCGGAGCCGGTGAGATAGAGGATCGGCACCTCCAGCGCGGCGAAGGCCGCCAGCGGTGCCGGCTCCATGAACACCGCGTCCCACTCGCCGCGCACGCTCCGCATGGCGCTCGCCACCTTCACCCGGCGCGCCTCCGGCATGCTCGCCCACGCGCCCGTTCCCATCCAGTAGTCGACGAACCGCGCTCCCGCGAGATCCGGCGTTCCGGCGTCCAGCGCGCGTACGGTGTCATCGCGCACGGATGCGATCTCTCGCGCGGCCGGCTGCGCCGCGTCCTCGGCCATCAGGACGGAGAACAGCACTGGCTCGAAGAGCACGAGAGACTCGAGGCGACCGGGGTGAGCGAGCGCGACCCTCAGCGCCACCGCCCCGCCGTAGGAGTGTCCGACCAGGTGAAACCGCTCACCCGCCGCCGCCAGGGCGGGCTCGATGAGAGCGACCTCGTCGAGCAGAGACAGAGGCCGCGCGTCGGGCCACATCGGGCTTCCGCCCGAGCCGTACAGATCGACGGCGAGCACGCGAAACCGATCGCTCACGCGGTCGCTCAACGGCCGCCACTGGGCCGAAGAGCTGGCGCTCGCGTGGAGACACACGACGGGGACGCCCGCTCCGGACTCGCGGAAGTATGGGATCGGCGGTGTCATCGCTACTTCCGCCGTGGATCGTCAGCGGGGTTGACGAACGTGAGGTCGGTCGGCCCCACGCCGTGCACCTGGACGATCGTTTCCTGGTTGCCCGCCCACGCGTAGTGCGGGTGCTTCGGCGGAACCGCGAAGAATCCACCCGCCGACAGCTCCTGGCCGCTTCCCTGATCGAACTTCTCGCCGAGCCCCATCCAGAACACTCCGGACAGCACCGTGACGTTCTCGCCGGCCTTGTGGAAATGCGGCGGGACCTTGTACCCGGCGGGCATCTTGATCCGATACGTGAACGGGCCGTCCTTGCTCGGATCGCCCTGCACGACGGCGAGCCGCGCTCCCGGCAAGACCGGCGGCTCGACCCACGTGAGCATGTCAGGGCTGACGACCATGTGGGCATGTTGCTGCGCCAGCACGGGGACGGCGACGGCGATCGTGACGACGAGCACGGTGGCGACGAGGCTACGCATGGCACCCTCCTGTACGCGACGATGTGCGGACGTTGTGTCCGCGGTCTCGCAAGGGGCGTGCCCCACCGGCCTCGACGGAATTCCGGCCACTTCACAGGCGCCAGCGCAAGCCTGCCTTGCGGTCGGGAGCCGATACGTCCCGCGTCATGGGCGGATTTCGCTGTGTCGAGTTCGAGATGCCACCGCAAGCTCGGATGGCGGTGCGCGAGGGACACGCGCAAGCGTGGGTGGCACGTTGCCCGAAACTCGCCGCCCGCGTATGATCCGCGCCGGACGCCGACCTCTCTCTCGCAGGCTCGAAGCGCGACCGAGGTGAAGATCGAGTGAGCGCCCTGGCTGCCTGATCGATGCCGTCCGCGCGGTGCGGTCACGACGTTCCCGCTGATGCGCAGTTCTGTCCGGAGTGCGGCAGCCGCCTCGCGCTGACGTGTGCTGCGTGCGGGACGGACAACGCCCCCACCCACAAGTTCTGCAAGCAGTGCGGTCGCCCCCTCGATGCCGCCGCCCCCGCGCCACCAGAGGCCCCCGACCCGGTACGGTTCTCGTCGCCGCAGAGCTACACGCCCCGCCATCTCGCCGAGAAGATCCTGACCTCGAAGAGCGCGCTCGAGGGCGAGCGCAAGCAGGTGACGGTTTTGTTCTGCGACATCGCCAACTCGACGTCGCTGGCGGCGGAGCTCGGCGACGAGGCGATGCACGGCGTGCTCGAGCGCTTCTTCGAGCTCGCCCTCGCGGAGGTCCATCACTACGAGGGCACCGTCAACCAGTTCCTTGGCGACGGCTTCATGGCGCTCTTTGGTGCGCCGATCGCCCACGAGGACGACGCACGCCGCGCGGTGCTCGCCGCGCTCGGCATCCTGCGCCGTCTCCGCGAGCCCGTCAGCGGCGCCACCGGCGTGCTTGCCGCCCTCACCGTCCGGATGGGTCTCAACAGCGGCTTCGTCGTGGTCGGCCGCATCGGCGACAACTTGCGCATGGACTACACCGCGGTGGGGGACACCACGAACCTCGCCGCGCGCCTCCAGCAGGCGGCGGAGGCGGGCACGGTGCTCATGAGCGAGGCGACGCTTCGTCTCGTGCAGGGGGCCGTTCGCGCCGAGCGGGTCGGGCCGTTCCCCGTCAAAGGCAAAGCCGAGCCCGTCATCGCTCATCGATTGCTCGGGCTGGCCCCGCGGCGTTCGGCGCTGGACGAACGCCCCGAGCGGAGGTTCATCGACTTCGTCGGCCGCGAGCGCGAGATCGGGGTCCTCGGCGATGTGTTCGCCCAGGTCGCGAGCGGCCGTGGCCAGGTCATCGGCGTGGTGGGCGAGCCCGGCATGGGGAAATCGCGCCTGCTCTACGAGTTCCGCCGAAGTCTGAGCCGGCGGCCGGTGACCGTCCTCGAGGGCCGCTGCCTCTCCTACGGCGGCTCGATTCCTTATCTGCCCATCGTCGAGATCCTCCGCAACAATTCCGGCATCCTCGACAGCGACGCGCCCGACATCGTCGCCGACCGCGTGGCCGCGGCCCTCCGCGAGGTCGGCATGGCCCCCGCGGATTCCGCGATGTACCTGCTCCACCTCCTCGGGGTCAAGGAGCAGGCGCTGGAGTCGCTGAGCCCGGAGACGATCAAGGCGCGGACGTTCGAGACGCTGCGGCAGCTCAGTCTCAAGGGCAGCCGCCGCCGGCCGCTCGTCTTCATCGTCGAGGACGTGCACTGGATCGACCAGACGTCCGAGGAGTACTTGGCCTCGCTCGTCGAATCGTTCACGGCGGCCCCCATCCTTCTCATGACCACGTACCGGCCCGGGTACCGACCCCCGTGGAGCGATCGCTCGTACGCCACCCAGATCACCCTGCGCCCGCTCGCGCGCCAGGACAGCCTCGCCGTCGTGCAGTCGGCACGGCAGGCCGGCCGCCTGTCCGGCGACCTGTCGGAGAGGATCCTGAGCCGGGCCGAGGGCAACCCGTTCTTCCTGGAAGAGCTGGCGCTTGCCGTGAGCGACGAGCGCGGCGATGACCATGCGATTCCGGATACCGTGCAGGGCGTGCTCACGGCGCGCATCGACCGGCTGTCCGAGGAGACGAAGCGCCTCGTGCGTACGGCCGCCGTGCTGGGCCGCGAGTTCCCTCTGAAGCTGCTCGAGCGGATCTGGGACGGCCCCGGCGCGCTCCAGCCGCACTTGCTCGAGCTCAAGCGCCTCGAGTTCGTCTACGAGCAAGCCGGTGCCGAGGAGCCGATCTACGTCTTCAAGCACGCCCTCACCCAGGACGTTGCCTACGAGGGCCTACTCAGCCATCGGCGCCAGGCGCTCCATGCTGCCGCCGCCCAAGCGCTCGAGGAGCTCTACCCGGGCCGGCTCGACGAAGTGGAGGGCGCGCTCGCTTATCACTATGCGCGCTCGGAGGTCGCGGACAAGGCGGTGACCTACCTCGTGCGGCTCGCGGACAAGGCCGCCCGTGTCTACGCCAATAGTGACGCACTCACTCATCTGAGGGAGGCCCTCGTTCACGTTGCGCGCCTGCCCGACGGGCGGGCCCGCGACCGCCGGCTCATCGAGATCGCGCTGCGGCAGGGTTTCTCCCTGTACTTCCTGGGCCGCTTCGTCGACAGCGTGGCGCGTCTCCTCGAGCACCGCGAGCGGCTGGATCGAGTCGGCGATCCCACCCTCGCCGGTCCGTACTATTTCTGGCTGGCACACATGTACACGCGCCTGGGTGACCAGCAGCGGGTGAAAGAAGTCGCGGAGCGCGCGATCGAGGAGGCGAGCCGGTGCGGCGACGACGCCACGCTGGGCAAGGCGCATGGAGCCCTCGCCCTCGACGGCCACTGGTCCGGCCGGACCGCGGAGGCGATCGCGCACGGGCGGGAGGCGGTGGCGCGGCTCACGGGTAGCACGACGCAGCAGTGGTGGCTCGGCATGGCGCACTTCTACGTGGCCATCAACTATTTACTCGTTGGGCGATTCGCGGAGACCATCGAGTCCGCCCGCTCCGCCCACGACGTGGGCGAGGCCATCAGCGACATGCGCCTGCAATGCTATGCGGCGTTCACGGTGGGTTGGGCAGCCGCCAGCCGGGGCGAGTGGGCCGAGGCCATCGAGGCCTGCGAGCGCAGCCGCAAGCTGGCGACCGACCGGGTGAGCGGCGCGTACGCCGCCGGGTTCCTCGGCTACGCGCATATCGAGCGCGGTGATGCCGAGACGGCGCTGCCGTTGCTCGAGCACGTGGTACGCGAGCTGGAGCAGTTCGGCTTTCCGCAGTGGCACGGCCTCTGGACCTCGGCGCTGGCGGAGGCGCGACGGGTCAGCGGCGACACCGCCGCCGCCTTGGAGACCGCGCGGCGGGGGGTGGCGATCACGACCGGGTGCAAGTACTGGTACGGTGTCGGCTACGGTCAGCGTGTGCTCGGTCGTATCGCGCTCGACGCGAGACGCTTCGACGAGGCGGCCGCGCATTTCGACGACGCCTTGCGTACCTTCGTCTCGGTCGGCGTCGTGTTCGAAGCTGCTCGCACACGGCTCGAGCTCGCGACGCTCGCCGCCGGCCGCGGCGATCGCGACACCGCTCGCGTCCACGTGGATGCCGCGCTCGCGGTGCTCCGCGACCTGGACGCGCCCGTTTATCTCGAGCGCGCCCAGCGCGCCGCGTCCGAGCTGGGCGCGATCTAGGATCGCGACCGTCGCGCTTCGCTTCGCGTCGACCTTGCGGGCGTCGCTGTCCAAACCGTGGTGAGAGAGCGTCAGCTGAGGGGGGCGACACCCACGCCGCGTACACCGGCTCTTTCGATGGCGGCCTTGATCAGCCCCTCGGATTTCGCGTCTTCGATGAACTGGCGCGCGTATGCCGTGCCGAGATCCCGTCCCTTCGGCATCGCCATCGCGTGCGGATCGATGCCGGGCCGACCGTCGAGAACCCGAGAATCAACCAATTGATTCGACATCTCGAACAGGACTGGCTTGATGCCGCCCATGATCTCTGCTCTCCCGGATTTCAGAACCTCCAATGCGCCAGCGTTGCTCGATGCCCGGATCACCACCGCATTCTTCAGCGTGCGAGAAAAAAAGACATCTGGGCCCGATTTCTCCTGCACGGCAACTCGAATCCCGGGACGATCCACATCGGCCATCGTTGAGATCGAAGACGCGCCAGGGACGAGGTAGCCGAATTCGACTTCCAGGTGCAGCCCGCTGAAATTCCATTCCTTCGCCCGCTCCGGCGTAAACCCGATATAGGCGACGTCCCACGCCCCGGATTTCCCGCCGTCGAGAAGTGCTCCGATTGATGGGTAGAGAACCGGCTCGAACGGAACACCGATGCGCCGTGCCAACTCTTGTCCGAGATCGAATCCCACTCCCTTCGTCTCACCCGACGCGGAGTCCCGTATGACGTTCAAGGGATTGCCAAGCTGGAGGGCAACACGAAGCTTGCCGGTTGGCGCCAAAGCCTGTCGCGCCTCCGGGGTGGGAGCCGTACTCCTGCCCGCACAACCTGTAAGCAGCAGTCCGAGTAGAGTCAGCAGCCAACCAGTCGTTCGCATTGCGTCCTCCTTGTCATTCGATACGGCGGTTCGCAAGCAGGAGCGTCGCCGGGGGAAGGCTGATTCCGAGTCTCGCCGCCGTTCTCATATTGACGACGAGCTCGAACTGGGTTGGCTGCTCGATCGGTAGGTCTGCGGCCTTCGCGCCGCGAAGCAGCCTGTCTGCATAGGTGGCGAGGCGCACGTAGGCGTCGCGCTGGTTGGCACCGTAGCTCATGAGGCCCCCCGCGTCGGCATACTCGCTCCAGCCGAACATCGAAGGTAGCCGCTGAGCAGCGGCAAAGTGCGCGATTTTGGCGCGCGCGACCATGGTGGCTCCCTCGGGAAACACCACCATAGCGTCGGCCCTGGCATCGCGCACTGCAGACAGTCCGCCGTCGAGCTGCGCGGCACCTCTGAAGGGTATGTAGCTGACGGCCAGCCCGAGAGCCTGTGCCGCCTCTTGCGTGGCCCGCCGCTCTGCGCCCTCGCCTGGGTGATCGGTGTTCGACAGCACGGCCAGAGTCCGGATCTGCGGCACGGCCTGCTTGAGGAGGCCCACCCGTTTTCCCGCGACCTCGAGGGAGAGGAACGTGAGACCTGTGAAGTTCCCGCCTGGTCGTGCAAGGCTTGCCGCCAAACCGAGCTCGACGGGATCACCGCTGATCGCGAACAGGACTGGAGTGTTCTGCAGATCCCGGATGGCCCGGACGGCGGGGCCGCTCGACACGATGAAGGCCACCCTGGATTGCGTGAGCTCGATGGCAGACTTCCGGAGGATGTCCAGATCACGCGCGTAGCGAAGCTCCAGGATCAGATTCTGACCTTCGACGTAGCCATGCTGTCGCAGGCCCTCTCGGAACCCATCGACGAATGGGTCGGGCTCGGTCTCGGTGGAGATCCACCCGATGCGATGCTGGAGACTGCGCTGCGGCTGGGCGGTGGCCACGCATGGCGCGAGCGTCGCCGCCATCCCGGCCAGAAACACCCGTCTCTCAATCACGGGAGAAATGCCTTCCTGTGAGCAGCTCCCGGATCGCCTGCTCGCGGAGCTTGCCGCGCTGCACCTTGTCGCCGTGCGGCCCGGGCGTGCGCGGGACGTCGCTCACGAAGCGGATCGATCGTGGGATCTTGTATGACGCGATCTTGCCGCGGCAGAAGGCGCGGAGCTCGTCCTCGCTGACGCGAGCGTGCGGCTTCGGAATCACGTAGGCGACGGGCACTTCGTTCACGGCGGCATCGGGCACGCCCACCACGAATGCCTGATCGACGTCGGGGTGGGATTGCAAGAACGCCTCGATCTCGCCCGGCGCCACCATGAAGTGGCTGATCCGCAGCGTCTCCTTGAGCCGGCCCCTGAAAATCGTGTGGCCTCGGTCGTCCTGGACGGCGAGGTCGCCGCTCCGAAACCAGCCATCGTCAGTGAATGCTGCCCGTGTCTCCTCGGACTTCTTGTAGTAGCCGCGCGTCACGAGCCGGCCACGCAGCTGCAGCTCACCTTCCTCGCCCGCGCGACATGGCCGTCCCGTTTCCGGATGGACCACCCGCACCTCGAGGCCGGGGGCGGGGACGATGCCGGGCTGGGCACGCATTTCGAGCGGCTCGTCGAGGTCGTGCAGGAGGGCCATCGCGTTGACCTCCGTCATGCCGTAGGGCTGGAAGGCGAGCGGCACGCCGAGGCGTTTCACGACCGCGTCGAACATGGCGGGACCGCCACCGCCCACGGAGGCGAAGCCGCCCGTGCGCAGCGACGAGCGATCGTAGCGATCGAAGCGCGAGTGCTCGAGCAGCGGCTTGAGCATCGTGTCGACCGCGTTGAAGACGGTGCACCGTTCGCGCTCGATGAGCGCGAGCGCGCGCTCGGGATCCCAGGCGTCCATCAGCACGAGGCGGGCGCCGTGGCTCCACGCTGTGAGCGGGATATTGACGCCGCCCCACGTTCCCGCCGCCGGCAGCGCGTGCAGCACGCGGTCGTCCGCGGTCAGTCGCAGCACCTCGCCGCAGTGCCAGCCGTGGGGCACGCAGTTGCGATGCGTGATGAGGGCGCCCTTGGGAAACGACGTCGTCCCCGACGTGTAGAGAATCGTGAAGACGTCGTCCGGGCCGGGCGCGCGAGGGGCGACGTCCGTGTCCTCGCGCTGCCCCACGTCCATCAGGTCTTGCCAGCGGTGGCATCCGGGATAGGGATCGTCGGCGTCGACGATGACGTGGCGCAGGAGCGGCAGCTTCGCGCTCTGGACCTCGCCGGGAACGGCGGCCGCGAGTTCCGGCAGCACGTCGTGCAGTGTCTCGAAGTAGTCGATGGCCCCGAGGTGATCCGTCAGCACGAGCGCCATCGAGTCCGACTGGCCGAGGATGTACGCGAGCTCGTGCGCCTTGTACCGCGGGTTGAGGGCGACCACGACCGCGCCCAGGCGAGCGCACGCGTACTGCGTCACGAACCACGCGGGGCGATTGGGCAGCCAGACGGCGACCTTGTCGCCCGCCCCGATCCCGAGGGCGGCGAGGCCGCGCGCGAGCACGAGCGTGCGGCGGCGAAGCTCCGCGAACGTCACCCGTTCGTCTCCGAACACCATCGCCTCCCGCTCCGGATACGCGGCCGCGATGGCGTCGAGCAGGGCGGGTGCGGTGGCGTCCTCGAATCTCGAGCGGGTCACGCTACTCGAGCTTGAAGACGGCGGTGGCGTTCTTCCACGCCACGCGCTCCGCCACGTCGGGCGGGAGCTGGCCGAGCACGCGTCGCGCCCACGTGAGCAGCCGATCGAGCATGGCGGGCTCGAAGAGGCGCGCCGCCCATACGTCGATGCCCATCAGGAAGCGGTCCGGCATCTTCTCGATGAGCGCCTTGTACCCGGGGTCGATGGGCCCGTTCTCGGGCGCCAGCGCGGGCGTCCGCTGGAAGTGCATCCCGGACAGATCCACGAGGAGATTGGGATGGCGCGCGAGCAGCCCCTCCAGCTTCGCGGCCGGTGCCTCTCCGGCGTGGGCGAGGATGATCGTCGCCTTCGGGTGCGCGGTGAGGGCGCGCTCGAGGGCGCCCGTCGCCTGGTCGTTGAGCTCGTCGTGGACCACCACGGGGACGCCGCGGCGCGCGCACACGTCGAGGATCTTGCCGAAGGCGGCCGCGCCGGGATCGCGATCGATCTTCCGGCTCACCTGGCGGACGTGAACCTCGCCGACGACGGGGGCCTTCGTCTTGTCGAGCTCGCTG
The DNA here is from genome assembly GCA_036506275.1 of Candidatus Methylomirabilota bacterium. GTDB lineage: Bacteria > Methylomirabilota > Methylomirabilia > Rokubacteriales > CSP1-6 > DASXSB01. Next base: position 65,601 of record DASXSB010000055.1, on the reverse strand, counting down.
TCGAGGCGAGCGGCGGCGCCGGCGTCGTCGGGATCGGGCAGGGGAGCGCCGGCGACGACGCGATCGGGATACTTCTTCGCCGCCGCCGCCAGCCACGCCGCGTCCTGCTTCTGCACGCCGCCCACGCCGAGGAGGACGACCTTCTTCACGTTGTGGCGCTTCATGGCGGCGACGTAGGCGTCGATGGCGGTCGCGTTGGGAACGTGGGAATGCGCGTCGACGAGCGGGCCCGTGTAGTCGGCGGCCAGCGCACCGGTGACTCCGAAGAGCGCGAACGTCACGACGAGGGCGGCGAGACGGCGCCACCCGGCGGCGGCGATGGCGAGGGCGATGAGAAGCCGCATCGTCACACGACGCCTTCGCGATGGAGGCGCGCGAGCTCGCCGTCGTCGAGGCCGAGGGCGCCGTACACCTCCGCGTTGTGGGCGCCGAGCGCGGGGCCCGTCCACCTCACGGTGGCGGGCGTGTCGGCGAGGCGCGGCGTGGGCGCCGTCATGCGCACGGTGCCGAGAGCGGGATCGGGGACGTCGACGAGAATCCCGCGTGCGACCACGTGCGGATCGCGCGCGATGTCCTCGATGTCGTAGACGGGGCTGGCGGTGAGATCCAGTGTCTCGAAGAGATGGTGCATGTCCTCTCGGCTCCGTTCTCCGATCGCGCGCGTGAGCGCGGCGTCCACGAGATCGTTGTGGGCAACGCGGGCGTCGTTGGTGGCGAAGCGCGGATCCTCGAGCATGGCCCCGAGCCCCAGCGCCGTGAAGAGGGCCTGGGCGGACGCCGGCGTCGACGCCGACAGCGCGACCCACCGGCCATCGCGCGTGCGATACGTTCCGCGCGGGCTCGCATTGTCAGAGGTGTTGCCGTGCCGCGTGCGGACGGTGCCGTCGAGCGCGTGGCGGGCGGCGTCGGGTCCGAGCACGGAGAGCAGCGGCTCGTAGAGCGAGATGTCGACGACTTGGCCACGGCCGGAGACGAGGTCGCGGTGGCGGAGCGCCGCCAGCACCGCCGCCGCCCCCGCCAGCGCCGCCACCATGTCCGCCATCGGAAAGGACGGCAGCGTGGGCGGCGCATCGGCGGGACCGGTGGTAACCGCGAAGCCGCTCATCGCCTCCACCATGGTGCCGAAGCCCGGGCGATCGCGATACGGACCGTCCTGGCCCCAGCCCGACACGCGCGCGAAGACGAGGCGCGGGTTCTCCGCGGAGAGGCTGTCCCAGCCGAGTCCCCACTTCTCGAACGTGCCGGGGACGTAGTTTTCGATGACGACGTCGGCCCCGCGCGCGAGACGGCGCAGCAGCGCCTGACCGTCGGGATGGGTGAGATTGAGCGTGATCGACCGCTTGCCGCGCGCGTAGACCTTCCACCAGAGCTGACCGCGCTCGCCCAGCCACGTCCGCAGCGGATCGCCGCCGCGCGGGTTCTCGACCTTCACCACGTCCGCGCCGTGGTCCGCGAGGAGGGTGCCGAGCACGCCGCCCGCGATCAGTCGGGAGCAGTCGATGACCCGGAGCCCGGCGAGGGCGCCCATGCCGCGAATTATGACACGGGGCAATCCGAGGCGGACCGCGGCCGCGTAGAGATCGCAGAGAAGGGAGGCGGTGGCGATACGGATGCTGGCGATGGCGATGTGGCTCGGTCTCGTGGGGACGGCAGTGGCGGCGCCGGACGGGGTCGACGTTCAGCTCTTCACGTTTCGCCCGGCCACGCAGGACGTGAAAGCCGGTGTGGACGTGACGTGGACGAACCGGGACGACATCGAACACACCGTGACGTCGGGAACGCCGGAGGCGCGCGACGGTCGCTTCCAGTCGCCCCTCGCCGGCAAGGGCGCCACCGCCACCGTGCGCTTCAAGGAACCGGGGGTCTACCCGTACTTCTGCGAGAGACACCCCTCGATGCGCGGCGAGATCCGCGTGCACTGATTCGGCACGAAAAGGAGGGAGCAATGAAGCGGACGCTCGTAGTGTTTCTCGGGGCGGCGGCAATGACGGCGCTCCTCACCACCGGTTGCACGGCACAGATGGCGGGCTCGCCGCCGGCGGCGATGGCGGCATCGCCCGCCACCAGCAACGGCAAGGCGGCGGCGCTTCGCGCCGGCCTCAACACCCTGTTCCAGGAGCACGTCTACCTCGCTTCCGCCGCCACCGGCGCCGCCCTCGGCGGCCGCGAGGCGGAATTCAAGGCGGCGGCGGGCGCGCTCGACGAGAACTCCGTGGCCATCTCGAACGCGATCGGCTCCGTGTACGGCGCCGACGCCGAGAAGGCGTTCCTGCCCCTGTGGCGCCGGCACATCGGCTTCGTCGTCGACTACACGGTGGGCGTGGCCACGAAGGACGCGGGCAAGCAGAACAAGGCGGTGTCGGACCTCGTCGCGTACACGAACGACTTCGGCGCCTTCCTGAGCGCGGCGAACCCGAATCTTCCGAAGGCGGTGGTGGCCGACCTCGTCAAGCACCACGTGGTTACGCTCAAGAGCGTGATCGACGCCCAGGCCACGGGCGACGCCGCCAAGGCCTACAGCGCCGTGCGGACGGCCGCCGGTCACATGCGGATGATCGCGGATCCTCTCGCGGACGCCATCGTGAAGCAGTTCCCGGACAAGTTCGCCGGCTAGCGACGCGACTCGCTCGCCGTGACGGGCATCGCGCTCCTCGCGGTGCCCGTCACCGCGGCGCGCGGGAGCCGGCCGTCGTCTTGAAGTGCTGCGTGAGCGCCTCCATCATCCGTCCCAGCGCTTCCTGCTCCGTGCGGCCGGTCACGGTCACGCCATAGGCCACGGCCGTCGCCTTGAACTCTCCCAGCTCGGACCGCTCGATCTCCACCTCGAATTGCATCGCCGCCCTTTCCCTGGCGCCCGAGGCCGCGCCTCATTCAGGTGAGGTCGATCCAGACGTCGCCCGCGTCCACGCGGACCGTGTAGCTCGGCACGCGAGCGCCGCGACCGGGAAAGACGCACTCGCCGGTTCTCACGTCGTACATCCAGCCGTGGAGCGGGCAGGCGAGACGCACGCCGGAGAGACGTCCTTCGCTCAGCGATCCCCCGCGGTGGGCGCACGTATCGCCGCACGCGTAGACGTCGTCGCCGACGCGCGCGAGAACGATCGCCGTGCCGTGCACCCTCGCCCGCGTCGGCCGGCCCGGCTCCAGCTCGTCGAACCGGGCCACTCGAAATTCGGTCACAGCTCGTCCTTGGCGACGTACGTCCGGTAGAGCCCGGTCATGTACTGCCAGCGCATCTCCGTCGCTTCCCGCACCGCCTGCACGGCCGCCGCCTGCTTTTCCGGCGTGTCGGCGTACGTCTCCACGATCTCGTAGCCGCGCTCGCCGTGGACTTCGTCCGCCTCGATGTGGATGGCGAAGAACTCCACCTCGTGATCGGTGAAGCCGTAGTGCGTCTTGAGCGGGGGCAGGTTCCGCTGATAGATCCCGGGCACCTGCGACTCCAGGCCCACGAGCAGGCCCGCGGCCGCCGCGTAGAAGGGCGCCCGCGACGTCTCGAAGCACCACGCGGTGAGCCCGCGCGTCGACGGAAGCTGCGGCGTACGCTCCACCTCCGCCCGGCTCACGCCGCATGCTTCCGCGAAGCGGATGAGGAGGTCCACGTGCTTGGTGCCGGACTCCTCCTCGACGATGTTCTCGAGGAGGAAGTCGCGCGCGTCGGGATAGGGACAGTTCCCGTAGATGGTCGCGCACCAGCGCGGGAACTGGGAGACGTACTGGTAGTGCTGGGACGCCCACGACCCGAGCTGGGAGCGCGTCAGCTCGCCCTTCACCCACTTCTCGGTGAACGGGTTCAAGCGACTGTGGCGCGCGTTGACGGCGGCCGCGAGCTGCTTCCGGAAGGCGCTGGGCTCAGCCATGATGACCTCCGCGCTCGGTGACGTTCGAGCGCCGGGCGTTCAGGGGAAGTTCGCGACGGCTCGCGCCTCACCCGTGAGCTCGACGATGTGCAGGCCCGTGTTGGCGCGATCGACGATGTAGACGAAGCCGCGATCGTCCACCTCGACGTTGTTGGTCTGGATGGCGACCTTGCAGCGGGGGGCGCCGCTCACGGTGAGGCAGCGCTCGTCCGTGCGCGCGGTGGTGGCCGGGATGTAGTGCCCGATCTCCCGCGGCTGGAACGGATCACGGATGTCGACCGCGCGCACGCCCGCGTTGAACCACGCGAAGAACATCACGCGACGGTAGTAGACGGGCGCGAACGACTCGTTGCTGGAATGGGCGCCGAAGCGGCCACCGCGCGTGCAGAAGGAGCCGCTCGCCTCCGGAACCTGATAGTTCGCGACCGAGAACGGTCGCGCCTCCGTGGTGACGTCCACCATGTAGACGAGCTGGCGGTGCTCCTGGCACTCGTTGGCGAGCGCCTCGTCGGTGATCACGACGAAGTCGCGCACGGCGCCGTCCTTGTCGCGCGCGAACTCGGGAACGGCCACGCCGAGCACGGGGAAGACGGTGTGCGCGCCCGCTCCCGGAAACATGTCGAGCCGCCCCGTTTGCGGATAGGCGAGGTTCGCGGGCGTGGGCTCTCGAGGCCCGCTGAGGAGCTTCTCGCGGTCCACGATCTGGAGCACGCCGCCGCTGTTGGTGCCGTAGCCGAAGTAGATGCGGTTACCGACACGGATGGGCCCGTGCAGACCGACCGGCGTCGGACCCGTCGATCCCGGCTCCTGACCGGCGAGGCCGAAGTTCCGGATGAACACGGGCCGGGCGGGGTCAGAGAGGTCGTAGATCTTCGTCATCCGGCTCGTGCGCCAGCCCTCCGGCCGCCCGTCGGAGACGAGGTAGGCGATGCCGGTGTCGCACTCCCACCAGTTCTTGTGCGTGTCCTTGAGGCCGGAGAGCACCGTCGTCACCATCAGCGGCCGCGTCGGCTCCGTCACGTCCCAGATCTGATGTCCATCCGTCCCGTACGTGCGGAGGAGGTACGTCTTGCCCTTCACGCCCTTCGGCAAGGTGTCGCCGTCGCACGCCCGCACCATCTGGGCGCCGCCCGCCTCGCCCGCGCCGGGTTGCCCCGGGATGTGCGTGAGATAGCGCGGCCGCGCGGGGTCCGTGACGTCGATGACCGACGTCCCGTTCGGCTCCACCGCGCCCGTGAGCGGGTTCAGCGCCTGCCCGCCGTGGTGTCCGACGTACGCGATGAAGCGGTCGCGCTGGCGGTGGATGATCGGCTGGTACGCCGAGCGGGCCTGGAGATCGTCGGAGCCGACCAGTCGCATGCTCGCGGCCTCTTCGCCATGGCCGCGCGCGGGCGCCGTGGTCTGGGCTGCCACAACGGCGGACTGGAACGGCGAGCGTCCGGGACCCGCGGCAGCGGCGACGAACAGGCCTACCACCAGCGCCAGCGTGCCCGGCAGATATCGACGACCTCGAGGCTTTGTCGCGCGCACGGTCCCCCCCCGGTTTCCGCCCCTGAATAGGCCGCCGCGGGCCCGGTGTCAAGCGGCATCGCCTTGAAGCGACCGCCGAAATACGCGTATGCTCCGATAGCTTCGAGGCGACGATGAACCACGGCATCGCATCGCGCGACGACAGCCTGCCTCCCGCCTACTCCGACGCGCTCGCGGCGCGCTCGCTGGCGCCGCTCTGGACCGCGCTCCACGTGCTGCTTCCTCAAGAACGGGTGACGCCGGCGGTGCCGCACCGCTGGCGGTGGGTGGAGTTGCGACCGCTCTTGCTCGAGGCGGCGCGCCTGGTGCCGATCGAGCAGGCCGAGCGGCGCGTGCTCGTTCTCCGCAACCCCGGGCTCGGCGGGGCCTATGCGATCACGTCGAGCCTGTTCGCGGGGCTGCAGATCATCCTGCCCGGCGAGACCGCGCCGAGCCATCACCACACGCCGGCGGCGCTCAGACTGATCGTGGAAGGGCGCGGCGCCTACACCACTGTCGACGGGGTGAAGTGCGCGATGGAGCCCGGCGATCTCATCATCACGCCGTCGATGCGGTGGCACGACCATGGCCACGAGGGAAGCGAGCCGGTGGTGTGGCTGGATGGTCTCGACATCCCGCTCGTGCGAGCGTTCGATGCGAGCTGGGCCTCGAAAATGCGACCGGCGGCGAAGCCGATCACCGACACCGACTCGTCGAGCGATGAGTTCACGGCCGCCGGGCTCGTACCGCGTCGGTCCCGTTACGACGAGACGCCGTATCCCGAAGTGCGGTGGCCGTGGCAGACCGTGCGGCGCGCGCTCGCGCAGATGGCGGGCACCGCTCCCGCCGATCATCCCGTCGCCGTGCGCTACGTGAACCCGCGCACGGGCGCGTCACCGCTGGCGACGATGGCGTGTGAGGCGCAGTGGTTACGGCCGCGCGAGCGGACGAGCGTGGAGCGGCGCACCGCGAGCGGCGTCTTTCACGTGATCGAGGGACGCGGGGAGAGCCGCGTGGGCGAGACCGTCCTCTCATGGGAGCCGGGCGATACGTTCGTGGCACCGCCGTGGCACTGGGTCCAGCACGAGAACCTCTCCGGAAGTGCGCCCGCGTCCCTCTTCCAGTTCAGTGACGAGCCCGCGGTGCGTGCGCTCGGGCTCTGGCAGGAAGAGCTCCTGGTCTGAACTCGCGGCGGCTCCGCGGCGCCGCGCTCCGGGCGCGGATCGCCGCGAGGCGCTGCCCGAGCGGCACTTCGAGCCGTTCGGTCGTGGGACGCGTGTGGTCGAAGCCCGGTAGCGTCGCGCGCGGGATGCGGAGTCCCACCCCGCGCTCGATCTGACGGAAGTCCGCTTCTTCCGCCGGCGACACCAGCGTCACGGCGTCGCCCACCGCCTCCGCCCGCGCCGTCCGCCCCACCCGGTGAATGTAGTCCTCGCCCACGTGTGGCACGTCGAAGTTCACCACGTGGCTGAGCGCGGTGATGTCGATCCCGCGGGCGGCGATGTCGGTGGCGACGAGCACGCGGAACTTCCCCGCCTTGAAGCCGGCAAGGGCCGCCTCGCGCTGCGCCTGGGTGCGGTTGCCGTGGATGCGCTCCGCCGCCACGCCGTGCTTGACCAGTGCTTCGGCGAGCCGGTTCGCGCGGTGCTTGGTGCGCGTGAACGCCAGCACGCTGCGCACCGCCGGCTGACGCAGCAGCTCGAGGAGGAGCGGCACCTTCAGCTCGGACGCCACCGGATAGGCGGTGTGGCGCACTCCGGTCGCGGGCGCGGCGGGCCGGTCCGCGTTGAGCGTGACGGGGTCGCGCAGGAGCTGGCGCGCGAGGGCGCTGATCGGCGGCGGCAGCGTCGCCGAGAAGAACAGGGTCTGTCGTGGGCGCGGGCCGAGATGACGCAGGATGCGGTGGATGTCGGGGAGGAACCCCATGTCGAGCATGCGGTCAGCCTCGTCGAGGACGAGGATCTGCAGGCCATCGAGGCGGGCGTAGGGGTACTGGAAGTGGTCGAGCAGCCGGCCCGGCGTGGCCACCAGCACGTCTACGCCGCGCCGGAAGGCGGCTTCTTGGGGCGCCATGCCGACGCCGCCGAACACGGCCGCGCCGCTCACGCGGGTAAAGCGAGCGAGGTCACGGCGATGCTCATCGATCTGGGCAGCGAGCTCGCGGGTCGGCGTAACCACCAGCGCGCGCGTGACGCCGCGGGCCTGGGGCAGCACCCGGGCCAGGATCGGCAGGACGAACGCCGCCGTCTTGCCGCTGCCCGTCATGGCGCACGCGAGGACGTCGCGCCCGGCGAGGGCGGGTGGAATTGCTTCCTTTTGAATGGGCGTCGGTACCGCGAAGCCGAGCGCCTCGACGCCACGCAAGAGGTCAGAGTGAAGGTCAAAGGAGGTGAAAGACATGATCGGTCGCGTTCCTTTTCAGTCTTCCGCACTTGTTCGGTCACGCCCCACGATGCGGAAGAACGGCGGGAATACGCGGTCTGAGAAGGACGCGGGCTCGCAAGTGAACCGACGATCGAACCAGACGCCGCTGAGTATACGCGCGCAGCGCGTCACATGCGAGGAATCTCCACGCGCGACCCCCATCTCCTCGGCGCCGAGATTGCTTCCGGTCGGTTTCAGCGGCCTGTCCGGGCGCCCCCGGGGTCCCCGCCGGCCGCCGGAGTCGCCCGTAGTGTGACTCGGAAAGGAGACTGGCGATGGTCGAGCGCACCACCGTCGAGACCCCTCACAGCGGCTGCAACATCTCCGTGGCGACCGAGCAGATGGCGGACGGCGGGTGGGCGGTGTCGGTCCGGGTCCTCCGTACGACCGACAACGCCGAGCACGTGTTTCCGGTGCCCGTGCCGTCGGAGCGCTTCGCGACCGAGGAGGCGGCGCGGATCTTCGGCATCGAAGCGGGCCGCGCCTGGATCGACGCCAACGAGCCGAAGGCCGCCTGACGGCGCCGCGCCTGGCCGACGATCACGCCGAGCCTGACACGCCGGCGCGGTGCGTGGCCGGGTTCAGGCGTAGCGCCAGGCGACGATCCGTTCGGCGGCGAGCCGAATCACCATACCGCCCTCGCTCGTGAGCCCGAGGGCGCGGTACTGGTCGTACTTCGCGAGGAGGAGCTCGATCGCGCGCGCGAGCTCCGGTCCCGCCGTGAGAATCGACGCCGGGCCGTCGACGATCACGTAGCGGAGCCGCGTCCACTCCTCCTCGTAGTGATCGACCACGAGCGAGGCGCGCGGATTCTCCGCGATGTTTCGCAGCCGGCGCAGCCCGCCCCGCGTCCGCTTCGGCTTGGCGTCGATGGCGGAGTAGCAGGCGCGGCCGTCGTAGACGTAGCAGACGGGAACGACGAGGGGACGGCCGGCGGCGTCGGCGGTGCCGAGCCGGCCCACGCGGGCCGAGCGGAGCAACTCGTCGGCCCACGCGGGCGGCGGCTCGCCCATCGAATCAGCTTCGCGCGCGGCTCAGATCAGCTTCGCCCACTGATCGAGAAGCGGCAGCACGGTGTCGCGGCCTTCCGGAGGCAGCCGGAAGATGGCGCGCGTGATTCCCGCCTGCGCGTACGTGTCGAGGGTGGCGCGCTCGGGCTTGGCGCCGAACACCGACACCGAGATCGTCTTCATGTCGCGCCCCGCCTTGGCCGCGCGCGTCTTCAGATCCGCGAGACCGGGCAGGATGGCCTCGGCGTTGCGGCCGCGCGGAAACCAGCCGTCGCAGAAGTCGACCACTCGTTGCAGCGTGTAGTGGCTCTCGCCGCCGAGCAGGATGGGCGGATGCGGCTTCTGCACGGGCTTCGGGTACGACCAGATCGGCTCGAAGTTCACGAAGTCGCCGTGGAAGCGCGCCTCGTCCTTCGTCCAGATCTCCTTCATGGCGAGCACGCGCTCGCGCAGCAGGCGGAAGCGCGACTTGAACTCGGTGCCGTGGTTCTCCATCTCCTCCGCGTTCCAGCCGCCGCCGATCCCGAACTCGAAGCGGCCGTTGGAGAGAAAGTCGAGCGTGGCCACCTCCTTGGCGGTGGTGATGGGATCGCGCTCGACGACGAGACAGATCCCGGTGCCGATCCGGAGCTTGCGAGTGACGGCGGCGGCCGCGCTCAGCGCCACGAAGGGATCGAGCGTGTGCTTGTACTCGCGGGGAAGCTCGGCGCCGCCTGCGAAGGGCGAGCGGCGGCTGGTCGGGATGTGCGTGTGCTCGGGAACCCACAGCGACTCGAAGCCGCGGTCCTCGGCCGCGCGCGCCAGCTCGTCGATGCGGATCGCGTAGTCGGTGGCGAAGATCAGGACACCTGTCTTCATGGGGCCTCCTCGGTCACGGGGTGGGCGAGAGTGAGAAGTGAGTGTGGACGGCGAGCCAGCGGCCGTGGCGCCGCTCGAGCACGATGGTGAGGCGTCCCGGCCGAGGATAGGTCGAGCCGTCGGGGCGCACGCCGCGCGAGTCCCAGGGCGCCGCCACCCAGCCCGTGTCGCCGATCACGCCGCCGCGCGCCTCGTCGACGCGCACGGTGAAATCACGGATGACGGGCCACACGTGCCGCCATTGCTGGTCGTACACGCGGTCGACGCCGTCCACCACCTCCGCCCGCGTGCCGAACGCGATCAGCTCCGGCGCGCACATCGCGCGCCCACCCGCGAAATCCACCGCGCGCACGCGCGCCGCCCATTCCGTGAGCCAGCTCCGCAAGGGGGCGAGCGCGTCGTCGGCGGTGAGGCGGGTCGCCGGCTCCATCACGACGTCATCGCGGTCAGGGGAAAATCGATTCGGGCAGGAAGGCGGAGACGATCCAGTTCGGCGTGTCGACGATCTCACTGATCTTCAGATCGACGGCGACGCTGGCCAGGATGTAGGCCTCCTCGCGGCCGAGCCCGCGCGTGGTCTCGAGGTGATCGATCATGTAGCGAATCGCCTGCTGGGCGGCCTTGAAGAGATCGGGGCCGTGGGCGGTGGTGGCGAACCAGGGGCCGGCGGCGACGCCGCGACCGAGCGCGCCGGGCACGCGGAACTGCGGCTCCGCGATCGAGCGCCCCGACGCGATGTGAAAGCGCGCGGTGATCTCGCCCATCATCTCGACCGCGGTCACGCACACCTCGCCGTCGCCCTGGGCGGCGTGAGCGTCACCCACGCTGAAGAGCGCGCCCTCGACCCAGATGGGGAGGAAGAGCGTGGTGCCGGCGGTGAGCTGCTTCACGTCCATGTTGCCGCCGTTCTTCCGGGGCGGCATCGTGCTGTGTCCGCCCGGCTCGTCGAGGGCGACGCCCATCACGCCCGGAAAGGGCTCGATGGGAACGGCGACGCCGTTGCCCATGCGCGCGTGGTGGCCATCCGCGAGATCCCATATTTGAAGGTAGGGCTTCGAGAAGTCGCTCTCCGGAAGCAGCCCGCGGCCGGGACGGATCGCGGTCCATCCCCACGGCGCCGCCGGCTTCACCTCGAGGATCTCGACCACGAGGACGTCGCCGGGGCGCGCGCCCGCCACGCGGACGGGCCCCGTGAGGGGATGGCCGCGGAAGGGGCCGCGCGCGAGCACGTCGGCGTGGGTGGAGTGCGGCGAGTAGAACCGATCGGCGGCGTCGCGCGTCTCGAAGGTGACGGTATCGCCGGGATTGATCTCGAGCCGCGGTGGGAGCGCGTTGTTCCACTCGTAGTGCACGACCTCGGCACCGAGCCGATGGGTGCGAGCGCTCACCGCGCGAGCTCGTTCCAGACGACGAAGCCGGTGCCCGATCGCCACGCCACCGCCGGCATGTAGGCGAGGACGTCGGCAGGACCGGTGGTGAAGGCGAGGACGAGGAACCACGACAGCAACTCCGCGGTCCCACCCGATCCCGCCGCCTCCATCCGCTCGAGCGTGCACTCGCGCAGCAACGTCTCCCGGTCGCCCTTGGCGAGGAGGTCGAGGAACCACTCGTCGAACTCCTGATCGACCCAGAAATAGCGGGGACCGCCCGGCTCGTGGGAGAGGCCGCCCGTGGCCAGCACCGCGATCCGCTCGCGGCCGGGAAAATCGGCGAGCATCGCGCGCAGCGTCGTCCCCACCTGGTAGGCGCGCTCGGGCGTGGGAATCGGCGGCACCGTGCAGTTCATGGAGACGGGGACGAAGGGGAGGGCGGCGTCGCGGTTCAGGTAGTGGAGCGGGACCGACATGCCGTCGTCGAAGTTCATCTGGCGCAGATACGCGAAGGCGAGGCGGCGGCGCGCGCCCTCGTTGACGATGTAGCGCGCGAGGTCGGGATGGCCACGCACGCGGTATTTCGCGAGGCCGAGCCACTCGTCGTACCAGTCCGCCGGCCCCACGTGCTCGGCGCCGATGCCCACCGTGTACTCGGGCGTGTTGTTGATGGGCCAGTTCAGCAGATGATCGTTGCTGAAGATCACGAGGACGTCCGGCCGCGCCGCCGTCAGTCGTCGCCGCATCTCGGCGAGCGCGCCGAGGGCGAGCGTCTGGTGAGCGGGAAGGGCGCGATCGAACCATCCCGTGAGCCCCGGCGAGTGCGTCATCGCCATCGCGCTCACGATCTCCGCCACTAGCGCCCACCTTCCAGACGCGCCTGGAGCGCCATCGCCCGTGCCGTCTCTTCGGGGAACGCGCGCTTGTACGCCTCCAGGGCGGGATGGCTGTTGCTGTTGGCGGCGGCGCCGTAGAAGAGGCGGAGGATCTGGGGGATCAGGTACTGGTGTACGCCGAGCTCGTTCAGGCGTCGCACGTCGCGCTCGCGCAGGGCCGTCCACTCCGGCTCCGTCAGGCCGAACTGCCGCGCGAGGCCCTCGAGGTCGGTCGTCCACCGCGCGCGGAGGGCGGGGTCGCGGCGGACGTAGAAGATCATCTCGTTGAGGGCGAGCGTCTTGTCGCAGCGCTCGACGTTACCCACCGGCGCCGCTCTTGAGGACTTTGGGGTTCACCTTCACGAACATGATGACGCAGCGGTCGGCGCCGAGGTTGCGCACGTCGTGGGGCACGCTGTTCGGGAATTTCACGATGGAGCCGGCGGGCACCGTGATCTCGTGGCCGTCGATGCTCATCGTCGCAGTGCCCTCGAGCACGAAGATCGCCTCTTCTTCGCGCGGGTGCGAGTGCATCGGCGTGGACTGGCCCGGCTCGTAGCAGGCGATCTCCGACCAGAGCTGGTCCGTCTTGAACAACATCTTGCGGACGCGCTTGTCGGCGGCGAAAGCCTTCAACGCGTGCAGGTCGAACACCTGCGCGACCCCATGCTCGCGGGCGACGGCGGCTCCGTCCTCCATCGGCTCGCGTAGTGTACCCGATCCCGGTCGGCGCGCGCGGTGCGCGCGCTACGGCGACTGGCGCTCGTCGACGGGCCGTTTCACTCCGGCCGGCTCCGTGCGGCATTCGCCCGTCTGGCTGTTGCAGACGGTGAGGGGCGGCACGAACACGCGGCCGTTGTCGCGCGGATACTCCCAGTGGCCGGGCACGCGCACGAGGCCGGACGGCGACTCGCCGGGGACGGCGATGATTCGATCCGGGACCCACAGGGGCGCCGGCGACGTCGCCGCCGGGGGCGGGGCCTTCGGCAACGGCTGCCGGGACGCGCGATCGATCTGATCCGCCGCTTTCGACGACGGCGTGAGGCCGCCCCCGAGCTGGGCCACGAGGAGAAGTCCGGCCGCGAGCGTGCACGCGCGATGCCGCATGCAGTCAGTTTACCGCCGCGTCCGGGACCGTGCAGGGAAGGGCTTGACATCGGCGGGCATCAGTCGGAGAGTGCGCACCACATGTTGTCGTCGGTTCGCCCCCCGCGCGTCTACGAGCACATCGTCGCCCAGCTCGAGCGCGCTATCTACGAAGGTCGCCTGCAGCCGGGGGACAAGCTACCGCCCGAGCGCCAGCTCGTGCGCGACGTGCACGCCAGTCGCGTGGCGGTGCGAGAGGCGCTGCGCATCCTCGAGCACCGTGGGCTCGTCGAGGTCCGCCAGGGCTCCGCGGGTGGACATTTCATCCGTGAGGTCAACGCCGGTCTCGTCGCGCGCGATTTCCAGACGCTGTTCCGGCTCGGCCGCGTGAACCTCAATCAGCTCATCGAGGCGCGCCTGCTCATCGAGCCCGAGATGGCGCGCCTGGCCGCCCTTCGCGCCACCGAGGTGGAGCTGAAGGCGCTGCGCGGCGTGGTGGAGGAGCCGCAGTCCCGCGCGCTTCACATCTCGTTCCATCGCCTGATGGCGGAGGCGGCGCGCAATCCCGTCCATCTCGCCCTCACCAACGCCGTCATGGACGTCGAAGAACAGTTGCCGCTCCCGCCCGGCGCCCTCACCCCCGACGACAGCGGGCGCGTGCACGCGGCGCATCGCGAGATCCTGGACGCCGTGATCGGGCGGCGGCCCGACGACGCGCGCGCGATCATGCACGCGCACATCGTCGACGTGCAGCAGCGGCTCGCCCGCGGCGACTCCGAACGGGTGCTGGCAACGGATCGTGCTCCTGTCCGCACGGTGGAGGCGTCATGAGAGGCAGCCGGTGGCTCGGGTGGCTGGCGGTGGTCCTGACGGCGATGGCGGCGCTGCCGGCGGGCGCGCAGGCGCCGATCAAGATCGGCGACGTCAACACCTACAGCGGGATCGGCGCGCCGTTCACGGGACCGTATCGCGCCGCCGTCGAGATGACGGTGGACGAGGTCAACGCCAAAGGCGGCCTCCTCGGCCGCAAGGTCGAGGTGATCTTCCGCGACGACAAGGGACAGCCCGCGGAAGCCGTGAAGCATGCGCAGGAGTTGGTGGCGTCGGAGAAGGTCGCGCTCATCACGGGGACGTTCCTCTCCAACGTCGGTCTCGCCGTGTCCGACTGGGCCAAGCAGAACGCGACGCTGTTCGTGGCGGCGGAGCCGCTCACGGAAGCGATCACGTGGTCGAAGGGACACGATCACGTCTTCCGCGTCCGTCCCAATACCTACGAGCAGGGACGCATGCTCGCCGACAAGGCGGGCAAGATGAAGCACGTGAAGTGGTCCACCATCGGCCCCAACTACGAGTACGGCAAGCGGGCGTGGGAGACATTTCGCGATCGGCTCAAGGAGCTGAAGCCCGAGGTCCAGGTCGTGGGAGAGCACTGGCCCACGCTCGGCAAGCTGGAGCCGGGGCCGTTCGTGACGGCGATCCTGAACGAGAATCCCGACGCCCTCTACGTCTCGCTCTTCGGCTCCGACTGGCTCGCCTTCGTGCGGGAAGCGCAGAAGCGCGGTCTCTTCCAGAAGACGTTCGTGGTCGGCATCCTCCTCGGCGAGCCCGAGTACATCGATCCGCTGAAGACGGAAGCGCCGGAAGGCATGCTCGTCACCGGCTATCCCTGGTACGACATCCAGGCGCCCGCCCACAAGGACTTCGTGACGCGGTTCATGAAGCGCACCGACAAGAACCCGGTGCTGGGCTCCCTCGTCGGGCACGTGACCTACCTCGCCATCTTCGAGGCGATCCGGAAGGCGGGCAGCAGCGACACCGAGAAGCTCGTGGCCGCCTTCCGCGGCCTCAAGGTGGAAACGCCGATCGGTCCCATCACCTTCCGCGCGTCGGATGGACAATCGACGATGGGCGCGTGGGTGGGGACGACGAAGGTCGACGCCAAGCGCGGCGTGGGCATCATGGTCAATCACGAGTACGTGTCCGGCGAGAGCGTGCTGCCGTCGGACGAGCAGGTCAAGAAGCTGCGCACGGGCGGCTGAGCCGGCGCCTGTCGTAGTCCCGCATGACGCCGGCGCTGATTCTCATTCAGCTGCTGTCGGGGCTGGCGCATGCGATGGTGCTCTTCCTCATCGCCTCCGGTCTCTCCCTCATCTTCGGCGTCACTCGCATCGTGAACTTCGCCCACGGCTCCTTCTACATGCTCGCCGCCTACCTGACGTACTCGCTGGCGACGGCGCTGCCGCTGGGGCGCGGCTCCTTCTACGTGGCGGTCATCCTGGCCGCTCTCGCGGTGGCCGTGCTCGGAATCGTGGTGGAGGTGGTTCTCCTCCGGCGCGTGTACCGGGCGCCCGAGCTGTACCAGCTCCTGTTGACGTTCGCCCTCGTCCTCGTCATCGCCGACGTGGTCGCCTTCGTGTGGGGCACGGAGAACAAGACCGGTCCCGCCGCGCCCGGCCTCGCGGGCGCCGTCCCCATCGCCGGCCAGCTCTTTCCCTCGTACGACCTCGCCCTCATCGCGCTCGGTCCCATCGTCGCGGCCGCGCTGTGGTGGCTGTTCTACCGGACACGGTGGGGGATTCTCATTCGCGCCGCCACCCAGGACCGCGAGATGGTGGCCGCGCTCGGCGTCGATCAAGCCGTGCTCTTCACGTCGGTGTTCGCGCTCGGCTCGTTCCTGACGGGTCTCGGGGGCGGGCTTCAGGTTCCGCGGCAGGCGCTGACGACGGTCATGGACACGACCGTGATCACGGAAGCCTTCGTGGTGGTGGTGGTGGGCGGCATGGGCTCGGTGGCGGGAGCGTTCCTCGCCGCCGTGCTCATCGGGGTCATCGACGCCTTCGGTGTGCTCGTCCTCCCGCGGGCGTCGCTCGTGCTGATCTTCGTGGTGATGGCGGTGGTGCTCATCGTCCGTCCCTGGGGACTCCTCGGGCGCCCCGAGATCGACGCGCGCGGCGCCGGCGGCGACACCGCGGGCGGGGAGGAAATTCGCGTGCCGCGGGGCGTGATCGCGGCGGTGGTGGCCGTGCTCGCGCTGCTGCCGCCCGTCCTTCCCACCTTCTACGTGTGGGTGCTGATCGAGGTCCTCGCCTTCGCCCTCTTCGCGGGGAGCCTCCATCTGCTGATGGGCGCGGGCGGCATGGTGTCCTTCGGCCACGCCGCCGCCTTCGGGCTCGGCGCCTACGGCGCCGCCCTCCTCATGCGGTGGGCGTCCGCTCCCATGCTGCTCGCCTTCGCGGCGGGACCGGTGGTGGCGGCGGCCGCCGCCGCCCTCACCGGATTCTTCTGCGTCCGCCTCACCCGCATCTACTTCGCGATGCTCACGCTCGCGTTCGCGCAGATCGCGTTTGCGATCGTCCACCAGTGGTACGACGTCACCGGCGGCGACAACGGGCTCCTCGGCGTCTGGCCCGCCCGCTGGCTCGCATCGCCCGTGCGCTACTACTATCTCGCGCTCCTCGCGTGCGGCGCCGGCATGGCCGCGCTGTCGCTGATCGAGCGCGCGCCCTTCGGCCTCACCCTACGCGCGGCGCGCGACCACGCCGCGCGGGCGGAAGCCTCCGGCGTGCATGTCCGGCTGCACCAGTGGGTGGCCGTCGTCATCGCGGGATTCTTCGGAGGGCTGGCGGGAACGACGTTCGCGTTCCTGAAGGGCAGCGTCTTTCCCAACTACGTTTCGATACCGATGTCGGTGGAGCCACTGGTGATGGTGCTCCTGGGCGGCGTGCAAACGCTGGCGGGAGCGCCCCTCGGCGCCGCCGTGTTCAAGACGCTCGATACGCTCGTCACCCAGTACACGCAGTACTGGCAGCTCGTCCTCGGCGCCATCCTCATGGTGCTGGTGGTCGCGTTCCCGCGGGGAATCCTCGGCGTCATGGGCCCGCGCCGGCGTGCCTGACGCGGAACCGGTCCTGCGCGTGGACGGCGTGCACAAGGCGTTCGGGGGCGTGCGCGCGGTGGACGGCGTCAGCTTCGTGCTGCCGCACGGCGAGATCCGCGCGCTCATCGGCCCCAACGGCGCCGGCAAGTCGACGTTCTTCAACATCCTCACCGGTCAGCTCCGCGCCGACGCCGGCCGCGTCTACTACCGTGGCGCCGACATCTCGGGCTTGCCTCCCCACGCGATCTCGCGACGAGGCGTGAGCCGGACCTTTCAGATCACCGCCACCTTCGCGACGCTGACCGTGCTCGAGAACGTGCAGGTGGCGCACCTCGCCCACGCCGGCGACAGCCGCGGCCTCCTCACGCCGGCGGCGCGGCTCGACGCCGAGCCCGCGCGGGCGCTGCTCCGCCACGTCGGTCTCGTCGAGGAGGCGCCGCGACGCGCGGCCACGCTCGCCTACGGCGATCTGAAGAAGCTCGAGCTCGCCATCGCCCTCGCCAACGACCCCGCGCTGCTGCTCCTCGACGAGCCGACGGCGGGCATGGCGCCGGCCGAGCGCGGCGCCCTCATGGCGCTCACGGCGAGGATCGCGCGCGCGCGGGGCCTCACCGTCCTCTTCACCGAGCACGACATGGACGTGGTCTTCGCCGTCGCCGACCGCATCATGGTGTTGCACCAGGGCCGCGTCATCGCCGACGGCGCCCCCGCCGACGTTCGCGCCAACCGCGAGGTCCAGGCCGTGTACCTCGGCGAGGACTGAACGATGCTGGAGCTGATGGGCGTCCATGCCGCCTACGGACCGAGCCGCGTGCTCCACGGCGTGAGCCTCGTCGCGCGTGACGGCGAGGTCGTGTCGCTGCTCGGCCGCAACGGGGCGGGCAAGTCCACCACGCTGAAGGCGATCATGGGGCTGGTCGACGTGAGCGCGGGCGACCTGCGCTTCGAGGGTCGATCGCTGCGGGGGCGCGCCACCCACGAGATCGCCCGTCTCGGCATCGGCTACGTCCCCGAGGACCGCCGCGTGTTCGCGGACCTCACCGTGATCGAGAACCTGCGCGTGGGCGAGGGGAACGAGCGCGTGGGATGGACGCGCGACCGCGTGTTCGCGCTGTTCCCGAAGCTGCGCGAGCTCGCGCACCACCGCGCCGGCAACCTCTCGGGCGGAGAGCAGCAGATGCTCACGATCGCGCGCACGCTGATGACCAATCCGCGGCTCCTGCTCCTGGACGAGCCATCGGAAGGCCTGGCGCCGGTGGTGGTGCGCGTGCTCGCCGAGAACATCGCCCTCCTCAAGCGGGAAGGGCTCGGGATCTTGTTGTCGGAGCAGAACGTGAAGTTCGCGCGGCGGCTTGCCGACCGCGCCTACATCCTCGAGAAGGGCGAGGTTCGGTTCGAGGGCTCGATGGCGCAGATCGACGCCGACCCCGCCATCCGGGCCGCCTACCTCAGCGTGTGAAGCGAGGGCTCACATCGCCCCGCCGCCGCGGATGAAGTCCCAGGACAGCACGCGCACGCGATAGGTGTCGGCGGCAGGGACGCGCACCTCGAAGTAGAGCCGGTTGTTGCCGGGAACGACACCCACGATGGGCGCCACCACGGTCGTCACGGTGGCGCCGCTCGCGTCCTGTCCCTCGATGAGCAGGCGCACGTTGGTGGCGGGCGACCCGTAGTCGTTATAGATGTAGCCGCCGACCTCGGGACCCCAGCGCTTGCTCTTGATGCCCTCCGCCTCCACGCGGAAGTAGCGCTCGGCGCCGGAGATGCCATAGTTCTGCGCCGCCGCCGTGGCGGCCGCCGATAACAGGATGGCGAGCTGGACGATGGCGATACCGATCCTGGACCTCATGGCGCTTCCCCCCGGCCCTGAAACCCGCCAGCCTTCACAAAAGTTCGATGCATTTCAGGCGCCGCGCGATGCGAAATGCGCTACACTGCGCACTCGACATGAGCGCGAAGGAGGCGGTCAGGGACGGCGAGACGATGGGCGAGCTGGTGATCGTCGCCCGGGAGGCCCAGCGCCTGCACGAGTACCTCGTTCGGACGTACGCGGGCACTCCCGACGTCAGCGTCATCATCGACCGCCGCCGCCGCGCCCGCCGGCGTACCCACCGCGCTCCTGACGCCGAGCGGCGCCAGGGCGACCGCCGCGCCCGCCTCGAGGTCGACGAGCACATCGATCGGTTCGGCTGGGCGATCGTCAGGCTCTAGCCCGGCCTGGTTGGTTTGTTGCCGGTTCGCGGTGTCATGACACCGCCCGGCGATCACGAATCAGCCACGACACCGTTCCCCGCGTCCGCTCCTCTCCGCTGAGACCGCTGGCCTCGTCGCTAGTTAGCCCGTTCCCCCGGGCTATGGCGCGATCGTTGCTCTATCGGCCTCCGCATCGACCTCTCGGCCGAGCAAAAAGGAGACCTCGATGGCCATGCGGCAACTCCGGGGAAGCGAAACCGCCGCCGGCCATCTCCTGATCATCGACGACGAACCCGCCATCCTCGGGATGCTCGTCGACTTCTTCACCGAGGGCGGCTACACGGTCGCCACCGCCCACACCGGCCATGAGGCGCTCGGGGCCATCGGCCGCGCCCGTCCCGACGTGATCCTTCTCGACGTCATGCTGCACGAGCCGAGCGGCGTCGAGGTGCTGGAGCGGCTGCATCGAGTGCATCCGAACGTCCCCGTCATCCTCGTCACGGGCGGCAGTGACGTGCTGCTGGCGCAGGCGGCGGTCGGGATGGGCGCCTTCGATTACCTCACCAAGCCCTTCAACCCCTGCGATCTCAACCGCGCCGTCGTTGCCGCCAAGCTCTATGGTCATCGCCGCGCCGCCGGCCGCGGCCGGGAGATCGAGAGCAGTCACGGTCAGACGAATGACCTCGTGCTCCTGCGCGACCTCGCCCGTCGGGCCCGCTCGGCGGCGGAGCTGCTCTTCGTGGTCTCGCCCCAGCGGCCGAACCTCTACGACGCAATTCATCGCGCGTTCGCCGCCGTCGAGCGCGTGGAGGTGGTGTTCGACCGTCGCGCCGCGCGCCAGGAGAACGGCGCCGCCGGGGTCGATCCCGCCTCCGACCGCCGCCGGAAGTCGATCGACGACGATCTGAGCGTGCTCGGCTGGGCCCTCGTCGCGCGCGGCTGATTCCCGCCGAATTCCCATCGCGCTGATCCCCCGCGGCCGCCGTCGGTTGCGTCCGCGGAAGGCTTTTGCCATCATCTCTCCCTCGTGAAGACGCTCGTCCGCAACATCGGCCAGCTCGTGACCGGTGATATCGCCGCCCCGCTGCTCGACGCCGACAGCGTGGTGATCCGCGACGGCCGCATCGTCGCCGTCGGCCGCGGCCTCGACGAGGACGCCGACACCGTGGTCGATGCGCGCGGCACCACCGTGATGCCGGGACTGATCGACTCCCACGTGCATCCGGTGTTCGGCGACTTCACCCCGCGCCAGCGCACGGTCGACTTCATCGAGTCCGCCCTCAACGGCGGCGTCACCAGCGCCATCTCGGCGGGAGAGGTGCACCTGCCGGGGCGTCCCAAGGACATCGTCGGCCTGAAGGCGCTCGCCATCGTGGCCGCCAAGGCGTACGCGAACTTCCGTCCCGCCGGCGTGAAGGTTCACGCGGGCGCGCCCATCCTCGAGCTCGGCCTCACGGAGGCGGATTTCGCCGAGATGGCGGCCGCCGGCGTCAAGCTCGTCGGCGAAATCGGCCTCGGCTCCGTGAAGACCGGCAAGGACGCGGCGCCGATGGTGCGCTGGGCCCGGCAGTACGGGATGACCGTGACCATTCACACGGGCGGTCCCTCCATCGCCGGCTCCAGCCGCATCGACGCCGACGTGGTGCTCGAAGCAAAGCCCGACGTGGTCGGCCACATCAACGGCGGCACCACGTCGATGACGCCGGCCGAGATCGATCGCCTGGTGGCGACCACGATGGCCCTCGAGATCGTCCAGTGCGGCAACGCCCGCACCGCGCTCCACACGCTGCGCGTGGCCACCGACGCCGGCGCCACCGCGCGGCTGATCATCGGCAACGACGCGCCGTCGGGCACCGGCGTCATTCCCCTCGGCGTGCTGCGCACGCTGAGCCTCCTCACGGGCGTGGGCGGCATGCCGCCGGCGGCGGCGATCGCGTGCGCCACCGGCAACACCGCGCGCGTCTACAAGCTCGACACCGGCCTCATCGCGCCCGGCCGCGCCGGCGACGTCGTGATCTGCGACGCGCCCATCGGCGGAATCGCCACCGACGCGCTCGGCGCCCTCGCCGCCGGCGACCTTCCGGGCATCTCGATGGTCCTGATCGACGGCGCCGTCACCATCGGGCGCAGCCGCAACACCGCGCCCGCGGCGCGGGCGGCGGAGGTGGTGAAGGGCCGCGCGCCGGGCGCGGGCGGGCACTGACGTGCAGATCCGCCCTTTCCACGGCTACCGCTTCGGGATCGGACGCGAGCGCGACGTCTCCAAGGTGGTGGCGCCGCCGTACGACCAGATCACGCCCGCCATGCAGGACCAGCTCTACGCGATGAGCCCGTCGAACATCGTGCGCGTCACGCTCGCGCGCGACGAGCCCGGTGTCGACAAGTACCGCCGCTCCGCGGAAATCCTCGAGATGTGGCAGGCGGAGGGCGTGTGGACGCGCGAGGAGTGGCCCGCGCTGTATCCCTACGCGCAGAGCTACACCGTGGACGGGGTCGAGGTCACGCGCCGCGGCTTCGTCGCTCTCGGCGAGGTGTCGGACTACGGCCGCGGCGTGGTGCAGCCGCACGAGCGGACGCACGCGGGACCGAAGCAGGATCGACTCGCGCTCCTGGAGGCGACGCGCGCGGACATCGGCCTCCTCTTCATGCTCGTGAGCGATCCCGCGGGCGAGCTCGGGCGTGAGACGACCGTCGCCGGCGAGCCGATCGCGGAGGCGCGCGATCTGCGGGGCGAGCACCACCGCCTGTGGCGCATCACCGACGAGGACGTGATCGCGCGCGTGCAGACGCTGATGGCGCCGCGTCCGGTCATCATCGCCGATGGTCACCATCGCTACGAGACGGCGGTGGAGTACGCGCGGCGGCATCCGGGCGCACGCGAGAAGCTGATGGCGTTCTTTCCGATCGAGGCGGCGGGGCTCACGATCTTTCCCAATCACCGCCTCGTGCACGGAGTGGCCGACTTCTCGCGGGGGCGCTTCCTCGACGCCGCGCGGCCGTGGTTCGACGTGGAGCCGCTCGCGGATCCCGAGCATTATCAACCGCGTAACGACGCGCCCGCGGTGGTGGCGGGAGCGGAGGCGGCGCGCCTGCGGCTGCGCGAGGGCGCGGCGGCGCGCCTGCCGTGGCCGCCGTCGACGTCACCGGCGTGGCGACGGCTCGCGGTCTCGATCCTCCACGAGGGTCTTCTCCGTCCGCTCCTCGGCATCACCGACGAGATGCTCGACGCGAAGACGCACGTGGACTACACGGCGGATCAGGCGGAGGCGGTGCGTCTCGCCCGCGAGGGCCGCTATCAGGCGGCGTTCCTGATCGCGCCCACCACCACCGACGAGCTGCAGGCGGTGATCCGCGGGGGCGAGCTGATGCCGCAGAAATCGACGCACTTCTATCCGAAGCTCCTCGACGGACTCGTGTTCCACCGGCTTCCGTAGAAAGAGCGGTTCCCGCAGGAGAGGGTGATGGTGAAGATCCGCAAGCTGTTGACGGTGACGGAGGAGATCCTCAGCGACGGCGCCCGCGAGACGCGGCGGCCGCTGCGCAAGGTGGCGGCGGTGGCCGTGCTCGAGAATCCGTTCGCGGGACGCTTCGTGGACGACCTCACGACGCTCGTGGACGCGGGCGAGGAGGTGGGCGCGCTGCTCGCCAAGCGCGCCACGGAGGCCCTGGGCGCGCCCGCGGAGTCGTACGGCAAGGCTGCCATCGTGGGCGAGGGCGGCGAGTACGAGCACGCGGCGGCGCTGCTCCATCCCAAGCTCGGGGCGCCGTTGCGGGCGGCGGTGGGCGGCGGCAAGGCCATCATCCCGTCCGCGAAGAAGCTCGGGGGACCCGGCACCGCCATCGACGTACCGCTGCACTTCAAGGACGCCGCCTTCGTCCGCAGTCACTACGACGCGATGGAGGTCCGCGTGCCGGACGCGCCGCGCGCCCACGAGATCGTGCTCGTGATCGCCATCACCGACGGCGGCCGCCCGCACCCGCGCATCGGCGGCCTCACCAAGGACGAAGCCCGGAAAGAAGATGGCCTGCGCTAAGGAGGCGAACATGACCACCATCGATCGACGCCGTTTTCTCACCCTGGCCGCCACCGGCGTGGCCGTCGCTGGTCTCGCGCGCCCCGCGCTCGCGCAGGGCGGAAAGATCAAGCCCGGCCCCGGCGACGTCCTCATCGTGGTCGACGTCCAGAACTGCTTCGTGCCGGGCGGCACCCTGCCCGTGGCCGGCGGCAACGACATCGTGCCGCTCGTGAACCGCCTCGGACGCAGCTTCGAGCATGTCGTGCTCACGCAGGACTGGCACACGCCCGGCCACATCTCGTTCGCCTCCAGCCATGCCGGCAAGAAGCCGTTCGAGACGGTGTCGCTGCCGTATGGCACCCAGGTCCTGTGGCCGGATCACTGCGTGCAGGGCACGAAGGACGCCGAGCTCGTGCCCGGCCTCCAGATCCCGCACGCCGAGCTGATCATCCGCAAGGGCTATCGCAAGCAGGTCGATTCGTACTCGGCGTTCTTCGAGGCGGACGGCAAGACCCCCACCGGGCTCACCGGCTACCTCAAGGAGCGCGGGCTCCAGCAGACGTTCTTCGTGGGCCTCGCCACCGATTTCTGCGTGGCGTGGTCGGCGCTCGACGCGCGCAAGTCGGGCTTCAGCGCCTACGTCATCGAGGACGCCACGCGCGGCATCGACGCCGGCGGCTCGCTCGGCAAGGCCTGGCAGGACATGACCGGCGCCGGCGTGAAGCGCATCACGTCCGCCGACATCGAGATGGCCTGAGGCTCCGTGCGCTACGGTCTTCGTCTTCCCTCGTTCGCGCTTGGTCCACGCACGGCCTCGCTGGCGGACATGGGGCGCTATCTCCGCCGCGCCGAGGATCTCGGCTTCGAGTGCGCGGTGAGCATCGACCACCTCCTCCTCACGCCGCCCGCGTATGCGTGCACGTGGCTGGAGCCGCTGTCGCTGCTCTCCGCCCTCGCCGGCGTCACCCGCACCATCAAGCTCGGCACCATGGTCCTCGTGCTGCCGCTGCGCAATCCCGTCTACTTCGCGAAGGAGTGGGCGACGCTCGACGTCCTCGCGGGCGGGCGCACGATTCTCGGCATCGGCGTGGGCTGGCACGAAGACGAATTCGCGCTCATGGGCGTGCCGTACCGTGAGCGAGGTCCACGCATGAACGAGGCGATCGAAGCCGTGACGGCGCTATGGGCGGGCGACGACGTCACGTACGAGGGGCGCTTCTATCGGTTCCGCAACTTGACGATCGATCCCAAGCCCGTGCAGAAGCCGCATCCGCCCATCTGGATCGGCGGCGGCACCCAGCCCTCCGAGAAAGTCTACGGCCAGACCGTGGTCAACATCGACCCCGTGCTGCGCCGGATCGCGAAGCACGCGGACACGTGGGTGCCGCACTCGTCGGCGACGCCGGAGATGGTGAAGAGCGACTGGGAGAAGGTGCAGCTCTTCGCGCGCGAGGCCGGGCGCGATCCGCGACAAATCGGTCGCGTGTACTCGAACTTCATCTGGGTGCTCGAAAAGGGGGAGAAGCCGGAATCGGCCATCCCGCCCTTCTCCGTCTACTCCGGCATGGATCTCGACTATTGGCGGACGTACTACCTGCTCGGTACCGCCGAGGAGCTGGCGCAGCGGATCAGCGAGCGCGTGGCCGCCCTCGGGGGCGTGGACACCATCGTGCTGAACCCGCTCGACTGGGGTGATCGCCAGCTCGACCTCATCGCCAACGAGGTCCTGCCTCGCGTGAGGGCGAGGGGCTGATCCGCTACACGGGTGCGCGCGTCAAGCGCGTGGAGGACGCGCGGCTCCTCCGCGGCCGCGGGCGCTACGTGGACGACATCGTCCTCCCGCGCATGCTCGTCGCCGCCTTCGTCCGCAGTCCCCACGCCCACGCTCTCGTCACCGGCGTGGAGCCGGCGGCGGCGCGCGCGATTCCCGGCGCGGTCGCCGTCGTCACCGGCGCCGACCTCGCGCGGGCGACAAGACCGCTGGCGCCCCGCTTCACCGCCGACGGTCTCACGGCCACCGCGTGGCCCGCGCTCGCTCACGAGCGGGTGCGATTTTGCGGGGAGGCGGTGGCGGCCGTCGTCGCCGCCGACGCCTACACCGCCGCCGATGCGCGGGACCTCGTCTCCGTTTCCTATGAGCCGTTGCCGGCGGTGGGCGGCATCGACGCCGCCCTCGCCCGCGATGCCGTCCTCTACCGCCGCCGTCATTGCCACGGCGACGTCGACGCCGCGTTCGCGTCGGCGGCGATCGTGCTGGAGGAAACGTTCGAGCACGGGCGCTGCGCGGCGGTGCCGCTGGAGCCGCGCGGTCTCGTCGCCGACTGGGACGGCGATGCCCTCACGGTGTGGGCCTCCACCCAGACGCCGACGATTCTCAGGGCCGCGCTCGCCGCCGCCCTCGACCTTCCGCTCACGCGCGTGCGCGTGATCGCGCCGGACGTGGGAGGCGGGTTCGGCCTCAAGATGCACGTCTTCCCGGAAGACGTCGCGGTCGCCGCCCTCGCGCGAGCGCTCGAGCGTCCCGTGAAGTGGACGGAGCAGCGCCGCGAGAATCTGGGAGGGGCGGCGCACGCGCGACAGCAACGCCTGGAGGTCGCGCTCGCCGCCGCTGCCGACGGCCGCCTGCTCGCGCTCCGCGCCCGCGTGCTGTCGGACGGCGGCGCCTATCACGTCCATCCGCTCACGGGCGCGCTGGAGCCGCTCGGGAGCGCGGCCATCCTCCCCGGTCCGTACCTGACGCCCGCCTATGCGTACGAGGTCGTCACTCTCGCCACCAACAAGCCGCCCCTCGGCGCCTACCGCGGGGTGGGCATGACGATGGGCGCCTTCGTGATGGAGCGCCTGCTCGATCTGCTCGCCGCGCGCCTCGCGCTCGATCCCGCCGAGGTGCGGCGGCGCAACCTGATCCCGCGCGACGCCTATCCGTTCACCTCCGCGAGCGGCATGACGTACGACAGCGGCGATTATCCGAAGGCGCTCGAGCAAGCGCTGGCCATGGCCGACTACGAGCGCGTGCGCGCGGCACAGGCGCGAGCGCGGGAAGGCGCACGCCGTATCGGGGTCGGCATCGCCTGCTACACGGAGTACACGGGAATGGGTGCCGACGTCTTCCGCCGGCGCGGGATGGAGGACGTGTCGGGCGTGGAGGCGGCGACGGTGACGATGGACCCCGACGGGAGCGTCCGCTGCGCCACCAGCTTTCCCTCGCAGGGCCAGGGCCACGCCACCGCCATCGCCCAGGTGGTGGCGGATCGCCTCGGCGTCCCTCTCGAGCGCGTGCGCGTGGAGCGCGTGGACACGGGCACGGCCCTCATCGGCAGCGGCACGTTCGGCAGCCGCGGCGCGGTGTCGATCGCGGGCAGCGTCCAGGCGGCCGCCGACCAGGTGCGCGAGAAATTGATCGCGCTCGCCGCGTGCCGGCTGGAGGCGGCGGCGGCCGACGTCGTGCTCGAGGCCGAGCGCGCGTTCGTCCGCGGCTTTCCCGATCGCGCGCTCGCCCTCGCCGACCTGGCGCGGATCGCGTACTCGCCTCCCGTCGGCGGACTGCCCGCGGACATCGCGCCGGGCCTCCACGCGACGGTGTGCTTCGATCCGCCGGGGCCGACGTTTTCCGGCGCCGTCCACGTGGCGGTGGTCGAAGTGGACGGCGAGACGGGCCGCGTGGCCATCACCCGCTACGTGGTGGTGGAGGACTGCGGGCCGCTCCTCAATCCCATGCTCGTCGACGGCCAGATCCACGGCGCCGTGGCGCAGGGGATCGGCGAGGCGCTGCTGGAGTCGCTCGTCTACGACGACGAGGCCCAGCTCCTCACGGGGACGCTCATGGACTACGCGCTGCCGCGGGCGGCCGACACCCCCGCCTTCGAGATCGGCCACCTGGAGACGCCGTCGCCCCGCACGCCCGGCGGCGTGAAGGGGATGGGCGAGGGCGGGACCATCGGCGCCCCCGCCGCCATCGCCAACGCCGTCGCCGACGCCTTACGCGACGCGGGCGTACGCGTCACCGCCCTCCCCCTGCGCGCGTCGGATCTACGCGCGGCGGCGACCGCTCGCCCGCCCCGCTGAGACCGGACGCCGGAGCCGCTCGCCGGCCACCGCCGAAGCCCCGTGAGGCGGCGCGGGCCGCGCCGACGTCGCGCCGCGACAAGACGTCGGGCTCGTCGCGGCCTCACCGTATGATGGAAAGATGGCTCACGCGCAGCATCTCATCCACCGGCTGGAAGACAACGTCGCCCGCGCGCTCCTCGGAAAACCGGAGGTGGTACGCCTCGCCGTGGTGGGTTTGCTCGCGCGCGGGCACTTGCTCATCGAGGACGTTCCCGGCGTGGGCAAGACGACGCTGGCGGCGGCGCTCGCGCGCTCGATCGGCGCCGGGTTCCAGCGCATCCAGTTCACCTCCGACATGCTGCCCTCCGACATCCTCGGCATCTCGATGTGGGAGGCGGGGCGGGGAGAGTTCGTCTTCAAGCCAGGTCCGCTCTTCACGAACGTGGTGCTCGCGGACGAGATCAACCGCGCCACGCCGAAGACGCAGTCGAGCCTGCTGGAGGCGATGAACGAAGCGCAGGTGTCGCTCGATCATTCCACCTTTCCGCTCCCGCGGCCGTTCATGGTCCTCGCCACCCAGAACCCGCTCGAGTACGCGGGCACGCATCCGTTGCCGGAGTCACAGCTCGATCGTTTCCTGCTGCGGATCCGCATCGGCTATCCCGGCCCCGCCGACGAGAAGGCGCTGCTGCGCGGCGCCGCCGTGCCGTCGGTGGATACGCTGAAGCCGGTGGTGACCGCGGAGGAAGTGCTCGCGTTGCAGGAGGCGGCCGACCGCGTGCGCGCCGAGGAGTCGGTGGTGGAGTACCTCATGGCGCTCGTGGCCGCCACCCGCAAGGCGCCCGCGCTCGCCCTCGGCGTGAGCCCGCGCGGCGCCCTCGCGCTCCTGCGAGCGGCGCGCGCGCACGCGCTCGCAGACGGGCGGGACTTCCTCGTGCCGGACGACGTGAAGGCGCTCGCGGTGGCCGCGCTCGGCCATCGCGTGCAGGCGCGCACGCCGGGCGGGAGCGGGGCGGAGGGTGAATCGGTGGTGCGCGCGCTCGTCGACGAGATTGCCGTCCCCCGCTGACGGGCGCCGCCGCCTCCCCCTTCCCGGCCTCCATCCGCGCCGGACGCTGTGGCCGACGCGCGAAGGATGGTGGTGTCTCGGCGGAACCGTGGCCCTCGGCTTCGCCGCCATGAACACCGGCAACAACCTGCTCTATCTCCTCCTCTCGATGCTGCTCGCCCTCATCGTGGTGTCGGGAATCCTCTCCGAGCAGTGCATCCGCGGCCTCACGCTCGCGCCCGTCGCGCCCGACGAGATCTTCGCGCGCAGCCCCGCCCTCCTCGCCGCCCGCGTCCACAACGGCAAGCGGTGGGCGCCGTCGTACTCGATCACGCTGGAGGTGATGGAGAGCGGCGGCCGTGTGATCTACGTCCCCAAGCTCGAGGCCGGCGCCGAGCGCACGGTGACGTGGGAGGTCACGTTCACCGCGCGCGGGCGCCAGCGCGTTCCCGGCATTCGCGTGGCGACGCGCTTTCCGTTCGGCCTCTTCCGGAAAGCGGGGTTGCCGGCGCGCGCGGAGGAAGTGGTGGTGTACCCCGCGCTGGTGCCGATGCCCGAGGTGCGGGGGCAGGCGAGCGCCGGCACCAGCATCGCCGCCCTGCCGCGGCGCGGCCGCGGCGACGACGTCTACAACCTCCGCGACTACCGCCCCGAGGACGACCGGCGCCTCATCCACTGGCGCAGCAGCGCGAAGACGGCCGCTCTCATCGTGCGCGAGATGGCGGAGGAGGCGGCCGCCGACGCCTGCATCGTGCTCGTGGGCGCCGGCCGCGACCGTGAGCGGCTGGAGCGCGCGCTCTCGGAAGCGGCCTCGCTCGCCGTCCATCTCCTGCGCGGCGGCGCCGGCGTCGAGCTGCGCGCGCCCGGACTCGTGGTCCCCCTCGGCCGCGGGCGCGCGCACGAGCGGAGCGTCCTCACCGCGCTCGCGCTCTACCAGCCGGGAGCGGCGACGGTGAGCGCGGCCGGCCGCCGACTGCGCGAGATCGTGGTCGATCTCGGATGAGGTACACGCCCGAGCTCGCGCTGCGCGTCGCCACCTACTTCCTCGTCTACGACGGCCTCGCCGCCCTCTATCTGGGCGGGCTGTTCGGCGTGGCGGCCGCGCTCGGCGTCGCCCTCGCGGTGGCGACGACGTGGGGCGATCCCGGCCTCGGCGTGCGCGTGCGTCGCCAGCCTGGTCTCGCCGCCGCCCTCGCGGTGGCGGGCGTCACCGCGCTCGTGCTCGACCTCGTGTACGTCGCCACCTCCGTCCTCGACGGCCTCGTGCACGTGCTCGTGTTCCTCGTCCTCTATCGCCTCGCCGTCGCGCGCACGCCGCGCGAGACCGGCGACGTCGGTTTCCTCGCCTTCTTCATGCTGGTGGCGGCGTCGCCGGTGACGGTGGGCGTGGGGTTCCTCGGGCTCTTCATCGCCTTCCTCGTCGTCGGCACCTGGCTCTTGATGCTGCGCCACGTGGTGATGGAGTGCGAGCGGTCGCAGGCGCCCGGCGCCCGCACGTTGCCGGCGCGCGGTCGCGTGCTGCTGCAGCTGAGCCTCCTCGCGTCCGCGGTGACGCTCGCGCTCACGGCGGTCCTCTTCTTCATCATCCCGCGCGTGGGACAGGCGGCGCTGCCCCTGCGGGCGCCGCTCGGGCGCATGGTCTCCGGCTTCACGGATCGCGTCGAGCTGGGCTCCTTCGGCGAGATCGAGGCCGACGCCACGGTGGCGATGCGCGTGCACTTCGCGGCGGGGCTGCCCGCGAGCCCGGTCGCGCTTCGCGGGCTGCGCTGGCGCGGGGTGGTGCTCGATTCCTTCGACGGTCACGCCTGGAGCATGACCCCCCGCCCGCGCACGCTCCTTCGCCGCTCGCCCGGCGGCGACGTCACGGTGAGCGTGTATCGGGGCACGGGTCCGCTCGTGAGCCAGGAGATCTTCCTGGAGCCCATCGGGACCGAGGTCGTCTTCGGTGCTCCTCGCATGCTTCGTCTCGCCATCCACGCGCCCGTGGTGGCCATGGACGAGGCGGGTGGCCTCACGGTGACCGTCCCCGCCGCGCGCTTGCACTACACGGTGGAGTCGGAGCTGGAGCTGGTGTCGCCGCGCGTGGTGGCGGCGGCGAACCGCCCGCTGCCCGAGGCCGAGCGCGCCGCCCTCGGCGGGTATCTCGCGCTGCCGCCCCAGCGCCCGCGCGTGGCGGCGCTCGCGCGCGAGAAGAGCGCGGGCGGGGCGGGGCCGTACGACGCCGCCGAGCGTCTCACGCGGTTTCTCTCCGAGGAGTTCCGCTACACGCGGGCGCTCGAGCGCCGGACGACGCTCGACCCCGTGGAGGAGTTCCTCTTCGAGCGGCGGGCCGGCAACTGCGAGTACTTCGCCGCCTCGCTGGCGGTGATGCTGCGCACGCTCGACATCCCCGCCCGCGTGGTGAACGGATTCCAGCGCGGCGAGTGGAACCCCTACGGCCAGTACTTCATGGTGCGCATGCGCGATGCGCACTCGTGGGTGGAGGCGTACTTCGCGGGCGTGGGCTGGTTGACCTTCGACCCCTCCCCGCGCGCCGACGCGGACGAGCGCTTCGCCGCGCCCGGCGCCATGAGTCTCTACCTCGACGCCCTGCGTCTGCGCTGGTACCGCTACGTCATCAACTGGAGCCTGCGCGATCAGGTGGCGGCGGCCACGAATTTCCAGCGCGCGGCGGGGGCGTGGCGCGCGGGCGCGCTCCCGGATTGGCGGACGCTGCCACGGCGCGTGCCCCTCATCGCGGGCGGGCTCGCGGTCCTCGCCGCCGCCGCGCTCGTCGTGCGCCGGCGTCGGGCGCCTGCCTCGCCGCGCACGGTGCCGCCGTTCTACCGGCGCGCGCTCGCCCTCCTCGCACGGCGCGGGCTCGCCCCCGCGCGCGAGGAGACGGCGCGGGAATTCTGCGCGCGCGCGGGTCACGCGCTCCCGGCGGCGGCGGTTCCGTTCACGGGGCTCACGGCCGTGTACGAGCGCGCGCGCTTCGGGGCGGCGCTGGCGACGGCGGACGAGACCGACGCCGTGGCGGCGTGGCTCCTGGCGTTACGCCGCCTGCCGCGCGCGGCGTCCGTCAGCGGAGAGGGACGTCGAAGAGCACCAGCTCGGCATCGGCGTCCGCCGCAATCGTGACCCCCGCCTCGCCGCTCACCTTGGCGGCATCACCGCTCCCCACCTTGACGCCGTTGACGCGCGCGGTGCCGCTCACGACGAAGACGTAGGCGCCGCGTGCCGGCGCCGGCGTGTGCAGGACCTCGTGGCCCGCGAGGAGCCGGCTCGTGTACATGGTCACGTCCTGGTTCAGGAAAACGCCGGGCCCGTCCGTGCGGCCGGACGCCACGGGGAGAAGGACGTTGCGCCGCTGCTCCTCGCCGAAGCGCTTCTGCTCGTAGCCCGGCGTCAGGCCGCGGCGGTTGGGTAGGAACCACACCTGGAGGAAATGCACGGGCGCGGTCGCGGAGGCGTTGTGCTCGGAGTGCGCCACGCCTGTCCCCGCCGTCATGCGCTGCACCTCGCCCACCTCGATGACGCCGTGTCCGCCCGTCGAGTCCCGATGCTCGAGGGCGCCGTCGAGGACGTAGGTGACGATCTCCATGTCGCGATGCGAGTGGGTCCCGAAGCCCGTGCCGGGAGCCACGGTGTCGTCGTTGAGCACGCGAAGAGGCCCAAAGCTCTCGTGGGCGGGATCGTAGTACTGGTTGAACGCGAAGCTGTGGTGGCTCGTGAGCCACGGCAGCTTGGTGAGCCCGCGCTCCGCCGCCGGTCGGATCTCGATCATCCTGCACCTCCGGTCCATTAGATTCCGGCCGCCCCGCCCGCGGTTCCGGAGGCGGCGGCGCGCCTCGCCGGCGACGCCTCGCGGTCGCGGTCGCGGCGTGTAGTAGAGTGGCGGTCCGTGAAATTTCACCTCTTCATGCTGCCCACGGCGGGCACGCGCGACCAGCTCGTGCAGGGCATGGTGGGCCAGCGCGCCGACGCCTACCGGCGCACGCTCGACGACATCGGACGTATCGCCCGCTTCGCCGACGACGCCGGTTACGCCGGCCTCGGCTTCACCGAGCACCATTTCCACATCGAAGGCTTCGAGGTTTCGACGAACCCGATCCTGCTCGATCTCTTCGTCGCCATGCAGACGCGCCGGCTCGGCGTCGGTCAGCTCGGCATCGTGCTTCCCGCCGCCAGCCCGCTCCGGGTGGCGGAAGACATCGCGATCCTGGACCAGATCTCGGGCGGGCGCGCCTACGCCGGCTTCGCGCGCGGCTACCAGCAGCGCTGGGTGAACACGCTCGCCCAGCACATCCACGTCGGCGCCACGCGGTCGGACAAGACCGAGATGGACGCGCTCAATCGCGCGGCCTTCGAAGAGGCGCTCGAAATCATCCGCCTGGCGTGGACGCGGGAGACGTTCCGCTACGAGGGCCGCTTCTGGACCATTCCGCCTCCGGACACCGCGTGGCCGATGCCCGCCACGAAGGCCTGGGGCCGCGGCGTCGACGGCGAGGACCGCCTCGTGGAAATCGGGATCGTGCCGCGACCGGTGCAGCAGCCGCATCCAAAGATCTATGGGCCCTTCGCGTTCAGCATGTCCACCGTGCGGTACTGGGCCAAGGTCGGCGGCATCCCGGTCTTGCTCTCGGGCGACCTCGACTTCTGCCGCGGGCTCTTCACGGAGTATCGGGAAGAGGCGGCACGACACGGGCGTTCACTGCGCTGGGGCGAGTCGATCGCGCTCGGCGGCTTCTTCGCCATGGCCTCTGCCGCATCCGAGGCCCAGCGCCAGGCCGATGGGTACCGATGGGCCCACGAGGCCTGGTTCACCCCTTTCGGCTTCCCCAAGGGCCTGGAGCTGGTGGGAGACCCCGATGGGGTCAGCGCCCAGCTCGAGACCCTCCATCGAGCCCTCGCCTTCGACGAGGTTTTTCTCTGGATCAACCAGGGGTTATCGGAGGTGGGGGAGGTGCTGGCGGGCCTGGACCTGTTCGCCACCCGGGTCATGCCCCGCTTCGCCTGATCCTCGGCCCCCGGCGCCCTCTTTTCCGCGCGGTTCGTGGATCGCGGCGGCCCCGTACTCGATTATCCTAGGGAAAGAACTTGGACCAACCATCGGGTGTTTTGCTCCCACATCGGACGCACGCGTAGGCCGCGCCATCAATGTTTTCGCGCGGTACGGGTGTGGCAGGAGGCTTGCTCGAATCGGAGGTAGGCGATCGTGATGGCGATCCTTCAGCGTGCCGTCGGCTTCTGGCGGTCTCGACCCCGACCGCGGGTGGGGCTTGCCCTCGCGGGCGGCGGGGTGATCGGCGGCATGTACGAGGTCGGTGCGCTGGCCGCCCTCGAGGAGCGTCTGAACGGATCCGGCGCCGGGTTCGACGTCTACGTCGGCTGTAGCGCGGGGTCGGTGGTGGCGTCGCTGCTCGCCAATGGCGTGCGGGCGGGTGAGATCTACCGCATCCTCGACCAGGACCTCACCGATCCGCTGAACTTCCGCCGCAACGCGGTCTTCGCCCCCGACTCCTTCCGGCGCGCGTGCGGTCGCTTCGGGCGACTGGTGTGGGCGATGGGCAAGAACGCCATCACCGGGATCCGCGGCTCGATCCCCGACATGCTCGCGCGCGCGGAGCGCGACATGCCGCCTGGATTCTTCTCGCTGTCGGCGCTCGAGCTGTTCATGCGCGAGGCGTTCGCCGCCCGCGATCTCCCCAACTCGTTCGCCGAGCTCCGGCCCACGCTGCTCATCCCCGCCATCGATCTCGATCGGGCCGAGCGCGTGGTCTTCGGGCAAGGCGAGCTGCGCGACGTGCCCATCAGCCACGCGGTGGCCGCGTCCTCCGCCATCCCCGGCTTCTTCGATCCCTACACGATCAACGGGCGCGACTACGTGGACGGCGGCGTCGGGTTCAGCGGCCACGCCGACCTCGCGGCGGAGACGGGCGTCGACGCGGTCTTCGTCGTGAATCCGCTCGTGCCGAGCCAGCTCGAGAACGGGGGAGCGTCCCTGCGCGCGCGGGGAATGTACACGATCATGGAGCAGACGGGCCGGATCTACAGTCAGAACCTGCTCCAGCTCGGACTCACCGCGCTCCGCGTGAAGTATCCGAGGACGTCGTTCTTCCTCCTCCAGCCGCCGCGGACGACCACGTTTCTCTTCGGGCCGTCGATGGGGTTCGAGGCGAGCCGCGCCGCGCTCCGCTACGGCTACACGTCGACCAAGGAGTGGCTGGCCGATCAGGGCGCGCCGCTGCTACGCCGGATGGGGACGGAGGCCGCGGTCATCTAGGAGGGGTTCGGGGTGCGGCAGGGCGGATGACACGAGTCGAGGCGCACCCCGCGAAGAGCAGCGATCAGCCAATCATCCGGCGTCGCACACTCGGCGCCAGGTGCGCCTCGATCCCGTGTAGTGGCCTCCTCTCATCCGGCCGATGCTCTGGACGGCGCCCAAAAACAGAGCAAGCCTCGTTCCACACGAGATCTAGGGCCCTTTGCTCTCGAAGCTACCGCCAGGCGGGCCGCCTCGAGGCCCATTTCTCCTCGGCCCGGGAGATTCTCCCCGGCCGTTCTGACAGGATCTGTCAGCCGACGACGCCGCGCCCCCGCAGCGCACTGATGTCGTCGGGCCCGAGCCCGAGGTCCTTGAGGACGGCGTCCGTGTGCTCGCCGGGCACCGGTGCCGCGCGACGGATGGAGCCGGGCGTCTCCGACATCTTGATGGCGATCCCGAACTGGCGGACGCGTCCGAGCGTCGGGTGCTCCACGTCCACGATCATCTGGCGATGCGCGAGCTGCGGATCGTGGGCGACTTCCTCCACGTCGTAGACCTTCCCCACGCACACGTCGGCCTTCACGAGCGTCTCGTACCAGTCGTCGCGATCGCGCGTCTTGATGATGGACTCGATCTCGCGACGGGCGCTGTCCTCCTCCGCGTTGGCGGAGCGCACGAACTGGTCCGGCTTGCGCGCGAAGCGCGCGAAGTCGGGGCGACCGATCGCCTTGCAGAAGTTCTCCCACAGCCACGGCTCCGTGCAGCCGATGGTGAGGAGCTTGCCGTCGCGCGTCTCGTAGATCGCGTAGTACGGATAGGAGCCACCGAGGAAGCCGCCCCCGCGGCGGGGCGCGAGACCGTCGCTGAAGAAGAAGCGCATGTTGGGAGTGGCGGCGAGGAGCGAGACGCTCGTGTCGAGATAGGAGACGTCGACGTGCTGGCCGCGGCCGGTGCGCTCGCGCCCGAACAGCGCGAGCACGATCCCGAGCGCGCCGTGGAGGCTGGCGCCGCCGTAGTCGGCGATGATGTTGAGCGGGATGGCCGGCTTGCGGTCGGGCTCGCCGATGAGGCCGAGCACGCCCGCCAGCGAAAGGTAGTTCATGTCGTGGGCGGGATAGTTGCGATACGGCCCGTCCTGACCGAAGCCGGAGAGCGAGCAGTAGACCAGTCCCGGATTGAGGGCGGCCAGCGTCTCGTAGTCGGCGCCGAGGCGCTTCATCACGTCGGGCCGAAACCCCTCCACCACCACGTCGACTTGCGCGGCCAGGCGCTTGAAGATCGTCTGGCCTTCCGCCGATTTCAAGTTCAGGGCGAGGCTTCGCTTGTTGCGGTTCACGAACGCGAACGCGGCCCGCCGCGCCGCCTCCGCGTCCGCGGACCCCGGCGGCTCCGGCGTCTCGATCTTGAGCACGTCGGCGCCCATGTCGGCCAGCATCATCGTGCAGAACTCACCGGGCGCCACCCGCGCCAGCTCTAGGATCTTGATTCCGTCCAGGACTCCCATGCGGCTCTCTCCTTAAGGGGCGACGAGATCGGCGGTGAGCGCGCGAAGGTCGGGAACGTCTTCGAGGTGCGCGACCGCCGTGATGATCGACTCCGCCTTCTCGGCGTCGATGACGTCCTTCGCACAATCGAGGAACTTCGCGCGCAAGGCGGCGTCACTGAGCGGCGTCCCGGGGTGGCCCTGGGCGCCGCGCGCGGGCGAGGTGAGCGTGCGCCCGTCCGCGAGCCGGATCCGCACCGCGCTCCAGGCGTGACGCTCGAGGTCGTCGGGGAAATCCGGGTCCACGGTCATGGTCACGCGCGTCATGAGATCGCGCACGCGTCCGTCCACGGGACCGTCCGTGAACGACGCGAGATCCAGGCGCCCATCGGCGAGGGCGGCCGCCGTACAGAACTGCATCGAGAATTTGCGCTGGAGCGCGGTCGAGGGCGCGGCGTGCGCGAGCACGCGCGGCACCACGCGGTTGACGGTGACGTCGACGGCGGCGACGTCCTCGGGCCGGAGCCCGTGGGCGCGGCGGAGGTCGAGGACGGCGTCGATGGCGGAGTGCGTGAGCGCGCACGACGGGTACGGCTTGACCGCGATTCCGGAGGCGATGAGTTGCCATGTGCGCCCGAGCCCGTCGAGAGCGCCGTCGAGCGCGTGCGCGCCGTCGCCGGCGGCGGCGAGGTAGCCCTGGGGCCCGTCGAGCGCGGAGTCGGAAGCGGTGAAGCCCTCCCGCGCGAGCGCGGCCGCCCACACACCGTTCCGCGCCGCATGCCCGGCGTGGTACGGCTTCGTCATCGACCCGAAGTTCTCCTTGAGGCCGGACGCGAGCGAGGCGGCGATGCCGAGCGCGGTGCGGACCTGCTCCACGTCGAGGCCGAGCAAGCGCGCCGCCGCCGCCGCGCAGCCGAGGGTGCCGAGCGACGAGGTGGCGTGCCAGCCGCGCTCGTAGTGAGCGGGGTTGAGGGCGAGCCCGAGGGCGGCGTCGATCTCGAATCCGACAACGTAGGCGGTGACGAGCGCGCGGCCGTCGAGCATCTCCGCCTCGCCGGCGGCGAGCGCGGCCGCCAGCAAGGGCACGCTCGGATGCCCCATGAGGGCGAAGTTGGTGTCGTCGAAGTCGTGCGCGTGACCGGCGACGCCGTTGGCGAGCGCGGCCCAGGTGGGGCTGGTGGTGAGGCTCGTGCCCGCCACCGTGCACAGCGGCGTCCCGCCCTCGGCGCGGCAGAGCCGCTGGACGATCAGGGCCGCCGGCTCACGGGCTCCCGCCAGCATCACGCCCAGGGTGTCGAGGGTCGCCCGGCGCACGAGCGCGATCGCCTCCGGCGGACAGTCATCGAGCGACGTCTTGACGACGAACTCGGCGAGGCGCGTGGTGATGGTCATGCGGGGACGATAGCGGAGGCGCCCGCCGGTTGCAACGCGTAGCGCTGACGTCGCGGGGCGTGGACGACGTCTTACTTCGCGTCGTGGAAGATGATGCCGAGCGTGTAGCGCGCGCCGCGCGTGATGCGGCTCACGCCGTGGCGCATGGTGGCCCGATAGTGCCCGCGCGCGCCCGCGAGCGGCCGGTGACGGGTGGGGAAGATGACCAGCTCGCCCTGGTCGGTGGCGATCGCCTCCCCGCGTGACTGCGCGCGGGGGCGCTGCTCGACGAGCAGGAACTCGCCCCCCTCGTAGTCGATGCCGCGCCGGCTCAGGAAGGCCGTGACCTGGAGGGGAAAGGCGACGTCGCCGTAGAGATCCTGGTGGAGGCAGTTGTAGCCACCGGCTTCGTAGTGCAGGAGCAGCGGCGTCGGCTTCGTCTGCCCGTGGGCGGCGCAGCGCGCGAGGAGACCGTCGAGGGCGTCCGGGAATCGCGTGCGGGCGCCGAGCGCCGCCTCCCAGCGATTGGCGATGGCGGCCAGGGGCGGATAGAGCCGCGTCCGCAGCGTCGTCACCACCGGCGGCAGCGGCGCCGCGAAGTACTTGTAGTCGCCTTCGCCGAAGCGGTAGCGCGCCATGTCGATGCGGCTCCGGAAACGATCGTCGCGCGGGTAGAGCGCAACCAGCTCCGCGCATTCATCGGGCGTCAGCACGGCCTCCGTGCGCGCGTAGCCGATGTCATCGAGCGAGCGCTCGATGGCCGGCCAATGGAGCGCGTCGAGCCGACGTTCGAGGCCGGGGACACCGGCGACGGTCACCGCGCGCGCAGCGCCCGTCATGAAGCGCGCTTCGTCATCGCGGCCGCCTCAGCGATACGGCTCGGGCGACTGCTTGACGCTCCGCCAGAACACCGGGTCGTGGGCGGGAAAGACGCGCGCGCGGAGGAGGCGGGCGAGCGTCTTCAGGCGCTTGATCGAGTGAAAGGCGAGAGTCGGATTCCACACCACGCCGGGGACGCGCTCCTTCTCGAGGTGCTCCTGCCAGTAACAGGCGTCGCCGGAGAGGATCACGGGCCCCGTCTCCGGCAGCTCCACCAGCAGCGACTGGTGACCGGGCGTGTGGCCGTCAGTTCTGAGTATGGTGACCCCGGGCACCAGGTCGCTGTCGCCGTCGAGAAGTCGCCACGTGTAGCCAGGAAGATCGAAGTTCTTCCGGTAGTAGAACGGCGCGAAGAACGGCGCGGGATCGTGCGCGTAGCTGTGCTCGTCGCGCTGAGCCACCAGCTCCGACTTGCGGAACATGTGAGCGCCGCCCGCGTGGTCGAAGTGCAGGTGGGAGAGGACGACGAGATTGACGTCCTCGGGCGTGAGACCGAGGGCGTCGAGCCGGTGCACGAGGAGATCGGCGTCGGTGAAGCGCGCGTGCGGATCGTTGGCGAGGAGCCCCGGCACCGCCCGCGGCGAGAGCCCAGTGTCGAAGAGCACCACGGCGTCCGTCGTCTGGATGAGATAGCAGGTGACCGGGATCGGCACCGCGTCCGCGGAGTACTCACCGTAGAAGAGCAGCGAACGGGGCGCGCCGAGGAAGCCGTTCTGGAGCGCGTACATCGCCTGCACCGGCATGGCGCGCGATTCTAGCACTAATCTTTGAGCGATCCCGCGAGCAACCCGCGCACGAGATGACGTTGGAGAACGATCACGATGACGATCGGAGGGAGGGCGGCGAGGATGGAGGCGGCGGCGATGTCGCCCCACGGGACCTCGAACACACCCGGGAAGAGGGCGAGGGCGACGGGCGCGGTCCGGCTCGCTTCCGTGGCCGTGAACGTGTAGGCGAAGAGGAACTCGTTCCACGTGAACAGGAACGTGAGGAGCGCGGCGGCGGCGGCGCCGGGCGCGAGCGCGGGCAGGATCACGTGGCGGAGCGCGGCCACGCGCCCGGCGCCGTCCACGAACGCGGCTTCCTCCAGCGCGGGCGGCAGCTCGCGCAGGAATCCCACGAGGAGCCAGATCATGAGCGGCAGCGCGAACGAGGCGTCGGCGAGCACGAGCGCCGCCCACGTGTCGCGGAGCCCGAGCGCGCGCACGACCAGATAGAGCGGCGCCACGGTGGCGATGGCGGGAAACGCCGTGCTCAGCACGACGGCCAGCATGATCAGACGGCGTCCCGGGAGCGCGAGGCGTGCGAGCGGGTAGGCGGCGAGGACGCCGAGGCCCGCCGCGAGCGCGGTTGCGATGAGAGCGACGCCCGCGCTGTTGCCGAGCGCGCGCGGAAGCGGGCTCTGCGCGACGACGACCCGGTAGTGCTCGAGGCTCAGCGCGCGTGGCCAGGCGCCGGCGGCGATGGTGGCGTCGGGCGTAAGCGACGTCAGGAGCTGCCAGAGGAGCGGCGTCGCGTAGAGCGCGAGCGCCGCCAGCACGGCCACGTCGGCCGCCACGCGGCGCTCGCGCGTCATCGCGCCACCTCCGCCTGCGTCACCGCGCCGCCTTTCCGTGCGTTCATCGCGTGGCCTTCGCCGGGGTCATCGCGTGGCGTCCGCGCGCCCGGCCGCGAGATAGAGAGTGGCGGTGGCGCCGACGAGCACGAACACCACCGTGGAGACGGCGGCGCCGTAGCCGAGATGCAGCGTCTGGAAGAGGCTGCGATACGCGAAGAGGGCGAGCGTCTCCGTGGTGGCGGCGGGGCCGCCGCCCGTGAGGACGAACATCAGGTCGAACGCTCGCAACGCGTCCAGCGTGCGGAAGAGCGCGACCATCAGCAGCACCGGCGCCAGCAGAGGGAGCGTGATCGCGCGCAGGGTGGCGGCGCGCCCGGCGCCGTCCACCGTCGCCGCCTCGTAGACCTCGCCCGGAATACCGAGCAGCCGCGCGTAGCAGAGCAGCGCGACGAACGGCATCGTCCGCCACACGTCGGCCGCGATCAGCGCCGCCAGCGACAGGCTCGGATCGCCGAGCCAGTTGGGAGCGCCGGCTCCGAGGCGACGGGCCACGGCGCCCGCGAGGCCGCTCGTGGGGTGATAGATCCACTCGAACGTGCGGGCGGTGACGACGCCGGGCAGACACCACGGAAGGAGAAGAAGCGCGAGCGCGATGGCCCGCCACCGTTGCTGGCGATGGAGGGCGAGGGCGACCGCGACCCCGAGCGCGAGCTCGACGGCGACGGACGCGATCACGAAGACCACCGTCACGCGGGCGGCGTTCCAGAACGCGGGATCGCGCGTGAGGAAGGCGTAGTTGGCGAGGCCCACCCAGTCCGCGACGCCGAAGATGGGAACGCGGCGCTGGAGCGAGAGGGCGAGGACGTGCGCGACGGGGTAGAGGGTGACGGCGCCCAGCACGAGAAGGGCGGGGGCGGCGAGCAGGAGACCGAAGCGTCGCTCGCCGCGCGCGATCACGGGAGCAGCAGGTAGCGAAGCCGGCCGCGCGCGTCGTCGAGCGCGCGCGCGGGCGGCTTCACGCCGGTGATGGCCGCCGACAGCTCGGGCTGGAGCGTGGCCGACAACGTCTGGTACCACGGCGTCACCGGTCGCGCCCGCGCGCCGCGAAAGATCGAGAGCAGCGCCGGTGACTCGAACAGCGCGGGCCGGGTGGGGTGAAGGCCGACGGCGTCCCCGATGCGCCGCTGCGCCTCCGGCCGCGTCAGGAACCGGACGAGCTCCCAGGCTTGCGTCGGATATCGCGTGGCCGCGTTGATGGCGAGGTGAGCGCCGCCGAGCGCGCCGCCGCCCGGAAGCGCCGTGATCGCCACCCGGCCGCGCACGGG
Organism: Candidatus Methylomirabilota bacterium; assembly: GCA_036506275.1. Taxonomy (GTDB): domain Bacteria; phylum Methylomirabilota; class Methylomirabilia; order Rokubacteriales; family CSP1-6; genus DASXSB01. The sequence continues at coordinate 24,565 of DASXSB010000055.1, read as the reverse complement.
AGAGGCGGGCGCCTCGAACAGCGCGAGCGCATAGGGCCAGTTGCGGAGGAAGACGGCGGCACCCGCGCCGAACTCGCGGCGGCTCACCTCTTCGTCGGCGGCGGTGACGAGGGCGGGGGAGACGCCGTCCGTGATGAAGGCGCGCCGCTGGGCGAGCGCGGCCGCCGCGAGGGCGGGGTCGGGGAGGACGTCGCCGCTCGGCCCCAGCACGTCGGTGCCGAGAGCCCAGAAGCTTTCCAGCACGTTGACGACGAGGCCTTCGTATTGCTTGCCTTGCCAGAGGAATCCCTCGCGGATTCCGCCTTCGCCGCGGAGGGCGAGCGCCTGGCGCGCGAGCTCCTCGTACGTCGTGGGCGCCGCCCACCCGCGGCGCGCGAGCAGATCGCGCCGGTAGTAGAGCAGTCCCACGTTCATCACCCACGGCACCGCCCACACGCGCCCGTTGAGGGTGGCGGCGGTGATCGTGGACGGGAAGTGCTCGGCGCGGGCAGCGGCGTCGAAGCGGTCGCTGAGATCGAGGATCCAGCCCGCGCGCGCGAATTCCGCCACCCAGATGACGTCGAGCATGAGCACGTCGAAGCCGGCGCTACGGCCTTCGAGGTTGATCACGAAGAACTGGTGCTGGACGTCCGCCGTCCACGGCAGCGCCTCCGCCTGCACGGTGACGCCGGGATGGAGCCGCTCGAACTCGCGCAGCAGCGCGGGCAGGGGATCGCGCTCGCCCGGCATGGCGGCGTGGCGGAAGACGAGGCGGACCGCGCCCTCGGGCTCCGGTCGCCCGGCGCAACCGACGAGCGCCGTCGCCAGGAGCAGAAGGGCGAGGCGCGTCAGAGACGGATGCCGAGGATCGAGAACACGATGGAGAAGATGACGACCTGCACGAGCCATCCGATGAAGACCACGAACACGGCGCGGCCCGTGCTCTGGTAGTCGAGCGCCTGCCGGATCGCGATGACGGCGGCGATCAGCATCCAGACGGCGGTGGCCAGGAAGACGAGCCCGCGCAGCGCAGGGATCACGCCCACCACGCGCAGGACGCCGGGCGCGGTGGCGAAGCCGATGGTGCGGAGCACTTCGCCGTAAGTGGCGCGCGTCTGCGGCTCCGCCAGAATGCGGGTGCCGACCCAGAACGTGAGGTATGCCCACACGTACCACAAGAGGAGCGACGCCACCGTGCCCGCCAGCAGTCCCGCGAGGCCACCGCCGGCGCCGATTCCGGCCGCCACGCTGGAGAGGACGACCACGCCGAACGCCTGCGGAGTGGCGGTGACGTCGGCTTCGATCTCCTCGAACGTCGCCGCGTTCAACTTCGAGGCACCGAGCATCCGCTCCGTCATGCTCGCCACGGCGCCTATTGTCGCGGCAATCCCGTCGTTTGTCACCGCCCCTGTGGGGCCGCCCCCGGCCCATCGTCACCGGCTCTCTGCACCACGCACGTGGCCGTGTAGCATGGCGGAATGGCTCGGCTCGGCCGCGCGTCTCGCTGGTGGTGGTGGGGTCTCGGCACGCTGCTGGTAGTGCTCGCCGTCATCGTGGTGGGGTCCTGGCTGGCGTTCGCGAAGCTGGCGCCGGTGCTGTCGCGCGAGCGCATCGAGAGCGCGCTCACGGAGGCGCTCCACCGTCCCGTGCGCGTGGACCGGGTGGAGCTGGCGCCGTGGTTCGCGCGCGTCGCCATCGCGGGCGTGAGCGTCGCGGCGGGACCGACGTGGGAGGCGGGGACGGCGGCCACGATCGGGCGTGTCACCGTCGCGATCGGCATCAGCAGCGTGTGGCGGCGGCAGATCGTGCTCTCGCCCATCCGGCTCGAGGACGTCGACGTTCGCTACACGGCGGCGGCGACGACGGAGCCGCTCGTTTTTCCCGAGCGCATTCCCGACCGCCTCGAGCTGGGCCCCGTCACCGCCTTCATCGGAACCGTGCAGCTCGTGCGCGCGCACGTCCGCTACGAGGATCCCCGCGCGCGGCGCGCCCTCGAGCTCTCGGATCTGGAGGCGCGCGCGACCCCGGTCGACGGTGGTCTCGATGCGAGCCTCGACGCCACCACCGCTCGCCTCACCGCTCCTGAGCTGACCGAGACGGTGCAGGGGGTGTCGGCGGCAGCGCGACTTCGCGGCGACCGTCTCACCCTCGACCGTTTCGGCCTTCGCTGGCGCGGCGAGCCGATCACCGTCACCGGCGACGTGCGCGATCTCGGCGCCGCGCCGACGCTGGCCCTCACCGCGCGCGGCGCCGTGCCGCTCGCCGCCGTCGGCGAGCTGAGCGGGGCCGGGATCGCCCTCACCGGCGTGGCCGCGTTCGACGCCGCCGTCAACGGGCCGGTCACGAATCCGACCGTGAACGCGCGCGTGACCGCGCCCGCCGTGGGCGCCGCCGGCACCACCGCTCGCAACGTCAGCGCGCGGCTCGGCTGGAGCGACGGCGTGCTCAACGTCGCGGACGCCGCCGCCGACGTGTTCGGCGGTGCTGTGCGCGGCCAGGCCGTGGTGACGCCGGCGCAGCACGATGCGCGCCTGACCGCGCGCGTGGACGGCGTCCAGCTCGCGCAGGTCGAGCCCGTGCTCGGACGCCCCCTCGGCGTGCGCGGACGCGTGAGCGCGTCCGGTGAGCTGCGCGGCGACGTGCGGCGGCTCATGGACGGCGACGGGCGCTTTCACGTGGACGCCTCCGAGGTGACGCTGGCGGCGGTTCCCGCTCTCGGCGCCGGCGTCGCGACCGCCGACGTGCGCGTCGCCGGCGGCGCCGCGGAGATCCTCGCCGCCACCGCGCGGTGGCCGGGGGCGACGATCAGCGACGTCGCCGGCCGCGTGAAGCCGGCGGGACCGGAGGGGTTGCGCATGACGCTCGCCGCCGATGCCGGAAAGCTCGCGGCCGCGTTTGGCCGGGATCGGATCTCCGGGCAGGCGACGGTGACGGCCACCCTTGGCGGCTCGTGGAGCGATCTGACGATCAACGGCCGCGCGCGCGCTCCCGCGCTCTCCGTCAACGACGCCGCCCTCAGCGCGATCGACGTTCCCTTCGACGTGAAGGGCTACACGGCGCGATTCACGAACGCGACGGCGACGCTCGGCCAGACGCGCGTCGACGCCACCGGGACCGCTGGTCTCACGGGAACGGGCGGCCTCGACCTCGCCGCGTTGCGGGAGCGGCTACGGTTCCAGGCCGATGCCCGCACGACGTCGGCGCGCCTGGAGGACCTGGACGCCTGGATCCCGGCCACGTGGCGTGGGACCGGTCGCTTCTCGCTCGCGGCTCACGTGGAAGGAACGCTGGCCGCGTGGCGGGCAACGGGAACGGTGACGGCGCCCGCGCTCACCGTCCGCGGCGAGCCGATCGAGGAGCTTGCCGCGCGCTTCGAGGTCGGCGCCGATGGACTCGACGTGAGCGGGTTGCGCGGGCGCGTGCGCGGGATCCCGGTGGACGCGGCCGGCGCCTGGCAATGGGGCGGCGACGGGCACGTGCGCGCTGACGTGGGGACGGCGCCGCTCACGGCCGTTCCCGGTGTCCCCGCCGCCGCCGAGCTCCAGGGGACGGCGCGTGCGCACGCCGACCTCGCGCGCCGGGGCGGACGCTGGTCGGGCGTCGTGACGGCCACGGGCGACAGCGTCAACGTGGCCGGATTCACGCTGGGGCGCGGCGCCCTCGACGTGCGCGTGCGCGACGACGCCCTCGCCGCCACGCTCACGTTCGCGGAGCCGCGGATCACGGGGACCGCGACGGGATCGCTGGCGACCGGCCAGGACGTCGCCGTGCGCGTGACGTTCACCGATCTCGATCCCTCGCCGCTCCTGCGACGGGTGACGTTGCCGAACGGCGTCACCGTCGCGAACGTGCAGCTGAGCGGGGTGGCGGACGCGACCGTTCCTGTCTCCTCGCCCGCCGCGACGCGCGGCACGCTGGCGCTCGACGCCGTGCGGCTGGTCGTCAACGGTGAGACCTGGCGCAACCGTGGCCCCGTCCGTCTCGAGCGGCACGGCGGCTTCACGCGCGTGACGCAGCTCGATCTCGTGGGGGAGGCAAGCGCGGTCACGGTCACCGGCGTGATCGCCGACGACGGCCGCCTCGACCTCGGCGTGCAGGGCCGGTTCCCACTCGCGCTGGCCGCCGCCGTGCGTCCGGAGATCAGCGCCGCCGAAGGCGTCCTCGAGGTGAGCGGGACCGTGAAGGGCACGACGCAAGGGCCGGAGGTGAGCGGCGGCGGCAGCGTCGGCGACGGCCGCATCGTGCTGCGCGATCTTCCGGACCAGCCGCTGACCGCCGTGCGCGCGCGCTTCACGCTCACGCCGGAGCGGCTGCGCGTCTCGGACGCCGCCGCCACCGTGGCCGGCGGCGACGTCCGCGCCAGCGGGGACATCGTCTTCGCGCAGCCGGCGTCGCGTCTCGGCCTCAAGCTCGCCGGACGCCTTCCGCTCGCCCTCCTTCCCGCCCTCCGTCCCGAGGTGCGGGAGGCGGCCGGTTTCGCGGACGTGACCGTCACCATCGCCGGCACGACGGCGGCGCCGCAGGCGGTGGGCGAAGCCACCGTGCAGGGCGCGCGCCTCACGCTGCGCGACTACCCGGAGTCGCTGCGTGATATCCGGGCGCGGGTCACCGCGTCCACCTCCGGACTTCGCATCGCGTCGGCCACGGCCGCGTTCGCCGGAGGCGAGATCGCGGTGACGGGCGACGTCGCCCTCAAGGGCGGCCGCGAGGTGAACGCGTATCGCCTCGTCATCGTCGGCCGTCACGTGTCGCTGGAGCCGACGGCCGGCTTCCAGTCGAGCTGGGACGCCGAGCTCGAGCTGGTGGGCTACGACAAGCGCGCGCTCCTGCGTGGTGATGTCCGCCTCCTGCGAGGCACGTACGTGAGCGAGCAGCCGCTGCTGAAGCTCGTGTTCGAGCGGCGCGCGCCGGGCGGGGCACCGCCCGGGCTCGCGCTTCCGCTCGATATCCGCGTCCGCCTCGACGACAACCTCGTCGTCCGCACCACCGTGGCGCGTTTCCGGGCGGGCGGGACGCTGTCGCTCCAGGGCACCACCGCCGCCCCCGTGCTCTTCGGCACCGCGGATACGCGCGAAGGCCTTCTCATCTTTCGCCAGCAGCGCTTCACGCTCACCGCCGCCTCCGCCCGCTTCGCGGACCCGCGGCGGATCGATCCCATCCTCGACGTGCAGGCGGAGGCGCGCATCCAGAGCTACGACGTGACCCTGCGCATGACCGGACGCCTGGAGGCGCTCGAGATCCACCTGTCGGCGTCGCCGTCGCTGCCCGAGGAGGACGTCCTCAGTCTCGTCGCCTTCGGCACCACGCGCGCGCAGCTCACCAAGGGCGGCCCCACCGCCGCCGCCGGCGAGATGGCGGGACTCATTCTGCGAGATTTCTTCGGCCTCCAGGCGGGCGAGAGCGGCGCGTCGCCGGTGGACATCTTCGAGATCCAGACGCCCGAGGACCACGGCCGCACCATGAGGGTGGGCAAGCGCGTGGGCGACCGCACGACGGTCCTCTATTCCCAGGGGCTCGAGAACACCGACGAGCGCAGGCTTCGGCTCGAGTACCAGCTCGTCGGCCCCCTCGTGGTGGCGGGCGAGCAGAACTTCCGCGGTGGATTCGGCGCCGATGTCCTGTTGCGACTGCGGTTTCGATGACGGGGCGCCTGCTCCGTGGCCTGGCCTGCGCCTGGCTCGGCGCTGTCGCCCTTGCTTCTCCCGCGGTAGCCCAGCCGGCCCCGTCCGTCACCGCCGTGGAGATCAGCTCGCCGCACGCGCTGCCGGAGACGCGCGTGCGGGCCGCCATCGGTGAGCTCGTGGGTCGGCCGCGGCTGCGCGGCGTCGTCCGCGACAGCGTGGCCCGCCTGTGGGCGCTCGGCCTCTTCGCCCAGGTTCGCGTGGAGGAAATCGCGGAGGCGGGGGGCGTGCGGCTGCGCTACATTCTCGCCCGCCGCCCATGGGTGCGGGAGGTCCGTGTCGGGGGCGACCTCGGCCTCGACGTGGCGGAGGTGACGTCGGCGGCCGCGCTCGGGGAGGGTGCGCCGGCGACCCCGGAGCGCCTCGAGCGCGCGCGACGTGATGTTCTCGCTCTCTATACGCGGGAGGGTTTCCTGGAGGCGGAAGTGACGGTGGACACCCGCGAGGATCTCGCCACCAACGCCCGCGACGTCACGCTCTCGGTGAGGGCGGGCGAGCGCGCGCGGGTGGCGCGTGTCCACGTGCGCGGCACGGAGCGGTTCACGCGGGACTTCGTGGCCAAGACGTTCGGGATCAAGGAGCGCGATCGCTATCGCGAGCCCGCCATGCGCGACGGCGTGGAGGCGGTGGAGCGCCTGTACCGCGACCGTGGATTCTTCGAGGCGCACGCGAACGTGCAGCGGACGCAGATCGGTCAGGCGCGGGTCGAGCTGGAGCTCACGGTGACGGAGGGCCCCCACACGCGGGTCGTATTCCCGGGCGTGAAGTCGATCGACGAATCCGCGCTCTGGCGGCGCCTGACCTTCGCCGACTCACGGCTCGTCGACGACACGGAGGTACGCGCGAGCGCGCGCCAGATCGTGCAAGCGTACGACGAGCAAGGATACGCGTTCGCCACCGCCACCGGCGATCTCGCCGCCGACGGGCGCGACCGCCTCGTTCGCTTCGTCGTCGACGAGGGCCCGCGGGTGGAGGTGGAGGAGGTAGGGTTCACGGGCAACCCGCTTCCGGAGTCGCGGCTCCGCGACCACATCGGCACGCGGCCGCGGGGGGTCGTGCGCCGCGGCCTCTTCCGTCGCAACGCCCTCGCCGGCGACGCGCAAGCGCTCCGGGCCTTCCTGCGGGGCGAGGGATTTCCCGACGCCACGGTGGGAGAGGCGATCGTCACCTTCAGCGCCGATCGCGCGCGCGCTCGTGTCGTGTTTCCGATCGAAGCGGGTCCGCGCGTGGTGGTCGGCGACGTCCGGGTCACCGGCACTCGCGTATTCACGGAAGACACGCTGCGCCGCCTGCTCCCGCTCAAGCGGGGGGCGCCGTGGAGCGAGAAGCAGGCGGAGGAGGGGCGCCGGGTGGTGGAACGCCGCTACGCGCGCCGCGGCTTTCACGCCACGGAGGTGACGGTGGCGCCGCGACGGCACGATGGCGTCGCCGACGTGACCTACGAGGTGCAGGAAGGGCCGCAGACGCGGATCGGTCAGATCCTCATCTCGGGCCTCGTCCAGACACGAGAGTACGTGATCCGGCGCGAGCTGCCCTTCCATCCCGGCGATCCCCTCGACCCCGAGCAGCTGCTGGAAGCGCAGCGCCGGCTCGTCGCGCTCGCGCTCTTCGACCGCGTCGACGTGGATCCGCTGCGGCCACCCCCGACGCCATTCGCGGACGTCACCGTGACCATCCGCGAGCGCAAGCCGTGGCACGTGGACTTCGGCGGCGGCTACACGACGTACGAGGGCGTGCGCGGCTTCGTGGAGTTCGGTGGCGACAACCTGTGGGGCCACGGCCGCTCCATCCTCCTCCGCGGCCGCATCAGCGAGCGGGGGGACCGTGAAGACATCACGTACACGGAGCCGTGGGCCCTGTGGACGCCGTGGCGCGGCGAGATCACGCTCTTCCACGAGAAGCGCCTCGAGATCGGCTACGACATCGAGCGGTACGGCATCGCGCTCGGGCTCCAGGGCGATCTCTTCACCGAGCGCGTGCGGGGGTTGCATGGCGCCCTGCGCTACGAGATCGCCGAGGTGGACCGCTTCAACGTCGATCCCACGCTCACGACCGAGGACATCCAGCGCGGCAAGGAGCGCATCGGCACCTTCACGCAAGAGCTGTCCCTCGATCGGCGCGACCATCCCTTCGATCCGCGGAAGGGAAGCTTCACGGTCGTCTCCCTCCGCACGGCGAGCTTCGTCCTCGGCAGCGAAGCCGACTTCGTGAAGTCGCGGCTGGAGACGCAGTGGTTCTTCGACCGCGTGGGGCCCGGCGTGCTCGGCGTCGCGCTGCGCCTGGGGGCGGCGGCGCCGTTCAACCGCTCCCCCAACCTTCCCATCGAGGAGCGATTCTTCGCGGGGGGCGCCACCACCGTGCGCGGCTACCCGGAGCGGAAGCTCGGTCCCCTCGACGACAAGGGCAATCCGACGGGCGGCAACGCGCTCGCGATCTTCAACATCGAGTGGCGCTTTCCGGTGTGGCGCTTCATCAGCGGCGCCGTCTTCTTCGACACGGGCGCCGTCGCGAGCGAGATCGAGCGCATGAGCGTCGATCACTTCAAGTCGGGCATCGGGGCGGGGATCAGGCTCTCCACGCCGGTCGGTCCCGTCCGCCTCGACGCCGGCTACCCGCTCGACGACATTCCGCGCGAGAATCGCGAGCTGCGCTTCTACTTCAGCATCGGCTACCCGTTCTGATGCGCGTCATCGCCGGCGCCCTCCTCGCTCTCCTGCTGGCGACGGCACCGCTGCGCGCGGCCGACCTCGTGGACGCCGTCGTGGGCGAGGTGGAGGGCCGCGTCGCCACCGCCAGCGACGTCGCCCTCGCGCGCGCCCTCGGGCTCTTCGGCTTCACCGCCACCAACGCCGCCATCACGCCCCCCGATGTCGATCGTCTCCTCGACGCGTGGCTGGTGGTCGCGGAGGCGCAGCGACTGGGCATCGGCGGCGGACCCGACGAGGTGGAGGCGGCGTGGGGGACGGTGGCGCAGCGGTTCGGCGGTGCCGCCGCCCTCGACGCGTGGCTCGAACGCGTCGCCGTCGAAGCCGGGCGCGCGCGGGCGATGGTGGGCGACCACTCGCGCTGGGAGCGCTTCATCGAGGTGCGCTTTCGCGAGTTCGCTTTTGTCCTTCCCGACGACGTGACGGCGGCCCTCGGCGCCGGTGTCCACAGCGAAGCGGAGCAGGCGAGCGCGCGGGAGCGGCTCCAGGCCGCGGAGACGGAGCGCCGGCTGGCGGCGTGGCTCGCAGATCGGCGCCAGCGCACGACGGTCCAGCGCGTCCTCTACGAGGGCAGTACGCTGCCCGATCCCATCCCGATGCCGCCCGGGGTGGCGCGGTAGAATCGCGAGCGGAGACCGCGGGGGAGGACGCCATGGATTTCTCGCTGACCGAGCAGCAGGAGCTGATTCGCAAGGAGGTCGCGAGCCAGGCCCGCGCCTTCTCGGCCGAGTACTGGCGGGAGAAGGACCGCGCCGCCGAGTATCCGTGGGAGTTCGTGCGCGCCTTCGCAGAGGCGGGCTGGCTCGGCACCATCATCCCGGAGGCGTACGGCGGGGCCGGGCTCGGCGTGACGGAGGCGGCCATCCTTCTCCACGAGATCTGCGCGGCGGGCGCGGGCACCAGCGGCGCGTCGCCCGTCCACTTCTACATGTTCCCGCCCTTGCCCGTGATCAAGCACGGCAGCGAGGACCTGCGCCGTCGATACCTGCCGAAGATGGCCACGGGCGAGATCGTGATGTCATTCGGCGTCACCGAGCCCAACGCCGGCACCGACACCTCGCGCATCCAGACGCGCGCGGAGCGGCGCGGCGATCGCTTCGTCGTCAACGGCCGCAAGGTGTGGAACACCAACGCCAAGCACGCCACCCACATCCTCCTCCTCGCGCGCACGGAGCCGCGGGAGGCGAATCCGGGGAAGCCGTTTCGGGGCATGACGCTGTTCTTCACCGAGTTCGACCGTGCCCGCATCACCGTGCGCGAGATCGAGAAGCTCGGGCGCGCCGCCGTCGATTCCAACGAGATCTTCATCGACGGCCTCGAGGTGCCCTCGGAGAACGTGGTGGGCGAGGTCGGGCTCGGGTTCTACCACCTCCTCGACTCCCTCAATCCCGAGCGCGTGTTCACCGGCATCGAGGCCGTCGGCATCGGACGCGCCGCCCTCGAGCGCGCCGTCCAGTACGCCAAGGAGCGCATCGTCTTCGATCGGCCCATCGGACAGAACCAGGCCGTCGCCCATCCGCTCGCGCTGGCGTGGGCGAAGCTCGAGAGCGCCGAGCTGATGTGCCTGAAGGCGGCGTGGCTGTTCGATCACGGGCGCCCCTGCGGCGCCGAAGCCAACGCCGCCAAGCTCCTCGCGGCCGACGCCGGCTTCGAGGCGTGCGACGTCGCCGTGCAGACGCACGGTGGCTACGGCTACGCGAAAGAGTTCCACGTCGAGCGGCTCTGGCGGGAGGTGCGCCTCTACAAGATCGCGCCCGTGTCCCAGCAGATGGTGCTGAATCATCTGTCGGAGCACGTGCTCGGCCTTCCCAAGAGTTACTAGCCCCGCGCCTTCGCCGGCGGCGGTCGCGTCGGTTCCGTCGTTTCCGGGCGCCCGCCAGAATTCCCGCCGGGTCGTCGGCGTCTGATACGGTGAGTGACGCCATGCTGACCTTCCCTCCGCTCACCGCCGTGGCGCTGGCGGCTGCCATCGTTACCGCGGCCGGATGGACGAGTCTTCTCGCCAGCCAGGAGCGCCGCGCCGGGCGCGCGATCGGGGTCATTCTCGCTCGCGAGACCGGGCTGCCGGTGACGGTCGGAAGCGCGCGCGTCATGGGAGACCGGGTGATGCTGCGCGACGTTCACCTTCCGCCGGGACCGCACGGCCCGTTCGAGCTGCGCGCGGAGGCCCTGGAGCTTCGCTCCGATCCCGCCGAGCCTGGTCCGACGGGCGGGCCCCGGGACGTCCCCGGGGACATCGGTGTTGCCGGCTTTCTCGACCGCGCGCCGCGGAATCTTCGCATCGCGGCCGCGCCGCCCATCGTTCGCGTCGCGGCCGAGCCCGGAGCCGACGCGGCCGCGAAAAATACGATCGACGCCATGCGCGTGCGCCTGCGCGCGCTCCTCGACTCGCCGGCGGGGCTTCGCGTCCGCCTCTCGGGCGGACAGCTCCGCCACCGCGGTACCACGTACGCCTTCGAGGTGAACGGCGAAAAGCGCGCCGGCGACGTCACGCTCGCCCTCGGATTTCAGGATCGGAGCCAACCCGAGGGCGTCCGTCTCTCCGCGCACGCGATCCCCGCCGGCGCCGACGGCGTGGACATCGCCATCGACCTCACCGCGCGCGGCGAGCAGGTGGCGGCGCTGATGCCGGTCGCGCTCGACGCGCGCGCGCCGCTGGCGACGCGCGCCACCGTCGCCCTCCGCCGTGGTGGCGACGCGGCGGCGTCGGGACGTCTCACGGTGGGAACAGGCGAGTCCGCGGCCGCCGTCGACTACGCCGCTCGCCACGACGCTCGGACGGGGCGGGTGGACGCGACGGCGGCAAGTGCGGGCGGCGACGGCGCCTTCGACGGCCGCCTCCGCTACACCGTCGGGGACGGCGCCTTCGACGGCGTCGTGAACGTCACGCGCTTCGATGCGAGCGCGCTGTGGACGCGCCTCGGGCTGGCGGCGCCGCCGGGCGCGCTGCGCGCGGGGGCGGTGGCCGCCACCTTCGCCGGCGTTCTCGCCGAGGCGGCGGTGACGATCGCAACCGACGTGCGCGCGCGCCAGCTGAGCGCGTTCGGCGTCGGTCCCCTCGACGGCGCGCTGATCGCGCGCGGTCGGGCCACACGCGGCGCCGACCTCGATCTCGCCGCCCTCGAACCTTCCACGCTCACGCTGAGTCGCGACGGCCAGCCCGTGGCCGTGGTCACGGCGGCGTCGGCGGCCGGTCAGGCATGGCCGGTGACCGTGGACGGCCGCATCGATGACTTCGCACGCATAGCTCCGCTGTTCGGCGCGGACACGAAGCTGGCGGGAAGCGCGCGGCTCGTGGGCGAGCTTCGGCGCACCGGGAGCGTGGGGTTCAGCGGGCGCGTCGATGCTCGCCTCGACCGGGCGACGCTGACGTTCCCCGGGCCGATGGAGATCACCAATGCACGGGCGACCGTGCCGGTGGTGTGGCGGACATCGACGCCCGAAGGCGCCGGCAGCCTGTTCGTCGAGCGCGCCAACGTCTTCCGTCTCGCCGTCGATCGGGTGCTCGGCACTCCGCGCCTCGTGGACGGGCTCCTCGCCGTCCCCGACCTCGCCTACACGCATTACGCCGGGCGCGGCGGTGGCTGGCTGGAGGCGGCGATCGATGGTCGCGCGCTCCCGCTGCGGGCGCGCGTGGAGGGCGAGCACGTCGATCTCGACGCGGTGGTCCGCGAGCTGGCGTCCGCGGTGGGACGCGTCACCGGGCGCGTCGGCTACTTCGTGAGCGCGCAGGCCTCGGTCGCGGAGGGGCTGGTGGCGGTGGCACGGCTGCACTCGGAGGACGACGGCGGCGAGATCGCCATCGACGCCCTCCAGCGCTTGCTGGAGTCGCCCGCGGTGGAGGTGGAGTCGACGGGGATCTTGCGGCGAACGCTCGAAAACCTGCGTGTGTTCGAGTATCAGACGCTGGAGGGCGAGCTCCGCTACGCCGAGGGCGCGGGCTACATCGACCTCTCGCTGCGAGGAAAGAAGCGCCTCGGAATCTTTCCGGCACCGGTGGAAGCGATCAACATTCGCAACATGCCGCTCTCCGTGCTGGAGCGCGCGCTCGGAGGAGGAGCCACGCCATGAGAATCGCCGTCGTCACGCGTGTGCTGAAGTTCTTTTCGCCGGGGAGCGCGCTGCTGCTCGCCGGCTGTCTCGCCGTCACCGTCAACGTGCATTTTCCTCAGGAAAAAATCGACAGCGCCGCCTCCAGCATCGAGGATCTCGTGCGGGCGCCGAAGCAGGCGCCCACGGACGCTCCCGCCGCCACTCCGCCGCGGAGCGAGGGTGTCCTCCCCGCGCTTGCGAGCTTCACGACGTGGCTGCAGCCGGCGGCGGCGGAGGCGCAGGTGCCGGAGTTGAAGACGCGGACGCCGGAAGTCATGGCCGTCATCCAGTCGCGCTCCGCACGCTACCCCCAGCTCGCGGCGGAGATGACCAAGGGCTGCATCGGCGAGAACAACCAGGGCCTCGTGGAGGCGCGCTCGGGAACCGGCTGCAGCCCGGACGGCGGCGCCCTCGTGGGCGCGGAGAACGCCGACCGCATGAAGCTCTACCAGACGCTCGTGCAGCAGAACAGCATGCCACCGGGCGACATCGCGCGCGTGCAGGCGGCGTTCGCCCGGCAGAACCGCGAGCGCGTGGAGGCGGGCACCTGGATCCAGGACGAGGGCGGGCAGTGGCGGCGGAAGTGATGGCGGCGCTCAGCGCCGCGCCGTCCGCGGGTCCAGGCGATCGGCGATGAGAGCGGCGGCGGCGGCGAGGCCGAGGCCGAGGGCCACGCCGCCGAGCGCGTCCGAGGGCCAGTGCGCGCGGAGGACCACGCGGGCGACGGCGACGAGCAGGATGACGACGACGGCGAGCACGCGCACGACGACGCGCACGAGCGGCGGGAGCGAGTCCGCGAGGTAGATCACCGCTCCGAAGAAGGCGGCGGCGGCGGTGGCGTGGCCGCTCGGGAAGCCGAGGGAGCTGTGCTCGGGCCGCGAGCGGCCGATCGCTTCCTTGAGAAGGCCCTCCAGCAGCGGCGCCGTCACCATGAGCCCCGCCCAGACCCACCACGTCCGGCGCGCGCGCGCGAAGACCACGAAGAGCAACAGGCTGCCAGGAACGAGGAACCACTTGTCGCCGGCGTGATTGATGACCTTGATGAAGCCGAGGACGCCGGGTGAGGCCAGGGAGAGGAGCGCGTCGCGGATCGCGCTGTCGGCGGGCGGCGTGCCGAAGAAGAGGATGGTGAGGGCGAGCGCGACGAAGAACGCGCCCATCACCGCCACCACCGCGTGCGGGTGCAGGAGACGGCGGGCGCCGGCGCGCCGGGGGAGAGGCCGCTTCAACGCCCGCGACGACAGAGCCGCCACCTCCTCATCGCGTGGACGCAGGCGCGGATGTCGGCGTCGGCATCGGCGCCGGCGTGAAGGAGGCGCCCCCGCCGCCCCCATCCTGCACGAAGCGCAGCGTCTTCGCGTCGCGCCCTTCCAGTCGCACGCTGCCGCCGCCCGCGGTGCCCATGTAGCGCGCGCGTCGGCCATCGAGGACGACGATCGCGCCCGCGAACCGCCGCTCGCCATCATCCAGGAACATGGTGCCGGTATAGGTCCCGTCCTCGTTGATCGTGATGGTGGCGGGGGCATGACCGAGCACGTTGGAGGCGCGGCCCTGCCAGGAGCCGGCGATCTGGCGGACATCACGGAGCGTAGCCGAGCTGGCACAACCCGTCGCCAGCGCGACGCCGAAGACGACGGCGGCCGCGACCCGCATCAGCGCTGAGACGCCGGTCGCATCGCTTCCGCGCCGGGGATGCGCTGGCCGAGCGCACGCGAGACGGTCCAAAGGACGATCAGCGTGAGGCCGAACGCGCACACGACGGTCGCGCCGGTGGGAAAGTCGAACGCGGCGGAGGCGGCGATACCGAGCACGCTCACCACGGTGCCGAAGGCCCAGCCGATCAGGAGGCGGGCGCCGATGGTGCCGCCGAGGGTAACGCCGGCGAGGGCGGGGACGATCAGGTACGAGAAGACCAGCAGTACGCCGGCGATACGCACGGAGCTCGTCACCACCACCCCGAACGACGCGTAGAAGAGGAGATCCCATAGCCGCACCCGCCAGCCCTCCGCGTAGGCGCGCACGGGATCGACGGAGATCAGGAAGAACGGGCGGCGGCAGAGCCAGTGGAGCAGCCCCACCAGCGTGTACAGCACTGCCACCTTCACCACCTCGCCGCCGCGCACGGCGAGGATGTCACCTACGAGCATCGCGCGCACGTGCTCGGCGCCGTGGGGCGCGCGATCCGAGAGCAGCACCGCTGCCGCCGCCGAGACGGCATACACGACGCCGATCACGGCCTCCTGCGACACGTGGCGCTCGCGGCTGCGGGTGAGGGCGAGCACGACGGCGCCCACGAGGGTGGCGGAGAGCCCGAACACGTAGGCGACCCACGTCTCCATCTCGAACCCGAAGAGAAACGCGGCCGTCGCGCCGAGGGCGGCGATCTGGGCCATCGCGATGTCCACGAAGACCACCTCTCGCGCGATGACGTGGATCCCGAGGTAGGCGTGGATACCCGTGAGCACCAGGCACATGAGGAACGGCGCCCAGAGGAGGGCAAGCAGGTCGCCGAGCATGATGACGCCGGTATTCTATCGCAGCGCTTCTGCCAGCGTCCTCACGTTGTAGTCGATAGCCGAAATGTACGAGTCGGTGTCCTTGACTGCGCCCACCATCGATGCGAGCACGACCGCGCGGCCGCCTGCCTCTTCGGCCACCCTCGCCGCGAGACGTTGATCGTTCCACGGTTCCACGATGATGACCTTGATGCCCTCGTCCTTCATCTGGCGGATGACCCGAGCCACGTGGGACGGCGACGCGGGGATTCCGGCCCGGTCTTCGAGCGTGTTGGCCTGAACGAGACCGAAGCGCATCACCAGATAAATCCACTGCGGGTGATAGACGATGACCTTTGCCCCCCGGAACGGCGCCATCGTCTTCGTCCACCCCGCCATCGCGTTCTCCAGCTTGGCGAGGAACTGCTCGCGATTCCGCTCGAAGGTCGCCCGGTGCTCGGGCGCCACCCGCGCGAGGCCGTCGACGATGTTCTGGGTGATGATGGGAGCAATCCCCGGATCGAGCGAGAAGTGCGGATTCCCCTGGGGATGGACGTCGCCAAGGGAGCGGTCGACGCGCGTGGTCGGCACCTCGAGGACGGGCACTCCGCGGGAGACGTCGATGACGCCAGGGGCGCCGCGGACGATCTTCGAATTGTTGGCTCCGAGCACTACGACGTCCACCCAACGGTCGAGCTCGAGGCCGTTCTCGATGAGGACGTCGGCGCGACGCAGCTTGAGCATCTGGCTCGGCCGCACCTCCACCTCGTGCGCGTTCTGGTTTCCGCGCGCGAGCGCGTCCACGTCCACGAGATCACCCCCTACCGCCTCGGTCAGCGATTTGAGGTCGGGGATCGTGGCAACCACCCGGAGCTTGGGCGCGCCGGCGCCGGGGACCGCGGCCACGCCCGCCAATACCAAGGCCAGGAGCAATCGGGTGAGGATCTGTTTCATGCACTGTCCTCCGCTCAGAATGGATGCGCCGGATGGGCGCCCAGAACGAACGTGGCCTGCAGGAAGATCTCGTCCATGATGCCGGCGCTCCCACCGTTGTCCGTGAACCCGAACCGATGCGTCCGCTCCGTGTGCTTGTAGGCGAGGCGGAAGCGGAGGAACTCCGAGGGAAAGAAGCTCACGTAGGGCTCGATCGCCCACTGCCGGCCCGGGTTCTCGAGATACTGCGTGGAATCGAAGCGGGCGCCGAACGCCCACCGCCGGAACGGTTGGAGCTCCGCGTGCGCGTACCAGCCGAACCGATCCCGCGTGCGCTTGCCGAACGTGGTCATCGTCCCCACGTCGTCGGGGATACCGTCGCCATCGGTATCGATGGGGACGTCCACGTCCTGGGTGACTTCGACCCGGCGAATGGACCAGATGCCCTCGCTCGAGAGCGTGAGCAGGGGATGCAGCCAGCCGTCGGGGCGGTACTTGTACTTCACGTCGTACCCGACGAGCGTGCTGTTGAGGCGCGCCTCCGTGCGGCCGTTCGCCACCGAGAGCCCGAGCTGGATAGCGCTCGTGTCGGTGATCTCGAAGAACGTTCGCACGCGGCCGGTGATGAGCGGCTCCGTCAGCTTGCCACGCCCGAATGCGGCCTCGTTGTCACCGTTGAAGATGCCGCCGAGAACTTCCAGGTAGAACGGCAGCGGCGGCACCCACGTGATCTCGACACCCTTCTCTGTGAGTCCCTCTTCGCCGAAGAACATCCGCAATACGTCCGGGCGGTCCACGAAGGGCAGGTCGTGCTCGTGGATCACGTTGGTGAGCCCGAAGCGTGTGCGCATCTGGCCGAGCTTGGCCTGAAACCCCCATGGGAGGGAGAGGAGCGTGATGGTCGCTTCCGCGAGCGTCACTCCCGTCTCCGCGCCCGGCGCTTCCTCTCCCGCCTCGATCCGGACTTCGGCGCGCGCGTAGGGATCGATCTGTCCGAAGAGGTTCAGCTCGATCTCGCGGGGAAAGAATCGATTCTCGCGGCCCGCGAACGTCCCCGCGTTGGCCTTGTCGACATTGCGCTGGGTCAGGTTCGCGACGAAGTCCCCGGTGACTCCCATGTCGAACAGGAGCTGGCCGGCGCCGCGCCGCTCGTAGAGCGAGAACGGCTCACGCGGTCGCGCGAGGTCCAGGGGCGTGAGCGGGGCCGCCACCCCCGGCGCCGGCGCCGTCACGCCCGCCCCCGGCGGGGCGGGCGCCGGCGGCGATGTCGGCCGCGTCTCGAGCCTCTTCAGTCGATCGGTGAGGGACTCGATGCTCTTCTGGTACTGCTGCTGCATCCGCTCGAAGTCCTTCCGCATCTGCTCCAGCTCGCGCCGCAGCGCCTCCGCATCCTCGGCGGCGACGACCACCGGAAGCAGCGCCAGCAGCAGGGCGAGACCAGTCGCGATGACGATGTGCATGGACGCCTCCCCTCGAAACGGTTCGGGACTCGCTCGGCGTAAAGCGGCGCCGAGACGATCGGAGTGACGGTGAACCGGTTCGGGCTAGGCGGCGGGAGGAGCGCGGGGGGCGGTGTGACGGAACGGGTCGCCGTCGTGGACGGTCACGGCGGCCACCACGATGGTGCCGGCGACGACGGCCACCGCCACCACCGGCACGGCCGTGGGCACCGGCGCATCGGCGCCGCGGGTGGCGAGCGTGGTGAGGTCGTGCTCCTCGTTGTAGAGGCCGGGCGCGCTCGGGCTGTGGCTGTGGGGCAGGGTGGCGCCCTGGAGGAGAAGGCCGGCGAGGAGCAGCGCCGCCACGCAGAGCCAGGCGATGCCGGACGGCCGCGCACGGAGCGTCATGACGGGATCAATCATTAACGCATCGCCGCTCGCCGCGCAAGATTCGTTAGCGCGCGGCCCGCGGCGCGATGGTGAACGGCACGCTGGCGTCGACAACGTGACCGTCCACGGACAGCACTCGGTACCGCACCGTGTACCGTCCGGGCGCCAGCACGGGGACGGCGAGCACGAGACGGCGCCCGTTCGCCGCCACCTCGGGCACGGCATTGCCGTCCACGCGCTCCCCACGCTCGTTCCAAACCGACAGCGTCGAATAGGCCGGCTCCAGCCGCTCGCTGAACTCGAGCTCGACGCGGGGAGGCGGGCTGCCGAGGACCGCCCGCGCCGCCGGCACCGACGTCACGAGGACGGCGTGAGCGATCGCAGCGATGGGCATCGCCGCCGACAGAAGAACGGCGATCGATGTCGATCGGACCGCGCGCGTCAGCGCCACTCGAAGACGGCGGTGGTGGGCGTCGAGAAGCGGCCCTTCGCGGACGGCATGGCTTGCACGGTGACGGCGCCGATGGTGAATCGCACGGTGTCGGTCCCCTCCGGGATGGTGACGTCGGCGCCGTAGTGGAGGCCGCTCGCGTCGAGCATTGGATTCAGCTTCACGGTCCGCGGCGGCTTGCCGGCCACGAAGAAGGTGGCGCGAACGGGGAGGTACGGCACCGCTTCTCCGGTGTCGGCGCTGGTGATGAACACCGCGAGATGGCCGGTCGGCGGCTTGGCGGCACCCGCGCTGGGCGCCGCCGGCGCGCGGCTGGGCGGCCCGCCGGGGCCTCCGCCGGCCGCTCCGTGCTGGTGGCCTTCGTGGCCCGCACGGGCATCATCGGGGCCGGCGTAGGCGACGCGGATCCGATATTCGCCGATGACCTTCTCGCGCGCGGCGTCGCCGGTGGCGTGGTGCTTGTGACCGCCGCCCGCGGTGAGCGACTTCAGATAAGCGACGAGGTCGAGCAGCTGCGGCACCGACAGCGACTCCGCGTAGCTCGGCATGATCGAGAGCCCGTCGTCGCCCGTGTAGCCGGGGCCCTCGAGGATGACCGCGTTCGGCCACAGTATCGATTCCGCGAAGTATTCCGCAGGGTGATGCGTCCCCATGCCGGTCAGCTCGGGACCGGCGTTCTTGCCGTCGGCGGCGGCCGCCGGGAGGTTCTCTCCGGCGACGGCGTGACACTTGTAGCATTCGAGCTCGCGGAAGAGCTGACGCCCGCGCGCGGCGTCACCGCCGGGCGGCAGCGTGAACGCCCAGCCGCGCGGCACGCCGCCCGAGCGGTGGAGCTCCTCCATCGTGACTTTGCGCGGCGCCTTCGTCGCGGGAGCGGACTGCGGACCCTGCGCACGCGCGTGGTAGAGAGCGCCGCCCGCCAGCGCGAGAGCGAAGGCGGCGGCGCCCGCGAGGACGATCAGCTTCCACTTCATCGCGATCAGCGGCCCTTCGCGACTCCCGGCGGAAGCGAGGCCGCCGCCGATCCGTTGGCCGGGCGCAGTGTCATGCCGTGCGGCGCCTTGCCAACCGGGATCCGGCGCACCTGCGTGTGGGTGGCGAGGTCGATGACGGTGACGGCGTCGGCGTAGCGATTCGTGACGAGCGCGTAACGCCCCGCCGGCTCCATCACGACCAGATCCGGATAGCCGGGCTGGGGGATGGTGGCGACGATCTTGTCGTCGTCGGTGCGGACGACGACGATCTTGTTGGTCTTGCGGAGCGTGGTGTAGAGGAACTTCCCGTCGAGGGACAGCACCGCCTCGTGCACGATCCCGGGGAGCGCGATGGAGCCCACGGGCTTCTGGGTGGCGGTGTCGATCTTCACGATGCTGCGATTCTCACCGGCGGCGGCATAGAGGAGCTTGCCGTCGGCGGTGAGCGCCAACCCCATGGCGTCGCCCCCACCGTGCACGACACGCGCGATCACGGACCGGGTCTGGGTGTCGATGACGGTCACGTCGCCCGCCGTCTCTCCGGAGACGTAGAGCAGCCGCCCGTCGCGCGAGAAGATTCCGTGCGCGGGCCAGGTCGAGACCTCGACGCGCCAGTCGATCTTCTCGGCTTTGAGATCGTAGGCGATGACCTCGTCGTTGCTCACGTCGCTCGACCAGTCGAGCACGTAGAGGATGCGGCCGTCCGGACTGAAGGTGAGGTTGTAGGGATTGCCGCCGATCTTCACGCGGCGCAGGAGCTTCTTGGCGTCGACGTCGATGATGCCGAGGTCGTGGCTCTTGTCGTACACGACCCACGCCGTCTTGCCGTCGGGATGGAACACGATGCGGTTCGGCTTGCCGTCGCCGAGCGCGATCGTCCCCACCACCTCGAGGGTGCGGGTGTCGATGATCGATGCCGACGCCCCCTTCGTGTTGCTGATGAGCAGCATGGAGGCGGCGGCGATGCCGGAGGGCGTGATCGCCGTCAGCGACGCGACGAGCATCAGTGACGTCCACTTCACCGAAATTGATCCTCCTCTCGCTCAGCGGCCCAGCGTGGCGATGGCGGTGAGGGTCATGTTGGGCGGCACTCCCCGCACCGTGAATCGTACCGCGTCTCCCACCTGAACCGTCTCCTGAATCTTCGGTGTGGCCACCCGGAACCCCATGGTCATGGGGGGCATGTAACCGGGTAATTCCCCGTGCGTTATGACGATCACGTTGATGTCGGGGAGGACGGCGCGCACCACGCCCTCGCCGTGCACCTCGCGCTCCGCTCCCGCCACCGAGGTCGCCGCTCGCGCCAGCGCTAGCTCGCGCTCGAGGCGGGCCGCCTCCCGGCCCCAGCGGAGATAGCCGCCACCGACGCCGAGGGCGAGGGCGAGATCGACCAGCACCACCACCTTCCAGAGCCGCATCAGCCGGCGCCGCTCAATGGACGTGGTCGTCGGGCGCGGTCACGGCCGGCTTTTCCGCGTTCAGCTCCTGGAGCTGCGCGAGGAGCGGGTTGATCTCGGCGGGCGCCTCGCCGCCCGTGCTGCGCGCGCGCAGGTAGCCCTGACGATCGATCAGGAACTCCGTGTGCGGGCCTTCGCCGAAGAGGTCGTAGGCGGCGACGACCTCGCGCCCGCCCTCGGTGACGACGGGAAAGAAGACGGGCGGCGTGCCGCCCAGACGCGCGATGGCATCGGGGCCGCCCGCGCGATCCACCGCGATCACCTCCACGCCGAGGGTGACGAGGACGTCGTAGCGCTCGGCGAGCTGGGCCAGTCGCGGCCGCGACGCGGGCAGCGCGTAAAGGACGAGCAGCACGATCCGCCGCGACCGGTAGTCGCGCAGCGCGTGCGGCGGCGTCGGCCCCACCGCGAACGTGAAATCGGGCGCCACCAGCCGCGGCGGCCCGATGACCTCGCCGAGCGCGCGGGCCGAGCTCGCCGCTCCCAGCGCGCGCACCAGGTTCACGACGTCCCAGCGCTCGTCCTCGCCGAGCGCGGACGCGAAGCCCGGCATCCCGCCGCGCGCGATCCCGTGCGAGATCCACCAGAAAAGATCGCCGGCGGTGTGGTCTCTCGTGTGGGCGGCACGGAGGTCGGCGGGAGGGCGCGGGAGCCGGCCCCGCGCGGGACCGTCGCCGGCGCCGCGCGGGCCGTGACAGACCGCGCAGTGCTGGCGATAGAGCTCCATCCCGTTCGCGATGGAAGCCGCGGTGTAGGGCACGGTGGGCCGCACGTACGTCGTGGGATAGGCGTCGATGGCGAGCGGCGGTAGCGCCACCGCGGCGCCCACGGCGAGGAGGACGGCGGCGCCGCCGAGGAGGGGAAACCGCCACGCGCGCAGGACGAAGCTCGCGAGCAGCGCGGCCACGCCGAGGACGGTGATCTGGCTTCCCACGAGCACGAGCGTCCGCAGCTCGGGTGCCGCCGCGAGGGCGCCGATCGACAGCCGGCTCGTGAACGGCCACACGGGCGGGACGTGACGCGCGGGCGGCGTCGACGCCATCGTCGCCACCACGGCCAGCACCACGAGCGCGCCCGCGGCCTCCGCGGTGGCGAACCGTCCGAGCCGCCGCATGGCAGGGCGACCGACGCCGGCGCCATCGCCGGCGAGGGCCGGCAGGAGGCGCCGGCGGTTGACGGCGCCGATGGCGAGAACGCCGACGAGCACGAGCAGCTTGCCGAGCAGCAGCCGGCCGTAGGGCGTACCCACAAGAGCCGCGATGCTGCCGACCTGAACGATGGCGTTGAGGGCGCCGGTGACGACGGCGACGCTCACCGCGCCCAGAGCCCAGCGCGAGAAGCGATGGGCGGCGAGCGTCGCATACGGCCGGCTATCGGCGCCGTCGTCGCGCCCGGCGCGCCGCCACAGGATCGCGAGTGGAAGCAGTGCCCCCGCCCACGTGCCGGCGGCCACGACGTGGAGCGCGTCCACGGCGATGGCGCGCGCGGTGCCCGGCTCGACGGCAGCGGCGTGACCGGCCGCTGCCAGGAGGGCGAGGGCGGCCACCGCGAGCAGCGCGGCCTGGCCGCGGACCGCGATCCAGTCCGCGCCGCGCTCGATGTCGCCGCGCACGGCGAGGAACGCGGCCAGGATCAGCAGAAGACCTCCGCGCACGAGCCACACCGCGCCGCCCTGGGTGCCGAGGAGCAGCCGCGCGAACGCCTGCGCGTCGAGCGCGGACGCGCTCCCTTCCAGCACCGCCGCTTGCTGCACGATGGCGCCGGCGCCGGCGACGAGGGCCAGCAGCACGAGGGCGCGGGACCATCGACGAAGATCGCGCTGCCATCGCCGCGCCGTGGAACGATCCGATGGACCGGCGAGAAGGAGCGCGCTCGCCACCCCGACCAGACCGACCACGGCCGCGAGATGGACGAGGCGGACGAAAAGGCCGACCGCGGTCATCGCGGGCGTCTAGGTCGCCGGGGGTCGCGGACTCGTCGTCTTCACCGAACCACGTCAGCCTACACCGGAAGCCCCGCCGGGGTCGCACGAGCGGGCGGTCCACGAGCGGCAGTGTATGCTCCGGAGGATGCGGTCCACGGCAGCGGTGCGCGCGATCTTCTTCGACGCCGGCAACACGCTGCTGCGCATGGACTACGACGCCGTGTCCGCACAGCTCGCGAAGCTCGGCGTGGCGACGACGCCGCCAGCCGTTCAGCACGCCGAGTGGCGGGCGCGCGTTCGCCTCGATCCCCACCTCGCCTCCGCGACGTCGACCGAGGGCCGCTCCACCACCGAACGCTACGTGCGCTACGTGCTCGACGGTCTCCACGTGACCGACGAGGCCATCGTGCGCGCGATGCTGGAATGGCGCGACCGGTACAACGCGCCCGCCGGTCTGTGGCACGCGCCGATGCCGGAAGCGGAGGCGGCGTTACGACTCTGCCGGGCGGAGGGCCTGGGGGCGGGCGTGATCTCCAACTCGAACGGGTCCATCCGTTCCACCATGGAACGGACGGGCCTCGCCCGCTATCTGGACTTCGTCATCGACTCCGGCGAGGAAGGCGTGGAGAAGCCGAATCCGGAGATCTTCGCCCGCGCGCTCGCGAAGGCGGGCGTCAGGCCGCCGGAAGCCGTCTACGTGGGCGATCTCTACTCGATCGACGTGCTGGGCGCGCGGGGGGCGGGCCTCGACGCCGTGCTCATCGACCCCGGGCGTTGCTGGGGCGCGCGCGATTGCCCGGCGGCGGCGGGGCCGCTGGCCGCCGTCGAGCTCGTCGTAGCGGGAATCAGTCGGGGAGCGTGACGAAGGGATAGCGACGAAGGGCGTCGTAGACGACGCGCTTCATGTCGTCGATGTCCCCCGCGCTCGGTCCCTCGAAGCGCAGCGTGAGGTACGGGTTCGTGTTCGACGCGCGCACCAGGGCCCACCCCCCGCCCGGGAACAGCACGCGCGCGCCGTCGATGTCGATCGTCTCGTAGCGACGCTTGAACTCGCGCGCCAGCTCCTCGATCACGCGGAACTTCTCGGCGTCGGGACACAGCGCTTTCAGCTCGGGGGTGGCGTGGAGGTGCGGTACGGAGGCGAAGAGCGCGGACAGCGGCGGGGCGGAGGCGGCCACGATCTCGAGAATCTTGCAGGAGGCGAGGATGCCATCGTCCACGCCGTAGTAGTTCTCGGCGAAGAACATGTGGCCGCTGACCTCGCCCCCGAGCGGGATGCCGTCCTCCCGCATCTTGCGCTTGAGGTGGGAGTGGCCGGTCTTCCACATGACGGGGTCGCCGCCGTGGCGGCGGATGTCGTCCACGAGCGATTGCGACGACTTCACGTCGAAGACGATCTTGGCGCCCGGCCGGCGCGCGAGCAAATCGCGCGCGAGGAGGATGAGAATCAGATCCGCTTCGTGACGCTCGCCACGCTCGTCGATGACGCCCACGCGATCGGCGTCACCGTCGTAGGCGACCCCGACGTCGGCGCCCACCTCGCGCACCTTCGCCTGGACGTCGACCACGTTCTCGGGATCCTCGGGATCGGGCAGATGATGCGGGAACGTCCCATCCGACTCGCAGTGCAGCTCCACCACTTCGCACCCGAGGCGGCGCAGCAGTTCGGGCGCGTAGAGACCGGCCACGCCATTTCCGGCGTCCGCGACCACCTTGAGGCGGCGGCGGAGGGTCACCAGCCGCGTGACGGTCGCGAAGTAATCGTCGCGCGCGCTCCGTGAAGTCACGCCGCCGGCGCCCGTCTCGTAATCGCCGCGCTCCACCATCTTGCGCAGCGACTGGATCTCGTCTTCGGTGAGGGGCGCGGCGCCGGGGTGGACCATCTTCACGCCGTTGTACTCGATGGGATTGTGGCTGCCCGTGATGTTGGCGCCGCCATCGAGCCGCCAGTGCGCGGTGGCGAAATAGAGGACGGGCGTGGGCACGAGACCGATGTCGACGACGTCGATGCCGGCCGCGCGCACGCCCGCCACGAAGCTCGCCTT
>DASXSB010000054.1:0-109891 GCA_036506275.1 Candidatus Methylomirabilota bacterium | reverse complement strand
TCGAATCGCTGGAAGGCGATCCCGTGCGCCAGCTCGCGCCCATCGTGCCGGGGGAGACGCGTCACTTCGTCTCCCGCAACCGCGGCAAGCACACGCTCCCGCTCGATCTCCGGCATCCGCGGGCGGCCGCCATCGTGGAGCCGTTACTCGCGCGCGCGGACGTTGTCCTCACCAACTTCCGTCCCGGTCTCGCCGCCGAGCTCGGGCTCGACTGGCCGAGCCTGGCCCCGCGTCATCCGCGTCTGATCGTCGGCAACGTGAGCGCCTTCGGGCCCCGCGGCCCCGACGCCCGTCTCGCCGGTATGGATCTCGTGGTGCAGGCGCGCAGCGGTCTCATGGCGGCGAGCGGTCGCATCGAGGGCGGGGTGCCGACCGGGGGCGAGGCGCCCGTGGCCGACTACATCTGCGCCATGATGCTCGCGTTCGGGATCGCGTCGGCGCTGCTGCGCCGGGAGCGAACGGGGAAGGGCGGCGAGGTCGACGTCGCGCTCCTGATGGCGGCGCTCGTGCTGCAGAACAACGCGATGGTGCGCGTGGACCGCACGGAGGGCGCTCTCCACGCTGACCTGCGCGGGCGCCTGCGCGATCTCCAGGCGCGCGGAGTTCCGCTCGCGGAGCAGGCGAACGTGATCCCGAAGGTGCGCCCGCCCGCGATGACGGAAGTCTATTACCGCACCTACGCCACCAAGGACGGCGCCATCGCCGTCGCGTGCGTGAGCCCCGGCCTCCAGCGCGCGTTCATGACCGCGGTGGGTCTCCGCGACGAGGCCCACGAGCGCCCGCTCGGGGACCGCGACGCCCACGCCAAGCACTACGCCGGCCTCCGGACACGTCTCGATCCCCTCATCGCCTCCCGCCCCACGAGCGAATGGAAAGAGCGTCTCGACGCGCACGGCGTGCCGGTGGCGCGGGTGGCGCTGCCGTTCGAGATGCTCGACGACGAGCAGGCGCTCGCCAACGGATTCTTGCGCGATCTCGACCATCCGGCCCTCGGACGCGTTCGCGTGCTGGCGCCGCCCGTACGCCTGGACGGCAACGGCTTCACGCCCACGGCGGCCACGCCGGCCTTCGGCTCCGAGACGCGCGCCATTCTCTCCGACCTCGGCTTCGCGGAGGCCGAGATCGCCGGCTTTCTCGCCGACGGGGTGACGCGGGACACGCTCGGGGGGCCGCGCGGACGGCGGAGCGACGAGGCTTCCTGAATCGATCGGCGTCGCCGCCCCGGTTGCCGCGACGCTTCGGACGTGGTCAAGTAAACGCGCGGGAGGGACATATGCTCGGCGTGGTGGCGACGCTCAAGGTGAAGTCGGGAATGGAGAAAGAGTTCGAAACGGTGGCGAAGGAGCTGGTCGCGAAGGTCAACGCCAGCGAGCCCGGGTGCAAGCTCTACGTGCTCCATCGCGCGGAGACGCCCGGCACCTACGTCTTCATGGAGCGCTACGTCGACCAGGCCGCCGTCGACGCCCATCGCGCCACGGACCACTTCAAGGCGCTCGGCCGCAAGATGGGCGAGTACATGGACGGCCGGCCGGAGATCGTGCGGCTGCGCGAGGTCGAGTAGTCATGCACGCGACCGCCGACCAGCTTCGACGCGTCACGAGCGCCATCCTCCAGGCCGGCGGCAGCGCGCCCGCCGAGGGCGACCTCGTCGCCGATCACCTCGTGCAGGCCAACCTCGCCGGTCACGACAGCCACGGGGTGGGGATGGTGCCGTCGTACGTCCGGCACCTCCTGGCGGGCCTGGTGGTCCCGAACACGCGCGTGAAGGTGGTGAAGGACGATGGTGGGACGCTGATGTTCGACGGCGGTCGCGGCTACGGGCGCTGCGTGGCGGGCGAAGCGATGACGGCGGCCATCGCGCGGTGCCGCCAGACGGGCGTGGTGGCGATGACGCTCGCCAACGCGCACCACATCGGGCGCGTGGGCGCGTACGGTGAGCTCGCGAGCGGAGCCGGCCTCGTGTCGCTGCACTTCGTGAACGTTGCCGACCACCGCGGTCTGGTGGCGCCGTTCCGCGGCGCCGACGCGCGCTTCTCCACGAATCCCGTGTGCATCGCGCTGCCCGGCACCACTCGCCAGCCGCCGCTTCTCCTCGACATGGCCACGAGCGCGCTCGCGATGGGCAAGATCCGCGTCGCCCGCAACGAGGGCAAGCCCGCGCCCGAGGGCGTGCTCATCGACGCCGAGGGTCGCCCGACGCGCGATCCGTGGGTGATGTACCGCGAGCCCCACGGCGCGATGCAGTCGTTCGGCGGCCACAAGGGCTATGCGCTGGCGGTGGTGACGGAGCTGCTGGCGGGCGCGCTCTCGGGAGGACCGACGATCCAGCCCGCCAATCCGCGCATGGGCGGCACCGTCAACAACATGTTCACGGTGCTCGTCGATCCCGCCCGCCTCGCCGGCGTCGATTGGCTCCGCCGCGAGATCGACGGCTTCGTCGAGTACGTGAAGGCCTCGCCGCCCGCCGATCCCAAGCTGCCCGTGCTGGTGCCCGGCGATCCCGAGCGCCTTGCGCGCGCCGAGCGCTCCCGTTCCGGCATCACCGTGGACGCCACCACGTGGGGCGAGATTCTGGAGGCGGGCGAGAAGCTCGGATTCTCGCGCGCGCAGGCGGAGGCGCTCGTCGCCCGGTGACCGGGCGCGCCGGCGCCGCTATCGCGTCCGCGCCGCCACCGCTTTCGCTTCCGCGAGCTCTTCCGCGCTGTACCGGCGCACCCGCTCCACCTTGAACGAGAACGGATGCTGGAGAAGGACGTCGAGCACGTTGACGGCGACGTCGCAGACCCGGATGAAGTAGCGCGTGGCCGACGGCGCCACGTTCACGGCTTCGCGGAGGTCGTCGAGGAGCGGCAGCACGTCGAGTACGAGTCGCCGGTCGCCGATGTAGAGCAGGTCTTCGAGCGCGGCCGCGCGCTGGCGGGGATTGTCCGCGCGCAATCGCTCCAGGTAGGCCTGGCGCGCGCGCCGTTCGCCGAGGCGGGCGAGCGCGATGGAGAGACCGTGGCGGGCGTGCGCGTCCGGCTCCGCCGCGAGTTGCCGTTCCAGCGTGGGGATCGCGTTGGCGTCACCGAGCTTCCCCACCAGGAGTCCCATCTGCTCGCGCACGTACTCGTCGAAGCTCCCCGTCACTTCCGCCAGGATCGCCGGCACGTCCTCGCGGGTGGCGTGCACGTGCAGGAACCGGCACGCGGCGGAGCGGACGGTGTCCCCGCGATCCTTCAAGGCCTTGAGAAATCCCTGGCGCGCGACGGGACCGCCGACCACGTTGAGGACGTGGAGCGCCAGCTCGCGGACCTCCGGATCCGGATCGTCGAGCAGCGGCAGCATGGCGGAGCCGGCGTCGGGGCCGGGAGCTGCGTCCAGCACGCGCCAGTCCTTTTGCTTCACGCGCCCGGCGACCTCTTGCGACGTCATACCAGCGTCCTTTCTGGCGCGGCTCCCGGCGCCGCCGTCGCCGGCAGCATCGGCGAGACGGCCGCTGAACGTGGCCGGCGGCCCCGCTCGGGCCGGAGTCGGCACCGCGAGAACGAGAGCGACGACGACGGCGACGCCGCCCCATCGCCAACGCGCGCCCGGCTGCGGGCGGCGCTCAGTTCGGATCGAGCGCGCGGCGTCTCGATCTGACGAGGTCGCCATCGAGCGGGTCCGCCGCGAAATCCTTGACCGGGATCAGCTCGCCGACCTGTCCCACTCCGTAGCCCACGTCGTTCTTGTAGGCGGGGGCCAGGTTCAGGTGCCCGTACGTCGCGAACGTGAACATGAGGAAGCGCAGGACCCAGATGTCCCGCCGCACGGTGTTGCCGGCACCGTCCGTCTCGCTGTGGGTGTCGTTGTCCAGATAGTGACCCAGCTCGTGGGCGAGCGTGTGCGCCTGCGCGGCGTCGGTCATCACGATGCCGAAGCCCGTGGGGCGCGCCACCGTCTTCTCGAAGGTGAGGCCGAGCACTTCGTTGGCGGCGCGCACGAAGTAGACGTTGATGGCGTTGGCGTCGGGGCGCAGGTTGATGATGGTCGAGAACTCGTTGAACGTGGGCGGAGCGCCGCTCAGGTTCGTCGTCATCTGACCCGCCACCGCCAGCCCGTTCACGACCTCGATCTGGACGTCGCGCTCGGCGAACGTCAGCTCGATGCCGGCCGCGCGCCACACGTCGTTGACGGCCCTGAAAAAGGCGGTAAGGCTCGCGAGCGTGCGCGTGGGCCCGATGCCGTTGATGGTGACGAAGTGGGCGAAGACCCGCAGCCGGCGAAGCTGGAAGACGTGCGGCTCCAATTCGCCGAGGACTGGTCCCGTCCGCGTCCCCAGCCGGACCTGGATCTTCACAGGACGGTTGCGGAAGTCGGTGACCCCCTGGATCTGCACGATGCCGTCGGCGGGCACGGGGCCTCCGCCGGCGGGAGCGATCACGCGCGCGACGGCGGGATCCGTGCTGGTGACGAAGAGGACGGCGGTGTCCTCGATGTCCTCGCGCAGGATCTTGATGCGAACGGTGTCGCTCTCCGTGATCCCGACCATCGCCCCCCGCGCATCGGACGTCCCCCACGTGGCCGGGCGCGTCCCCATCGCGAAGCCGCGGTCGTCGACGTCGGGGGCGTCGCGGACGCTGAGGCCGGTCACCGCCCGCGCGAACCGGACGGGGACGATGAACTGACGGTCGTTGCGGACCTTGACGCTGATGGCCACGGTGGCGCTCTCCGCTACGCTCCCGCCTGCGTGGTGAGCTGCGCCTGCGTGTTCGCGTTGGCGGTGCCGTCCGTGAAGAGCCCGTGATCGGCCTGGAAATCCAGCA
Source organism: Candidatus Methylomirabilota bacterium (assembly GCA_036506275.1). GTDB lineage: Bacteria > Methylomirabilota > Methylomirabilia > Rokubacteriales > CSP1-6 > DASXSB01. Next base: position 105,104 of record DASXSB010000054.1, on the reverse strand, counting down.
CCGAGCGCTCGAAGCGAAAATTCTGGACGGCGTCCACGCCGTTGCCGTCGGCGCCGTCGTGGCCGATCTGATAGCCGAGCATCCGGAGCCGCTGCTTCTGGCCGCTGAGGCCGTTCACGGGATCGAGCGTGTTCGCCACCGACAGCGTGTACTCGGACGCGGTGACGCCGGCCACGAGCAACCGCACCGTCACCTGCGGCGTGGGCAGGCGCACGTCGATCTTGCCGTCGGCGGGTGTGCGGCCGCGCTGGATCACGGCCCCCGCCGACAGGACCTGGAACTCGAGGCCCTCGATGCCACGGTCGTTGCCGGTGGCGACGCCGGGCGACCGCTGGAAGTGGATCGGCACCGTGCGCACGTTCAAGGTGTTGAACGCCGTGGATCCGCGAACGAGGCGCGCGATGGTGCGTGGGCTCACTGGCCGAACTTCTCGCGCAGCCGGGCGCGGGTGGTGTCGTCGACACGGCCCGTCACCGGCAGCTTCTCCTTCGTCTGAAAATCGCGGACGCCCGCCTCCAGATCGGTCTCGGCATCGAAGCCGAGGGCGAGGAGCCGCCCCTGGACGCCGGAATCGGTGTCGATGGGGTCGAGCGTCCCCAGCGCGAGCGTGAAGACGTCGACGTCGTCGCCCTTGCCCACCTCGAGCACCGCCTCGCGCGCGTCCGCCGGAATGACCGCCTCCAGAAAGCCCCCGCCGTCGGTCGTTCCCGTCGACTTCGTGCCGTCCACGTCGAGACGGTATGGCGTCTGCGCGCGCGGCTGATCGTTGACGAGGACCCGGATCTTGACCTTCGCCGTCGTGGCCGCCACTTCGAAGCGGTGGCGCGCGTCAGTGGCGCGGGATTCCTCCTTCGTGTCCGGCGCCGGCACGAAGACCTCGTCCCCCGGCAACAACACGTTCGGATCGCGCCGCAACGTCTTCAGGGAGGCGTTGTCGGGATGATTCCACAGCTTCTCCCACGGCATGCCGCGCTGCTTGGCGATGCTGGCGATGCACTCGCCCTGCGCGACGGTGTGGCGCGTTCCGCTCAAGTCGCTAGCCGCGGTTGGCCGGCACCAGGTACTTCGTGCGCAAGGCGTCGAGGTGATGCTCGACGTGGCCGGCGAGGATGTAGACGAGCGCGCGCACGCTCACGCTTTTACCGTCGGCGGTGCCGCGGCGGAGACTCGCGGCCGGGGTCACGTGCCGGAGCGCGACCAGGTTGGCGCGCCGGAGGAGCGCGAACTCGTCGAGGAGATCGGCGAGCGGCCACGCGTCGAAGCCGGCCTCGCGCACGTAGTCGTCCTGCTCGAAGCCGGGCAGGGGAGCCGGGTCCTTGCGCGAGATGGTGAAGGCGCGATGGTAGAAGAACCGCTCGGCGTCGATCATGTGGCCGACGACTTCCTTGATGCTCCACTCGCCGGGCGCGAAGCGGAACCGAGCCTGGCCGTCGGAGAGCCCACCGAGGAGACTGGTCACCCTCTCGCATTGACGAGCCAGGGTCTCAACAATCGGGCCCGACGGAACACGCCCGATGTAGTCGGCGTGCGACGGCGCATACTCGTCAGCGGCGGGAACGTCTATCATAGGCGCCCGAAGATAGCGCATCCCCGAGGGGCCAGCAACGCGCGCCGCCGCTCACACCGCCGGAAATGACTCACCATGGCGTCTCCTTGCCGCGCGCGTCCTGTCCCGCCGTGGGCGGGAGCGCGCCCGCGCGGTCGAGATCACGCGCGAGGCTTTTCCGTCCCGCCAGCAGCACCAACCCCGCCAGCGGCAAGAGGCACCCCGTGACGAGGACGGGAATCCGGAGCCCGATGCGATCGGAGGCGGCGCCGATCAGGAAGGGCGAGAGCGCGTCGCCGAGCAGGTGTAGGGCCATCGTGGACCCCGCGAAGCCGCGCGCGCGGAGCCCGGCAGGGAGGACGTTCGCCATGGCGGCGTTGAGGGGGCCGATGTTGACGAAGAGCAGCACGAGCGTCACGAACATCGCGGGCCAGAAAACGGCCGGCGGCGCCGCCAGCACCGCCACCAGCGTGAAGGCAAGAGATGCGACGAGCGACCAGCCCGACACAATGAAGTCGGCCCCGCGCGAGCGCCGCGCCACCGCGCTCGCCAGTCGACCGCCGAGCAACGTTCCCGCGAAGCCGGCCACGACCAGGATCAGCCCGAACGTGACCGAAGCCGACGCGAGCGTGAGCCCGCGCTCGCGCACGAAGTAGGTCGGCATCCACGTGGCGAGGCCGCCCATCGCGAACGTGTAGATGATCTGGGCCACGGTGTTGACGACGTAGCTCCGGCGATCGACGAGCGCGCGCAAGGAACCGGAGAGACCGAGCGGCACCGGCTCGCGGCCGGCGTCGAGGGCGCCGCGCTCCGGCTCGCGCAGGAGCAGGAGCAGGAAGGCAAGGGCGGCGCCGGGGGCGCCCGCGACGAAGAACGCCGGGCGCCAGCCGTGCGCGTCGCCGACGAACCCGCCGACGGCGTACCCGAGCGCGGTGCCGACGGGGATGGCCGCGTAGAAGACGCTGAGGGCGCGCGCGCGTCGGTCCGGAGGATAGCAGTCCGACAGGAGCGAGGGCGTCACCACCGCGTAGCTCGCTTCCCCCACGCCGATGATCGCGCGGGCGAGCAGGAGCAACGCGAAGGTGGGCGCGAGCCCCGATCCCACGGTGGCGATGCTCCAGACGAAGACGCCGGTGGCGGCGAGACGCAGGCGGCCGTGCTTGTCGCCGAGCCAGCCCGCGACCGGACACGCGAGCGAGTAGGTCACGATGAACAGTGACTGGAGGAGCCCGCCTTCCGTGTCCGAGAGCGCGAGGTCGGTGAGAATCAGGGGAAGGGTGGCGGCGGGGACGTAGCGATCGAGGTAGTTGAGCCCGTTGAGCGCGGTGAGCGCGCCCAGCATCACTCCCGGCGCTCGCGTCCACTGGCTAGCGGGCATGGTGCTCACGTGCCTCCGGCGGCACCATGTCGGCGAGCGCGCGCAGGTCCGCGACGAGCGCGCGACGCTCGTCGAGGAGCCGGCGGTGGAGATCGCGATCGGTGAGGAACGTCAGGAACGCGCGCGCCTGCCGCGCCACCGCGCCCAGCCGCTCCTGCCACGCGAGCGCGAGCAATCCGGAGGGCGCCAGCAACACGAGGAACGCCACGGCGGCGGCGCGACCCGCGACCGACCACAGCAACCACGCCTCGTTCGCCCACAGGAGTGGATAGAGCACGACCCCCGCCGCCATCTTGTGGGTCGCTTCCTCCTCGGCCGTCCGCGGCAACCAGCGCGCGACGCGGTCGGTGAGCCAGTAGGGAGCGGCATGACTGGCGAAGCCGACGAGCGCGAGCGGGAGGCCGAGCATCAGCCACAGGAGATTCTCGACGACGTAGCGCGCGACGAGGGGGGCCGTGTAGGGACGGCCGAGCTGCCGGCTCGTGATCCCGACCTCGTCCAGGTGCGCGCGATAGAGCTCGACCCGCTGCCGCAGCGCCGCCACCCGGTGCGGTTCGCGCTCGGAGAGATAGCGCGCCGCCCGCATCACTTCCTGCTTCCACGCCAGCGACCGCGCGCCCGCCTCCTCCGGCGCGGCCGTGTCGGAACCGCGCTCCGCGTCCCACGCGTGCTCGAGCACCGTGAGCAGCGCGAGCGTGTGGTTGTCCTCCGCTTCGACGATGCGCTCGCGGATGGCGGCGGCGAGACGATCCGTGAGCGTCCGCACCGCGTCCTCCGGCCGCTCGCGGTAGAGAGCCACGACGTCGGCGGTGGGAATCGGCTCGCCGATGGTGATCTGCACCGACGCCGACCGGAACGTTCCCGCGTCGCGGAACACCATTCCCACCGGAAGGAGAGCCACCCCGCCCGGCCCGCCCGGTGCGCTCTCCGTTCCCAGCAGCAGACGCGCCGCGCCCGTGCGCACCGGCAATAGCAAGGGCTGGGGCTGCGACCGGCCTTCCGGAAAGATGAGAAGACCGCCGCCGGCGCGGAGGGCGGCGATGCCGGCCGCGAACATCGCCTCGTTCTTGCGCGGATCGTCCCCGGCCTCGAGGCGGCGGTGCACGGGGACCGCTCCCACCATCCAGAGAAACGGACCGATGAGCGGATGGCGGAAGAGCGGCGCCTTGGCGAGCGCCATCACCGGGCGAGGCAGGACCGCGATCACGAGCATGGGGTCGACCAGAGCGTTGTGGTGGTTGGCGGCCACGATCACGGGACCGTCGCGCGGGACGTGCTCGCGACCGATGACGTCGATGCGGCGGTAGAAGAGCCAGAGCAGCAGCCGGACCACGCCGCGCACGAGCCGATACCCGATCGTCGCCGAGGGCACCGCTCGAGTCTAATCCACCGCCTCTCAGCCACCGTCGTGCTCGGTGCGCAGCCGGCTCCGCGTGGCGCCGTCCGCCTCCCCCGTGCTGCTGAGCTTGCGCATCCCCTGATACTGGCGCAGCGACGACCGCGTGCGCGGCCCCATGAGGCCGTCGATGGCGCCGCACCCGAAGCCGAGGTTCTGCAGCCGCCCCTGCACGCCGCTGACCTCCTCCAGAGGATCGAGCGCGCCCAGGCGCAGATCCCATTCGAGCGCGGGGTCCTTCAGGATCAGCCGCGCGGACGTCTCGGTGGCCGCCACCTCGTGGCGAATACGCCCGGTGCCGTCGGTAGTGCCCTCGAGCTGACGGGAGCCGATGCGCAGGACGTAGGGCGTGTTCGCGATCGGTTCGTCGTTCAACTTTAGGATAACGTCGAGAAAGATCCGCTGCCGGCGGAGCTGGAAGCGATGGCGCTTCTCCGTGCCGCGCGACTCCTCGCGGGCGTCCTTGTCGGGGATGAAAAGGCGGTCGCCGGGATGGAGGACGTTCGGATCGGGCCGGCTCTTCTTGAGGGCGGCGTTGGAAGCGTGATCGTAGATCGTGCGGTAGTCGAGGAATCCGTACTGCCGCGCGATGCTCGCGAGGCACTCGCCCTGCGCCACCACGTGATGCGTCGCCATCGCCTGTCGCTCAGGGCCTGGGGTCGAGCCAGTCGAAGAAGGCCGGATTCACGGTCCGCACCTCCGTTGCCAGCGCGCGGTGCTCGCGCACCCAGGCCAGGTAGCTGGCTCGGATGCGCTCGGCATCCGCGGACTCCGGCGCACGGCCCCGCGCCACCGCGCCCACGAGGAGATCTTCCGCCTGCGGGAGCGCGCCGAGGGCGGCGCTGGGGACACGCGTGGGCGTTTCCGTTCCGAGGTCGCGCGCCTGGAGCCGCGTCACGCGCGGGGCGGCGACGGGCGGCGCCGTCAGCACGACATCGACACGGAAGGCGGGGGAGGCGACGGCGTACCGAACGGCGCCGCTCGGCAGCGAGCGCCGCGTGAACGCGAAGTAGGCCACGGCGTGGTCTCCCGCGGGCGGCCACGCCAGCGGCAAGGGGGGCGTCAGATCGTAGGCGCCGGGCCCGGCCACGACGGCATCGATCGCCTCCCGCGCGCGCTGACGGGCGCTGGTGGCGTCGATGGCCGATGCCGCTTCCGCCGGGCCGGGCCCGCCGCGCGCCGTCCGCTTATCATCTGCCATGGTCGCTCCTCCCTTCGCGGCCGCGACCGCACGGCCGCCGACCGCGCTGCGCGTGAACGCGGTGTGCATCAGCACGGCGTGCGCCAGCGTGGCGCCGACGAAGGTCGCCCCCACGAGCGCGGTGCTCAGGAGGACGGCCCCCGCGAGGGCGGTCCCCGCCAGCACGGAATGCGAGAGCCCCGCCCGCGTCAGCACACCCGCGATCGCGCGACGGGGGGCCATCTAGACGCCCCTCACGCTGGGCTTGGTCACGATGGTCTCCACGGGATCGACGGGATGCTGCCCGCCCCACCATAGACAATCCGTGCGCTTGGCGCCGCGTGTCTTCGCGTTGAGTCGCGTCAGCAGCTCCTTCGCCGTGCGGGCCTGACGGGTGGGCGCCAGGTAGGGATCGAGGACGAAGCCATCCTTGCCGGGGTTCGCGGCGAGCGCCGCCCGCAGATCCCACACCCGCACCGCCTCCCCCACGCTGCCGTTGAAGGGATGCGCGCGCTTGGTGTCGATGACTTCGGCCACGCGGATCCCGCCCACCACGAAGGCGTGGTCGACGTTGGAGTTGCCGGTGTAGATCACGTTCTCGAACTTCTTGTCGTGGCCGGCCTCCATGAGCTGGCGCACCACCGAGAAGGACACGTCGGTGTGCTCGCCACAGTGCCCGGTGCCGTACTGGAGGATGAGCGCCGCCTGGTCATCGGGGCTCACGGGATCCTCGAAGCCGAAGAACACCTTCTGGAGCTTGACGGTGGTCATGTCGCGGATGAGACGGACGGGCGACGCGTACCACTGGTTCTGATGGATGGCGCCGAAGAGGTCGGACAGCTTCCGCTGGTACCGCTCCGTGTTCCAGTCCTCGCGCAAATCACCCCAGTGGTTGGCGGTGACGAGCCGCGCGTCGATTTCGTTGCGGATGACCTCCACCACCTCGAGCTGGGTCTTCGCCATCGCCTTCTTGGCGATGTCCATGATCTCGTTGCAGATGGTCGTGCCGCGATCGAAGCTCGTCTTCAGCCAGAGATAGTTCGTGAGGTTCAGCTCCCACGTCTTGAGCGAGCGCTCGATGCCCTTCGGCGGCGAGCCGAGATTTTCGAACCAGGGGGCGGAGCGGCTGTTGGTGCCGAACTTGTAGAGCTTGGTGTAGTCGGCGGCGAGGAAGATGCGTGCCACCTCCTCCTCGTCCTTGGCGGAGAGGCCGCCGTTCACGCGCATGAAGATCCCCAGCTTGACCTTGGGCGCCCGGCCCTTCTTGGTGGCGGGCGTGATGTCCCAGGCGCGCAGCTCGCAGGGGATGTCCTTGATCTCCCGCTGCTTGTCGATGTGGGTGACGGTGGCCTTGTCGCCTTTCCTCGCGTACTTGAAGCTGGCCTCGATGGCGCTGGCGTCGTCGGGCCGGGCCAGGCTGAAGGTGTCGGCGTTCGCGCGCGTCATGAACCGGAGCGCCTCGTAGAAGAAGGCCTTGTACCAGATCTTGACGGTGAGAAAGAGCTCCAGCTTCTTGGCGTCGGCGGCGTCGAAGATCGCGTTGAGGGCGTCGGCGCTGAGGGACTCCGCCACGTACGTGTTGATCTCGTCGTCGAAGAGCCGCTTCTTGGCCGTGGCGTGCCGCTCGATGCGGAACACGCCCTTGGGCGTCTTCGCCACCAGCACGAAGTCGAAGAGCGCCTCGTTCTCGACGACGAAGAAGTGGTTCAGGTCCATCATCGCCCGCGCCCCCGGGGCCTTCTTCTGCATGAAGAGGAACCACACCGCGGGCTGGACCTTGCCCTTGAACCCGAGGCGGCCGCTCATGCCCGTCGCCCCTGCGCGCGGGGCGGCTCCTGCTCGTTCGAGCCCTGCGCCGGCTCGCGGGCCGCGAACGGCTCCAGGAACGCCCACGGATCGTCTTCGGCCACCTCCGACAGCGCCAGCTCGGTGTCGTACGACTCATCGGGCCTGTCGTGCAGCTCGCTCAGATCGTGATCAGTGGGCGTGATCCGGAACCGCGGCTCGTAGTCGTCGCCGACCACGTGACCGAGGAGGGAGCGCGGTGCCACGAAGAGGAAATCGAACCGTCCGGGCGCGTACACGCCGCACTCCTCGCGCGGGCACCGCTTCATGCAGTACGGCCTGGTGGCCGCGTGGCAGGAGAGGTCGGGAACGAAGGGCGGCCGGAAGAAGAGGAACTCGACCCGCCGGTTCTCCTTGGATCGGAACGCATCGCGCTCCGGGTGGTCGATCGGCTTCTGTTCGCCGCACGCGATGTATCGCTGGCCGCCGTCGAGAAAGGTGACGGTGCGCTGGCCGGGCAGGTCCGCCACCGACAAGTTCATGATCGCCGCCAGCTCCTCCATGTAGCAGTCGAAGAAGGCGCCCCACGTCTCCTTGCCCACGTTGCCGTCGACGAGGATCGTCTTCTTGAAGCGGGCGTTGTAGCGCGCCTGGAACTCGCGGACGGCGGCTTTGGTGGCGTCGTCGTTCACGTCGTTGATGGGCCCGGGATCGCATGCCCACGTGAACACCTGGGCGTAGTGCTTGAGGATGCGCTGGTAGTCCTCCACCTTCGATTTCGCGAGGCAGACGTCGACCCACGGCGCGCGCTCGCCGAGCAGGAGATGGAGGACGTTCTTCGCCCGCAGCTCCGAGAGCGTAAAGTTGTAGCCCGCGTCGCCGGAGGTGTCGGCGTGGCCGGCGAGGAGGAGGCGGTAGGCCGGATTCACCTTCTGGAACCGGTACGCCGCCACCAGGAGCCCGAGCCCGCTCACGCGTCCCGTGTCGCCGTCCTCGTCCGCGGGCTCGAACGGCTCGTTGAGGAAGCGCCCGTAGCTGTCGGGCCGGCAGCGCCGGAACCCGGCCACTTCGTCGCCGTCCTCGAAGTGCGAGCGCGTCCCCGGCTCCGCGTCCTCCTCGTCGTCCACGTCCGGCATCATCACGGCGCTGTTGTGGTGGAAATAGTTGTCGTGGACCTCGAGCAACACGGCGGGTCCGTAGACGTTGAGCACGTTGCGTGTCTTGGTGCCTTCCACCTGACGGGCGACGAGGCCGACGAGCTCGCGCGGCTGTCCGGCGGCGCGGCGGCGGATGCGATACGCGAAGTCCTCCTTCACGACGTCCATGCCGACCCCGTTCTCAGCAGCGCGCGAGCGCGCCCGCCCGCGCGAGATCGCGCGCCAGCGTCGCCCGCCCCCAGAGGAGAAGCAGCCCCGCGACGGGAAGGAGGCAGCCCGTCACGAGCACGGGAAGCTGGAGGCCCATGCGCTGGGAGGCGGCGCCGATCAGGAACGGGGAGACGGCGTCGCCGAGCAGGTGGATCGACATCGTGGCCACCAGGAAGCCGGTCGCCCGCAGCTCGGCGGGAAGCACGTCCGCCATGGCCGCGTTGAGGCGACCGATGTTGATGAAGAGCAGCAACAGCGTCGCGAACATCGCCGTCCACACGACCACCGGCGCCGCCGCCAGCAACGCCACCGGCGTGAAGGCGAGCGAGGCCACCAGCGACCAGCCGGACACCGTGAAGTCTCCGCCATGCCACCGGCGCGCCACCGCGCGCGCGACCCGGTCTCCCGTCAGCGTCCCCACGAGACCGGCGGCGACGAGGAGGAGCCCGAAGGTAGTGGCGGCAATGTCCGTGGGAACACCGCGCTCGCGCGCGACGTAGAGCGGCATCCAGGTCGCGAGTCCACCCACGGCGAAGGTGTAGACGACCTGGGCGGCGGTGTTGACGAGGTAGCTCTGGCGATCGGCCAGCGCCGGCAGCGAGAGGCGGAGGCCGCGCACTTCGTGCCTCACTCCGCGCGTGGGCTCGCGGAGGGCGAGCACCATGATCGCGAGACCCGCTGCGAAGAGCGCGGCCCGCCAGCCGTGGGCCTCGCCCACGAGCCCGCCGATCACGTAGCCGAGCGCGGTCCCGAGGGGAAGCGCCGCACAGAAGAGGCGGGCGCGTCGCTCGGGATGGGACCAGTCGGCGTACCGCGCCACCGCGGCGGCGCGGATCATGGCGTCAGCATCTCCTGGGCGGGCGAGCCCGCGTCCGCGCGCACGTCGGCGGCAATCGAGGTCTCGACGGCGGTGATGCGTGCCTGGGCGTCCTCGCGGTTCCGCGCGAGGCGGCGCGCGATCGTCAACGTCTGCTCGGCCACCGCGCGGTCACCGAGGTTGGCGAACGCTTCCGCGGATCGGAGGACACCGTCGAGGGACCGCTGCTGCTCGGCGAGGATGACGGCCACCAGGTAGCTCTGGCGTGCGAGATGTCGCGCATCGGGATCGTCGTCGGCGGCGCGGCCGATCTCGAGGGCGGCGTCGCCCACCGCCAGCATGGGCTCCCAGCGCCGGGTGCGAACCGCATCGCCGTACGCCTCTCGCCATGCGCGGGCAGCCGCGGACGGCTCGCCGGCGGCGACCGCCGCTCGCGCCGTATCGAGACCGCCCTCCCACGAATCCGAAGTGTCGATGACCCGGCTCGAGCACGCCGCGGTCATGACGCCCACGAACATCGCGCACGCCGCTACGGTCCTTCGCGTCTGGCCCTTTGTTCTCTCGCTCACGGCGGCCTCGCTTTCTCCCCGCTGGCGGGGGCGTTGACGTCGAGTACGCCGGGGCGTAGCGCAAGCGCCGTGCCTCTCCTGAAACGAGAAAATTCAGTGGTTTATGAGACTGGTGAGATGGGACTGGTGGTGGTGACTGGTGGAAATCCACCACTGAAATGAGCAGCGCCGTGGTTGCGAGCCGCCGCAACGATGAGTCGGCGGACGGCGTCCACTGGTTCAGCGAGCGGTCAGACGATCAGCGGCCCGTGAGGTCGGTCCAGAGCGCGTCGGGCCCGCGGGCGGCCACGCGGCGCCCGAGGTCGCCGGCCCACCGGCTTTCGCTGCCGAACTCGGCGCGCCAGGACCAGAGCCGGCGAGTCGAGAAGTGCAGCGAATGCTCGTAGGTGAAGCCGATGGCGCCGTGCACCTGGTGAGCGATGCTGGCTCCGATGCCCGCCGCCTCACCGGCGCGGACCTTGGCGCTGGCGATCTCGAACGCGGGATCCCCGGCGTCGGCGGCGGCGAACGCGCGCTCAGCGGCGATCCCCGCCGCCGCCGCGTGCCCGGAGAGGACGGCGAGCTGGTGCTGGATCGCCTGGAAGTTGCCGATCGGCCGGCCGAACTGGCGGCGGTCGATCGCGTATCGCACGGACTGCTGGAGCACGCGCTCGAGCGCGCCCGCGATTTGCGCCGTGCGGACGAGCGCGCCGTAGAGCATGACGGCGTCCGCGCCCACGCCGGCGGCGGGAGCGGCGGCGACGACGGGAGCGTCGTCGAACGTCAGCGTGTCGCGCGGCTCCAGGGCCAGGTTGCGGTCGGCCGCGACGGCCGCGCTCCCCCGCGCGATGAGTGCCACCATCGTCCGGCCGTCGGCGTCGCCGAGGGCCACCACGTGGTGGGCGGCCCCGCCCCAGGGAACGCGGCCGGCGCTGCCTCGCAACCGCCAGTCGTCCCCGGCGCGCACGAGCTGGAGGTGATCGTTCTCGCGAACCGGCGCCACCGTCAGGGGCCCGAATGGGACCTCGAGCCCGGCGCGGGCGAGGAGCCAGCTCGCGACGATCGTCTCCGCGAGCGGCACGGGCGCCGCGTGCCGCCCGGCCGCCCGGACCACGACGTGCGCGTCCTGCCAGGTGCCGCCGGCGCCGCCCTGGGCTTCGGGCAGGAGCGGCAAGGTGAGCCCGCCTTCCTCGAGCGCCCGCCACAGCGCCTCCGGCCACGTGCCCTTCTCCGCGGACTCGATGAGCTCTTTGGTGACCAGATCGCCGAAGAGCCGCGTGACGGTGTCGCCGAGGAGCGCGCGCAGACCGGTCATCGGAGGCCGAGACCGCGCGCGATGATCCCGCGCAAGACCTCGCGGGTGCCGCCGCGCAGCGAGAACGAGGGCACGCGCTGTACGAGATAGCCGAGCGTCATCTCGAGCTCGCTCCCGGTGTCGATGGTGGGCTCGATGTCGAGGAGCGCGTGGACGACCTCGGGGATCTCCTGCTCGAAGCCGGTGCCGACGTCCTTCACGAGGGCAGCCTCGAGGTTGGGGTTCTCGCCGGCCTGGAGCATCCCGGCCACCGAGAGCGACATCTGCCGCAGCGTCGCCAGGTGCGCGACCAGTCGACCCAGCGCGACCATCCCCCGTTCCGTGGGCCGCCGCCCCTGCTCACCAACGAGCTCCTTCAACAGCGCCAGGCTCGACAGGTAGCGTTCGGGCCCGCTGCGCTCGAACGCGAGCTCGGTGGTGACCTGCTTCCACCCCTCGCCCTCGCCCCCGACGCGGTCGGCGTCGGGGACGAACGTATCTTGGAAGACCACCTCGTTGAAGTGATGCGAGCCGGCGAGGTCGATGATGGGCCGGATGCTGATGCCGGGCGATTTCAGGTCCACCAGAAACTGCGAGAGGCCCTCGTGCTTCTTGTCGGGCACCACGCTCGTGCGGAAGAGCGCGATCATGTGGTGGCAGCGATGCGCGTTCGACGTCCACACCTTGGTGCCGTTGACGCGATAGCCGCCGTCGGCGCGCACGGCCCGCGTGCGGATGGAGGCAAGGTCGGAGCCGGAGTCGGGCTCGCTCATGCCGATCGCGAAGTGGAGCTCGCCGCGCGCGATGCGGGGCAGGAAGCGCTGCCGCTGCTCTTCGGTGCCGAAGCGCAGGAGCTGCGGCCCGCTCTGGCGGTCGGCGACCCAGTGCGCGCTCACGGGCGCCCCCGCCGCCAGCAGCTCCTCGAGCACGACGTATCGCTCGAGGAACGTCCGGTCCTGGCCGCCGTAGCGCTTGGGCCACGTCATGCCGATCCAGCCGCGCGCGCCGAGCTTCCGGCTGAACTCGGGATCGAAGCCGCCCCACGAACGCGCCTGCCGATGCGCGGCCCGGGTGCCGAGCGTGTCGCGCAGGAAGTCGCGTACATCGCGACGGAGCGCGTCCGTCTCGCGGGGCAGCTCGGTGAGCGTGAAGTTGAAGATGCCCATCGACGCGGGCAGTGTAACGCCGGCGGCGGGCGGTGGCGACTGACTTCAGTCGGCCGGCGCGGGCGCCTATAGTCGCGGCCGGGCCCGAACGCGATGCTCGGGAAGACGCGATGCTTTACCGGCGGTGAACCGGACGAACGGAGGAGTCATGGCTCACGATCGATCGTACATCGCAGAGAACACGCACGAGCGGAAGCGGCTGAGCGCGCTGGTCGCGAAGCTGAGCGACGGGGATCTCGCGCGCACGCTGCCCGCGGGATGGACGGTGGCCGCCGTCCTCGGTCACCTCGCGTTCTGGGATCAGCGCATCATCGCGCTGCTGCCGCGGCTGGAACGCGGCGAAACCATTGGCCCTATCGAGGAGCGTGACGTCGACTGGATCAACGACGCCGCCAAGCCCATGCTGCTGGCGATACCGCCGCGGCGGATGGCGGAGCTCGCGGTGGCAATCGCGGACGCCGTCGATGACAAGGTGGCGACGCTGGGCGAGGCGACGCTCGCGCGCGCGCTCGCCGTCGGTCCTGCCCTCAGCCTCAGGCGCGCCGAGCACCGGCGCACGCACCTCGACGAGATCGAGCGCGCGCTGGAGCTCTAGCGGCGCCCCCCGCATCTCGAGAACCTCGAGGGGCTACGGGTTCCCGTACAGGATGGCCTGGAAGTTGCGCCGCACCTCCTCGGCGGAGAGGCTTATCGTTTTCGGCTCGGCGGGATTGTACAGCTCGATGCTGGCGCCCTTGAGGCCGAGAACGGCATAACCATGGTCTGGCGTAACCTTGCCGAATTCGGTGTGGCCGGGCTCCTTGGACGCTGCTATGGTGGGGACCGCGGGGGCCGCCCGTGCCAGCTCGCGGATCTTGTCGAGGTCCGTTGAATCTTTGATCGCGAGGACGTCTTGCGGCTTCTTGCCTAAGATGAGCTCCCAGAAGTCGTTGGCCGTGTGGTTCTTGTACTTGCCCATCTCATCGTAGCCACCGAAGTGAAATGCGCACGCCTTCTCGATCACGGACGGCCACAGCACCCGTTTCGTGTTGGGCCGTGAACCCATGAACACCATGTCGATCGAGTCGCTGTCCGAGTATTCGACATAGAACGTGTCGGGGATCTCTCCCTTCCAGAACGACACGGTGAAATAGCGATTCGAGAGAACCTCCATGTCCTGCGGCTTGTAGTCCGCGTCGTCCTTGGTCGGCTCGTTGAGCTCCGCCACCGTGTCACCGGCGAGCACGGTCTTGGTGGGAGCGTTGGTGTACTCGGTGACCATGCCATCGAGGCTCTTTCGGCCCACGGGTGTGTGAGCGAGGGCGGCCAGGATTGCCGCCACCGGACAGTTCGCCATTCCCCCCTGCTTCACGTCCTCGGTGGCCGGGGCATCCTTGGACAGCGGCCAGTCGACCGAGCGCACCCGCTTGATCGTGCTGTTGTGCCATGGCGGCGGCATCGCCACGGTCTTGACCTTCTTGGTCGCTCCGCCCGTCACCTCGACCTGCTTGAAGTTCAGCGGGCCGGGAAGTCGTCCTCCGAGTGTCCCCGTTGACGTGCCGAGCGGTCCGGGAAGGCGCGCGCCCTTGTAGGGTAGTGTCATGCCAGCCTCCTGCAGCGCTCCAAGCTACTCCGACGAGCAGCCGCTTGTCGAAACATCTCTCGGACGCGAAACTTCGGGGCGGGTGACCGACCGCGCGGTGCTCGCGCGCGGGAGGCCGCGGCTTCTGCCGTAATCTCCCGGGCGCCGAGCACCGGCGCTGCATGCCGATGAGAGGGAGCGGGCGCTAGGCGATTAGCGGCGCCGCAGGGCGCGGACGGCCTGGGCGAGACGACGCCCGCCGAGCCCGACGAGTGCGGAGCCGAGCAAGAAGAGCGTCGTCGGCTCCGGCACCGTCGTCGTCGGCTCGCCGTAGATGAAGTCGTCCATCACGGCGACGTCGGTGCCCGGGGGAGCGTCATTGGGACCAGGGGCAGCGTTGCCGCTCGTGATCCGCACGCGACCGATGGAAGGCGTCGAGCCATCCACCACGAGGCCGAGGAACGAGAGACCCTGCGCTGCCGCCGGCACCGAGAAGGTCCCGAGCAGACCCCCGTTGGCGTCGAAGGCCGCGATCGACGAGCTGGTCGCGGAGTCGACGTCGGTGAAGACGGCGCCGAAGGCGCGCGTGGTGGCGGGAATGGTCGTGCCGGGGATGAAGAAGTTCACGTCGGTGATGGTGGAGCCGATCGCCGTGAAGAGCTTCGGCGCGCTGAACGTCGTGAACTGATCGGGATAGGTCGCGTTCAGGTTCCCGAACTCCGGCGGCGTGCCGCTCACCTGGAATCCCGACCCCGGCGTCGAGAAAACGACGCCGCGCGGGGAATTGACGTTGAAGAAGTCCGGCGGGAAGGCGTTCGGGGACGAGAAGTTCGCCGGCACTCCGTCCCAGTTGATTTCCCGGCGGCCCGTGGTGAACGAGCCCCCGACGCCGTTGTTCGCTCCGCCGATCGCCCCCCGGAACGTGTCCACGGTGGCCTGGATAGCGGCGGCGTCCGCTCCCGAAGCGCTGAAAGGAACGACCGCGGCCTCGACCGCGATCGGAACGAGGGCGACGCCCAGAACGATCAGAGCGAGCACAGCCGTGAGACGCATGAAGCTTCCTCCCGCCGATTCGTCGGATTCTCTTACAGACGCGCATCAGGCGCGTGAGAAAGACGGCAGGCTGCAGGCGGGGTGCCAGTGCGTAAGTCGCTGATGTTATGAGAGATGGCGACGGCACGATCGCAAAGCTGGAAATGTCACCGACAGTCCCGCCGCGCGCGCCACGAAAACGCGGTGACGCGGACTGTCGGTGAATCAGTCGTAGCGTTCGCGCTTTCGCAGCTCCACGAAGACGCCGTGGGCGTCCCCGGGATGGACCCAGGCGATTTCCTTGCGCTCGTCGACGCGGGCGCCCTCACCCCGGAGACGCTTCACGGCGCCGGGCACGTCGGTGTTCTCGAAGCCAACCAGGTACACGCCCTCGCCGTGTCTGGCGAGGAAGCGCCCGATCGCCTTGCTCGGGTCCGTCGGCTGGAGCAACTCGATGTGGCCCACGCCGAGCGGCAGGATCGCGTTCTTGAACCCGAACTCCTCGGAGGCGCCGCGGTGATGCACGCGGAGGCCGAACAGCCGCGTGTAGCGCTCGATGGCGGCCTCGAGATCCCGCACGACCACCGACAGCTCGATCACGTCGCCCAGCATGCCCGTCTTCTTCTCCATGTCGGGGTCTCCCTCTCGCGATGTTCTCCGTTCGCGACGTTCTATTGCGGGAGCGCGTCCAGTTTATTGCGGGAGCGCGTCCAAGAAGTCACCGAGGACGCGGTTGAAGATCGCGGGCTGGTCCAGGTTGGAGGCGTGCCCGGCGTCGGGAATGATCTCGAGCCGCGCCCCGGTGATCTTCTTGGCCATGTACTGACAGGGCGCCACGAAGGGCTCGTCCCGATCGCCGACGACGATCAAGGTGGGAACGCGAATCGTCGGCAGCCCGTCGATCACGCGCGCATCGCGCTGGGCCAGCATCCCGCGCGCCGCGTGCGCCAGGCCCTGCGCGGAAGCATGGTGGGCGGCGGCGTCTTTCGCTTCCCGGCTCCGCCCCCGGAGCTCGCCGAGCCCGCGCGCTTCGAATGCTTCCGCGCGGCGATGGGCGCGCTCGTTCCACTCCGCGCGCGCGACCGCGTTTCGGTAGCCGGGGCCGGAATCACAGATGACGAGCGCGCGGACGATGTCCGGATGGCGGAGATAGAAGGCGAGCGACATGTAGCCGCCGAGCGAGAGCCCGGCCACCACGGCGCGCTCGACCCCGACGTGATCGAGGAGCGCCTTCATGTCGGCGATGGTGAGATCTTCCGAGTACTGGGCGGGATCGTCCGGACTCTCCGTCCGCCCGTGGCCGCGCATGCTCCACGCGATCACGCGGTAGCGATCGCGGAGCGCCTCCCGCTGGCTGTCCCACATCCGGTAGGTCGCTCCGTACCCGTGCGAGAGCAGGAGGGCGGGCCCCCGACCGCTTTCCTCGTACTCGATCTCGATCCCGTTCAGTCGTGCCGTGGCCATGGTCGCTCCTCTCTCGCGGCGGGGACGCTAGTTGATCCGGCGCTCGCGGCCGCGCCAGTACGGCTCGCGCAGCTCCCGCTTCAAGAGCTTGCCGGACGGGTTACGGGGCAGCGTGGTCGCGAAGTCGACCGATGTCGGACACTTGTAGTGGGCGAGGCGTGTGCGCGCGAACGCGATGATGTCGTCCGCGCTCACGCGCGCGCCCGCTTTCGTCACCACGATGGCTTTCACGGTCTCGCCCCAGCGGTCGTCCGGCACGCCGATGACGGCCACGTCGGCGACGGCGGGATGATCGGAGAGCGCGTTCTCCACCTCGGCCGGATAGACGTTCTCGCCGCCGGAGATGATCATGTCCTTCACGCGGTCGGTGAGAAACAGGAAGCCCTCGTCGTCGAGATACCCGGCGTCGCCGGTGTGGAGCCAGCCGTCGGCGCCGAGCGTGCGCGCGGTCTCCTCCGGCTTGCCCCAGTAGCCGCCGAAGTTCTGCACGGACCGCGTCCACACCTCGCCCACCTCGCCGGGGCCGCACCGCTGCCCGCTCGCCGGATCTGCGATGACCAGCTCGACCCACGGGAACGCCTTGCCCGCCGAGCGCAGGAACCGCGCGCGGGGGCCGTCGACGGCGTGGTCGCTGGCGGCGAGCTCGGTGATGGCGCCGGTCGTCTCCGTGAGCCCGTAGACCTGGATGAACGGGCAGCGAAACGTCTTCATGGAACGAACGAGCACCTCGTTCGTGATCGGAGACGCGCCGTAGACGATCGCGCGCAGCGCGGAGTAGTCGCGGTCGGCGGCACCGGGAACCATGGTGAGGAACTGGAGCATGGCGGGCACGAAGAGCGCATTGGTGATGCGATGACGCTCGAGGAGATCGAGCACCTCGGCCGGCACGAACTCGCGCACCAGCACCGACTGACAGCCGATCTCCATCCCCACCAGCGCCCACCCGGAGCCGCCGATGTGGAAGAGCGGCATGCAGACGAAATTCGTCGACGTCTCGTCGAAGTGCCATCCGCGCCCCACCGTGGACAGGAGCGCGCCGAGATTGGTGTTGGAGATCATCGCGCCCTTCGGGAGCCCCGTGGTGCCCGACGTGTAGAGCTGCATGGCGACGTCTGAGGGCCGCGACGTGATCGCTGGATCGTCGGCAGGGTGGCGCGCCACCCACGCTTCGTACGCGGCGTGGCGCTCGTGCTGACCGAGGACCACGATCGCCTCCACCGTCTTGAGCGAGGCCTCGATCTCGTCCAGGTGCCCGAGGAACTCGGGACCCACGAACAGGACCTTGGCCTGGGCATCGTTGACGATGTACGCCATCTCGGCCGGCGCCAGCCGCCAGTTCACGGCGACGGTGACGATGTTGGCCTTGGCGCCGCCGAAGACGACCTCGAAGTACTCGGGCCCGTTCTTGTCGACGAACGCCACGCGCTCTTGAGGGGCGACTCCGGCGGCGAGGAGGCCCTGGGCGACGCGGCTCGCGCGCGCGTCCAGCTCCGCCCACGTGATCGTCCGGTCGCCGTAGGTCATCACGGTCCCGGCGCCGCGGTCGCGGGCGTGCCGGCGAGTGATGCCGGCCAGTGACCATGCCATCGCGCGTGCCTCCTACATGATGTCCGGCGCCGCCCCGGGGTCCTGAGTGTACCCCGCGCGCCCCCGTTTTTTGACAGTCGCGGGGCCGGCCTCCTAGACTCGTTCGTAGTTGCTCTGGCGCAACCGCCCGGCTGCCACGACGCCCCGTTCCCGCCACCGCTTCGTCGGAAGCGCGTGGATCATCGCCGCCGTGCTGACGACCGGCTGCGCGACGTCGCCGTCGCGCGTCGTCACCGCGCCCCGCACGCAGGACATCACGGCCGCCCTCGGCGTCGCCGACCTCACGGACGCCTATCTGATCGGTGGCGACGGCAACGACTGGGTGCGCGACATCCTCTGCGACGGCGACGGCTGCGCGCTCTTCGGCTTCACGATGGGCGGCGCGGGCAGCTCGATGGATTTCCTTGCCGTTGCGGAAGCGCTCGACGGCACCATGCGCTGGGCGAAGACCTACGGCGGGATGCACCGGAACATGCTACGCACCGCCGTGCGCACCGAGGACGGCGGGTACCTCCTCGTGGGCACGAGCGAGAGCCGGTTCACGGCGTCGCTGAAGCCGATGCCCCCGAGCCGCCCCCCGCGGCCTCTCATCCTCAAGATCGACGGCGGGGGACAGCCGAGCTGGGCCGAGACGCTCGATCCCGGCGGCGTGCACGAGCTGTACCGCGGGGTGGCGGTGACCGGCGGTCACGTCTTCGTCGGCTACGCCGACATCGCCGACGTTCCGCGTCTGGCCGCGGTGAAGATCTCCGACGCCGGCCAGATCGTGTGGGCCCACGCCTACGTCACGGAGACGCCGGCGTGGGGCGTCGACGTCGTCGCCCGCGAGAATGGCGAGATCGTCGTCGCCGGTTCCACCGGGAGCCGCGACGGCAAGGAAGCCGTGGACGCCATCGTGCTCACCCTCGGCGCCAACGGTGCCGTGCGGCGGGCGCGGCAGTATCACAGCGCGGCCGCGAAGCTCGAGGTCGTCCCCATCGTGGCGGGGAAGGGACGCGAGCTGATTCTCGCCGGCGCCGCGCGGGGGCAGAGCGGACAGCACGTGTTCGCGATGAAGCTCGGCACCGAAGGCAAGCCCGTGTGGTCTCGGCGCTACGCGTGGCCGAAGGCGGCCGTGGTGAGCCGCGCCGTGCGGGGACACTACCGCGACGTCGTGATCGTCGGTCGCATGGCGGACGCGGGGGCGCCCGCCGACGCGGTGGCCATGCTGCTGGACGAGGCCGGAAACGTGAAGGCGAGCACGATGATCACCGGATCCCGCAACGACGAGTTCCGGACGGCGATCCCGTGGGCGGACGGCCGCTACCGGCTCGTGGGCGACACCGAGAGCTTCGGGACGGGCCGCTTCGATTTCCTTTCCGCGATGTGGACGCCCAACGGCCACGCCGGCATCAGCGCCAGCGACCTCCGGGTGACGACGACGGAGGTGCGAGCGCGCGCGGTCCCGCTCGGCCGCGCCGCCACGCGGATCGAGCCGTCCTTGCTCGAGGTGAAGACGCTCGGCAACGCGCCCTGACGCCGATCCACCCGCGCCGTCGTCCCCTCGCGCGGGCGGGGAGGCGGTGATATAAGGCGGGCGGGAGGCCTTCCCATGAAAGCGATCGTCTTCTCCGAGCTCGGAGGTCCCGAGGTGCTCACCGTGGCCGACGCGCCGAAGCCGGCCGTGCGGCCGGGAATGGTGCTGCTGCGCACGCACGCCGTCGGCGTGAACTTCGCGGACACGCTGTTCCGCCAGGGCACGTACGCGATCCAGCCGAAGCTCCCGGACACGCCGGGATTGGAGGCGGCAGGCGTGATCGAGGCCGTGGGCGAGGGCGTGACGAACCTCGCGCCCGGCGCGCGCGTGGCGGGGTTCGTGAGTCGCGCCTACGCGGAGTATTGCCTCGCGCACGCCGCCCAGGTCATCCCGCTCCCCGATGCCGTCGACTTCGTGCAGGGAGCGGCCTTTCCCATCCAGGTCCTGACCGCCTATCACCTGCTGCACACCGCCGCCACCACGAGCGCGGGGACGAGCGTGGTGATCCACTCCGCCGCCGGCGGCGTCGGGCTCGTCGCCGTGCAGCTCGCGAAGCTGGCGGGGGCGCGCGTCTTCGCCACCGTGTCGAGCGACGCCAAGGCCGATCTCGTCAAGAGGAGCGGCGCCGACACGATCATCAACTACGAGAAGACGAACTTCGCGGACGAGGCCCTGCGGCTCACCGATGGCCGCGGCGTCGATCTGATCCTGGACGCGGTGGGGAAGCCGACTTTCGAAGACGGGGTCCGCTGCCTCGCCCCCTTCGGCCAGCTCATCCTCTACGGGCGAGCGGGCGGCGCGCCCGAGCCCCTGAATCTCTTCACGCTGTTCCCGAAATCCACGAAGGTCAGCGGCTTCATGCTGCCCACCATGAGCGTGCAGTTCCCGGAGCGGATCCGCGAGAGCGCGGCGCGGTGCTTCGCGCTCATGCGGGAAGGCAAGCTGCGACTCCACATCGGCAAGACGTTCCCGCTCGCGCAGGCGGCGGAGGCGCATCGGCATATCGAGTCACGACAGTCGACGGGCAAGCTCGTGCTGATCCCGTGAGCCGTGGGCGCCGGGCTTCCGTCAGCGCTCCGCCGCGACGGAGGCCGGGCGCGAGGCCTCGAGCTTGCGCTGGAGCGATTCGAGGAGAGCCTTCAGCATCTCGAGCAGGCTCCGGCGCGGCTTGAGCTGGTCGGTGAGCTCGAACTCGACCTGACCGGCGTCGAAGCTCTCGAGAGCGCCGGCGTCGCGACTGGGCGTAATGCGCGCGGGATCGATGCCCGCTTTCTTCAACGTATCGCGGACGGCGTCGGCGCGCTGCCGGGCGAGCGCGGCCGCCTCGCGCGCGGGCGGCGGCTCCACCTCCCGCAGCGCCGAGATCAGCGCGCCCAGGCTCACGGGCGGATCCTGCCGGGGGAACTGCTGGACGAAGAGGCGCTGCGCCGCTTCGAGCTCCGTCACCCGGCTCTCGGTGACCGCGGTCTTGATGCGGGCCGCGATCGCGTCCGTCTTCAGCTTCTCGATGTCTCCCAGGCTCACCACCGGCGTCACGACCATCCGCACGTCGGGCAGGCTGTCCATGAAGCCGGCCACGCGCTGGAGACGTGCGGTTCCCTCCGCGGTCGGCGTCGCCGTCCCCGCCTCGAAGCCGACGGGGTCGATCTCCACGTCCTGCACCTTGGAATCCGCGCTGAAGCGGAGCCGGCCGATCCAGCTCACGGGGAGCGCGATCGTCTTCACGGCCACCGCGCGCCCGGCGCTCCACATGGCGTCCTTGAAGTCGAAGCGCGGATCGCTGAGGCGGCCGCCCACCGGCAGTGACACGTTGATGTTGCCGCGCCGGTCCTTGAGGAGCCCGACCAGGACCCCGAGCGGCAAGCCAAGGTGTCGCTGCGCCGCATCGTCGCGGTCGCCCCGCACGACTTGCAGTCGGCCGAGCTGAACCGCCGTCTCCGCCTCCAGCTCGTCGCCGCGCACGCGCCCGCTCACGCGCGCGGAGACGCGCCCGTTGCTCGCGTTCCAGCCGATGAAGTGCCGGAGGTAGGCGTTGAGACGCGTGACGGCAAGGTCGCGCAGCTCGGCGGTGACGTCCACGTCGAGGGGCGCGCCGAGCGCGCTCACGGTGCCGCGCACGATCACGGGCGCGGCGGGCCCGAGGGTGGCGCGCAGATCGACGTGGGCGGGATCGGCGGGCGCGGTGGAGAATCCGCGGACGCGCAGCCAGAGACGCGAGAGGTCGTCCGTGTACACGGGCGTGAGCGTGCGATCGATCACGCGCGCGCCTCCGTCCTGGATGGCGAACTCGCGCACCGCCACCGCGAGCGCGGGACGCCCATTCCCGTCCCCGAGGGCGCGGGTGGGTCCGTCGGCGCCAGTGCCTCGCGCGCTCTCCGCCGGCACCGGAGCGGCGCCCAGCGCCGCCTCTCGGGGCAGCGCCGCCTCCGTGCCGGATCCGGGACCCGGCGTCGCCGTCGCCACCGCGTCGGACTTTGCGCCCGCCTCGCGGAGCGTCGCCAGGAGCGGGAAGCCGCCCTTCTCGTCGCGCTCGACGAGCACCCACGGCTGCCGCAGCGTCACCCGGTCCGCGCTGATGCGCCCCGGCCACTCTACGTCGAGCCCACGCGCCTCCGCCCGCTCGACGGTCACGATCTTCCGACGGGCGTCGGAAAGAAAGAGGCCGGTGAGCGCGGCATCGCCACGCACGCGCGCCTGCAGCGCGGTCGTGCGGTCGATGGTGGCGGCGACGGTCGCGTCGGCGCGGCCGCGCACGGGCAACGCGCCCGGGAGGTACGCGCGGTACGGGCCCACCGCCACGCCGCGGGCGGTGACCTGGACGTCGGCCGCCATGGGATCGATGCCCACGTCGCCCTTCACGGCCACCGTTCCACCGGCCGGTGCCGTGAAGCGCAGATCGACGGGCACGGCGTGCTTCAGCGGCCACGCCACGTCCTTCACGAGCAGGCGCACGTCCGCCACGCGCAGGTCGGTGTTCGGCTTCACGCTGGCGTCGCGCCAGCGCAGAGCGCCGCGTTCGACGGCGACCTCGCCGACCGCGACCGTGATCGACGGCGGCGGGGCTGGCGGAGGGGCGTCGGCCTCCTCGTCGCCGGCGCCCTTCGTCGCGCCGCGCTTCGCCGTCGGGTGCTTCTCCCCCGTGAGCGTGGGCAGCACGAGCGCTCCGCTGGCGTCGCGCTCCACGAGCGCCACCGGACCTCGCAGCGTGACGCGGCCGACCGTCACCCGCGACGGCCACTGGACGTCGAGCCCGGCCACTTCGGCGCGGTCGAGATCGAGAAGGCGACGATCACCGTCGGCGACGGCGACTCCCGTCACCTGCGCGGTTCCCTTTCCGACGGCAGTGAGGCGCGGCTGGAGCGCGAGGTCGACGGAAACCGCGGCCTCGCCGGTGCCCTTGATCGATAGACCGGGCGCGGCGTAGTGCGCCCACGGGCTCAGGTTGACGCGGGTGAGACGGACGTCGAGCTGCGCCGACACGGGCTTCACGTTGACGCGCCCGCGCATGGTGAGCTCGCCGCCGCCCGGCACCGCCGACGCCACCTCGAGCCACGCCGGCTCGCGCACCGGCCACGCCAGCTTTTCCGCGCGCACGGAGAGTCGCGCGAGCTCGAAGCGGGCGGGGGGCGTGGCGTCCGCATTGATGAGCGTGGTGGCGCCGCCCAGCTCCACGCGTCCCACGCGAAGCTCGCCGTTGGCGCCCACCGTGAACTCGCGAACGGCCACGCGGAGGAGGGGCGCGGTCACCACGGGATCCTTCTGGAAGCGCCTGATGACGACGGCATCCGCGATCTGGCCGTCGACGTCCACGCGGAGGCCATCGCGCGCATCGACAACGGCCGTGATCGTGGTGTCGAGCTGACCGCGGTCGAGGATGACCGGCGTGTCGGGCGGCAGGTAGACGCGCGCCAGGGACATGTCCACGCGCTGGGCGCGGACGACGGCGTTGAGGTGCACGGGGGCCAGCCGGAGGTGTTCGACGCGGACGGTGATCGGAGAGCCGTTCACGGTGGTCGATCCGTTGGCTTCGCCGTCGTCCCGCCGCGTGGAGACGTTGCGTGCGTCGATGGTGACGTCTTCCGACTTCCACACGCGCCACGGCGAAATACTACGGTCCTCGAGGAGGACGGTTCCGCGGGCAAGCGCGAACCGATCGACGGTGACGGCGAGGGGACGCCGGTCACCGCCCTGGCGCTTGATGAGGTCCGAGATGTTGAACTCGTCGTGACTGAAGCGCACCACGTGGACGGTGGAGTCGGTGATGGTGAGATCGCGGATGTGGAGGTGGCCGCGAAGCAGCTCGCGCAGTCGCACGCGCGCCTCGAAGCGCTGGATGGATCCGAGCGGGCTCCCATCGCGGTCGGCGAGCTTCAGGCCGGTGACGAGAAGCCGGCCCGAGCGCAGATCGAGCGCGACGGCGTCGATCGACGTCGCCCGCCCGGTCGCCGCCTGAATCCGGTTGATGGCGATGATTCTCAGGATTTGCGGCAGCGCGGGAATCGCCAGCGCGACCAGCACGATGCACAGCACGAACACCGAGGCCAGCCAGACGAGAGCGCGACGGTTCATGCTTATTTCTTGCCGCCGGACACGTGTACACGAAGGGTACGGGGCCGGAGTGTAGCCCTTACACAGGACCCGAGCTCCCGGAAACCGCCTTACACTCGGAGATCTCATGCTGCCCGAGGCGCCCGCTCCGACCACGCGCCGATTGCGCGCCATCGCCAGCCTTCGCCGCCTCGCAGCGCGTTTCCATCTCTGGGGCGGTCTCGTCACCGGCCCTCTCGTGCTCGTGCTCGGGCTCTCGGGCATGGTCCTGGTGTTCAGGGGCGAGCTCGACGCCATCGGGCAGCCGCCGGCCTCCGCCGTCGGCGGAGAAGCGGCGTCGGCGTCACTCGATCGCGTGGTGGCGGTGGCGCGGCTGCGCTATCCCGGCGCCGAGGTCCACGCCGTGCGACTCCCCGCCCATCGCGCGCAGCCCTACCGCGTCGAGCTGCTCGCGCAACGACAGCACGTGGTCGTCGGCGTGGATCCCGCGCGTCTTCACGTCATCGGTGGCCGGGCCGCGGAGCGCTCGTTGCTGCTCGCGGTCCATTCCCTGCACGCCGGCTTTCATGCCGGCCGCGCGGGTGCGGTGGTGGTGGCGCTCGTGGGAGCCTGGCTCGTGATCGAGAGCGTGAGCGGACTCTGGCTCTGCTGGCCCGCCGCCCGACGGCGGCCGCTCACGCTCGGGGCGCGGCGACACGGCGCCCGCAGCCGCACCTTCCACCGCATCGTGGGCGGCGCATCGCTCGCCGTCGGGTTGATCGTCACCCTCACCGGCATCGCGCTCGCTCTCGCGAACGCCTTCACTCCACCCGGTGATGACGACGCGCCGCCGTCGCTCGGCCGGCGCCTCGCGCTCGACGTGATCGCGGAGCGCGCGCGCCTCGCCTCACCCGGCGCGGTACGGGCGCTCGTCGCCGAGCCGGACGGCACCGTCCGCGTCGAGAAGACCGAGGGCGACGTCGTCGTCGATGCCGCCGGCACCATCGTGGCCGTACGCGCGGCCTCCGCGCCCATCTCCGCGCGCGAGCTCCTGCGACGGCTCCACTACGGTGACTTCGGGGGCTGGCCGTCCCGTCTCGCGTGGGCGCTCGTCGGCCTCGCCCTCCCGGTGCTCGCGCTCACCGGCTATCTGATTTCCAGTCGGCGCGCCGTCCCCTGACGGCGCGCGCGATGCCCACGAGCACGCCGCCCGTCACGAACGCGAGCGTCCCCGGCTCGGGCACGGGCGAGAACGTGAAGTCCGTTTGACGGACGTTCCACATGAACAGAGCGCCGGTGGTGATCGGCGTGAGAACGACATGGGCGTTTCCGCCGCCCACGAGGTCGAGGTTCTCGCCGGGAGTCAGGGAGCTCACGAGTCCCGTGAATGTGAACGGGGCGTCCAGCCCGACGTCGGCGCTCGATGGCGGCGGGGGCGGCACGATGAGGCTGCCGTTGAACTCGACGACCAGGCTGGCGAGAAACGGCAACAGCATACCGAAGCTTCGTGGCACGCCGTCGATGACTCCGGAGCCGGGGAGGTCGCTACCACTGTAGGTCGTGCGCAGGAAGAGGACGTCACCGGGGTGACAGGGAAAGCAATTCGGATTGACGCCACCTCCGGTGAGACCGACACCCGAGAAGGAGAAACCGTCACCCGCGAAGTTGCCGGAGGCGCCACCGAACGAGCCGAAGGCGGAAAAGACGCCGCTCGTGATCTGGATCGTGCGGGCCTCCACCGTGGCCGCGAGGAAAGTCGCGTGCGTGACGAGAGCGACGAAAACCGCGAAAGCGACACAGAGCGGGATCCGAAATGTGCTCATAGGCTTCACTCCACCGCGGACCACGACCGCCACTGAAGTTCACTGCACGCCAACGTGTGACTGGGAACCGACAACGTATCACCGCATCGCGAAGACAACCGTCGTCCTTTCGTCCTATGAAACCGTTTCGCCGTGACCGGACGCCGTCATGTCGCTTTTACAGCGGCGCCTGTGCAGACGATTCCGCAGCGTTGCGCGCAGCCGCTATAATCGCGGTCGAGAAAGGGGGCGCCGCCCGTGAAACTTTCCAGCCTCGTCGATGACGCCAGAGGATTGCTCGAGGACACCGTGGAGCTCCGGCGCCGCATCCACCGCCATCCGGAGATCGGCCTCTCGCTCCCGCGCACGCAGTCGACGGTGCTGGAGGCGATCGAAGGACTTGGGCTCCGCCCGCGCACCGGAACGCAAACGACGTCGGTGGTCGGGGTGCTCGACGGCGCGCGGCCCGGTCGCACCATTCTGTTGCGCGCGGACATGGACGCGCTCCCCATGCCCGAGGACACGGGGCTGCCATTCGCCTCGGAAGTGCCGGGGAAGATGCACGCGTGCGGTCACGACGCGCACGTCGCCATGCTGGTGGGCGCGGCGCGGTTGCTGGTGGCTCGCCGCTCGAGCATTGCGGGCCGCGTCGTGTTCATGTTCCAGCCGGGAGAGGAGGGGTATCACGGCGCGCGGGTGATGCTCGAAGACGGGTTGCTCGACGGAGGCACGCCCGACGGCGCCTTCGCGATCCACGTGGGGCACCGCGACGCCGCCGGCGTCGTCGCCACCCGGCGCGGTCCGGCGATGGCGTCCGGCGACACCATCCACGTCGTCGTGCGCGGCGAAGGCGGCCACGCTTCCGCGCCGCACGACTGCCTCGATCCCATCCCGATCGCGGCCGAGATCATCCAGGCGTTCCAGACGCTCGTCACCCGCCGCGTGGACGTCTTCGATCCCGCCGTGCTCACCATTGGCAAGCTGGAAGCGGGGACCACCCGCAACGTGATCCCGGAGACGGCCTCGCTCCTCGGCACCGTGCGCACGGTCTCGGAGAAGACGCGCACGCGGATGCTCGAAGGCGTGCGGCGGGTGGCGGAGGGCGTCGCGGCCGCGCACGGCGCGCAGGCGACGGTGGAGATCACGCGCGGCTATCCCGTCACCGTGAACGACGACGCATTCGCGGGGTTCGTGCTCGAGACCGCCACCGAGCTGTTGGGCCCCGAGCGCGTGCGCGACATGCCCCACCCGCTCATGGGCTCCGAAGACTTTTCGTACGTGCTCCAGCGCATGCCGGGCGCCATGAGCTTCCTCGGCACGCGCCCCGACACGGGCCCCGCCTATCCGAATCACTCCAATCGCATGCTCGTGAACGAGTCCGCGCTCGCCACCGGCATCGCCCTCCACGCGGCGGTGGCGCTGCGGTTTCTGGAAGGCGGAGGGCGGCCGCCGGCGTAGCACGCGCGCGCCGCCCGGTTCTCGTGGGACGACGCCGTGGACGCCCTGATCGCCTCCTGATCGGCCTACAGCCAGCGTCGCACGCGCGCGCGGTACTGCGCGTATTGCGCCCCGAACGTCTGCTCCAGCAGGCGCTCTTCCGCCTGGATGAACGCCGTCTGGATGATCCACGCGAAGACGGGCACGACCACGAACGGCGTGAGGGCGCCGAGGCGGATGGCGACGCCGATGAGCGCGACGACCATTCCGAGGTACATCGGGTTGCGTGTCACGCGATACGGGCCACCCCGCACCAGCGCGGACGACTGACGAAAGGGCTTGATCGTCGTCCGCGCGCGTCTGAACAGCAGCGTCGCCGACAGGGAAAGCAGCGCGCCGGCCACGATCAGGATCGTCCCGACGTGCCGGAGCGGCCTCGGGATGACGTCCGCCAGCGGCGCCACGACGTCCAGGATCAGCATCAGGACGACGAAGGCGAGGAAATATACGGGGGGCAGCAGGCGAGGCGTGCGGGCGGCGGTGGTCATCGTCTCCGCCTCCCCTGAAACGCCTGTCCGCGCGCGAACGTCTGCTACCGCGCGCGGGCGTCGAGGATCGCGCGCGCCATCAGCCGGCTGCCTTCGTAGCACTTCTCGGCCGAGTCGTAGCTGAACGCGAGCCGGATGAACTCGTCGCCGCCGCCGTGCGGGAAGAACGACGAGCCGGGCGTGTACTGGACGCGCGCCTCCGTGGCCAGGTCGGCCAGGCGCCGGGGATCGGTGCCGGACGGCAACCGGATCCACACGAAGAACCCGCCTTCGGGGCGGCTGATGACGGCGTCGGTGCCGGCGAGGAGCTCGTCGAGCCCCTTCAGCATGGCGTCGCGCTTCGCGCGATAGACGTCGATGAGGAGGTTGACGTGGCTGACCATGTGGTCTCGCATGAACCACGTAGCCACGCGCGACATGTAGGGGTTCACGCCGCCCCCGAAGAGGAAGCCCTGGAAGGCCGGGATCATCTCCTTCGGCGCGCACAGCCAGCCGAGGCGAACCCCGGCGCCAAGGATCTTCGAGAGCGTACCGGCCCGGATGACACGGCCATCGGTGTCGAGCGAGTAGAGCGGCGGCAGCGTTTCGCCCTCGAAGCGCAGCTCGCCGTAGGCGTCGTCCTCGAGGATCAGCGTCTCGTACTCGTGAGCGAGCCGGACCAGCTCCTGCCGCCGGCGCCGCGATTGCGTGGGGCCCGACGGATTCTGGAAGTTCACGATCGTGTAGATCATCTTGCAGCGCCGCCCCTGGCGACGCAGCGTCTCGAGCCGCGCGCGCACGGCGTCGGTGACGATTCCTTCACCGTCCACGGGGACGTCCAGGATCTCGGGGCCGTGGCGGCGGATCGTGTTGAGCGAGCCCGAGAACGTGGGCGCCTCCGAGATTACGGGATCGCCGGGATCGACGAAGGCGCTGAAGGCGAGCGAGAGGGCATGGCCGGAGCCGTTGGCGACCACGATGTTCTCGGGCTCGACCTTCAGCTTCTCGAACCGCTCGTACTTCTCGCACACCAGCTCGCGGAGCCCGCGGTAGCCCTGCGGGTCGCCGTACGTCATGGCGGCCGCGCCCTCCACCTGCATCATGCGACGGGTCGCTTCCACCATCCCGTCGTACGGGAACGACGCGGGATCGGGCAGGCCACCGCCGAACTCGTACAGCGGCGTCATGGCGGGCCGGACGGTCGAGATCGGTACGTCGATGCGGGCGCGGACGGAAAGCAGCGGCTCGAAGCGGTCGCGGTTCGTCATCATCCTCCGGCCTTCTCGATCTTCGCCCAGGTGTCGCGCAGTCCCACCGTGCGGTTGAACACCGGGCGGCCCGGGCGCGAGTCGCGCGCGTCGGCGCAGAAGTAGCCCTGGCGCTCGAACTGAAAGCGGTCCTCGGGCGCCGCCGACGCCAGCGCGGGCTCCACGCGCGCGCCCGTGATGACCTCCAGCGAGCTCGGATTGAGCGCGTTCTTGAAATCGTCCTCGTCGTCGGGGCGAGGCTTGGCGAAGAGCGTGTCGTAGAGCCGCACCTCGGCCGCGCCGGAATGCGCGGCGGAGACCCAGTGGATGGTGCCCTTGATCTTGCGGCCCTTGGCGTCGCCGCCGCGCGATGACGGGTCGTACGTGCAGCGCACTTCCACCACGGTGCCGGCGGCATCGCGGGTCACGCCCGTGCACTTGACGATGTACGCGTAGCGCAAGCGGACCTCGACGCCGGGCGACAGGCGGAAGTACTTCGGAGGCGGCGGGTCGCGGAAGTCGTCCTGCTCTATATAAAGGATGCGGGAGAACGGTACGGCCCGGGTGCCGGCGGCCGGGTCCTCAGGGTTGTTGACGGCCTCCACCTCTTCCACCTGGCCTTCGGGATAGTTCTCGACCACGAGCTTCAGCGGCCGCAGCACCGCCATCCGCCGGAGCGCGTGCTTGTTCAGGTCCTCGCGGATGCAGTGCTCGAGGAGCGCCAGCTCCACGGTGTTGTCGGATTTGGCGATGCCGGCCCGTTCCACGAGATCACGGATGGACGCCGGTGTGTAGCCGCGGCGCCGGAGGCCGCTCAGCGTGGGCATGCGCGGATCGTCCCAGCCGCTCACCACGCCGTCCTCCACGAGCGTGAGCAACTTGCGCTTGCTCATGACGGTGTGGGTGAGGTTCAGCCGCGCGAACTCGATCTGGCGCGGGTGGTAGATGCCGAGGGCATCGAGGTACCAGTCGTAGAGGGGGCGGTGGTCCTCGTACTCGAGCGTGCAGAGGCTGTGCGTCACGCCTTCGGTGGAATCGGACTGGCCGTGGGCCCAGTCGTACATCGGATAGATGGGCCAGGCGTCGCCCGTGCGCTGGTGCGACGTCTTTCGAATGCGGTACATGACGGGATCACGGAGGTTGATGTTCGGCGACGCCATGTCGATCTTCGCGCGCAGGGTCTTGGCGCCGTCCTCGAACTCGCCCGCGCGCATGCGCCGGAAGAGGGCGAGGTTCTCCTCGATGCTCCGGTTCCGCCACGGGCTCTCGCGGCCGGGCTCGGTGAGCGTGCCGCGATACTCGCGGATCTCGTCAGCGCTGAGATCGTCGACGTAGGCCTTGCCGGCCTCGATGAGCTGCACGGCCCAGCGATAGAGCTGCTCGAAGTAGTCCGACGCGTGGTAGAGGTGCGAGCCCCAGTCGAAGCCGAGCCAGCGCACGTCGCGCATGATGGCGTCGACGTACTCCTGGCTCTCCTTGGTGGGATTGGTGTCGTCGAAGCGCAGGTGGCAGCGGCCGCCGAATTCCTCCGCGAGCCCGAAGTCGAGGCAGATGGCCTTGGCGTGGCCGATGTGGAGGTAGCCGTTCGGTTCCGGCGGGAAGCGCGTCACCACCTTGCCGCCGAAGCGGCCGGACGCGTTGTCATCGAGGACGGCGTCGCGGATGAAGTGCGACGGCCGGGCTGGCTCTTCCATCGAAAGAATCCTATCATCACGCGCGGTTGCGCGCGCGAAGGTACCTACGGGTCTGGGGAGGCGTCGACCATGGACTGGACCAGGCGCGGGAGCGAGCGTCTCCTTGCCGTTCTCGTGGCGCTTGTCCTCGTCGCGTGCGGCGGCGGAATGTCCCGATCGGAAGCGCCGCCGCCGGCCGTTGCGTTCAGCGACTCCACGCCCGGGGCACCGCCCGCGCTGGTCACGCTGGCGCAGTTCTTCGGCAATCGCGCCAACATTTGGGGCTACAAGGTCTCGCCGGATGGGAGTCGCCTCGGGTGGATCGGCTCCCACCGGAGCCGAGCGACCATCTTCTTCCGCGCCACCAGCGGGGGCGAGGTCGGCATCGTGGACACGCACTCGCCGCGGTCCGTCTTCGGCTTCGAGTGGACGGCCGACAGCCGGCGCGTCGTCTATACCCAGGATGCCGAGGGCGACGAGCGCAGTCATGTCTTCGTGACGTCGACGGACGCGCCTGACGCCCGACCGGTCGACCTCACGCCGTGGGAGGGAGCGACGTCGTGGGTGGCTCGCCTCCTGCGCGACGACCCCGACCGCATCATCGTCTCCTCCAATCGCCGCGATCGCACCGTCTTCGATCTCTACCGAATCGATCTCGGTAACGGGGAGACGACGCTGGTCGCCGAGAACCCGGGTGACGTCGAGGACTGGCTCGTGGACGGCGGAGGCCGCCCGCGCGCGCGCCTGCGCCACGCGAGTCCCACGGAGCGCCATCTCGAAGTGTTTCGCGACGGGCGGTGGACGCGATTGCAGACGTTCGAGCTGGAGGAGTTCGATGCCCACATGCTCGGAATGACGCCGGACGATCGCGCGATGTGGCTGCGTTCGGGACGCGGCCGCGACCGCACGGCGTTCGTCAAGGTCGATCTCGAGACAGGCCGTGAGACCGTCGTCTACGAGCATCCCGAGCTCGACGTCGAGTGGGTCACGCTCGATTGGCAACGGCAGGGGCCAGTCGCCGCCTTCGTCTCTCCCGGCTACCCCGAAGTCCATTTCTTCCGCGCCGATCTGGCGACGGCGGTGGCGCCGCTGCGCACCGGCACGCACGCGGGGGTGCGGGTTCTCAGTCTCGACGCGCGCGGCCAGCGTGCCACGGTGGAGACGTTCACGGAGCGCATGCGCGAGTACTTCCTCGTCGAGCCCGGACGCGACCCGGTGCGCCTCGGACAATCGGCGTCGTCGGCGTTCGCCGACCGCCTGGGAACCACGGAGCCCGTCGTCATCCGCGCGCGTGACGGTGTACGCCTCCGCGGCTACGTCACGCGGCCTCCCGGCTTCCAGACACCGGGGCCGATGGTGCTACACGTGCACGGCGGGCACTGGGCACGTGACTACTGGGGCTACGAAGCGCCCATCCAGTTTCTCGCCAATCGCGGCTATGCCGTGTTGCAGATCAATTACCGCGGGTCGACGGGATACGGCCGGCGGTTCCGCGAGCTGGCCGTCGGCGAGTACGCGGGGAAGATGCACGACGACCTCATCGACGGCGTTCGCTGGGCCGTCGACGTCGGCCTTGCCGATCCCAAGCGCGTGGCAATCTACGGCGGCAGCTATGGCGGATACTCCGCGCTGGTGGGCATGACGTTCACGCCGGACGTCTTCGCGTGCGGCGTCTCCGTGGTCGGGATGTCGAATCTCGTGACGCTGCTCGAGAGCGCGCCCCCGCACTGGAAGCTCTGGATGCCGCTCTTCCACAAGTACGTGGGCGACCCCCGCCGCCCCGAGGACCGACCACGCCTGGAGGCGAAGTCGCCGCTGTTCCGCGCGCGCGACGTCACGCGGCCCGTCCTGATCATCCACGGCGCCCGCGACGAGCGCGTGAAGCTGCGCGAGTCAGAGCAAATGGTCGAGGCGCTCCAGAGGGCGGGGAAGACGGTGCGCTTCGTCGTTCTGTCCGACGAAGGGCACCGCCGCACGTACGGCAACTGGCGCAACTTGATCCGACACTATCGCGAGGTGGAGGTCTTCCTCGGTCAGTGCCTCGGGGGCAGGGTCGGTCCCGAGCCGTCGCCCTGAGCGGGAGAGCAGCGCCCGCGAGCGACGGCAGCGCTCAGTCTGGAGCGGCCGTCAGCAGCGCGCGGGATCGGACGTGAGGCGCACCTCGCCGGTGGCGGGATCGTACTCGAAGTCGCTGCTCGCGCACTGGAAGCGCGGCGGCCCCGGCAAGAGCGCGAGCACCGCGGCCTTGTCGGCCGGCCACTGGTCGTGCTGGGCGTGATAGATCTGGAGCGCTGACCGAACCGTGGCCAGGCTCGCCTGGTCGGCCGCGACCTTGGCGGTGTCGAGGGGTCGATCTTGCTGCAGCTTCTCCACCGTCCGCGCCGTGGACGAGAAGTATTGATAGAGCACGGCGCCCGCCACCACGACGACGACGAGCACGATCAGGATCTCCACGAGCCCGAAGCCCCTCGCGCCCAGGCGCGATCGCATCGAAGACGATCGTAGCATTCGACCGCGGGGGCGCCCTACGTTCTGGATGCTGGCGGAGGTCGCGCCCAGCCCCTATAATCCGCGCCGCAGTGACGCGGCTCACGCCGTCGGCGAGACACGCGCACGTTCGACAGGGAGGACGACCATGAAGGCACGACGAGTTCTGCTCTCGACGTCCTGGCTTCTCGCGCTGGCGGCGGGCATCGGACTGGGAACGGCCATCGGGCAGCAGTCTCCCCCGACGGAGACGAAGGGCGTCGACGCCAAGGTGGTGAGCACGGTCGACCTCGGCCCCGACATCCCCGGCCACCAGCTCCGCCTGCGTCGCCTCACGGTGGAGCCGGGCGGCGTGGCCGGGATCCACAGCCACAAGGACCGCCCCGCGTTCGCCTACATCGCGGAAGGCACGCTGACCGAGCGCCGCGAGGGCGGCTACTCGAAGACGTACAACGCCGGCGAGGTCATGACGGAATCGCGCGACGTCACCCACTGGGCGGAGAACAAGTCGGGCGCCAAGATCGTCATCATCGGCATCGACGTCATCAAGCCGTGAGCGGCATCGCCGTCTCGGGGGCGGCGAACGACAGGGCGGCAAGCCAGTCACAGCGAGGTGGATGATGCCGACGGTGATCGTGCGCGGGCGAGGGGATGGATTCGCGCAGGAGGTGGAGGTC
The DNA here is from genome assembly GCA_036506275.1 of Candidatus Methylomirabilota bacterium. Classification (GTDB taxonomy): domain Bacteria; phylum Methylomirabilota; class Methylomirabilia; order Rokubacteriales; family CSP1-6; genus DASXSB01. The sequence continues at coordinate 71,090 of DASXSB010000054.1, read as the reverse complement.
GGACGGCATCGGCTCGTCGCCGACGAGCCGGTCGCCCACGGCGGCACCGACCTCGGGCCGTCGCCGTACGACTATCTATTAATCGCGCTCGGATCCTGAACGTCGATGACGATCGCGCTGTACGCGCGACGCAAGCAGTGGTCGCTCGGGGACGTCACCGTGACCCTCCGTCACTCACGGATCCACGCCAAGGACTGCGAGGAGTGCGAGACGAAAGAAGGAATGCTGGATCGCATCGAGAGCGACATCTCGGTGTCCGGCGCTCTCACCGACGACCAGCGGGCGCGGCTCCTCGAGATCGCCGAGAAGTGCCCGGTCCATCGCACGCTGACATCGGAGATCAACATCCGGACGCGCCTCACGTGATCGCTCTCAGTCATCTCCCGCTCCTTTCGTGAGGAACGTCACCGCACGGCGGCCGCCTGGGCGACCAGGAAAGCACGCGCGGCGCCGTCTTCGGTGAGGCCGATCGCGCGTCCATAGGCGTCGCGCGCGTCGTCGCCGCGGCCGACCGCGCGTAGCAGGTGCGCGCGCAGCGCCCAGTACGGCTGATACGCGCTGACCGCCGCCGGCATCGCATCGAGCGCCCGCAGGCCGGCGGCGGCGCCCCGCGTCTCCGCGAGGGCGGCGGCGTGCCCGACGTGAGCGCCGATGGTGGGCGCGCAGCGCAGGAGCCCTTCGTACAGGAGCGCGATCGCGTCCCAGTCCGTGCGTCCGGTGGCGGCACGAGCCGCATGGACGGACTGGATGGCGGCCTCGAGCTGGAAGCGTCCGGGCCGGTTCGGCCGCGATGCGGCGTGGAGGATCTGCTCGGCTTCCTTCAGCAGCGGCGTGGACCAGCGCGCGACGTCCTGGTCGGTGAGGGGGACGTAGCGGCCGTCCGCGTCGCGGCGGGCGGGGCGCCGCGCCTCGCAGTGGAGCATCAACGCGAGCAGCCCGCCCGCTTCGGGCTCATCGGGCAGGAGGCCGACCACCAGACGCCCGAGGTAGATCGCTTCCTCGGCGAGGCCGCGGCGTCGCGCGTCGGCGCCGGCGACGTCGTCCCAGCTCGTCCCGTACACCGCGTAGATCGCCTCCAGCACGGCCTCCACGCGCTCGGGGAGCTCGTGCGCCTCGGGCAGGTCGAAGTGGATGCCGGCGTCGCGGATCTTCGTTTTCGCGCGCACGAGCCGTTGCCCCATCGTCGCCGGCGAGACCAGGAACGCGGACGCGATGGCGGCGGCGTCGAGCCCGAGCACGGTCTGGAGCATCAACGGCGTTCGGATTCCCTCGTCGATGGCGGGATGAGCGCACACGAACAGCAGCTTCAAGCGCTCGTCGGGAAACTGCACGTCCATCGAGGCCTCTTCCTGGGCGCGCTCCACCACGATGCGGAGCGCGTCCGTGGTGGCGGCGGCGACACTCGCGTGGCGCGCGCCGTCGATGAGCCGGCGCCGCGCCACCGAGAGCAGCCACGCCTCCGGCTTCTCCGGCACGCCGCTTTGTGGCCACGTCTCGAGTGCGGCCACGAGGGCATCGCCGAGCGCGTCCTCGGCGCGCGCCACGTCGCGCCAGGACGCGGCCAGGTACGCGACGAGACGGCCATACGAGGTGCGAGCGGCCAGCTCGGCGGCCTGGCGCGCGTCCATGTCGGTGCCTCGATCCCGCCGGACCTCAGCCCCTCACGAGAGGTTGGGGCGGACCTCGACGGCGCCCGTGGACGCGGACGGGCATCGCGCCGCCCACTCGAGCGCGGTGTCGAGATCGGGCACGTCGAGGACGTAGTAGCCGCCGAGTTGCTCCTTGGCCTCGGCGTACGGACCGTCCTGCACGCGGCGCTTGCCGTCGCGATGACGCAGCGTCGTGCCGACCGCGGGCGGCTGAAGTCCGGCGCCTCCTGCCATGACGCCGGCGTCGGTGAGCGCCTTCGTGTAGGCTCGGTACGCGCCCCAGTAGGCGTCCTTGCGCTTGGCGTCTGTGCGGGCGGCGAAATCCGTCTCCGTCTCGTAGACCAGCACCGTGTACTTCATGGCTCTCCTCCAGCACGCCGAGTTGAAGTGCTTCTACCGCAATGACGAGCCACCGACGGCGATTTCGACAACGAACGCGGGAGCGATGTGCTGGCACCTCGCTTGCTCCAACTGTGCGACGTTGCAATCAACTCATAGGGGGCAATCATGGCTGACTATCGTAGCCCGGCCGCGGAATCACGCCGGTCGGGGCTGATGACGGGAATGTTCAGGGATCGCGAGAGCGCGGAACGCGCGTACGGCTCGCTGACGGGTCGTGGGTACACGAAGGATGACGTGACGCTGCTGATGTCGGACGAGGCGCGCCGGCGGCATTTCGGTGAGGGCGCGCCGGAGACGGAGCTCGGCAGCAAGGCGGCCGAGGGCGCGGGCGTCGGCGCCGCCGTCGGTGGTACGCTCGGCGCCGTGCTGGCGGTGCTGGCGGCGGCGGGCACCATCGCGCTGCCGGGAATCGGCCTCCTCGCCATGGGACCAATCGCGGCGGCGCTCGCGGGCGCGGCGACGGGCGCGGTGGCGGGCGGTCTCGTGGGCGCCCTCGTGGGCGCGGGCATCCCCGAGGAGCGTGCCCGCGAGTACGAGGCCGGCATCAAGGAAGGCAACATCGTGATGGGTGTCACACCGCGCACCGAAGAAGATGCCGAATACTTCGATCGCGAGTGGCGGAACTATCGCGGCGAACGGATCTACCGTCCGACCTGGCGCGAAGCCGCCTGATCGGGGCGACCTCCGCGTAACGAGCACGGCGCGGGAGGCGGCCACGCCTCCCGCGTTCGCCTGTCCGCATGCGGTGCAGGCGTGAGGACCGTCGAGATTCCGCCCACGTTCGAGGCCTGGCAAACGGCGGCGCGCGTGCTCCTGAGCGAAGGCATCCCGCCCGCGGACGTGACGTGGCACGAGAGCGCAACGGCGTCGCTCACCGCGGGGGCCGGCCCTTCGGGGACGGCACGCGTTCCGCGCGAGTTCCTCGATGTCGCCCGTCAGGCGGCGGGCGCTCGCGATCCCGCGCGCTGGCGGGTCCTTTACGCGGTGCTCTGGCGGCTCGTCCACGAGAACCGCGAGCTTCTTCGCGACGCCACCGACGCCGACGTGCGGCGCCTGCGCGCCCTGGGGATGCAGGCCTGGCGCGAGACGCGGCAGGCGGACGTCGAGGAGATGCTGAAGCTCACGTCGCAGGGTGGCGGGGCGGCCCCGTTCGTGCCCGCCGGCGCCGGGCTCATCGATCTCAAGGCCGCCGCCGCCCGCTGCACGGGCTGCGACCTGTACCGCGACGCCACGCAGACCGTTTTCGGTCAGGGCCCGGCGGACGCGCGCATCGTTCTCGTGGGAGAGCAGCCCGGCGACCAGGAAGATCTCAAGGGCGCGCCGTTCGTGGGGCCGGCGGGCGAGGTGCTGGACCGGGCTCTCGCAGAGGCCGGGCTCGATCGAGGCCGCCTGTACGTCACCAACGCCGTGAAGCACTTCAAGTTCATCGCGCGCGGCAAGCGGCGCATCCATCAGACGCCGCGCCTCACCGAGGTCGCCGCCTGTCGCCCGTGGCTCACGGCGGAGATCGGCGTCCTCCAGCCCGCGATTCTCGTCTGCATGGGCGCCACCGCCGCCAGCGCGATCTTCGGTCCGGAATTCCGGCTCATGCAGCAGCGCGGGCGCTTCCTCCCTACAGGCTGGGCCGCGAAAACGCTCGCCACCCTTCATCCGTCCGCCGTGCTGCGCGGCGAGGACGAGGCGGCGCAGGCGCGTCTGTATCGCCTCCTCGCAGACGACCTGAAGCTGGTCGCTGGCGCCGATCGCGCTTGACAGCACCCCGCGCGCACGCGCACAGTCCCCGCGTCCTCCAACGGCTTTGCGCCGGAGGTCTCGCACCGCGTCCCCCCCCAGACGAAAGGAGGCTGCCCATGACACTTCGAGGCAAACGCGCGCTCATCACGGGAAGCTCGCGCGGCATCGGGCGCGGGATCGCATTGAAGCTCGCCGAGAGCGGCGCCGACGTGGCCGTGCATTACTACGTCAACGAGGCGGCGGCCAGAGACACGCTCGGATCGGTGCGCAAGCTCGGCGCGCACGGCCTGATCGTCCAGGCCGACGTCCGCCGCCCGGACGACGTGCGCGCGATGGTGCAGCGGGTGAAGCAGGACCTCGGTGGCGTCGACATCCTCATCAGCAACGCGCGGCCGGAGCTCGGTGAATTCTATCGGCCGCCGATGAGCATCGGCCTCGAGCAATGGGACGCCGCCGTCGATTCTCAGGCGAAGGCGTTCCTGGTCGCGGTGCACGAGGCGGCGCCGCTCATGAGCACAGGCGGTCGCATCGTCGCCGTGACCTACGCGCCGAGCGCACGCACCGGAAGCTGGCAGTCGTGGATCGCGATGGGCTCGGGCAAGGCGGCGCTGGAGTCGCTGTGCCGCTATTTCGCGGTGGCGCTCGCCAAGCGCGGTATCACCGTGAACGCCGTCAGCCCGGGACTCACGGAGGACAGCGTCTTCAACGGACTGCCGGATCCCGTGCAGGCCATGACCCGCGCCTGGCACGAAAGCGGATGGACGCCGATGGGCCGGATGGGAACACCCGCGGACATCGGCAACGCGGTAGCGCTGCTCTGCTCCGAGGAAGCGGCCTGGATTACCGGCCAGACCCTCATCGTCGACGGCGGCGCCTCGCTCATGGATCCCGTCTTCCCCCTCGACATCCAGCTCGGCTGAACGCTCCGCGGGCGCGGGGGACGCCTCCGCGCCCGCTACGCCTTGCGGAAGCGGTGGACGCCGTCGGCGCCCACGACGCGAACCGCGCGCCCCTCCGCCTCCAGGAAGTTCAGGTGCGCGAGCGCTTCCCCGATGGCAAAGGCGAGCTGGTGGACGTCGAGCTCGCGACGGAAGAGCAAGGGCACGAGGTCGGCGGCACTCCGCGGCTCCGTGAGCGCGTTGGCCGTCTCCGCCAGGCGCGTCTCGTGATGCCGGCGGAGGGCGTCGAGACGCGCGTGGAGTCCGCGGAAGGGCAGGCCGTGGGACGGAAGCACGAGCGCGTCGTCGGTGAGGGGCTGAAAGCGCGCGAGGGAGTCGAGGTAGCGCCGCAGCGGATTCGCGTATGGCTCCTCCGCCCACACGCTGATGTTGGTGGTGATCTTGGGCAGGATCTCGTCACCGGAGATCAGGACCTGCGTCTCCGCGCTCCAGAGACAGACGTGCTCGGGCGTGTGGCCCTCCACGGTCATGACGCGCCACCGGTGGCCGCCGATCCACACGGAGTCGCCGTCGCGCAGCGACCGGAAGCGATGCGGCAGGGCCGGGACCAGTCCCGGGTAATGATTGCCGCGCTCGCGGAGGCCGGCGAGCGCGTCGTCCCGGATGCCGTGGCGCCGGTAGTGCTCGAGGCGCGCCTCGAGATCGGCCGGTCCCCGGCTCCGGCGCGCGTACTGCGCGGCGAACCACTCCGTGCGCGCGCACCAGAGGTCGACGCCGAACCGCGCCGCCAACCATTCCGCGTTGCCGATGTGATCGGGATGGAAGTGGGTGACGAGCACGCGCGTGAGGCGGCGGCCGGCGAGCTCGCCCGCGAAGAGCGCTTCCCACAGCTCCCGCGTGGCGGGAAGGGCGACCCCGGTGTCGACGGCGGCCACGCCCTCGCCGTCGTCGAGGAGCCAGAGGTTGATGTGGTCGAGCTGGAAGGGCAGGGGCATGCGGAGCCAGCGCGTTCCCGGCGCCACTGTCACCGTGCCGCCGGGGGGCGGGGTGTCTTCCCACGGGTAGTCGATCGGTGACGGGGCCTCGGCGACCATCGAACGCAGTCTAGCAGCCCGCCCGCCCCCGCGTCGGGCGGACGGCCGGCGTCGCTATTTGTCGCTGAGGATGATCGGCAGTCCGCTCTTGTCGCCGAGCACGATGATCTTCGCGTTCGGGCTCTTCGACAGCTCGTGCGCGACCTCGATCGCCTTCCACTTGAGGAGCTCGGCGCTGATGCCCTTGGCCACGATGCCCTGGAAGTCGGCGATGCCCTGCGCCTCCACGCGCTTGCGCTCGGCCTCCTGGCGCTCGCGGTCGAGGACGAAGCGCATGCGCTGCGCCTGCTGCTCGGCTTGCAGCTTCTCCTGGATGGCGGCGGTGAGCAGGGGCGGGAGCTGGACGGCGCGCAGGAGCACCTGCTCCGCCTCGATCCCGCGCGGGGCCAGCGCCGCCCGCATGTGCTTGAACATGTTCTGGGCCACGACCTCGCGCGAGCCGGAATAGAGGAACTTCGCCTCGTACTCGGCGGTGACGTCGCGGATCACCGATCGAAGCTGGGGGTCGATCACCACCGCCTCGAACTGACGGCCGATCGTCTTGTAGACACGGGCGGCGGCGTCCGGCTGCATCCGGAAGAGCAGGGAGACGTCGAGGTTCACGATCAGCCCTTCGGACGTCGGCACCGCCGCCGTCTCCTTGATCTCGCGCGTCTGCACGCTGAACTTGATCACGCGCGTGCCCGGCACCACGAGATTGATGCCGGGCGCGAGGACGCGATCCGACACGGTGCCGAAGAAATCCTGCACGCCCACGTGGCCGGCGGGGACGACGGTGGCGGACATGTAGAGGATCAGGAAGAGGACGAAGAACAGGACTCCCGCCCGCACCGCGCGGGTGCGGCCGGGACCGACGTCCCCCGTACCTCCCGGAAAGGCGACGCGCACCATAGTTCTCCTCCCGTTCGACGAGTAGAGCGAGCGGGACGGGAGAGGGCGCCGGAACGCCCGCATCGCAACCGGCACCGCGCCTGCTCCGATCATAGAGCGCGGCGTCTCCCACACCCAAAAACTACGCGCCGCGGTTGACACCCCCGATGGCAGGCCGCATAGTGGCCCCTGGAAATCGCTCATGTCGAATGCGCGCACGGTCGGGGAGCTGCGCGAAAGCGGCTACCAGCGGAAGTCGGTCAAGCAGGAGCTGCGCGACAATCTGATCGCGCGGCTCAAGCGCGGTGAATCGTTCCTGCCGGGCATCGTCGGGTACGACGAGAGCGTCGTGCCCCAGATCGAGAACGCCATCCTGAGCGGGCAGGACATCATCTTCCTCGGCGAGCGCGGCCAGGCCAAGACCCGCATCGCGCGCCTCCTCGTCGGGCTGCTCGATCCGCTCCTTCCCGCCGTCGCCGGCTGCGAGATCAACGACGATCCTCTCGCTCCCATCTGCCGGGCCTGCCAGCAGCGCCTCGACGAGAAGCGCGACGCGGTGGAGATCGCGTGGATCCCGCGCGACCGACGCTACGGCGAGAAGCTGGCCACGCCCGACATCACGATCGCCGATCTCATCGGCGAGGTCGATCCCATCAAGGTCGCGGAGGGGCGCTATCTCTCCGACGAGCTCACCATCCACTACGGGTTGCTGCCGCGCACGCATCGGGGAATTTTCGCGCTCAACGAGCTGCCCGACCTCGCGGAGCGGATCCAGGTCGGTCTCCTCAACATCATGGAGGAGCGCGACGTCCAGATCCGCGGCTACAAGGTGCGCCTCCCCCTCGACGTCTACGTGGTGGCGAGCGCTAACCCCGAGGACTACACCAACCGCGGCCGCATCATCACGCCCCTCAAGGATCGGTTCGGCTCCCAGATCCGCACGCACTACCCGAAGCGCCTCGATGACGAGATCGCCATCATGGAGGCGGAGCGGACGGCGTTCGCCGCCGACGGCTGCGAGGTCCACAGCGCGGACTACATGAAGCAGGTGGTGGCCGAGCTCACGCATCTCGCCCGTGGCTCGTCGGAGATCAGCCAGCGCTCGGGCGTCTCCGTGCGCGTCACCATCTGCAACTACGAGAACCTCCTCTCCTCCGCGCTCAAGCGCGCCATCCGGCTGGGGGAGCGGGAGGCGGCGCCGCGCGTGAGCGATCTCGGGGCGCTCGCCGCCTCCACCAACGGCAAGATCGAGCTGGAGACGCTCGGCGACACCGGCGAGGACAAGATCCTCGCCAAGCTCCTCCAGCGCGCGGTCCTCAACGTCTTCAACCGCAGCTTCAAGATGGCGGAGCTGGAGCCCGTGGTGGGCGCGTTCCAGGGCGGCTTCGCCGTCGACGCCGCCGACACCATGCCGTCCGCGGAGTATGTGCGCCAGGTGGCGGCCGTTCCCGCCTTGCGGGGGGCCGCCGCCAAGCTGGGCGCGAGCGATCCCGCCAGCGTCGCCGCCGCCATCGAGTTCGTGCTCGAAGGGCTGCACCTGAGCCGCAAGCTCAACAAGGACGTTCGCGCCGGCGCCGCGCGCTACCGAAGCTGACGGTGTTCTTCCGCTATTCGCGCTGGGACGGCTCCCAGCAGCTTCCCGATCTCGACGCCGACGAGGTGCTCGACGAGATCGCGGACGACATCCTCGGCTACGGCGATCTCCGGAGCGCGCTGCGGCGTCTGCTCGGCGAGGGGATGCGGCCGCCCCAGGGCGCGCCCATGCGCGGCCTCAAGGAGATCATGGAGCAGCTCCGGCGGCGGCGGCAGCAGCGGCTCGATCGCTTCGACCTCGGCTCGAGCTTCGAGGACATCGAGAAAAAGCTCGAAGACGTCGTTCGCACCGAGCGCGCGGGAATCGAGCGCATGCCCGACGGACGGGAGCGCACGCGGCGCCAGGCCGCCTTCGACCGTATCCCGCCCGACGCCGCCGGCCGCCTGCGCGAGCTCCAGCAGTACGAGTTCGTCGATCCCGAGGCGAAGCGGCTCTTCGACGAGCTGCTGGCGTCGCTCCGTCAGCACATGCTCAAGCCGTTCATGCAGGGCATGCAGCAGTCGCTCCAGAACATGACCCCGGAGGATCTCCGCCGGCTCCGCGAGATGGTGCAGGACCTCAACCGGATGCTGCGGGAGAAAGCGGACGGCGGTGAGCCCGACTTCGAGGCGTTCAAGCAGAAGTGGGGCCAGCACTTCCCGGGCGCCGAGAGCCTCGACGACCTCCTCGAGCAGCTGGGCCAGCGGATGGCGGCCATGCAGTCGCTGCTGCAAAGCCTGTCGCCGGAGCAGCGGGGACAGCTCGACGAGATGATGCGGTCGCTCTTCCTCCAGGACGAGCGGCTGGAGGCGGCGCTCTCCCAGCTCGCCATGCACCTCGGCGATCTCATGCCTCTCGACGAGATGTCGCGCCGCTACCCGTTCCGCGGCGACGAGGCGGTCGATCTCGAGCAGGCGATGCAGCTCATGGACGAGCTCGGGCAGATGGATCGCCTCGAGCGCGAGCTGCGCGCGGTGCGGGACGCCGCCGACCTCCAGGCCATCGACCCCGAGCGCGTGGAGAAGCTGGCGGGACCGGAGGCGGCGCGCGACCTCGAACGCCTCCGCGAGCTGGCGAAAAAGCTGGAAGAGGCGGGCTACCTGGAACGCGAGGGTGACGAGCTCAAGCTCACCGCGCGCGCCATCCGCAAGATCGCCGACAAGGCGCTCGCCGATATCTTCGCGCGGCTGAAGCGCGACCGCAGCGGCGGCCACGCCATCAACCGGCGAGGGGTCGGCGGCGATCAGACGGACGAGACGAAGGCGTACGAGTTCGGCGATCCCTTCCTGCTCGACCTCAAGGACACGGTGATGAACGCGGTCGAGCGCGGCGGGCCCGGCACGCCGCTCCGCCTCGTTCCCGACGACTTCGAGGTATATCGCACGGAGCTCCGGACGCAGGCGGCCACCGTGGTCATGCTCGACATGAGCCGCTCCATGCTCAACAACGGCTACTTCCTGCCCGCGAAGAAGATGGCGCTCGCGCTGAGCGCGCTCGTGCGCGCGCAGTTTCCGCGCGATGCGCTCTACATCATCGGCTTCTCGCTCTACGCACGCGAGTTCACGCCCGCCCAGCTCCCCACGCTCTCGTGGAGCGAGTGGAGCATGGGCACGAACATGCACGCGGGCTTCGCCCTCGCGCGGCAGCTCCTGGCCCGGCACCGCGGCGGCAATCGTCAGATCCTGATGGTCACCGACGGCGAGCCCACCGCGCACCTGGAAAACGGGGTCGCGGACTTCTCCTACCCGGCCACGCGACGGACGGTGCAGGAGACGCTGAAAGAAGTGCAACGGTGCACGCGCGAGAACATCACGATCAACACGTTCATGTTGGAGCGCTCCTCGTGGCTCACCGCCTTCGTGGAGGAGATGGCGCGCATCAACCGCGGGCGCGCGTTCTTCACGACACCGGAGCGCCTCGGCGAGTACGTCCTCGTCGACTACGTGAGCACTAGGCGCCGCGCCGTTTCCTGACATCTCCGATCGCTGACCGAGGAGGACACGCGATGAGCTTCGACCGTCTCCGCATGCCCGTGGGGGAGGCGATGAGCACGCAGCGGGCGATCCGCCGCTTCAAGCCCGATCCCATCCCGGCTGCCGATCTCGGCCTCATCCTGGACGCGGCCATGAAGGCGCCCAACGGCGGCAATCGCCAGATCGCGCGCTTCCTGGTGGTCACGGACCGGGCGCAGATCGCGGAGTTCGGGAAGCTGTACCGGGAGGCGTGGTGGGCCAAGCGCTTCGACGAGCACGGCTGGACGAAGCCCGAGGACATCCCGGCCGACAACAAAAACTATCGGTCGGCGATGGGCCTCGCGGAGACCATGGGGCAGGTGCCGTGCGTCGTCTTCGCGCTCGCGCTTCCTCCCGGCACCGCCAACTCGGTCATTCCGGCCGCACAGAACCTCATGCTGGCGGCGAGGGCGCTCGGCGTCGGATCGGTGCCGACAACTTTACACGCGAAGGTCATGGATCGTTTCAACGCGATGTTCAAAATTCCAAAAGAGGTCGCCTTCCACTTCTGCATTCCACTCGGTTATCCACAGGGAAGCTTCGGCGGAAGCGTTCGCAAGCCGATTTCGGAGACCTGTTTCCTCGATCGCTGGGGCTCGACGGGGCCCTGGACGTAGCACGAAGGCAAATACGTCGGAGAACTTTCCGAACGAGGCCACTTCTGTCGGAAAAGTTCTCGAAATCGCCCGCATAGCGTTCTGGCGGGCCCACGGAATGCACGCCTGCGGCGCGCGTCGCAATTCACGGCAGTCGTCGAGGGTGGTCGTCACATCGCGAGGGGAGGCTGCATGGGTAAAAGGAAGAGTCTCGGGTTCATTGCGTTCACCGTCCTCGTCGTCGGCTGGGCGGTCCCGGCCGGCGCCGTCGTCGACATCATTCCGAACAGTGCGCTGATCCCGTCGACGACGTACTACACCGACCAGATCGGTGGCGGGATCGGACCCGTGGTGGTGACCAACGGGGGTGGCAGCGCCGCCAACGTCGGAGATCCGTCCGGTCGCAACGACGACGGTTTTCAGCAGAACATTGCCCTGGGGTTCTCGCTCCCCTTCTTCGGCAACACGTACACCGCGTTCTCCGCCAACAACAACGGCAACATCACGTTGGGGCCCAATTCGGGTCTCGCGGCGTTCACCCCGGCCGGACCGCAGGGCGCGACGCAGCCGATCATCAGCCCGTTCTTCGCAGACGTCGACACGCGGGGCGCGGGCAGCGGCCTGATGCATCTACGAACCGACATTGCGAACGAGATCATCGTCACGTGGGACAACGTTGGCTATTTCAACTCCCACGACGACAAGCTCAATGCCTTCCAGCTCGTCGTCCGGGGCCCCGGCTTCACGGTCCCGGCGGGGGAGGGCAACATCGGCTTCTTCTACAAGAACATGACGTGGGAGACCGGTGACGCGAGCGGCGGTAGCGGCGGCTTCGGCGGCAACCCGGCCGCCGTCGGCTTCGGCGACGGCCAGCAAAACGGGAAAGTGCTTCAGGGGTCGCTGCAGAACGGCATCTCGGGGATCGTCCAGAACCACCACATCTGGTTCGATCTCTCGCTGGCGCCCATTCCGCCTCCGGATGGCGTCACTCCGCCCCCGGCGGGGGTGCCGGAGCCGGCAACGATCGCGCTGGTCGGCTCAGGCTTGCTCGGACTGGCGCTTCGCCGGTACCGCCGGCCGAAACGGTGACGATCTAGCCGACGATCGTTCCGTGCCATCACGGCGGGGCCGGCGCACTGAGCGTCGGTCCCGCCGCAATCCGGAGTAATCCCTCGCTCGCCCCGCCCTTAGAGCGCCGTCGGGAAAGTTTTCAGATACCGCGTCCAATTGGTCGTACCAAAGCATTTTCCCCTGTATTTACAAGGTCGGCGCGTTCTATGCACGGTTTTCCAACAGTCGCTTCGTCGGCGAACATTGCGAACAGGGAGACGCCTCTTATGAGAGTCACGAAAGTGCTCGGGGTCCTCGGCTTTACTGCATTGCTCCTGGCGGCGACAGTGCCCGCCCAGGCCGTTGTCGACATCATTCCCAATAGCGCGCTGATTCCGTCGACCACGTATTACACCGATCTCATCGGGGGCGGCATCGGGGCGGTAGTGGTGACCAACGGTGGCGGCAGCGCTGCCAATGTCGGTCTCGCTACGGGCCGCAACGATGACGGGTTCCAGCAGAACATTTCTCTCGGGTTCTCGCTCCCGTTCTTCGGCAACACGTACACGGTGTTCTCGGCGAACAACAACGGCAACATCACGCTGGGGCCCAATTCGGGCCTCGCGGCCTTCACCCCGTCCGGACCGCAGGGCGCGGCGCAGCCGATCATCAGCCCGTTCTTCGCGGACGTCGACACGCGGGGTGCCCTCAGCGGCGTGATGCATCTGCGCACGGACATTGCGAACGAGATCATCGTCACGTGGGACAACGTCGGCTACTTCGACTCCCACGACGACAAGCTCAATGCCTTCCAGCTCGTCGTCCGGGGCCCCGGCTTCACGGTCCCGGCGGGGGAGGGCAACATCGGCTTCTTCTACAAGGGCATGACGTGGGAGACCGGTGACGCGAGCGGCGGCAGCGGCGGCTTCGGCGGCAACCCGGCCGCCGTCGGCTTCGGCGACGGCAACCAGAACGGGAAGGTTCTCCAGGGGTCGCTGCAGAACGGCATCTCGGGGATCGTCCAGAACCACCACATCTGGTTCGATCTGTCGCTCGCCCCGGTTCCGCCTCCGGATGGAGGCCCGACGCCGCCGCCGGCGGGCGTGCCCGAGCCGACGACGCTGGCGCTTCTCGGGTCCGGGCTCGTGGGCCTGGCGCTTCGCCGGTATCGCCGGCCGAAGAGCTCAGGCGTTTAGCGCCCGCTTCCCTCCGCTGCCTCGGCGAGCCCGGCCGGACACGCGAGGCCGGTGCCGCCGAGGCCGCAGTATCCGTTCGGATTCTTCGCCAAGTACTGCTGGTGATACGCCTCCGCGTAGTAGAACTCCGGCGCGTCCAGGATCTCGGTGGTGAGGGGCCCATAGCCGGCGGCCGTCAGGACGCGCTGGTAGGCGTCGCGTGAGGCTCCCGCGAGACGACGCTGCTCGGGTCCGTACACGTAGATTCCGGAGCGGTACTGCGTCCCGACGTCGTTGCCCTGCCGCATGCCCTGCGTGGGATCGTGGCTCTCCCAGAAGATCTTGAGCAGTGTCCCGTAGTCGACGGCGCGGGGATCGAATACGACCTGCACGACTTCGTTGTGACCGGTGCGGCCGCTACACACCTCTTCGTACGTGGGGTTCGGCGTGAGGCCGCCCGCGTAGCCGGCCGCGGTAGTGAACACGCCGGGCACCGTCCAGTACTTCCGTTCGGCGCCCCAGAAGCAACCGAGACCGAACATCGCGCGCTCGAGACCGGCGGGGAACGGCGGCGCCAGCGGGCGCCCGTTGACGAAATGAGCGGCGGGCACCGGCATCTTCTCCGCACGGCCTCTGAGCGCGGTCTCCGCCGTCGGCATGACCAGCTTAGCTCGCGAAGTCCCCCACATGACGTCCTCCCGTGATGAGCGTGGTTACATGCCATTCTCGGCGCCGTCGTGAGTGCGGTCAACACTCCCCTGCGCGTGAGCCGCCCGCGGGGACCAGCGCCACGCCCGCGCCCACCGTCCGGGCCCCGACGGTTGTTCACCGCCGCCGGCGGCGGAACCAGTTCAGCGGCTTGACAGCGTTCGAGCGACGGCACATCATTCCGCCACGTTTCGGCAGTCCCACGGCGTCTCTTCGTGCGAGGGGCGAGGCGCATCTGATCAGGCGGTCGACGCTTCACCGGCGTGATTTCCTTCGAGGTCTGGCCGCCACCGGTGCGTTCGCCGGCGGTGGCTGGATCACGGCCGGCTGTACGAGAGCGGCGTCGCCCCCACCCGCCCCGCCCATCGATCCTCTGGAGCTCACGGCGACGCAAGCGATCGCGGCCATGCGCACCGGCGATCTCAGCGCGGAGCGCTACGCCGAGCGGTTGATCGCGCAGGCGGGCGCGCTCAGCTCGCTCAACGCGTTGATCTCGATGGAAGCCGCCAAGCTCCTGGAGGCGGCGCGCGCGGCCGACGTCGCCCGCGCGCAGGGCCGCCGGCTCGGTCCGCTGCACGGGCTCCCCCTCCTCGTGAAGGACAACATCAACACGGTCGCGCTCACGACCTCCGCCGCCACGCGCGGGCTCGCCCGCAACCGCCCGCAGCGGGACGCCGAGGTCGTGGCCGCCTGCATCCGCGCGGGCGCCGCTCTCTTCGCGAAGACGAACATGCACGAGCTGGCGTTCGGCATCACGAGCAACAACGCCGCCTTCGGTCCCGTCCGCAATCCGTATGCGCCGTCGCTGATCGCGGGTGGCAGCAGCGGCGGCAACGGCGCCGCCGTGGCCGCACGCATCGCGCCCGCCAGTCTCGGTACCGACACCGGCGGCTCCACCCGGATTCCGGCGGCGCTGTGCGGGATCGTCGGATTCCGTCCCACCGTCGGGCGCTATCCCGGCACCTTCGACGCCGCTCACGTCACGTCGGTGGTGCCGCTCTCGCACACGCGCGACACGCCGGGACCGATGGCGCGGTCGGTGGCGGACGTGGCCCTGCTCGACGCGGTCATCGCCGGTGAGAGCACGGTGCTCCGTCCCGAACGGCTCGCCGGCCTGCGCCTCGGTGTCGCGCGCAAGAATTTCTTCACGAACCTCGACGCCGCGCTGGCCGTGGTCGTCGACAACGCGCTGCGCGCGCTCCAGGGCGCGGGCGCGGTGCTGGTGGAGGATGACATCGCCGACCTCGCCGCCCTCAACGAGGCGGTGAGCTTCCCGCTCGTGTTCTACGAGGCCAACCGCGATCTGCCCCTGTACCTCGCCGCCAACGCCCCCGGCGTCTCCTTCCGTGCGCTCATCGATGCGGTGGCGAGCCCCGACGTGAAGGGCGTGCTGCAGACGCTGTCGGGACCGGGCGCGGTGCCGGCGTCCGTGTACCAGGCGATTCTCTCCGCGCGCCGTCCCGCCCTCGAGGAGGCCTATCGCAACTACTTCCGGCGCAACGGTGTCGCCGCGCTCGTGTTTCCGACCACCATCCTTCCCGCGCGGCCGATCGGTCACGATCAGACGGTGGAGCTCAATGGCGCCCAGGTCCCGACGTTTCCGACGTTCATCCGGAACACCGATCCCGGCAGCAACGCCGGACTGCCCGGGCTCAGCATTCCTATCGGCCTCACGCGCGATGGGTTGCCCGTCGGGCTCGAGCTGGATGGGGCGTCGGGCACGGACCGGCGCCTGCTCGCCATCGGCCTCGCCATCGAGCGCGCGTTCGGTCTGCTGCCGGCGCCGCCGGGCGTGCGCCGCTAGCCGCGTCGCCCGCGGCGGTGGCGATCGCCGGCGCCGCGCCGATTGACTGTGCCCACGGTTCGAGATACGTTCCTGTGGCGCCAGAGCAGTTCTGATGGGCCATCCGCGAGGACGCATTCCGGGGCCGCTCGGAAAGGGCCTCCGTCTCCCGACCGGGGGAGATCTCGCCGGCATTCTGCGGAATCTCGAGACCGAATTTCCCGACGGCGCCGACCAGGCGCTCAACTTCGCGCTCGACGCCTCCCACGTCGCCGGGAAAGTGCTCGGATTCCTCAAGGACATCTACGATTCGTCCAACTGGCCGCAGGAGAAAAAGGAGGAGAGCAACTTCACGCAGCCATCCCCCGCCCAGCTCCCGGGCGGGCGCGAGGACGACGCGCGGCGGCCGGCGCCGGATCCCGGGATCGCTCTCACCAATCGCAGCCTGGCGCTGCGGCTCCAGGACACCGAGTTCTCGCTCGACCACGAGACGCTCACGCTGAAGGGGAAGGCGAAGGGCACGCTGGAGCTCGGCACTCCGTATCCGCGGCAGTTCGATTCCCCCACCGAGATCCCGATCACCATCACCAGCACCAGCCTCAGCACGTCGGAGATCGGGGTCCGCGGATACGCGACCGCGTACAAGGTCTTCCGCGCGAACTTCCAGCTCAACCTCCACTACGACGCCGACTATCTGTCGAAGGCGGTGGCCCGTCTGGCCAAGGACGGCAACATCGGGCGCAAGGATGTGGAGGACATGCTGGCCCACATGAGCTTCGATGCGTCGGCGATCGTGAAGGCGGGCATCCCGCTCTCGGTGGTGAAGCTCAGCGCCAGCTCGCTCTTGCCATTGCGGCGTCCGGTGCTCGGCGCCCTCGACGATATCCTGCCTGCCCAGATCGCCGCCCTCCCCGATCGGGAGCTGTTCATCGGCGGCCTCCAGGCCGTTCCCAAGGGCGTGTTCTTCGACGTCACCGTTCCCGGCCTCGGCGCGCACTATTCGAAATTCACGCGCGACTCCGGCTTCGCGGGGACGGTGGCGGGACTGGCGAAGCCCGACCTCGCAAAGCTTGGCACTCCCAGCAAGGCCGTCAGTCTGTTTGCGTATCTCGATTTTCAGTACGCGAAACGACTGACCGACACCGTGGACCTCAACGTGGGCTTGACGTACACGTACACGCCGGAGACCGAGCCCGGCAAGCCGGACAACCTACAATTCCAGTATTTCAAGGCGAAGAGCCATTCGTGGCTTCCCGAGAGTCGAGAAAACCTTCCCCCCGCCACCGATCAGTCCGGTCACAGCCTGATGTTCCGTGTCCGCGGTACCTTCGACGCGCTGTAGCCGACCCGCCTTCCGTCTCCCCGCGGGCGCCGCTCCTTTCCGGTAAGATCGTCGACGACGAAGCCCGTGAGGAGGGTCCAGGGCCCGGTGAAGATCCGCGGTGCGTCCGCCGGCTGGACGCGCGCGGTGGCGATCCTCGACCGCTGAATCGCGCATCATGAAAGGAACGAGCATGAGCACGCCTCGCCTCATGGGCGCCGAAGTCCGGCGCAAAGAAGATCCGCGGCTGGTCACGGGCCGCTCCGCGTACGTGGGTGACATCGGTGTTCCCGGTCTCCACCACGTCGCCTTCGTGCGCAGCCCGCACGCGCACGCGCGCATCCGGTCCATCGACACGAGCGCGGCGCGCGCGCGCGAGGGCGTGAGGCTGGTCCTCACCGGAGAGGACATCCGGCGCCACACGGCGCCGGTGCCGCTCGGCGGCGGCGGTGAGGGAGGCGGCCCCAGCGACGGCGAGGTGAGCGCGGGGCGTCGGCATTGCCCGCTGTCACTAGGACGCGTGCGCCACGTGGGGGAGGCGGTGGCGGCCGTCGTCGCCACGTCGGAAGCGCTCGCCGCCGATGCCGCCGCCGACGTCGTCGTGGACTGGGAGCCATTGCCCGCCGTCGCCGACGCCTTCGCCGCCCTCGAGAAGAGCGCGCCCCTCCTGCACGACGACGCGCCCGGCAA
The DNA here is from genome assembly GCA_036506275.1 of Candidatus Methylomirabilota bacterium. Taxonomy (GTDB): domain Bacteria; phylum Methylomirabilota; class Methylomirabilia; order Rokubacteriales; family CSP1-6; genus DASXSB01. Next base: position 53,534 of record DASXSB010000054.1, on the reverse strand, counting down.
CGTCGAGCACGTGAAGGAGATCCGCGCCGGCGATCCCGACGCCGCCTTCGCGCGCGCGCGCCGTGTCGTCCGCCAACGCATGATCAGCCAGCGCCTGTCGGGCGTGCCCATGGAGGGCCGCGCCGTCCTCGCCGCTCCCGATCCCGCCACCGGCGGCATCGTGGTGTGGGCCACCAACCAGGCGCCGCACGTGCTGCGCAACGACATCGCGACCGCGCTCGGCCTCCCGCAGAATCTCGTGCGCGTCATCGCGCCCGAGGTGGGTGGCGGCTTCGGTGTCAAGTTCGGCCTCTATCCGGAGGACGCCACCCTCGCCGTCATCGCCCGCGTCCACCACATTCCCGTGCGCTGGACGGAGACGCGGCTCGAGCACATGATGACGACCACGCACGGACGCGCGCAGGTCGCCGACGTCGAAGCGGCAGTGGAGGACGACGGCGCCATCACCGCCCTCCGCCTGCGGGTCACGGCCGACATCGGCGCCTACCCGATCTTCACGTTCATCCCCGAGCTCACGCTCATGATGGGCGTGGGCGTGTATCGCATCCCCCATCTCGACCTCAAGGCCACGTGTGTCTTCACGAACAGCACGCCCGTCGCCGCCTATCGCGGCGCGGGGCGGCCGGAGGCGGCGTACTACATCGAGCGCATCGTCGACGTCATCGCCGCCGAGCTGGGGCGGGCTCCGGAAACGGTGCGACGGCGGAACTTCATCCCGCCTGACGCCTTCCCGTATCAGGCGCCGACGGGACAGCACTACGACAGCGGCGAGTACGATCGCGCGCTCACCAAGGCCCTCGACGTCGCCGAGTATGGAAAGCTGCGCACGGAGCAGCGCGAGCGGCGCCAGCGGGCGGATACGCCGCTGCTCGGCATCGGGATGGCGTGCTACGTCGAGATGTGTGGCTTCGGCCCCTTCGAGAGCGCGGTGGTGCGCGTGGAGCCGGGCGGCACCGTCACCGCCTACACGGGAACGTCGGCGCACGGTCAAGGACACGAGACGACGTTCGCGCAGATCATCGCCGATCAGCTCGGAGTGGACTTCGACAAGATCGTGGTCCGTCACGGTGACACCGCCGCCATCCCGATGGGCAACGGGACCGGCGGGAGCCGCAGCCTCGCCGTGGGCGGCTCCGCCATCCTCGGCGCCGCCGTGAAGGTGCAGGAGAAGGCACGCCGCGTCGCGGCCCATATGCTGGAGGCCGCGGCCGACGACGTCGTCCTCGACGACGGCCGCTATCAGGTCAAGGGCTCCCCGAAGAGCGCGCTGACGCTCGCGCAGATCGCGGCCACCGCTTACGGGGGCGCGCTGCCGGCCGGCCTGGAGTCAGGGCTGGAGGCCACCGACTTCTTCCGTCCCCCTCAGCTCGTGTATCCCTTCGGCGCCCACGTGGCCGTGGTCGAGATCGACCGCGCCACCGGGCACGTGACGGTGCGCCGCTTCGTCTCCGTCGACGACTGCGGCGTGCGGATCACCCCGAATCTGGTGGCGGGGCAGGTCCACGGTGGTCTCGCGCAAGGGATCGCGCAGGCGCTGCTGGAGGAGGTCGTCTTCGCCGCCGACGGCCAGCTCCTCACGGGCTCCCTCATGGACTACGCGGTGCCGCGCGCGACCGACCTTCCATCGTTCGTGACCGACGCTACCGTCACCCGGACCCCCTTCAATCCGATGGGCGCCAAGGGCATCGGTGAAGCGGCTACCATCGGCTCCACGCCGGCCATCGTCAACGCCGTGGTGGATGCGCTGGCGCCGTTTCACGTCCGGCATCTCGACATGCCGCTTCGCGCCGAACGCGTGTGGCGCGCGCTGCAGACGTGATCGATTCCGATCGCTCCTGACGTCGCTGTTGGCGGCTTGACAGGTTCACGCGTGGTATCTCTCCGGCAAACGTGGCGTTTGGGTGTGGCGTTCCCGTTGCATCGCGGGCGAACGTGCGGCGGCGCCTCATCATCGTCGATCGCTCCCGCGAGTCGCTCTTCGAGCTGCTGCGCCAGGCGTTCGCCAAGCAGGACGACGTGGAGGTGATCCGCGACCGGCGTCTCCGGCGCTATCAATCACCGGGCGAAGGTGCCCCGCGGCGCCGCCGCCGCGTCGAGCGGCGAACACGCGCCGAGGTCGATCAGCTCATCGACACGGTGGGCTGGGCCGAGCTGATGCTGTCGTAGCCGTCCCCGCCGTTCGGCCCGACCGAGAAATCTTTTACCCATCGCCGACCGATGTACAATGACCGCCCGTATGGCATCGCTCGCTGCCGGTACGGGACGGTCGAAGAAGGCGCGTCGCCCCAAGGGGCGCGCCGTGCTCATCGTGCTGCCCCTCACCCCCGAGCGCGTGCTGAAGCGCGCCGCCAAGCGGTTCGTGGATGACGCCTCCGACCGCTGCGCCAAGTGCGGCAGCACCTTCGTCGGGCGCGAACCCGCCTTCATCCACTGTTTCTACTGCGGCAAGATGGTGCGCATCGCAAACGCCTCGCTCCTCGAGCAGGAGCTCTTCGAGATCCGCTCCGGTCTGCGTCTGGCGTCCTGATCGCGGACGCCATGTCGGTCGACGCGGCCGCCCTGCGCACGTTCGTCCGCGACCGCTGGGAGCGCGCGATCCTCCCCGTCCTCACGGACTACATCCGCATTCCCGCCAAGTCGCCGATGTTCGACGCCGCCTGGCGCGCGCACGGCCATCTCGATCGCGCGGTCGCGCTCCTCGAGCAATGGTGTCGCGCGCGACCGATCGAAGGGCTGCGCGTGGAGGTGATGCGGTTGCCGGAGCGAACGCCCCTGATCGTGGCCGAAGTCCCCGGCCACGGCGACACCACCGTGCTCCTCTATGGCCACTGCGACAAGCAACCCGAGATGACGGGATGGGCGGAGGACCGCGGGGCGTGGACGCCCGTGCGCGAGGGCGATCGTCTCTATGGTCGCGGCGCCGGCGACGACGGTTATGCCACGTTCGCCGCCCTCACCGCCATCGAGGCGCTCCAGTCGCAGGGCGTTCCCCATCCGCGGTGCGTGGTGCTCATCGAGGCCTGCGAGGAGAGCGGCAGTTACGACCTCCCCGTCTATGTCGATGCGCTCGCGGGACGGCTGGGAACGCCCGCGCTCGTCGTCTGTCTCGACTCCGGCTGCGGCAACTACGACCAGCTGTGGGCGACGACTTCGCTGCGCGGCGTCGTGAACGGCGTCCTCACCGTCGACGTGCTCGCCGAGGGCGTTCATTCCGGCTCCAGCGGCATCGTGGCCTCGAGCTTCCGCATCGCGCGCCGGTTGCTCGGACGCATCGAGGACGCGAGCACGGGCGACATCCTTCTCTCCGACTTGCACGCCGAGATCCCGCCCGCGCGCCTCGACCAGGCGCGCGAGGTGGCGAAGGTGGTGGGCCACGAGGTGGCAGGGCGCCTTCCCCTCGTGCCCGGCATGCGTCCCGTGCACGACGATCCGCTCGAGCTGTTGCTCAACAGCACGTGGCGGCCCGCGCTCTCCGTCACGGGGGCGGCGGGGCTTCCCGCGCCCGCCGACGCCGGCAACGTGCTGCGTCCGCGCACGTCGCTGAAGCTCTCGCTGCGGCTTCCGCCCACCACCGACGCCGTGCGCGCCGCGCGTCGTCTCAAGGAAGTCCTCGAGGCCGACCCGCCCTACGGGGCGCAGGTGACGTTCGAGGCGGAAACGCCGGGCGACGGCTGGGACGCGCCCGCGATGGAGAAGTGGCTCCTCGACTCCGTCCACCGCGCCTCCCGCGCGCACTTCGGGCAGCCCGCGATGTTCCAGGGCACGGGGGGCTCGATCCCGTTCATGAGCATGCTCGGCGAGCGGTTTCCGCGCGCGCAGTTCCTCGTCACCGGCGTGCTCGGTCCCGGCTCGAACGCCCACGGCCCCAACGAGTTCCTCCACGTGCCGGCCGCCGTCAACGTCACCGCCTGCGTCTCCCACGTGCTCGCCGATCAGCACGCCGCCCGCGCCCACGCGCGCGCCTGACGCGCGCGCCACCACCGCGTCATCGCGTCCGCGTCGCGGCATCGATTCCGTGCTGTCGGCTCGCATCGACTCCGTGCTCTCGGTGTGATAAGGAGTGGCCGATGGGGCGGGAGCGAGGACGGGCTGAGAGCGCGGCCACCCTCGTCCTGCTCGTGCGTCACGCGCGGACACGGACGACCGGTGTCGTGCTGCCGGGGCGCGCGCGCGGACTCCATCTCGCCGAGGAGGGCGTGCGGGAGGCGGAGGCGGCGGCGCAACGCCTGGCACGCCTGGCCGGAGTGGCGGCCGTCTACGCGTCTCCGCTGGAGCGTGCGCGGGAGACGGCGGCGCCCATCGCACGCGCCCGCCGCCTCGCCGTGCGCGTGGCGCCCGGGCTCACGGAGCTCGACGTGGGAGAGTGGACGGGGCGATCACTGGCGCGGCTCAGACGCACGCCGGAGTGGCGGATCGTGCAGCGCCACCCGAGCGGCTTCCGGTTTCCAGGCGGCGAGTCGTTCGCCGAGATGCAGGCGCGCGTGGCGTCCACCGTCGCCGCCCTCGTCGCCCGCCATCGCGGGCGCGCGCTGGTGGCGGTGTCGCATGCCGATCCCATCAAGGCCGCCGTCGCCCACGCCGTGGGCGCCCATCTCGATCTCTTCCAGCGCATCGCGATCGCGCCCGCGTCCGTCACCGCCATCGCGTATCGCCCCGAAGGCCCGCTCGTGCTCACCGTCAACTCCGTGAGCGGCGACCTCCGGAGCCTCCGTCACGCATGAGCGCGTCGTTCGACTTCGGCGCCCCCGAGCACTTCACCGCCGGCACCGTGGGCCAGCCCGGCCAGCGCGTGTTCTACCTCCAGGCGCGGGAAGGCCGGCAGCTCATCACGCTCAAGGTCGAGAAAGAGCACGTGGGCGCGCTCGCCGATTACCTGGCGGGGTTGCTCGTGCAGCTCTCGTCGACGCCGGAGAAGGCGGCGGAGGCGCCGCCCCTCGAGGAGCCGATGGAGCCGGCGTGGGACGTGGGCGCCATCGCCGTCGGCTACGACGAGGAGTCGGGGCGCGTGGTGATCATCGCCAACGAGGTCACCGCCGAGGAGGCGGAGAGCGAGGAGGCGGAGAGCGAGGAGGCGGCGGTGGCGCGCTTCCGCATCACGCCCGCGCAAGCGATGGGGTTCGTGGAGCGCGCGCGGGAGCTGATGAAGGGCGGACGTCCCCTCTGCCCCATGTGCAGCCGACCGCGGGACGCCGCGGGCCACGTGTGCCCGCGCAGCAACGGACACGTCGTGACGCAGACGTGAGGTCGGGGTGACGTCGCCGCTGGACCTGCTCGCCCGCGGCGAGATCAGCGTGAAGGGTCGGATGCCGGCGAGCAGCAACGCCACTCTCCTCGTCGAGGTGTCGCTGGCGGGCGTCAGCACCCTCGCCATCTACAAGCCCCAGCGCGGCGAGCGCGCGCTGTGGGACTTTCGCCCCGGTCTCTTCGTGCGCGAGATCGCCGCCTATCGGCTCTCGGAAGCGCTCGGCTGGGACCTGGTGCCGCTCACGGTGCCGCGCGCGGGGCCGTACGGCGACGGGTCGCTGCAGCTCTTCGTCCACGCCGATTTCGGCCAGCACTACTTCACGCTGCGCGAGGATCCCGGCCACGAGCGTCGGCTGCGCCAGCTCTGCCTCTTCGACGTGGTCGCCAACAACGCCGATCGCAAGGGCGGACATTGCCTGCTCGGCCCCGACGGCGTGATCCGCGCCGTCGACAACGGGCTCTGCTTCCACGCCGAGCCCAAGCTTCGCACGGTGATCTGGGACTTCGCGGGACAGGCCATCGCGCGCGCGCTGCTCGATGATCTCGCGCGCCTGCTCGACACCGGCCTCCCCGACGATCTCGCCGCCCTCCTCGACGAGGACGAGCGGGAAGCGCTCATCGTCCGCGCGCGCACGCTCCTCCGGCGCCGCCGCTTTCCCGCTGATCCGAGCGGCACGCGCTATCCGTGGCCGCTCGTGTGAGCGCGACCACGGGGAGACGTCCTGGCGCCAGGGCCGCGGCCGAAGGCGCCTCCACCGCGGCGCGGTACGTCAGCGGCGGCCGAGGTGGGTGAGCAGGAACGCGTAGTCGAAGGCGAGCTCGCGGAGGGCGTCGTAACGGCCGGAGGCGCCGCCGTGGCCGGCCTCCAGGTTGATCTTGAACAGGAGGAGATTGTCGTCGGTCTTGAGCGCGCGGAGCTTGGCGACGTACTTCGCGGGCTCCCAGTACATGACCTGGCTGTCGTAGAGCGACGTCTTCACGAGCAGGGACGGATAGGGCTGGGGGCCGACGTTCGTGTACGGGCAATACGTCCGCATGTACTCGTAGTGGTCACGCAGCTTCGGATTGCCCCATTCCTCGAACTCGCCCACCGTGAGCGGCAGTGACTCGTCGAGCATGGTGTTGATGACGTCGACGAACGGCACGCGCACGAGCGCCGCCGTGTAGAGCTGCGGGCGCGCGTTGAGGACGGCCCCCACGAGCAGACCGCCCGCGCTGCCGCCCTCGATGACGAGCCGATCGGCGGCGGTGTCTCCGCGCTCGATCAGGCATTCGGCGGCGGCGATGAAGTCGACGAACGTGTTCCGCTTCTGCATCATGCGGCCGGCGTCGTGCCAGCGCTTGCCGAGCTCGCCGCCGCCGCGGATGTGAGCGATGGCGAAGGCGACGCCGCGGTCGAGCAGGCTGAGCCGGCTCGACGAGAACGTCACGGGGTAGGGAAGACCGTAGGCGCCGTAGCCGGTGAGCAGCATCGGACCGGGGCCGTCCGCGCGCGCGTCCACGCGATGGACGGTGGAGATCGACACGCGCGTGCCGTCCGGCGCCACCGCGTGGATGCGCTCCGAGCGATAGCGCGCGGGATCGTAGCCGCCCAGCACCTCCGTCCGCTTGAGGAGCTGGAGGTCGCGGCTGTTCATGTCGTAGTCGTACACGGACGACGGCGTGATCAGCGACTGGTAGCGGAATCGGTAGCGCGTGGTCACGAACTCCGCGTTCGGCTCCGGCGACACCTCGTACGTCGGCTCCGGGAACTCGATCCGATGCGAGGCGCCCGTCCCCACCTCTGTCACCCGCAGGCGAATCAGCCCGTCCTCGCGCGCGTGCAGCACGTAGTGGTCGGCGAAGACGTCCACGTCCTCGAGCATGACGTCCTCGTCGTGCGGGACCAGCTCGTGCCAGCGGGCGCGCTCGGGATCGTCGACGGGCGCGCGCACGAGGCGGAAATTCCGGAGACCGTCGCCATTGGTGCGGATGTAGAAGAAGGCGCCGCCGTGGTCGACCGAATACTCGTGATCCTTCTCGCGCGGCGCGATGAGCTTCCACGCGTCGTGCGGCCGCGCCGCGGGGAGATAGCGAATTTCCGTCGACGTGAAGCTGCCCGCGGCCGCCAACAGATAGGCTCGGCTCCGCGAGCGCGCCACGTGAACACGGAACAGCTCGTCCTCCTCCTCGTAGAGAAGAGGATCGTCGCCGCCGCCGAGGACGTGCGAGAGGAGCCGGTACGGCCGCTTCGCGTGGTCCTCCACCACGTAGAAGAAGAGCCCGGGGTCGGCGCCCCACGCCACCGCGGTGACCTTCTCGATGCGGTCGGGCTCGAGCTGTCCCGTGCGCAGATCCTTGACGTAGAGCGTGTAGTCGCGGAACCCCGTGTAGTCGACGGAGTAGGCGAGGCGGCGGCCGTCGTCGCTCACCGTGAAGGCGCCGAGAGCAAGGAACGGATGACCGGCGGCGAGATCGTTGAGCTCGAGGATCACCTCTTCGGGGGCGTCGAGGCTCGCCGCCTTCCGGCACATGATGGGGTATTGCTTGCCCTTCTGGGTCCGGGAGTAATAGAAGTAGTCGCCCCGCCGGTAGGGGACGGTGTGGTCGTCCTCCTTGATGCGCGCGAGCATCTCGGCGTAGAGGGCGTCCCGGAACGGCGCCGTGGGCCCGGTGACGCCGTCGGTGTAGGCGTTCTCGGCGCGAAGATAAGCGAGGACCTCGGGGTCGTCCTTCTGGCGGAGCCACGCGTAGTCGTCGACCCGCTCCTCGCCGTGAAGGACGTCGACCTTCGGGATCTTTCGCGCGATGGGCGGCGTCAAGGCCACCGCTGCCCCCCGGTGGCCGGACCCGGTGGGACCGGCTGCGCGCTCTCGGGCATTCCGCACCCCCTGGGATGGGTCACACCGAGCATACCCCGGGGGCCGGGCCGGCCGACAGGTGGGGGCTAGCAGCCGAGCTTGGCGGCGAGGTCGACGAAGTCCTGCGCGACGACGTCGAAGTCGTGCTCGGCCTTCAGATCGGTCTTCTGGCCCGGCCCGTACTCCGTCGGCCGCGACACGAACGCGGTCCGGAAGCCGCAGCCGCGGGCGGCGACGAGGTCGTTGTTGTGGGCCGCCACCATCATGCAGCGCTCCGGCGGAAGCCCGAGGAGGCGCGCCGTCGTGAGGTAGGCTTCGGGCTGGGGCTTGTAGTGCCGAGCGACCTCGGCGCCGAGGACGGCGTCCCACGGCAGACCGGCGTTGCGGGCCATGTTCACGATCAGCGCCACATTGCCGTTCGAGAGAGTGGCGAGGATGAAGCGGCTACGCAGCCGCGTGAGGCCGGCCACGCTGTCCGGCCAAGGGGCGAGACGATGCCAGGCGCGATTGAGGTTGTCGATCTCGGCCTCGTCGAGACCGGATATCCGGAACTCGCGCAGCAGGCGCTCCAGGCTCTCGCGATGGAGGTCGTCGAGCGGGGTCCACGGACGTTCGCCCGTTCGCACGCGCTCCAGCATCGGCTGGTAGAGTCCCCGCCACGCGTCGGCCAAGCGCACCCAGTCTACGTGGCCGAGGTTCTTGGACCGTCCGAGCGCCTCGCCCTCGCGTATGAGGCTGCTCCGCCAGTCCACCACCGTTCCGAACACGTCGAAGGTGAGGGCCGCGATCGTCACGCGAGAGACCATACCAGAAGTTGGCAAGACGCCGCGGATTCAGGGAGAATCACGGACATTGCGGTGTAGCGCAGCGCATTCCTCGACGTCACGGGGGACAGCCGCCCTGATGGGGCTAGCGCTGGTGCTCTGCGGTTGTGCCTCCGCGAATTCCCGCCTCGCCACTCGGGACGACGTCATCCGCCGCATCCTGCCCTCGACCGTGCAGCTTCGCTGCGAGCGTGAGGGCGGGGGACGGCGGTCAGCGTCCGGAATCGTGCTCGCGTCCGACCGCGCGGAGCGCCGGTCCTGGATCCTCACCACGCGCCATTTCCTCGACCCGCCGGTGCGGCAGGAGATCCACATCGGCGTCCCCGATCAGAAGAAGCGATTCCGGGCGAAGGTGATCGCGATGTCGGAGGACTCCGACCTCGCCGTCCTCGAGGCGGAGGACGTCGTGTTGCCGGGGGTGCGCTTGAAGGACACGGCGCGGCTCGGCGACGACGTGTGGGTGGTCGCCTTCCCATGGGGCCGCCGCCTCACGCTCGTGAGCGGGGTCGTGAGCCAGATCGTGTCCGAGAGCGGCGAGGCCGCCATCGAGGGCCCCGCGCTCATGGTGGATGCGTCGGTGAGCTACGGCGCGAGCGGAGGCGGCGTGTTCGACGCGCTCACGGGTGCGCTGATCGGCGTCGTGGAGAGCTACCGCACCGCGCGCGTCACGAGCGCGCCCGACCGTGTCCTCGAGATCCCCGTGCCCGGCGAGACGACGATCATCTCGTCGACGACCATCGCGCGCTTCCTGACGACGGCGGGTCTAGAGCGGCTCGTTCGAGAGTGACGGCGGCCATGCCGCGCCGCGGCGGCATGGCCACCGTGCGGTGGGGCGCTACCTCACTTCGACGCTGGTGGCGACGTTCTTGCCGTCACGCTCCTCGTAGGACACTTTCACATCCGTGCCCTCCTTGAGCGTGTCCATCGACACGCCGTCGGCCACCGAGACCTTCGTGCCGTCGTCGAGCACGATCGTGCGGTCGGAGGTATCGATGGTCTTGATCTTGCCCTCGATCTCTGCCGCCATCGCGACGGGCGCAATGGCCAGCAATGCCACCAGCGCGAGACCCAGCACCTTCACCATCATGCTGCCTCCTTGAGACGGGTTGCGTACGCACGAAGTCTAGGCCGCGATTCGTGACGCGGCAACGGAAAAGACGTCGCTCGGCCGTGCTCACGTTCGCGTCCTGGTGGAGGGCGGCGCCGCGAGGCCGATGACACGCCCGAGCTGGGGCGGGCGCGGCAACGTGTCGTGATCGGCCTGCATCACCGCGAGCCGTTCCAGGATGTCGCGGGACATCGGCGCGCCCCGACGCGTGCGCTCGCTCACGTGCAGCGACATGAGCTCGTTGGTGGCGGTCAGGTACCCGTCATGGGCGTGGTACATCGCGTGAAAGTAGTGGATCCGCTTTTCGTCGTGGGCGACGAGGAGGGTCGTGAACCGCAAAGGGTCGCCCGCTCCCACCTCGCGGTGATAGGTGATGTGCGCTTCCAGGCAGAACGTCGTCACCTGCGCCACGCGGCGATGGGTGTCGTCGAGTCCCACCGCGGACAGGAACGCGTCGGTGGCGTAATCGAAGACGACGAGGTAATAGCCCATGTTCATGTGACGGTTGTGATCGATCCACTCCGGACGCACGACGGTACGAAACTCGTCGAAGATCACGCGACCTCCCGCGGCCATTCGCTCGGGACCGCCCCCCGCCCCGGACCATAGCGGAAATCCCGGGCGCCGTCAGCGTCCCGGCGCGGCAAGGGCGAGCGGCCGCTGCCGGAAGCTGGCACACTCTCATGAATGGACCTGGCGCCCCTCGTCGAGCTCCGCGGCGTGACGAAGGTCTATCGCGAAGGCGAGAGCGAGCGCGTGGTCCTGCGCGGCGTGGACGTGAGCGTGGCGCGCGGTGAGTTCCTGGCCCTCCTCGGCCGCAGCGGTTCCGGCAAGTCGACGCTGCTCAACCTCATCAGCGGCATCGACGCCCCCACCACCGGCGACATCCTGGTCGACGGGACCGCGGTCGCCCTCCTCTCCGAGAGCGAGCGCACGCGCTTCCGCCGCCATCGCATCGGTTTCGTCTTCCAGTTCTTCAACCTGATTCCGACCCTCACGGTCCTCGAGAACCTTCTCCTTCCGCTCGAGATGATCGGGCGCGCGGGCGCCGCCGCGCGCGCGGAGGCGGAAACGCTGCTGCACGAGGTCGCGCTCGCCGACCGCCGGCGCGCGTACCCGGACCGGCTGTCGGGCGGTGAGCAGCAGCGGATCGCGGTCGCCCGCGCGCTCGTGCACGATCCCGAGCTGATCCTGGCCGACGAGCCCACCGGCAACCTCGACGGCGAATCGGCGGGCGTCGTGCTGGCCCTCCTCGCCCGCTTGAGCCGTGAGCGGAAGAAGACGGTCATCGCCGCCACCCACAGCGCGGAAGTGGCGGGCGTGGCCTCGCGCTTGCTCGTGCTGCGCGATGGCCGCCTCGCGCCGGCATGACGTCCTTTCTCCGGCCGTCGATCCTCCGGCGCGCCAGTCTGCGCTCGCTCACGCTCCATCCGTGGCAGGTCGGACTTTCCGTGCTCGGCATCGCGCTCGGCGTCGCGGTCGTGCTCGCAGTCGATCTCGCCAACACCACCGCCCGCGACGCCTTCGCGCTCTTCGCGGACACCATCGCCGGCCGCGCCACGCACGTCATCGTGGGCGGGCCCTCCGGGGTGCCCGAAGACGTGTACCGGCGCCTGCGGGTGGAGCTGGGCGTTCGACCGTCGGCCCCGGTGGTGGAGCGCGATGTCTCCGCGCCCGCCTATCCGGGCGTCGCCTTCCACCTCCTCGGCGTCGATCCCTTCGCAGAGCCGCCTTTCCGGTCGCTCGGTAACCCGGAGACGCCCGGCGGGTTGCGTCCGCTCGCAATCCTGTTAACGCGGCCGAACAGCGTCCTCGTCGCGCGCGACACCGCGCGACGGCTCCGCATCGCGGCCGGCGACGATCTCGTGATCCGCGTGGGGATCGCGCATCGGCGCCTCACGGTGGTGGGCGAGCTCACGCCGGCGGACGAGCTGAGCGCGCAGGCGTTCGAGTCGCTGCTCCTCACCGACATCGCCACCGCGCAGGAGCTCTTATCGATGGGGGGGCGGTTGAGCCGGATCGATCTCATCGTGGCTCCGGGCGCGGCGGCACGGGAAACGCTCGCGCGCATCGGAGCCGTGCTGCCCGCGGGTGTCGACGTCGTTTCCGCGCGGGCGCGGGCGGACGCCGTCGAGCAGTTGACGCGCGCGTTCCGCGTGAATCTGTCGGCGCTCAGCTTGCTGGCGCTGGTGGTCGGACTGTTTCTCGTCTACAACGCCATGACGTTCTCGGTGGTCCAGCGGCGGGAGCTCTTCGGCGTGTTGCGCGCGCTCGGTGTGGGCCGGCGCGAGGTCTTCATCCTCGTGCTCGGGGAGGCGCTCGCGATCGGTATCGTGGCCACGCTGCTCGGCGTCGGTCTCGGGATCGTTCTCGGCCACGGGCTCGTCCGGCTCGTGGCGCGCACCATCAACGATCTCTACGCGACGATCACCGTGAGCAGCCTCGCGGTTTCCCCCGGCGCCCTTGCCCGCGCGGTGGCGCTCGGCATCGCCGGTACCGTCGTCGCCGCCATCGCGCCCGCGCTGGAGGCGACCGTCACGTCGCCGCGCGCGGTGCTCGCGCGCTCCGTCATCGAGCGACGCGCGCGGCGCGCGGCGCCGCGGCTCGGCCTCCTCGGCGTCGTCACCGTCGGCGCCGGGTGGGGAATCTTGCGGATGCCCGGTGGCGGCATGCCCGCCGCGTACGCCGGGCTGTTCGCCTTCCTCCTCGGCGCCGCTCTCCTCACGCCCGTCGCCACCATCCTCCTCGTCGCCGGCATCCGGGCCGTGGCCGGGCGCGCGCTCGGCATGCCTGCGCGCATGGCGGCGGGCGCGGTCGTGCAGACGCTCAGCCGGACGTCGGTGGCGCTGGCGGCGCTCACCATCGCCGTCGCCGCCACCGTCGGGATCGGGATCATGATCCAGAGCTTCCGCGAGACGGTGGTGCGATGGCTGGAGGCCTCGCTCCAGGCCGACGTCTACGTCTCCTCCCCGAGCCTCGTGAGCAATCGCCCCGACGCCACGCTCGATCCCGCGCTGGCCGCGCGCCTCGTGTCGGCGCCGGGGGTGGCGCACGCGAATCGCCTTCGCGCCGTCCGCGTGCCGTCGCCGGGCGGGGCCGTGCAACTCGTCGCCCTCGACGCCGACGCGCGTGGTTATCGCGGCTTCCGCCTCAAGGCGGGGAACGCGAACACGCTGCGCGATGACCTCGCGGCGGGGGCGGTGGTGGTCTCGGAGCCGTTCGCGTATCGCCGTCACCTCGACGTCGGATCGCGCGTGCGCTTGCGCACCGACCGCGGCGAGCACGACTTCGCGGTCGCCGCCGTCTACTACGACTACGGCTCCAGCGAAGGCACGGTCCTCATGAGCCGCGCCGTCTACGACCGTCTCTGGGACGATCGCGAGATCTCGTCCCTCGGCCTCTACGCGGCGCCCGGCGTCGACGTGGAGGCGCTGGTGGCGTCGCTGCGGGCGCGGGCGGGAGCGGACGCGGACGTGCTGATCCGTTCCAACCGTGCGCTGCGCACGGCATCGCTCGCCGTCTTCGACCGCACGTTCGCCGTCACCATCGTGCTCCGGCATCTCGCCACCATCGTCGCCTTCCTCGGCGTGCTGAGCGCGCTCACCGCGCTCGTGCTCGAGCGCAGCCGCGAGGTCGCGATCCTGCGCGCGCAGGGGTTCACGCCGCGCGAGGTGTGGAGGCTGGTGACGGGTCAGACGGCCGTCATGGGGCTGGTGGCGGGCGTGCTTGCCATTCCCGTCGGCATCGGTCTCGCGCTCGTGCTCGTGTTCGTCATCAACCAGCGGTCGTTCGGCTGGACGCTCGAGCTGGAGGTGCCAGCGCGCGTGCTCGCGCAGGCGGTGTTGCTGTCCGTGGGCGCCGCCGTCCTTGCCGGACTCTACCCCGCGCGGCGACTGAGCCGGCTCGGCCTCCCGGAGGCGCTTCGTGGGGAGTGAGCGATGAGAGTCCTCGCGCTCCTGCTGGCAGGGGTGGCGCTGGCCGCCGGCGGCGCGGTGTGGTGGTTGCGCAGTGATTCGCCGCCGCCGTCCGCGAACATCGCGGTGGCGGAAGCGCTCGGCGGGGAGACGACGGCGGGCTACGCGCGGGCGACGGCACCCCGGACGTTCGTGTTCCCCCGCGATCACGGGCCGCACCCCGCCTATCGCACGGAGTGGTGGTACTACACGGGCAACGTCGCCACCCCGGAGGGCCGCCACTTCGGCTATCAGCTCACGTTTTTCCGGATAGCGCTGACGCCCGAGGCCGTCGTACGTGCCTCGCGCTGGGGCGCGACGCACGTCTACATGGCGCACTTCGCGGTCACGGACACGCGGGCGGGGCGCTTCCGCCCGTCGCAGCGCTTCGCGCGCGGCGCCGCCGGCCTCGCGGGCGCGCAGGCATCGCCGTTCCGGGTCTGGCTCGAGGACTGGAGCGTCGAGGGTGCGGGCGAGAACGGTCTTCCCATGCGCCTGCGCGCCGCCGACGGCGGTGCCGCCATCGATCTCACCCTCGACGCCGGCAAGCCGGTCGTGCTCCAGGGCGACCACGGCCTCAGCCGAAAGGGCGCGGAGGACGGCAATGCGTCGTACTACTACTCGTTCACGCGGATGCCGACGCGGGGAACGATCGAGATCGACGGCCGCCGCTTCGCGGTCGCGGGAGCCTCGTGGATGGATCGCGAATGGTCGACGAGCGGCCTCGGCGACAACGTGGGGTGGGACTGGTTCGCCCTGCAGCTCGGCGATGGCCGGGACCTCATGTTCTATCGCCTCCGCCGTGCCGACGGCTCTGCCGACGAGTGGAGCGGCGGCACGCTCGTCGCCGCCGATGGCTCCGCGCGTCCCCTCGGCTCGCGCGACGTCGGCATCGACGTCCTCGATACCTGGGTGAGCCCGGCGGGCACACGCTATCCCGCCCGCTGGCGGCTGCGCCTGGACGGCGCGCGCCTCCAGCTCGACCTCACGCCACGACTTTCCGACCAGGAGCTCGGAGAGCCCCTGCGATATTGGGAGGGGGCGGTGCGCGTGGAAGGGACCGACGGCGCCGTTCCCGTGACGGGAGACGGCTACGTGGAGCTCGTCGGCTACGCCACCTCGTCGCGCGCCCCCCGCACCGGCGCACCAGGACCCCGCTGAATGCCGGAGCTGCCGGACGTGACCGTGTACATCGAAGCGCTCGACGCGCGCATCCGCGGCGCGCGCGTGGAGCGCGTGCGCCTGCTGAGCCCGTTCGTCTTGCGCTCGGTCGATCCGCCGCTCGCCGCCCTCACCGGCAGAACCGTGACCGGACTGCGCCGCCTCGGCAAGCGCATCGTCATCGAGCTGGGGGACGAGCTGTTCCTGGTGCTCCACCTGATGATCGCGGGGCGGCTCCACTGGCGCCAGGGTCCGGCGAAGGCGCCCGGCAAGCTCGGGCTCGCCGCCTTCGAGTTCTCGACGGGCACGCTGGTCATGACCGAGGCGGGCACGCGCAAGCGCGCCGCGCTCCACGCCGTGCGCGGCGAGACGGCGCTGCGCGAGCACGACCGCGGTGGGCTCGAGGTGCTCGAGGCGGATCTCGCTCGATTCACGGCTGCCCTGGCGCGGGAGAGCCACACCCTGAAGCGTGTGCTCACCGATCCGCGGCTCCTGAGCGGGATCGGCAACGCGTACGCCGACGAGATCCTTCATCGCGCCCGCCTCTCTCCCGTCAAGCTCAGCCACAAGCTCACGGCGGCGGAGACGGCGCGGCTCTTCGAAGCGACGAAGGCAACGCTCCTCCACTGGATCGAGCGACTGCGACGAGAGGCGGCCGGCGAATTCCCGGAAGGCGTCACCGCCTTCCGGGAAGGGATGGCGGTGCACGGCCGCTATGGCCAGCCGTGTCCGGTGTGCGGCACCACCGTGCAGCGGATCGTCTACGCCGATAACGAGACGAACTACTGCCCGACCTGCCAGACGGGCGGCACGCTCCTCGCCGATCGCGCGCTCTCGCGTCTGCTTCGGGGAGACTGGCCGCGCACGCTGGAGGAGCTCGAGGAGCGCCGCCGCGCCGCCGCCGGTCCCTGACGCCCGCGCCGCGCGCGGGGTTCGTCTTGCGCGGGCGTGTCGGCTCCGGTAACGTCGATCGTCCTGAAAGGAGCCTTGCATGCGTCACGTCGCCCGCACGCTCTCGATCGTCGCTCTCGCATTCGTTGTCGCCGCCGGCGCCATGCTGACCGCCGACGCCAGCCATCTCAAGGAGAATCCGAAGAAGCACAAGATTGTGTACCACCTGGACGATGCCGGCGCCGACAAGGCGCGCTTCGTTGTCGGCAACATCCAGAACCACGTGGACGGCGTGGGCGGATGGCAGAACATCGAAGCGCTGGAGCTGGTGGTGAACGGGCCCGCGCTGAAATCGTTCGTGGCGAGCAGCATGGATCCCGGGCTGCGTCAGGCGCTCCAGGAACTGCAAGGCCACGGCCTCACGTTCGGCGCGTGCGGTAACACGATGAAGGCCTTCAGCGTCACGCTCGAGCAGCTCCCCGCGGGCGCCAAGCCGCTCCCGCAAGGCGGCGTCGTGCGTGTCATGGAGCTGCAGGAGCAGGGATACGCTTACATCCGGCCCTGACCACGTCGAGGACGGCGTCCGCCCGCCGGCTCGACAAGCGGGGCGGGGTGACGATAAGCTCCGCCCCATGTCCGAACGCACGCGCGACCTCCGCGTCGAAAGTTTCCGGCCTCTGCTGCCGCCCGCGATTCTCCTCGAGGAACTGCCGCTCACGGAGGCGGGCGCCCTCACCATCACGCAAGGGCGGCGTGACGTGGTCCATACCCTGAGCGGCGAGGACGATCGTCTCGTCGTCGTCGTGGGGCCGTGCTCGATCCACGATCCGGTGGCCGCCCTCGAGTACGGCCGCCGCTTGCGCGCGCTCGCCGACGAGCACGCGGCCGAGCTTCATCTCGTCATGCGCGTCTACTTCGAGAAGCCGCGCACCACGGTGGGGTGGAAGGGCCTCATCAACGATCCCCGGCTCGACGGAAGCTTCGCCATCAACGAGGGCCTGCGGCGGGCGCGGCGTTTGCTCCTCGACCTCGCCGAGCTGGGGCTTCCCGCCGGCTGTGAGTTCCTCGATCCGATCTCGCCGCAGTACACGTCCGACCTCGTGAGCTGGGGCGCGATCGGCGCCCGTACCACCGAGAGCCAGGTCCACCGTGAGCTCGCGTCCGGTCTGTCCATGCCCGTCGGCTTCAAGAACGGCACCGACGGCGGCGTGCAGATCGCCATCGACGCCGTGCGCTCCAGCGCGCACCCGCACCGATTTCTCGGTGTCACCGAGCAGGGGTTGTGCGCGATCGTGGCCACGCGCGGCAACCCCGACTGTCACGTCATCCTGCGCGGCGGGGAGAGCGGGCCGAACTACGAGGCGGCGAGCGTGCAGAAGTCGGCGAGCGCGCTGCGGGCGGCCGGCCTCACCGCGCGCCTGATGATCGACACCAGCCATGGCAACAGCGGGAAGGATTACCGCCGCCAGCCGGCCGTGGTTCACGACGTCGCCGAGCAGCTCGCCGACGGCGAGCCCGCCATCTTCGGCGTCATGATGGAGAGCTTCCTCGTCGAAGGCCGGCAGGATCTCGGCGATCCCGCCGCGCTCCGCTACGGACAGTCGATCACCGATTCCTGCCTGGGATGGGAGACGACGGTGGCGGCGATCGCGGAGCTCGCGCACGCCGTGCGCGCGCGGCGCCGGCTCCCACGCGAACGCTGACGCCGAACGCGTAGCCCGCCGCGCGCGCGGCAACGTCGACGCCGAGATGTAGCGCGCCCGCGCGTGAACGCGGGCGGGCAGCGAACGGTCAATCCTGGTCAGTGCCCGTGGTCAGAAACCTGCCGCCCCCCGCGGCGTCCGTGTGTCAGCCTACGATCAACCCGAGGAACGACGCCCACTTGGACGCGGCGATCGGGTTTGGTACCGGCCTTGCCTCTGGAAGGCGCCAGAGGAGGGCCATCGATGACGCACTGCCGCTGTGGTGGAACCCTCGAGCTCGATCGAGGGTATCTCGCCGACGCCGAGCGGTTCGGACTCCGCGATGAAGTCCCGCTCATGTGGAAGTGCATGATGTGCGGGCGCTCGCAGCGAAGCGACACGCGCGTGCCGCTCGGGATGGTCACACCGCCACCGCCGCCACGGAAGACTCCGCGCCTCGTCCCATGATCGTCCGGCCGGGGTGAGCGCCCGCGCGCTCACCCCGTTTCACCGCCGTCCACGTACAGCACCTGTCCCGTGACCTCGGACGGACAGGTCGCGAAGAACACCACCGCCGCCGTCACGTCATCGAGCGCGCTCACGCGCCCGCGCGTCACCGCTCGCCACCGCGCTTCCGGCATCCCGGGCGGGCGCAGCACCGCCCCCGGCGCCACGCAGTTCACGGCCACTTGCTGCGATCGAAGGGCGGCGGCCACGCCGCCCGTGAAGGCGATGAGGGCCGCCTTCGACACCGTGTAGGGAATGTACCCGGGCCATCGCTTGCGGGCGCCCACGTCCGCGATGTTGACGATGTGGCCGCCGCCCGTCATCAGGCGCGCCGCCGCCTGCGCGCAGAAGAAGGCGCCGCGGAGGTTGACGTCGAGGAGCTGATCGTACTGAGCGGGGGTGGTGGAGGCGAACGGCGTCCGGAAGAACACGGCGGCGTTGTTGACGAGCACGTCGAGACCGCCGAGGGCACGCGCCGCGTCCGCCACGAGACGTCGGGCGGCGGCGGCATCGGCGAGGTCGGCGCGCACGGCCACCCCGCGCGCGCCCGCCGCCTCCAGCGCGCGCAGCGTGCGCCGCGCTTCCCCCGCGGAGCGGTGATAGCCAATGGCGACGTCCATCCCCGCGCGCGCGAGCGCGAGCGCGATGGCGCGGCCCACGCGCACGGCGCCGCCCGTGACGAGCGCGCGGGGCCGTTTCTTGACTCGTTCTGACCGCTGTGCTGTCATGCCTGAAGGATGTCGTCCCGCCTGAAGAATTGGCTCAAGGCGCGCTTCATCGCCGGTTTCTTCGTCACCGTGCCCGTGTTCGCGACGGGCTATCTCCTGTGGATCTTCTGGAGCAACATCGACGACTTTTTCTACCCGATGTACACGCGGATCTTCGGGCGCCCCGTGCCGGGTCTCGGTTTTCTCACCGCGGCCGTGATCATCCTCCTCATGGGCATCACCGCCCGCAACGTCGTCGGACGCCGCGTGCTCGCGTGGGCGGACAAGCTGCTCCTCCGCGTTCCCGTCTATCGGCGGCTCTATCCCTCCATCAAGATGCTCATCGACGCGTTCTCGCCGGAGCGCCGGAGCTCGTTCAAGGCCGTCGTCCTCGTCCAGCACCCGCGCGAGGGCGAGTTTGCCTTCGCCTTCGTCACCAGCGAGCTGATCCTCGAGACCCCTGACGGCAAGCGCGAGATGGTGACGGTGTTCATCCCCACCAACAACCTCTACCTCGGCGACGTGGTCGTGGTGCCGCGCGAAGACGTGCTGTCGACACGGCTGAGCGTGGAGGAGGGCATCCGGATCATCCTCTCAGCCGGTACCGCCACGCCGCCCCGTCTCCCCCGCATCTAGCGTCGTCATCCACGGCGCGAGCATCGCCGCCAGCGCCGGGAGCGATCGCGCGAAGAAGTGATCGGCGTCCTCGATCACCCGGATCACCGCCTCCGGCGCATGCGTGCGAACGACGGTGAGCGCATCTGTTGGACAGTAGGGGTCGCGCGCGCCCGCCACCAGGAGCAGAGGCGCGCGCGGCGCGGGGAACGCCCACGGTGCGGCCGCTAGCGGAGGCGCGATGAGCGCGATCCCGCACAAATCGTCACGCCGGGCCGCCACGCGGGCGGCGACGGCGGCGCCGAAGGAGTATCCGGCGAGGGCGAGGGCTGCCGGCGGCGCCAGGAGCGTGCCGAGATACACGAGCGCGGCCTCGACGTCGCGTTCCTCGGGGATGCCGCCGCCGTGCTTTCCGGTAGAGCCGCCGACGCCCCGAAAGTTGAAGCGAAGGGAAGCCAAGCCGGAGGCGACGGCGACGTCGGCTACGCACCGCACGACGTGGCTGTCCATGTCGCCCCCGTACAGGGGGTGGGGATGGCAGACGACCAGGCCGACCGCGGCGCGCGGGGGGAGGGCGACCTCGCCTTCCAGCGTCTCGCCGTCCCCGGTGGTAAACCTCACCCCGCGTTGGGCTATCATGTCCGGGATGAGAATAGCGGCGGGTCTCCCGGACGTCCAACCGACGTGTTGACCTGTTACCGCACGCGACGACACATCAGCGCCTACCTCGATCGGGCACTCCCGGAGCCGGCCGCCCGCACGACCGCCGTACACGTCGAGGGCTGCGCGCGGTGCCGCCGCGAGCTCGGCGAGCTGGAGCGGGTTCGCAGCCTCGTGCGGACCATGCCCCAGCCTTCCGACCCCGACTGGACGGGCTTCTGGCAAGGGATCGTGCGCGGGGTCGAGGATCGTCGTGTCGCGACCCGCGCGGCCACTCCCACCCGGGCGTGGCGGTGGCACCCGCGCCTGGCGTTCGGCGGCCTCGCCGCGGCGGCCCTCCTCGCGACCCTGACCTTCTGGCAGTTCGGTAACGTCTTCCAGACCCCGGCCTCCGTGGTCATCGGTTCCGCCAACACGGACAATCCCGATAGCACCGTCATGGTCTATTCGACGCCGGAACACGACATGGCGGTGGTGTGGGTGTTCGACAGCGAGTGATCGAAGGCCGGCGCCCGCCGGCCTAGTTCAGCGAAGCGAGCCGCTCGCGTGCGAGCGGTGTCTCCTCTGCCTGCGGGAAGTTGTCGACCAGGTACTGTAGCCGTGCCTTCGCCAGCCCCGGTTGCTTCAGATCGAGCAGGGCCAGCGCTTCCTTGTAGAGGGCGGCCGGTGTCTTATCGCCGCGGGGATAGTTCGCGACCACCTTCCTGAATTCCTGCACGGCCTGCTCGAGCGCTTCCGTCGCCTTGTCGGCTTGGCCCTGGTTGGCGTAGCCGCGCGACAAGCCGAGCTCGGCTTCGCCGATCCAGTACTGGGCGTTGTCGGCGAGCTCGTGATCGGGGAATCGCCGCACGAACTCCCGGAACCCGGCGATGGCGAGCGGGTAGCTGCCCTTGCTGAAGTCGATGTACGCCGCTTGATAGATGTCCTGGGGCGTCAACGCCCCCGTCGCGGGCCGGCCGCCGGGCGGAGGCGTGGCGGGGGCGGCGGCGGGCGCGCCGGGCGCGGGCATGGCGGTGGCCGGCGCGGCCGTCGCCGGGGCGGCGGCGGGAGAGCTGCCGGGGGCCGGTATGGCCGTCGCGGGCGCGGCCGACGTCGTGGTGTTTGCCGGTGGCGCCGGCGCTACGGACGAACCGGGCCCCGGAGCCGGGGACGGACGGCTGGCCGCGAGGCGGTCGACGCGACGGGTCAGCTCGTCCACGCGGTTCGTGAGAGCGCTGACGGCGTTGGTGAGGGAGTCGACGCGCGCGGAGAGGGCGGTGATCTGACGATTGGCGTCCGGCGCCGCCGCCGGCGCCGCCTCGCTGCCGCGCCGTCCCATCTGCGCGGCCAGCGCCTCGACTTCCGTACGAGCGCGCTGGGCGTTCTGCTGCGCCACCGCCACGTCGGCGCGCATCTGGAGGAGATCGTCCTGGGTGGCGGTGCCGGTGACCTCGTGGACACCTGCGCACCCGCCGGCGACGAGAGCGAGGACGAGGAGAGCGAGCGTCGCGCTCCTCGTCCCGCGCATGAACATCACTACCGCGGCTTCACCAGGAAGTGGGCGCGGCGATTCTTGGCCCAGCACTCTTCCGTGTGCTCCATGCAGAGCGGGCGCTCCTCACCGTAGCTGATGATGGTGATGCGGTTGGCCTGCACACCCTGCGAGACGAGGTAGTTCATGGCCGACTTCGCGCGGCGCTCTCCGAGGGCGAGGTTGTACTCGTTGGTGCCCCGCTCGTCACAGTGGCCCTCGATGAGGAGCAGATGGTTCGGATTGCCCTTGAGCCAGGTCGCGTTGGAGTCGAGAATGCGCGCGTCGCCGGGGCGGATGTCGTACTTGTCGAAATCGAAGTTGATGTCGCGGAGCTCGGCGACTTCCGAAAACTCGCGCGGTGACGGCCGGGCGACCGCCGCCGTCGAGCCGCTCGGCGTGGCCGTGGATCCACCGCCGCTCGACGTGCTACCGCTGCTGCCCGGACCGGTGAACTCGCTCGACCGCGCCGGCGTCGCGCCGCTTCCGCCCGCCGCTGTTCCGGCGGCGCCCGTGGGCGCCGGCGCTGATGCTTGCGTCGTCGCCGGGCGCTTGGCGCAGCCGCTGGCGGCAACGACGGCGATCAGCAGTGACCCTACAACAAGGTGTGAACAGCGGGTGACCATGCTCGCCTCCTTTTGGGCCTGCAAAATCGCACTCATCCTATCACGGCAGTCGTGACGACCACGAAGGGCTTGTGAACTCACCGGCGCCCTTCGTGATCGGCACCTGTTCACCACCATCGGCGAACATCGCGAAGATCTGCCAGCCACCGAGGCGATCGGTCTGGAAGAAGAGATGGCGACCGTTGGGAGCCCAACTCGGTCCCTGGTTGTTGCCGGGACCGGTGGTGAGCCGGCGCGCACCGGAGCCATCCGCGTTGACGGCCCAGACGTCGTGGTTTCCCTGACGCGTCGTGAACGCGATGATGTCGCCCTTGGGGGACCATCGCGGCTGCGTCTGCATGGCGCCGCTCGTCAATTGCCGGACGTTGGCACCCTCCGCATCCATCACGAAGATGTGCGCGGTGCCGTTCCGATCGGACACGAACGCGATCTGACGGCCGTCGGGTGACCACGAGGGATCGGTGTCGATCCCGCCATGTCGCGTGAGGCGGCGAAACACGCCGGTGGCGATGTTGAGGACGTACAGCTCGGGATTGCCGTCCTTCGAGAGGGTGACGGCAAGACTCTTGCCGTCCGGGCTCCAGGCCGGAGAGCTGTTGATGCCGGCGAACGCCGCCAGCATCTGCTCGGGGCGCCGCTCGAAGGGAAAGAGCCGGTAGAGATCCGGATAGCCCTTCATGTACGAGGTCACCGCGAGCGACCGCGCGTCCGGACTCCACACCGGGCTTAAGTTGATGGTGCCGTTGTGCGTGACCGCGACGGCGCCGGCGCCGTCGTAGTCGGCGACGTAGATCTCCTTGGCGCCGCGCGGTCCGCGCACGTAGGCGAGCTTGGTGTCGGCGACGCCGGGCTCGCCGGTGAACTGCAGCATGATCTCGTCGGCGATCTTGTGCGCGAGACGCCGCGGCACGGTCGCGGGAAGCTCGAACTTCCGCGTGGCGATCAGGCGGAACTCGGGCGAGGTGAGGTCGTAGATCCGCACCTCGGTCTCCAGCCGATCGCCGCGGACGGTGAGGAGCCCGTGGACGCCGGCGTGGGCGCCGGCGGCGGCGAACTCCGTCCACGACTGCTTCAGGAGGGCGGGATTGTTCGGCGGAATCGCCCCCGTGGCCGCCACCACGTTGAAGACGCCCGAGAACATCAAATCCGCGCCCGCGACCGACGACAGCAGCCGCGCATTGCCGGCGGAGTCCGTTCCCGCCACCACCGTGAAGTCCGGGATGGCGATGTTGAGCTTCTTGCCGCCGCCGGCGGTGACGTTGAGGTAGACGTCGGTGCCTTGCGCGCCCTGGGCGCGGGGCGCGGACGGCCGGAGGACGACGACGAACAGGGACAGGACGAGCGCGACACTGCCGATGAGGAGGACGATACGACGAGCCACTAGGCAATCACCCTCGGTTGTCGGTGAAGTTGAAGCCAAGATGCACGCGCAGCACGGACTGCGCGTAGTCCTTCGGCAACTCCGGAAACGGCGTGGCGTCGCTGACGGCGCGCAGCGCGGCCTGGTCGTAGAGGAAATCTCCGGACCTCGTCTCCACGCTGACGCTCGCCAGCTGTCCATCGCGACGGATCTCGAAGACGACGACCGCGCGCTGGCCGGCGGTGGCGTTCGCGGGGGGCTTCCACTGCTCGCTGATCTTCTTCTGGAGCTGTTGCAAGTACCACGCGAACGGGAAATCGCCCGCGTTCAGCGTGAGGGCCCCGGTCCCGAGCGCCGACCCCGATGGTCGCCCCACCGGCGACGGCGGCGCCACCGCGGCATCACGTCGCGGCGTCGGCGTCGTGGTCGGCGCCGGCGACGGCGGGGGGAGGGAGCTCGGACGCGGCGCGCTGTCCGCGACGGGCGGCAGCTCCTTCTGATCCGGACGCGGCAACGCCGGGGCGCGCGCCTGCAGCGTTCGGTCCGGAAGCCCGGACGAGCGCGTCGGCATCTCGCGCCGATCCGGCAGCGCGGCCGGCGCCTTGACGGGCTCGCGTTCCGGCAGGGGCGTCGGCGGTCGTGGCGGCGCCGGTGGCGCCACGGGCGCCGGGGTGACGGGAGCGGGCGGCGTGGGAACGGGAGGGGCGGGAGCCGGCGTGGGGCGTCCCTCGGGCGTTCCGACGGCGGCGAGGTTGGGCACGAGGTTCACCACGTACATCTTCGGCTGATGCGTGCGCCACACCATGCCCACCACGAGCAGACCGCCGATGACGACGGCGTGCAGGAGGGCGGACAGCGCAATGGTGCCGAGAGGTAGTTTCGCCCGCCCGAGTGCCGGCCCCGGCGCGGCCGCTCCGTCCATGCGGACGGTGAGCGTCGCCGTGGTCATCGCGACCGTGCCGGCTCCGTCACCATACCCAGCCGCTCGATGCCGGCGCGGCGCACGCGGTCCATCGTTTCCACCACCGCCCCGTAAGAGAGGCCGGCGTCCGCCTTGAGGTAGAGCGTCTTGTCGGTGCGGCCGCGAAACGCGTCCGCGAGCTGGGTCTCGAGCGTGGCGGAAGAGACCGCGCGATCGTTCAGGTAAAGGCCGTGATCCTTGGTGAGCGTGAGCACCATCCGTTCCTCGACCGCGGTCGGCTTGGCGGCGGCGCGGGGGAGGTTCACGTCGATGCCGCGGTACATCATGGGCGCCGTCAGCATGAAGATGAGGAGGAGGACGAGGACCACGTCGACGAGCGGGATGATGTTGATCTCGGCGAGCGTGCTGCCGACGCGATGGGACCGGTCGGAGGAGTCGACGTTAAATGCCATCTTTGGGTGCCCGACCGACCTTGTGGGTGGGACGGCTCAGGATGTTCAAGAGGTCGAGGCTGAAGCCGTCCATCTCGGTCGCCCAGTGCTTCACGCGGTTGACGAAGTAGTTGTAGCCGATGACGGCCGGGATGGCGGCGCCGAGTCCGGCCGCCGTCGCGATGAGGGCCTCCGAGATACCGGGCGCCACCACGGCCAGGCTCGCCGAGCCCTGGGAGCCAATGCCGTGGAAGGCCGCCATCACGCCCCACACGGTACCGAAGAGACCGATGAACGGGGTGGAGCTGGCGGTGGTGGCGAGGAACGGCAGGTAGCGTTCGAGCCGCGAGATCTCCAGACCGGCCGCGCGGCGCAACGCGCGCTGCACCGCCTCCAGGCGCTCCGAAGGAAGACCGTCATCGACGTCGTCGAGGACGCGGTCAGCCACCTCGGGGATGCCGGAGACCTCCTGATACGCCGCCCCGTAGAGCTGGGAGAGCGGGCTCTCGCGATACTTCTTGGCGGCGCCGTGCACGATGGACGGTCGCCTCGCCTCGCGGAAGACCTTGAGGAATCCCAGCGTCTGACGGCGCACGCGCCGGAACTGCCACCACTTCTCGACGATGAGCGCCCAGCTCACGATCGAGAAGATGCCGAGGACGATGAGCACGCCCTTGGCGACGGGGCCCGCGTTGAGGACGAGTTCGAAGACACCGGACGTCAGGGTGTCATTGGTGGGCACGGGGACTCCTTTTCGTTTCGGTCATGATACCTAGCCGCGTCGCGGAGTGTCAATAATTTGGCCTGGAAAATCGCGCTTTTCGTTGACTTCGCGCGGGGGCCGCTCGTATAACGGACGAGTGGCTCGACGGGTGCGCTGCGGGCACTTCACGGTGATGGCGGCGGCCATCTCCGTCACGGGCTTCGTCGGTCTCGCGGGCGCCGTCTCCACGGAAGTCAGGAACGCGGTGAGCGCGTACCTCGCCCACGTCGCCACCACCCGCGTCGGCGACATCGTCGTCGACCGCACCGTCACCGTCTACGATCAGCAGCATCCGTACGTTCGCACGAAGCTCGAGCAGCACATCGTCCTCAAGCCGCCGCGCCGCCAGCGCGTGGAGCAGGTCGCCGACGGCGGGCGCGAGGTCCGCATCACCGTGGGCGACCGGGCGTGGGTGAAGCGCCGCGACGGGACCACGGAGGAGACGGCGGCGTCCGACGACGAGCATCGGCTCCTGCAGCTCCTGCTCCCGCTCGGACGCGCCCCCGACGACCTTCTGCGCGACTGGCGCGCGCTCGGCGTGCGCGACGACGTCTCCCACGCGACCCGGATCGGACAGCGCCGCGTGCTCGTGATCGGCGCCCGCGTCGACGAGCGCAGCAGCCCCGCCGTGTGGCTGGACGAGGATCTCGGCGTCCTGCGGCTCGTGCGGCGGGACCGGAAGGTGAAGGGCGCGCTCGTCGACGAGACGTTCTCCGAGCACCGCCCGCTCGTGGGCGCGCTGTCGTTTCCGTATCGCCAGGAGATGTTCGTCGACCGCAAGCTCGTGATGCTGATCACCGTGCGCTCGGTGTCCGTCAACACCGACCCTCCCGCGAGCCTCTTCGATCCCGCGTCGCTGCGCTGAGCGCGTCACGCGGTCACCCGCGTCGCGGACACGAACGGGCTGTCCTCGACCCAGAACCGCAGCGGTCGCTCCACCGCGCGCGTGATGCCGATTCGCGGTCCCACGGCCACGCGGAAGGCGAGGCCGGGCGCCGGCGCCTCGATCGTGATCGCGCCCGCCGTGAGATCGGCGCCGTTGTCGCGGATGGTGATGGCGAGCGCCCGCGTGAGATTGCCGGGCCCGCTCGCGAGACGGCGGGAGTAGGCGGAGACGCCGCGGCGTCGCGCCATGGCCGTCTGTCCCAGAGTGGGAGCGAGGGCGCGGATGAGCACGCAGCCCGGCGTTCCGGGGGGACCGGCGATCGCGTTGAGACACGCGTGGCGACCATAGATCGGAAACACGTAGGCGACACCGCCGTCGCCGTAGAAGAGGTCGTGGCTCCCCGGCCGGAACGCCGCATGAGACGCCGCGTCCTCGGGCCCGAGATAGGCCTCCGTCTCGACGATCGCGCCCGCGGTGACGACGCCGCCGCGGCGGGAGGCAAGGACGCAGCCGAGCAGCGCGCGCGCGACGACGCGGGCCGGGCGCCGATAGAAGTCGCGGGGCAGCGTCACCGTCCCGCGAGCCGGTCCTCGACGAACCGTTTGAGCGACGCGTAGTCGAAGGCGGTGGCGGCGCGGTCGGGGGACGCCGCTTCCGTCTTGAGGCCGGTCTCGGTCACGATGACGCAGAAGCGGGCGCCGGGATCGATCTCCTTGTGCGCGAGGAGCTTGATGAGCACGGCAAGCGCGGCCACGCCCGTCGGTCCAGCCCAGATGCCCTCCGTTCGCGCCAGGCGCCGCTGGGCGTCGAGGATCTCCGCATCGTCCGCATCCGCCGCCACGCCCTTGCTCTCTCGCAGGAGACGGAGCGCCCACTCGCCCTTGCGGCCGGGATCGCCGGCGGCGAGTCCTTCCGCCACCGTGTAGCCGATGGCCTGGGGGACGATGGGGGTGCTCGTTCGGTAGGCGCGGGTGACGGGATTGGCGCGCGTCGCCTGCGCCGCCACCATCACCGGAACACGATCGATCCACCCCGCCTCGCGCATCTCCCGAAACCCGCGCGCGGTGGCGATGAACGTTTCTCCGACCGCCAGCGGCGATACCACGACCTCGGGCACGTCCCAGCCGCTCTGCTCGGCGATCTCGTAGGCGAGCGTCTTCTTGCCTTCGTGCTTGTAGCAGTTGCGGGACGCGCCGGCGTCGAAGAAGAGACCGTCGTCGACGAGCCGATCCCAGTGGCCGATGATGTCGTCGTAGACGCCGGTATAGAGGACGAGGTCGGAGGCGGCGGCCGCCATGTGCAGGAGCTTCGGTGCGGCCGCGCGCGCGTACGCGAAGATGAACGCGCGGAGGCCGGCGCGCGCCGCGTAGCACGCCACCGACGACCCCGCGTTGCCGGTGCTCACGACGGAGACAGCGCCGAAGCCGAACTGGAGCGCCGCGCTCACCGCCGTCGCCGACGTCCGATCCTTGACGCTGCCGGTCGGGTTGGCGCCGTCGAACTTCACAGCCAGACCGCGTACGCCGAGATCGCGGGCGAGGCGCGGACAGTCGAGATAGGGGGTTTCGCCCTCACCGAGCGTGATCCGGTGCGCGGGATCGTCGATCGGGAGCACCGGGGCGTAGCGCCACAGCCCGTGGCCGCTGAACGACGGACGTCCGGCCCGGCCGAGCGCGGCGAGATCGTAGCGGAGCTCGAGCAGACCGCCGCACGCGCGGCATTGCAGGAGGTACTCGAGCGGATAGACGGCGGCGCAGTCGATGCAGCGAAGCTCGCGCGCGAGCGACTTCGTCATCCGCGCCCGCGGCAGCGCTCGTCGACGGCGGCGAGGATCTCCTCGATGCGGTGACGTAGCGTGTGCTCGGCGAGCGCGCGGCGCCGCGCGTTCTGGCCGATCGCGCGCGCCTCGTCCGGGTGCGCGAGATGGTAATCGAGCTGGCGGCGGAGCTCGGACAGATCCCGGTATGCCACGACTTCCTCGCCCGGCTTGAACAGCGGCGACAGCTCGTCTTTGAGGTCCACGACCTGGCAGGCGCCGGCGGCGGCCAGCTCGAACGCCCGGATGTTCACGCCCACGATGTCGTTGAGCGGGTGGTGGGGATTCAGGGACACGGGCGCGCCGGAATAAATGGTGAGCTTGGCGCGGCCCCAGACGCCCGGCCCCGCCACCAGCGCCCGCACCCGCGCATCCTTCACGCGGGCCCACCCCGGTCCCCACACGCGGAGGCGGCGGTCCGCGAGCTCGCGTACGAACCGTTCGCGATACGGATAGTGGCGGCCGACGAGGGCGGCCACGCCCGCCAGCGCCGCCGCGTCCGCGGGCGGGACTTCGACGGGATGGTGCACGGCGGGCACGCAGTAGAGCGGGAGGTAATAGAGGTTGCGCAGCCCGACGAGCTGGAGCTGCCGGAGCGCGTAGCGTTCCTTGGTGAAGAAGATGTCGTAGGGCTCGATGTGCTCGAACGGCATCATGAGCAGCGGATTGTCCGGGAAGACGTTCAGGAAGATGGCGCCCGTGCGCGCCTTCACGCGCTCGATCACTCCCGGCGTGATGGGTCCGCCCTTGAGGACGAGCACGATCTCGGGCCGCCACGCCGTCGCCGCGCGCTCGAGGCGGCGCAGGATGACGGCCTGGTACGCGGCTTTGGTGCTCCGGTTCGTGTAGAGCGGATTGCGACGGCGGTAGGCGAACGTCCGGACTTCGTGTCCCAGCGTGACGAGCTCGTCGCGAAAGTCGAGCCCGAAGTCGGCGGCATGCTCCTCGCCGAGCACGACGAGCCAACGCATGCTCGGTAGCCTAGCACAGCGCCCGCGGCCGCCCTGCCGTGACGGACGGCGGCGACGGCCGCGATTACCGACGCGACGAGGCGCTGGCGCGGCCGCGGGCCCGGCGCGCGGCGGACCGGGCGCGCGGCGAGGACGGGGCGCGAGACGGTGAGGACGCGAGAGCCGGCGACGACGCGCGAGGCGACGACGAAGCGCGAGACGATGGAGCGCGGGAGGGCGCGGTGGGCGCCGCCGTCTCCGACGTCGCGTGCACAGCCTGGCGGAAGCGGATCGCGAAGAGCGGGTCGAAGATCGCCGCCGTCGCCACCAGCGCGACGCTGGCGCCGTCGCGCAGGAGCGCGTGCGCGCGCTCGACGGTGGTGATGCCGCCCACGGCGAGGATGGCGCGGTCCCACGCGCCCGCCTTGCGCCACGCGAGCATCTCCGCCACCTGGCGCGACGCCACCGGGAAGGTGTCGGCGCCGAAGACGTCGGCGCGGTCGCGCCCCGCCCCCTCGAAGGCGGCGTTGCCCTCCTCGTCCACGACCCGGCGCGGGATGCCGTGCATCAGCACGAACCCGTTCGTCCACGCCGCCAGCTTGGTGGCGGTGTCGTGGAGCGCGCGCGGGCTCCGGAACACGCCGAACTTCGCGAGCACGGGACACGTGATCGTCGTCCGCACGCGGTGGAGGATGTGAGCGGACAGCGGCAGGTTCTCGTAGATCATCTGCGCCTGCTCGGAGAACGGATCCGGGCTGGCGAGATGCACCTCGACGATGTCGGCGCCCGCCTCCGCCGCCCACACCGCGCAGCGCGAATAGTCGGCTACGAGTGCCTCCGGATCCCCGCCGGGCTCCGGCGTCCCCGTGATGCTGACGATCAGGACCTGGCCGGGACCCAGGCGTTGCTTGGCGCGGTGCACGTCCTTGCGCCACACGTCCGGCTCCATGGACGGCATGCCCATCGAGACGGCGATGGTGGGCGTGCCGTTCAGATGCGGACGGCGCGGAGCGATGGCCGCCTGTTCCTTGTTCTCGACGTGCCGGATGTTCGGCAGCGTGAACGCGGGGTGATGGCGGGAGCGCACGGTCGCGTAGGTGAGCACGTCGAAGCCGAGGCGCGCGTAGCCCTCGACCCACTTCGAGTTCAAGAGCGGCCCCGCCGCGATGCCGATGGCGGAGTTCAGGCGCAGGCCCAGGAGCTGGGCGCCGGCGACGGCAGGAATACGCCGCGCACGCGGCAACGTGGGCGCGTGCGCGTAGTTCCACGCGTGGGATCTGTTTACGCGATAGATCGCCTGCGAAATCTCGCTCTCACTCCCTCCCGCTCCGGGTTACCGGGCAAACGACAGTATATCAGACACTTAGCCTGCATGCCGGGATATGGTCAGACCGGGTCATCGGAACGCCGGCATCACCTCGCGCGCGATCAGCTCCAGCTCTTTCATGATGTGTGCGTGCGGCATGCCGGGGAAGAACATCCGACAGATCAGGTGCGTCATCCCGTACGCCTCGGCGAAGCGCCTTATCTTCGCCACGCACTGCTCGGGGCCGCCGATGATGAATCGGTCCTCCATCAGCTTGTCGAGATCGGTGGCGATGCCGGCGTCGATGAACGGATGGCGCCACCCGCCCGCGTACTCCTTGCGGTACGCGACCATGATGTGGCGCTCCGCGAGCGCACGCGCCTCGGCGTCGGACTCCGCGATGATGACGTCGCGGGTGAGCGGCCACTCGCTGACGGCGGTCGCGCGTCCCGCCGCGCGGCGGTGGTCCAGGAACGCGCGCTTCCCCTCCAGCAGCCGCTTCAGGTCCGCCGTCGGTCCCGGGATCCAGTTGTCGGCAAGAGTGGCCGCGCGCCGCAGCGTCAGGTCGCCCCACCCGCCGATCCAGACGGGCGGGTGGGGCTTCGTCACGGGCTTCGGCTCCAGACTTCCCGCCACCGTGTAGTAATGGCCCTCGAAGCGGACGTGATCTTCCGTCCATAACGCCTTCGCGATCGCGAGCTGCTCCTCGAAGCGCGCGCCCCGCTTCTCGAGCTCCACCCCGTAGAGCGCGAACTCGTCGGGCTTGTAGCCGATGGCGATGCCGAGCGTCATACGCCCGCCGGACATCACGTCGAGGAGGGCGACGTCCTCGGCGAGGCGGACGGGATGATAGAAGGCGGCGACGAGGATGTCGGTCCCGAGCATCAGGCGCGACGTGCGGGTGGCGAAACCGGCGAGGACCGTCAGCGGCGACGGCCAGTAATGATTGGCGACCGCGTGATGCTCCTCCATCCATGCGGAGTCGAAGCCGAGGTCCTCGGCGCGGACGACTTCTTCCAGCGCCTCCCGGTAGTAGTGCCCGCCCTCGATGGGGATGAAGCCGATCTTGAGGCGCGCCATCGGATGTCCTCGATCTCTCCCGCGCTCAGTCCCGGCGAAAGAACGCGCGCAGGGCGGCGCTCGTCTCGTCGGGCGCCTCCTCGGGCAAAAAGTGACCACAAGATAACGGACCACCGGCGACGTCGGCGGCCCACTGACGCCAGACCTTGAGCGGATCGCGACGCTCGACGCGGCCGAGGCCACCCCAGAGCACGAGAGTCGGACACGCGATCGTCCTCCGCCCGAAGTCGTTGGCGTCGAGAGCGAAGTCGACGGTGGCGCCTGCGCGGTAGTCCTCGCAGGTGGCGTGAATGGTGGCGGGGTCCCTGAAACACCGCACGTACTCGGCCAGCGCCTCGGGACGGAAACGGTCGAGACCGCTCCCGCTCCAGCGGGCGAGCAGCGTCTCGAGGAAGTAGTCGGGCGCGCCGCCGATCAGCCGCTCGGGCAGGTCGTAAGGCTGGATGAGAAAGAACCAGTGAAACGTCGACGTGGCGACGGCTTTGTCGACAGTGCTGAAGACGGTGTGGGTGGGGATGATGTCGAGCACGGCGAGCCGGCGCACGCGGTCCGGGTGGTCGAGGGCGAGGCGATACGCCACCCGGGCGCCGCGGTCATGGCCGGCCACCGCGAACTGCTCGTAGCCGAGCGCTTGCATGACCTCGACCGCGTCGGTGGCCATGGCGCGCTTGCTGTAGACGAAGTGATCGGGCGTGGAGGGCGGCTTGCCGCTGTCTCCGTAGCCGCGCAGGTCGGCGCCGACCACGGTGAAATCGTCCGCGAGTCGAGGCGCCACCTGGTGCCACATCGCGTGCGTCTGAGGATAGCCGTGGAGGAGCAGGAGGGGCGGACCCGTCCCCGCGCGGACGATGTTGATGTCGGCGCCCGCCGTGGAGACACGTCTCCGCTCGAAACCCTCGAACATGTGCGCCTCGAAGTCACGCCGGCCTCGTGGCGCCGGCGGCCGCATGCTACCGCATTCGAGCACCGCGGCGAGAGTCGCCGGACGCGACGCCCCGCCCGCGGGGGGCGGGGCCGTCGCGTTATGACGCAGCGCCGGGGAGCGCTGGACGAGCTACTTCTTGCGGCGGCGCCGCACGGCGATGCCCACGAGGCCGGTGCCGAGGAGGGCGAGCGTGGCCGGCTCCGGGACGGGGTTCGTGGCCGTGAGGGAGTTGATCTTGAAGGAGTCGTCGGAATCGCTGTTGGCCGCGCCCACCACCAGGAACAACCCGCTCAGCTTGTTCGGAGTCAGGTTCGCGGTCCGGTCGAAGATGCTGCCGCTGAGTCCGCCCGTGTACGCCTGCCAGCCGGGACCGGACAGCGACGCGTAGCTGAGCGACGTTCGTAAGAAACGCCGACGGCGGCGACGCGGGCAGCGCACCTTGACAGCGCCGGCGGCGATGCTAGCTTTGGGCACCAGTCAAGGAGGCGCGCATGCCACTCGTCAAGGGGTTCAGCTCACTCCAGCATCTCCCTGAAGAGAAAGTGACCGACAAGATCACCCGGCGCGTCCTCGCCGGCGAGAAGGAGATGCTGGTCTGGTGGTCGATGAAGGCGGGAGTCCACGCCAGCGCGCACCGGCACCCGCACGAGCAGGCCTTCTGGGTCGTGTCCGGATGCATGGACTTCCGACTCGGAAACGAGCGCCGGATGTGTCGCGCCGGCGACGTCGGCCTCATCCCGGGCGGGGTCGAGCACGAGGCCTGGTTTCCCGAGGACACCGAGGTGATCGACGTGTTCGCACCGCCCCGCGAGGACTTTCTCACGGGCGAGGTGCCCGCCTACATGCGGACGTCGTAGCGCGCGCGCCGCCGGGCGCCGGCGAACGGCGTTAGCGCTTGACAACGCCGACGCCGGCGCCTCAAAGTGTCATGGCCGAGGCCGTATGCCGTACCCGGAGGCCATTTGAAGCGTTCAGCCGCGCTCGCCGCCGCCCTCACCGTCGCTCTCGCCGCGACGCCGGTATTCGCTCAGGCACCGCCAGGCCTCCGGCTCTACGTCTTCAGCTCGGGCTCGCTCGGTGGTTTCACGAAAGCGGCGCTTCAGATCGCCGGCCACGCCGGGATCGACGCGGCGCCCGTCTTCTACGTCATCAAGCATCCGAGGGGCAACGTACTCTTCGACACCGGTGGCGGCGACACGACGATGGCCGATGCCGCCGGGTGGTGGGGGCCGCTCGCCACGGGCTTCGGTCTCAGGACGACGACGAACGAGACCGTCGCCGTCCACCTCGCCCGCATCGGCCTCACGCTGTCGGACATCAAGTTCGTCGTGGTCGGCCACGCGCGCTCGGCGCGGCTGGGAACGTTCCCCAACGCAACGTTCGTGGTCCAGAACGACGAGGCCACGCCGGCGGCCGGCGCCGAACGCGGCGCCTCGATGTACTACGTCCCCGGCGACGTTGCCGACGCGGGGTACAACGTCGTGCGGCTCGACGGCAACCTCGACCTCTTCAACGATCGCAGCATCGAGATCATCCGGACGTCCGGCCCCACCCCGGGGAGCCAGTTCGCGCTCGTGCGGCTGCCGAAGCAGGGCACGGTCGTGCTCACGGACAAGAACCTCCTTCCGCGGGGAATGTGGAGTCCGATGGCGATGTACGAGGGCTACCAGAGGATCCGGCACTTCCGGGACACCGAAGGAGCATCGATCTTCTACGCCCGCGATCCCGAGACCTTCAAGGCGACCAGGCAGGCGCCCGACTACTACGAATAGCGCCTCCCCGCCCGTCGCCCGCGACCCGCGCAGCCCGGGACAGAGCACCGTCCCGGGCTCGGCATTTCCTCAGCCGGTTTCCGACCGCCCGCCGCGGAGCGTGCCCTGAGTCGCTCGCCCATCATTCGTATCGAGCGGGTCACGAAGTATTACGGAGGGGTGGCGGCGGTACGAGGCGTGACGCTGGACGTCCTGCCCGGCGAGGTCCTCGGCCTCCTCGGCCCCAACGGCTCGGGGAAGACGACGCTCCTCCGCATGCTCACCGGCTACCTCACACCGACGTCGGGGCGGCTCCTCGTGGCCGGTCACGACACCGTGCGCGAGGCGATGGAGGCGCGCCGGCGGATCGGCTACGTGCCGGAGGCGGTCCCGCTCTACTCGAACATGCGTGTGCGCGAGTTCCTCACCTTCATGGCCCGCCTGCGCGGCGTGTCCGCCGGCCGTTTGCGACGGGCCCTCGAAGACGTGAGCGAGCGGGTGGCGGTCACGGACGTGATGGACGCGCGCATCGGGACGCTCTCGCGCGGGTACCGCCAGCGCGTGGCGCTCGCGCAGGCGCTCGTGCACGGGCCCGACGTGGTCGTCCTCGACGAGCCCACCAACGGCCTCGATCCGCGCCAGATCATCGAGACGCGCAACCTCATCCGCAAGCTCGGCGGCGACTGCACGTTCATCATCAGCTCCCACATCCTGGGCGAGATGGAGAAGGTCGCGCACCGCGTGGCGATCCTCCTGCGCGGGGAGCTGCTCGCCATCTGCCGCATGGCGGAAACGCCCGACCTCGAGGCGCTCTTCCTCTCGCTGACATGAGGACGCTCGGGGTGCTCCTGCGCAAGGAGCTCAACGCGACGTTCACCTCCCCCATCGCCTACACGGTGGGCGGCGTCTTCCTCCTCGTGATCGGCTACACGTTCAGCCTCACGCTGTTCTTCACCAAGGTGGCCAACCTCACCTACATCTTTCACCAGATGTACGTGCTCCTCGTGCTCCTCGTGCCCGTGCTGACCATGCGCACGTTCGCGGAAGAGCGCAAGACGGACACGCTGGAGCTGCTCCTCACCGCGCCCGTGCGCGAGATCGCGATCGTGCTCGCGAAGTTCTTCGCCACCCTCACCCTCGTGCTGGCCCTGCTCGCCGTGTCGTCCGTGTATGCGGTCATCCTCGGTCATTACGGGCAGCCCGACTGGGGCCCGATCTACGGCGGCTACCTCGCGCTCGTTCTCCTCGCCTTCCTTCTCATCGCGGTGGGGATGTTCGCCTCCGCGCTCACCGAGAACCAGGTGGTGGCGGCGGCGCTGTCTTTGGGCGCCTTCCTCATGCTCTGGTTCGCCGACTCCGCTTCGTACCTGCTGCCGGCGCCGCTCGACCTCGTCTTCGTCAACCTGTCGCTCATCGGCCACTTCACCACCTTCGTGAGCGGCTCCCTCTTTCTTTCCGACGCCGGCTACTACCTGACGGTGGCGCTGCTCGGGCTCTTCCTCACCACGCGGGTGATCGCGGACCGGTGAAGACGGCGCCCCTCGTCAATCTCTGGTGGTTCGTGGTGGTGATGGCGGCGTTGCTGATCCTCTTCGCGGCCGGTCTTCACCTGCCGCGGCCGGCGGTGGGATGGCGGGGCGTCCTCCAGCGCGCCCTCCTCCTGGCGGCGGCCGCCGCCGTCGTGGTGCTCGCCAACGTCGCCCTCTTCCGCCACGACCTTCACTTCGACGTCACGCCCGCGCGCGTCTTCACGCCCTCACCGGAGACGCTGCGGGTGGTGCAGGGGCTCACCGCGGACGTCGGCGTGACGTACTTCTACCAGAAGCACGATGCGGCCGGACGCGCCGCCAAGACGATGGTGGAGGTCCTCGGGCGCACGAGCCCACACGTGCGCGTGCGCACGGTCGATCCCGATCAGTATCCGAGCCTGGCCAGCCAGCTCGGCGTGCGCGGCTACAACGTGGCCGTGCTCGAGAGCGACGGCCGCCGGCTCCAGGTCATGACCACCGACGACCGTGACATCGCGCTCGGCCTCCTCCGCGTGACGCGCGCGTCCGCGAAGACGATCTGCTTCGCCGTCGGCCACGGCGAATACGACACCGACAACCTCGAGCACCACTCGCACTTCGAGGGCACCCAGACGCACAGCCACGGCGCCGAGGGCGCCGCCGCCGTTCTCGGCGAGCAGCACGGGTCGGGACGGCTCCGGCGCGCGCTCGAGAGCCTGGGCTACGCCACCCGCAAGGTCACCGTCGCCACCATGCCGCGCGTGCCCGACGAGTGCAGCGCCCTCGTGGAAGTGAGTCCGCGCACGTCGTACACGCCCGCGGAGTCGGATACCGTCGGTGACTACCTGGCGCGCGGCGGTGCCGCCCTCCTGCTCTACGACGTCGATTTTCCGGTGGAGACGCGGCTGGCCGAGGTGCTGGTGAAGATCGGCATCCGCATGGGCGAGGGCGTCATCGTGGATCCGCTCGATCACTACTTCACCGACGAGCAGATGGTGGCGGTCGCGAAATACGCGCGCCACCCGATCACGCGCGGGGTCGCGCTCACGTTCTTTCCGGGCGCGCGGCCACTCGAGATCGACGCCGCGGAAGGGGTCACGCTGACGCCGCTCGCCACCAGCAGCACGGACAGCTACCTCCGCTCCCTCGGCGGCGCCCCCCCCGTTCCCGATCGCGCGCGTCCGGGGCCGCGCATTCTCGCCGTCGCCGCCGAAGGCACCTGGCCGGGCGCGCCGGCGGGCGCGCACTTTCGGCTGGTGGTGGTCGGCGACGGCGACTTCGCCAGCAACTCGTTCTTTCCGTACATGTCGAACAGTGATCTCGTGCTCGCCATGGTGGCGTGGCTCGTGCGCGAGGAGCGCGCGCAGACGATGCGGCCGCGGGCGGAGGTGCTGCCCACGGTGGCCCTCACGCGCCGGCAAGTCCAGGCGATCTTCCTGCTCACCGTCGTCGTCGTGCCGGGCATCGTGGTCACCGCCGGCGGCCTCGTGTGGTGGGTGCGGCGGCGCTGAGGCGCATCGGATGGCGGCGGGGCGCGGTCATCGCGGCCGTGCTCGCGCTCGTCACGCTCGCCCTCCACGGACGGCGTCCCGACCCCGGCCTGGTGCCGTTCGAGGCGGTGGGAGTGATGGTCGATCTCGCTCCCGCCCGCGCCACCGAGGTGCGCCTCGCCTCCGGAGAGCAGACGTGGCGCTTCCTGCGCCGCCCCGATGGTGGGTGGCGACGGATCTCGCCCGCGGCCAGCGCCGACGCCGACCCCTCCGGCACCGTCGAGAACGGCCTCCGTTTCCTCCACGTCGCCGCGCCCCAGCGCGTGATGGCGCGCGAGGAGTTCGACGGCGTCCCCCTCCGCGAATACGGCCTCGACCCGCCCCGCTACGCGGTCACCGTGAGCGATGCCGAGGGCGCCTCGTTCACGATCCAGTTCGGGTGGGCGAACACGCAGGGCATCGCCCAGTACGCGCGAGTGGGGGACAAGGACGAGCTCGTGCTGCTGCCGCGCTTCACGAGCGAGCCGTGGGAGGCGTTGCTCGCCTCGCCGTGAGTTGGTGATAACGGTGATAAGATCGGCCGCGATGTCGGATGAGTTCACGCCCGAGGAGCGACACGCCCTCGCGCCGTACTTCACCAACCTCGACGGTCCCGTGTTCGCCCTCGTCAATCTTCCGGAAGTGGTGAAGGGCGCGCTCTTCGCGCGCTACTCGCGATCGCCCAAATCGCTGCGGCGACTCTTCCTCGACGAGTTCCGGAACGACGCGCGGGAGACGGCGTCAGGATCGCCGGCCGCCCCCGGGACGCGGCGCGCGGAGGAGCTCTACGAGCGCGTCTTCGTCGAGTACGGCGACGATTCCGTGGCCCAGCTCGGGGGCGTGCACCTCGCCTGCGAAGGCGCCTCCAACCTCCTCACCAAGCTTCTCGAGTGGGGTCGTCTGATGGCGTACCTCGAGCAGTCGACGCGCTACATCGCCTACGACGACCGGCCCCACGGCCGCTATCGCTATCACGTGCCGGCCGAGCTCGGCGGCGCCCTGCGCGAGCGCTACGTCGCCACCCTGGACCGCGCCTTCGAGACCTACTCCGCCTGGCTGCCGAAGCTGCGTGACCTCTACACGGCGCGCTTTCCGCGTTCCGCCGGCGAATCGGAGCCGGTGTATCGCGCCACCATTCGCGCGAAGGCGCTCGACACGCTGCGCGGGCTCCTGCCCGCGGCCACGATCTCGAACGTCGGCATCTACGGGACCGGCCAGGCCTACGAGCAGCTCCTCCTCCGCTTGCGCGCGCATCCGCTCGCGGAGGCGCGCGCTTACGCCGGCCTCATGCTGGTGGAGCTGCGCAAGGTGATCCCGGCCTTCCTCCGCCGGGTGGACGTCGAGGACCGCGGCATCGCATGGTCGGCGTATCTGGCGGAGGCGCGGGCGCGCACGGAGGAAGCGGCCGCGCGCGTGCTCGCCGGCCTCGCGCCGGAGCCGCGCCCGGAGGTGGTGTTGACGGACTGGGATCCCGACGGTGAGGTGAAGGTGGTGGCGGCCGCGCTCTACGCGGCGAGCACGCTTCCCGACGATCAGCTCCTCGCCGCCGCCCGCGCCATGACCGCGGACGAGCGCGCGGCCGTGCTCGCCGCGTACATCGGCAAGCGCCGGAATAGGCGCCACCGCCCCGGCCGCGCCTTCGAGCGGACGACGTACCGCTTCGACGTGCTCGGTGACTACGGCGCCTTCCGCGATCTCCAGCGCCACCGCCTGCTCACGCTGGAGTGGCAACGTCTCTCGCCGCGTCACGGGTCCGTGATGCCGGAGGCGGTGGCGGAAGCAGGAGCGCGCGGCGACTGGGACCGGGTGCTGGAGGAGTCGGCCGCGCTCCACGACGCCGTCCTCGCCGCCGGCCACGTCGAGACGGCGCCCTATGCCATCTCCATGGCCTACCGCGTGCGCTTCTACATGGAGATGAACGCGCGCGAGGCCATGCACGTCATCGAGCTGCGGACGGCGCCGCAAGGCCATCCCGCCTACCGGCGGATCTGTCAAGAGATGCATCGCCTCATCGCCGAGGGCGCCGGTCACCGTGCCATCGCGGAGGCGATGACGTTCGCCGATCACTCCCAGGTGGCGCTCGAGCGCCTGGAGGCCGAGCGCGCCGCCGAGCGCCGGCGCGAAGCCGCCCGCTGACCATGCCGGCCGCCGCTAGCGGCAGCCTCCTTCGCGAGCGCGCGCCCGCCTTCGCGGCCGAGCTGGAAGCGCTGCTGGCGGGCGCGGGCGAGCCCGATCTCGCCGCGTCCGTACCCGGGCTCCGCATCGTGCAGCCGTGCACCTGCGGTGACGACTTCTGCGCGAGCTTCTACACCGCTCCTCCTCCCGACGGCGCCTATGGACCCGGATACCGGACGGTGGTGCTCGCGCCGCGGCACGGCGCCGTGAGCGTTCACGTCGCGGACGGCCGCATCGCGCACGTCGAGGTCCTCCATCGCGATGAGCTCCGCGACGCCTTTGCGCGGATGGCGGGGCGCGTGCTCTCGCCGGAGGCGGAGGCGGACGTGCGGGCGAAGACGCGGGACTATCTCCGGACGCGGGGAACGCTGCTGGCGGCGCCGCTCGTGGCGGAGCGCGTTCGCGGCGCGGTGCGGTCCTGCGACGCGTTCTTCGCCACCGTGCCCGCGGATCGCGCGCTCGCCGTCGCGGAGCCGGGGGAGTGGACGCTCAACGAGATCGCGGATCATCTCGTGGAGACCCACCGCGCGGCCCTCGACGAGCTGCGCTGTCTCCTCGCCCACCGGCGACCGCCGAGCCCGCCCGTGCCGGCCTCTCTTCAGTCCCGGGCGCCGCTCCTGCGGCCGTGGGCGTGGCTCGTCGAGGAGCTTGGCCGCGTGCATCAGGACATCGTGACGCTGCTCGCGTCCGTGCCGCCCGACTTCACGACGGACGCGCGGGCGGAGGTGGTGATGGTGGTGAACGCGTCCGGTGAGGGCGAGCGTCCCGTCACCGTGGAGTGGGTGGAAGAGCTGGACTGGAAAGCCTACGCCATCGTGACCCGGCTCCACATCCTCGACCACGTCAAGCAGGCGAAAAAGGTGCTCGCGGCAGGGTCCGCTTCCTGACCAATCCACGGCCGACGATTCGTCGTTTATTAGGGTAGGCGGCAGAGAGCCGTTCCGAGCAACGGAGCGGGGGGCCGTCTATCTTGACAGCCTCTGTCAACGACGACGACACTTTCGCGGTGACTTCGGAACGCCAGCCTGCCCCGGATCGGCGTGATGAGGCGCCGAGAGTCCTCGGCGACTTCCTGTACGCCGACAAGACGCAGGCGCCCATCTCCGAGCGCGACTGGGTCAGGCTCGTGCAGGCCACCGCCGCCGGAGATCAGGGCGCGCTGCATGCGTTGTACGAACGGACGCATCGACTCGTGTACACGTTGGCGGTCCGCATCACGAACAATCGGGAGACCGCCGAAGAGGTGACGCTCGACGTGTTTTGCGACGTGTGGCGACGGGCGGCGGCCTACGACACGGCGGGCGGATCGGTGCTCGGATGGATCATGAATCAGGCGCGTTCTCGCGCGATCGATCGGGTGCGCTTCGAAGGTCGAAAAAAGCGCGTCAACCCCGATCCGGCAGGTCCATTTCCAGCGCCGGCGGCGATTCGTCCGGACGAGACCTTCGACGTCGAGGAGCAGCGGCGGCTTCTGCGAGACGCCCTCGGGGTGCTGACGCCGGCGGAGCGCCAGGCGATCGAGACGGCATTTTTTTCCGGATTGACCTATGCCGAGGTCGCGGCCTGGCTCAATCAGCCGCTCGGAACCGTCAAGACGCGGATCCGGGCTGGGCTGGCGAAGCTCCGGCAAGCGCTCCCGAGGACAGTGAGGGGCTCATGAGTTCACCCGGCCGTCACGACCCGGACCACCAGGAACTGGTGTCGCTGTATGCCTTGCGGGCCCTCCCTCCAGCCGAGATGGCGACCGCGCACGCGCAAATTTCTGGATGCGCGGCGTGCCGGCAGGAGCTCGAAGCCCTGCGGCCGATCGTCGATGCCTTCACCGCCTGGCCCACCGACGTGCTCCGCCCGTCCCAACCGCTCTGGGACCGCCTCGCCCGGCGAATCGCGGCGGAAACGGGTGGCCAGCCGGTTTCGGTCACTCCGCAGCAATGGAAAGAGCCCGCGTGGCTGGAAGCGGCGCCCGGCATCTCGTGCAAGCTGCTCGCGACCGATCCCGACCATGGTCGCGTCAGCATGCTCGTGCGGCTCGCACCGGGGACCGACTATCCGCCCCATCGCCATGCCGGCGTCGAAGAGTTGCATCTCCTCGACGGCGAGCTGATGGTGGACGCCAAGAAGCTCGACCCCGGCGATTACCTCCGGTCGGAGCCGGGCACCGTGGATCGCCGGGTGTGGAGCGAGACCGGCTGCACGTGCGTGCTCCTCACCTCGTATCGCGACGTAATTCTCTAAATGCGCCCGATGAACGCCAGCAGCGATCCCACGTCGGACATCGTCGAGACAGGAGCCGTCGGTCCCGTGCCGAACCACGGGGGGGTGGGCGAGTCGGGACACTTCGTCCAGTTCTACGATGACACGACGCTGCTCGAAGCCACGGTGGCCCGGTTCATCGGCGACGCCCTCGAGGCGGGAAGCTCCGGGCTCGTCATCGCCACGAAGACGCGCGTGGTCGGGATCGAAGAGAAGCTACGGCGCCGCGGGATCGACGTGACGCGCGCCGCCGCCCGCGGTCAGTACGTCACGCACGACGCGGCCTCGACGCTGGCCGCCTTCATGCGCGCGGACCGACCCGATCCCCAGCGCTTCCGGGAAGTGGTCGGGCCCATCGTGACGGCGGCGGCACGTCAGTCACGCACGGCGCCGCGAATCTTCGGTGAGATGGTCGCGCTGCTCTACGCGGACGGCAAGCGCGAAGCCGCCGTCCGCCTCGAGGAGCTGTGGAACGAGCTGGCGAAGAGCCAGCCCTTCTCGCTCCTGTGCGCCTACCCCATGGGATCCTTCGCGACGAGCAAACACCGCAACGGATTCGGCAACGTCTGCAACGTCCACGCGCGCGTGATCCCGGCCGACAGCTACACCACCCTGGTCGGCGCCGACGACCGCCTGCGCGAGATCGCCAGCCTGCAGCAGAAGGCGGCCGCACTCGAAGCGGAGATGGCGGAACGGCGGAAGATGGAGGCGCGCCTGGACGAGCTGCTCCGGGCCGAACGCCGGGCGCGCGAAGAGGCGGAGGCGGCGAATCGTGGCAAGGACCAATTCCTGGCGACGCTTTCCCACGAGCTCCGCACGCCGCTGACATCGATCCTCGGGTGGGTGCGGATGCTGCGGGCGGGCAACCTGGACGCCGAACGAAGCGCACACGCCTTCGCCGTGATCGAACGGAGCGCGCACGTTCAGATCCATCTCATCGAAGATCTCCTCGAGGTGTCGCGCATCATCGCCGGAAACCTCGTGCTCGATTTCCGGACCGTCGATCTTGCCGATGAGATCGCGACGACGGTCGAGGCGCTACGTCCGACGGCGGAGGGGAAAGGCCTGGCGCTCGCGCTCACCCTCGATCCCTCGGTCGGCGTCATCGTCGGAGATCCCCATCGCTGCCGGCAAGTGATCTCGAACGTCGTCTCCAACGCGGTCAAGTACACCCCACAGGGGGGACGGATCGAGGTCGCGCTCGTCCGCGTCGGTCATGACATCGCGCGAATCGTCGTGCGTGACAATGGCGTTGGGATTTCGGCCAGCTTCCTGCCCCGTGTCTTCGAACGCTATACCCAGGCCCGGCAGGGCGCCGGCGACCTCAACACCGGCCTCGGTCTCGGGCTCTCCATCGCCCGCCATCTCGTCGAGCTTCACGGTGGCAGTATTCGTGTCGAGAGTCCCGGTGAGGGAGGCGGCACGACGTTCACCATCGATTTGCCGATTGCCGGCGACGCCACCGGCGACAGCACCGCCGCGCGACCGATCCGAGAACTCACACCTCGTCCACGCACGACGCGAGCCGCGTGATCGTCAGCCTCCGAAGAGGCGCCGGTGTCGCCGACGCCCTTCGCGGTGGGCAGAGCGGGCGCCGGCGACGTTGAACGATGTGGCCGTCTACGTGCGTCCGGGCGGCGGCGAGGGTTTGACGATGATGCCGC
Organism: Candidatus Methylomirabilota bacterium; assembly: GCA_036506275.1. GTDB lineage: Bacteria > Methylomirabilota > Methylomirabilia > Rokubacteriales > CSP1-6 > DASXSB01. The sequence continues at coordinate 9,887 of DASXSB010000054.1, read as the reverse complement.
AGGCGATGCGGTTACCGCTGTTGCCGGTGGGGTCCGTCTTGAAATCGTCGGGGCCGGCGTGGACGACGAGAGCGCTGCCGTCGGCGTCGAAAACCGAATTCGGGCCCGCCGTCAGCGTGATCCGCTCCGAGAACGTCTCCAGCCGCCCGGCGCCGTCGGTGCCGATCGTGAGGTTGGGAAGGTCTCCGGCGTGCGGGCCGTTCGGGTTCAGCATGCCGTGCTCTTTCTGGCCGGGATTGAAGTGACCGCCCGCCGACGTGAAGGCGGGCGGCTCGCAGGTACCGACCGCGTGCACGTGCACGCCGTGTTGCCCGGGCGGCAACCCGCGCGCGTCCAGGACGATGCGCACGCCACCGCTGACCTCGGTGAAGGTGGCCGTCCCCACCGGCTGCCCACCGCTGTCGCGTAGCTCCGCCGTCGCCGTGTTGTCGGTCGGCGTCGATTGGGTGAGGGCGCAGCCCGCCACGAGGACGCCGAGCGCTGCCATCGTGACCATTCTCATGAGTTCGTCCTCCCCGCGAAATCGTTCTTGGCTCGCTGCAGCGCTTCCGGAGAGCCGAGCAGGTCCAGCGCCGTGAGGGCGAGCGCCTTCGCGCCGGCCACCATGCCCGCCCGCGCCAGCGGCGAGCGCGCGGCCTTGGCAAATTCGCGCGAATGGCCGGGCACACCGTCGGGCGAGATGCGGATGTACGGATGGATCGTCGGCAGCACCTGGCTCACATTGCCGCAGTCGGTGGAGCCATACCCCGCCTCGCCATCGTCGGGGTCCTCCGGAAATCCGATGAGCTCGAGATTCTGTCCGAAGAGATCGGCCATGGCGCGGTTCGGCTTCAGGGGCTCGTGGAACACGGGATCCGGCGTCACGCTCACGCGACAGCCGGTGGCGGTGGCGGCGCCCTCCGCGCACGCCTGGAAACGCCGGAGCAGCTCCTCGCAGTACTCACGGTCGAGCGCGCGCAGGTAGAACTCCGCGCTCGTGTGCTCGGGAATGATGTTCGCCTGCGCCCCTCCGCGGGTGATGACCCCATGCACGCGCGCGTCGGGACGAAGCTGCTGTCGCATGAGGTCGAGCGACACGAAGAGCTGGATGACCGCGTTGAGGGCGTTGACGCCGCGCCATGGCCACGACGAGGCGTGGGCGGCTGTGCCGTGGAAGTCGACCTTCACCTTGACGATGCCGAGACTGGGCCGCCACCGGAGCGTTCCGCAGCGGCCGTGGATCATCATCGCCGCGTCCACGCCGCTGAACACGCCGGCGTCGAGCAGCCGCACCTTGCCGACGCCACCTTCCTCGGCCGGGGTGCCAATGACCTGGATCTGTCCGGCAAAGGGCAGCGTCCCCAGCTCGACGGCGAGGGCGGCGCCCGCGCCCGCCCCCGCGGTGGCGATCACGTTGTGACCGCAGGCGTGGCCGATGCCGGGAAGGGCGTCGTACTCGGCCATGATCGCGATCGTCGGTCCGGAGCCGGTGCCGGCGATGGTGGCGCGGAACGCGGTGGGCACGCCGCCCACGCCGCGCTCCACGCGCGCCCCGTGCTTCTCCAAGAAGTCGGTGAGCCAGGCCGCCGCCTGGACCTCCTGATAGGCGAGCTCGGGATTGTCGTGGATGCGATGCGAGATCTGCTCGAGCTCGTCCCCCAGTCGATCAACGGCGGCCGCGACCTTCGTCTTGAGCGCGCGCGTGTCGGCCGCCATCACCGCGTCCTCCCGAATTCCTGCTTGGCGCTCGCCAGCAAGGCGGGGTCGCGCAGGAGGTCGAAGGCGGTCATGGCGAGCGTTTTCGCCGCCGCCAGCATGCCGGTGCGGGCGAGGGGGCCGGCCGCGGCCGCCTCGAAATCGCGCGAGTGGATCGGCGTGCCCTCGGGCGCGATCTGCACGAGGGGCTGGATGGTGGGCACGACCTGGCTCACGTTGCCGACGTCGGACGAGCCGAGACGGTCTTTCACTTCGGGGGACTCCGCCATGCCGAGGCGCTTCATATTCCCGCGCCAGACATCGAAGAGCGCCTCGTTGCGGCGCATCGGCTCGTACACGTTGTCGTGCGCGATGACGTTGACGGTGCAGCCCGTTGCCTTCGCCGCGCCCTCCGCGCACGCGATCACGCGCTTGTGAAGCGCCCACATGTAGTCGAGGGAGGGCGCGCGAACGTAGAAGAGGGCGGCGGCCGTCTCCGGAACGATGTTGGGGGCGGCGCCGCCGTTGGTGACGATGCCGTGGATGCGCGCCTCCGGCCGCACCTGTTGCCGCAGCATGCTGACGTTGTTGAAGGTCTGGATGACGGCGTCGAGCGCGTTGACACCTTGCCAGGGATCGGCGGACGCGTGGGCGGCCTTGCCCTTGAACTCGAACCCGACCCGCACGATGCCGAGCAGGTCCTGGTGCACGATCCACTTGTCCCAGCCGTGGATCATGAGCGCAGCGTCCACGTGCCGGAACACGCCGCTGTCGATGAGCCGGATCTTGCCGCCGCCGCCTTCCTCCGCCGGCGTGCCCACCACGTGGATGCGTCCCTTTGGGAGGCCGTCGCGCACGGCAGCCAGCGCTGCTCCCGCGCCCGCGCCGGAGGCGGCGATGACGTTGTGGCCGCAGGCGTGGCCGATGGCGGGAAGGGCGTCGTACTCGCACATGATCGCGATCGTCGGTCCCTCGCCGGTTTCCAGCGTGGCCCGGAAGGCGGTCTCCACGCCCCCCACGCCGCGCTCGACCTTCAGGCCCTGGGCGGAGAGGAACTCGCCGAGCCACGCGGCGGCCTTCACCTCCTGGTAGCCGAGCTCCGGGTTGTCGTGGATGCGGTGGGACAGGGCCTCCAGATCGTCGCCGAGGCGCTCGACGGCGTGCGCAATGGCGTCTTTCAGGTCACTCATGGGAATCTCCTCGATCGCGCGGGCAAGGGGGCGCCCGGCGCGGCGACCTGACTATATCATCGTGCTAGATTCATCGGCGCCGCAGCGGTTCGGCTCGGCGCCGCGGTGCTCCTCACCGCGCTCCGCAGTCCCGTGCACCTCGCGAAGAGTCTTTCCACGCTCGACCATCTCAGCGACGGGCGTCTCATGGTCGGCGTCGGGCTCGGCGGTGATCGCACCGCGTATCTCGCCTACGGATATTCCGCGGATGCGCGCGTGGCGCGCTTCACGGAGGGACTCCGGCTCATGCAGGCGCTGTGGACGGAGGACCGCGTGACGTTCGACGGTCGGTTCTTCGAGCTCCGGAACGCGACGATGGCGCCCAAGCCGAAACAGCGCCCGCATCCGCCGCTCTGGTTCGGTGGTCACCATCCCGATGCCCTCGCGCGCGCGGCGGGGCTGGGCACGGGCTTCATCGGCGCCGGCGTCGCCTCGACGTCGGAGTTCGCGGGCCAGGTGCGCGCGCTGGGCCCGGCGCTGGCGAAGGCCGGGCGCGATCCTGCCACGTTCGCCATCGGCAAGCGTGTCTATCTCGCAATCGACCGCGATCGCGCGCGCGCCCTGTCGCGTCTGTCGGAGTGGTTCGGCGCGTTCTACGGACGGTCGGAGCTCGCCGCCAAGGTCACGGTGGCCGGCGACGTCGAGGAGTGCGTGGACGGTCTCCGCGCCGTGGTTGCCGCCGGCGCGGGCTTTCTGATCCTGAATCCGGTGTTCGACGAGATGGACCATCTGGAGCGGCTGGCGACGGAGGTCGCGCGGAAGCTTTAGCTTCCAGGCATTTCGCCGCGCGGTCAGACCAGCGTGCCGATCCGTCGCGCGGTGCGCGCACGACGCCCGCATATGAAAATATTTTCCCGTTGGCGGCCCGCGCTCTTTTGGTTACACTCGGCGCTCCATTTCCAACACGGAGGGGCCATTGAAGATCGAATTGCGACCGGCCGGGCACCAGTGGACGTGGCTCGTTCGCGAAGGAAACGTGACGAGCGTCGCCGGCAAGCGCTTCAACTCTCCGAACGAGGCTCTGCAGGACGCGCGCGCCGACTTCGAGACCGAAGCCGACGGCGACGATCTCCCGCCCGTCATCGCCTGACGTTTCGCTTCGCGCGTCGACGCACCGCTCGGGCTTCGCCCCGGACCGCTCGTTCGCGCCCCAGCGCACTCGATCGCGAGGGCGCCTCACACGCCGTGACCGGCTCGTATCGCCAGACGCCGAAGAGCCGTCCGTACCTGGCCTGCTCCTCAGGGCCGCGCGGCTGATGTATCGTAAGTGCCCTATCGCGCCTGTAGCTCAGTTGGATAGAGCGTCGGACTTCGAATCCGAAGGTCGCAGGTTCGATCCCTGCCAGGCGCACCAAGGAACTCCGGGGCTAGCTGAGCTCCCCTAGAAGCGTTGTCGCTTCTCGAAGATCCGCGCTGTCCACGCCCTCCGTGAACGACGTGTAGACGCCGACGAGCGTTCGGCGCGCCTCCTCGCGGCGATCCTGGGTCGCGAGCACGCGCGCGAGGCTCAGCGTCGCCCGTAACTCCCACGACCGTGCTTCCTGCCGCCGGGCAATGTCGATCGATTTGCGGAAGCAGTCGATGGCACCGGCGACGTCGTCCGGACAGGCGGCGAGTCGCAGCTCTCCCTGGAGGCGGACGAGTTCCGCCTCCCAGACGAGCTCGCCCGTCGCGTGGGCGCGCGCGAGGGCCTCTCCGATCACGCGGAGTCCCTCGCCCGGCTCGCCGCGTTTCAGGTGGGCGCGGGCGAGAAGAGACAGGAAGTAGGGAACGAACAGGTGCGCTCCCGTCGATCCGTAGGCAGCGAGGCCGCGGTGGATCTGCGCGAGGGCTGCTTCGCCCTCGCCGAGCTCGACACGGACCGATCCGTCGATGATCGTCCCGGCCGCCAGCCACTGTGAAGCCTCGTGCTCGGTCGCGAGGCCGATCAACGCGCGAGCATGCTCCTTGACCTCGTCGAGGTCGCGCCGGAGGTCGCGGAAGACGCACGCCCAGGCGAGGGCCACGATCATGCTCATCGGGTGATCGAGGTCGCGGGCGAGCCGGAGGGAGGCGGAGCTCTCCTCGATGCCGCGGGTCGTCTCGCCGAGAATCCACGATGCCCAGCTCGCGACCTTCAGGCAGCATACGCCGGGGTCGTGGCCACCGTAAAAGAACGCATGGCTCCGGTGCTGCGTCCTGTCGTACAGCGCCATTCCCTGGTCGAGATGGCGACGGGCGGCGCCGGGTCTTCCCAGCCACACGAGCACGGGCCAGAGCGCGTGGTGACCTTCGAGCAGAAGCGCGGGATCGTCGAGGTGCTCGGCGAGCGCCAGTAGCTCTTGCGCCGACTCCAGCGCCGTCGCCGCGCTGGCTCGGTGCGAGGCCATGAGCCACATTCCCCACCGCGCCTGGAACCGTTCGACTGGCGCCCCTGCCTCGTCCGCAAGATGCCGGGCGCGTGCATAGTTCTGCTCCACGTCCGGCGCGGCGTGGCCTCGCGTGGCTTGCAGCGCCGGCCCGAGGGCGAGCCGTATCGACAGCTCCTCGCGATTCCGCGCCGGCCCGGGTGGAATCGTGCGGAGCAGCAGTTCCAAGGCGTGCGTGAAGTACGCGATCGCATCGGTGTGGGCCGAGTTCGAAAACGCTTTCGCGCCCGCCTCGCGGAGGTAAACGATGGCCTTTTCTCCAAGATCACCGCGGGCGGCGTGATGCGCAAGCCGTTCGACCTGGTCGGCGAGACGATCCGCGTAGAGGGATTCCATCGCCATCGCGATCCGGGCATGCAGCGCCCGCTGGCGTTCTCGGAGAAGAGCACCGTAAGCGACCTCGCGGATGCGATCGTGGGTGAAGTCGAACCGCTCGCCGAGGTTTTCGAGCACGCGGCGCCGCACCAGCTCCTCCAGGGACTCCGCGACGTCGCCCTCCTCGCGGCCGGCGGCGCGGCACAGGAGCGGAAAGTCAAACTCGCGTCCGATGACGGCCGCCACCGTAGCCAGATCCCGACCGGGCTCGCTCAGTGACTCCAGGTGGCGGGCGATGACCTCGCGCACTCGCTTGGGGACGGCCAACTTCGTCGATGACCCGGCCACGAAGCCTTCCGGAAGCGCGCGTACGGTCTCGACCACCGCGAACGGGTTGCCCTCGCTGATGGTCCAGACCTGCTCCGCAAGTCCGGTGGCGATCGCGTCGTCGCTCTCGGCGCGCGTCAGCGTCCTCACCAGCGTCAGAGTGTCGCCCTTCGCGAGCGGTCGCACCCGCAGCTCGCCGAACTGCTTGCCGCGGGCGAGGTCTTCGAGCGTCCGGCGGAGCATCGGCGCGCCCGCCAACTCCTCCTCACGCACCGTGCCCACCACGAGGATCGGCCACGCGTGAAGTCGACGCGCGACGAACGAGAGGAGGCGCAGGCTCATCTCGTCGCCCCAGTGGAGATCCTCGAGGATCAGGACCAGCGGTCGGCGCAACACGAGGTGCCCGATGAGCTGCGCCACACTCTCGAAGAGCTGGCGATAGTCCACGGGACCGGCGGTGAGCTTCTCCCCGTGAACACCCAGCTCGGGAAGGAGACGCGCCAGTTCCCTCCGCCACACGGGATCGACGGCCTCGATCTCTTCCGTGTCTCCACGGACGTACCCGGCGCGAAGGGCGTCGACCCATGACGCGAACGGCAGGATCTGCTCCGCCTCGTAGCAGCGCCCGATGAGCACGCGGCCCCCCCGCGCCACCGCCTCCGCCGCCACTTCCGCGACCAGCCGGCTCTTGCCGACACCGGCCTCCCCGATCACGGCCACGACGTGCCCCTGGCCCTCCCACGCCCGTCGCCGCATCTCGCGAAGACGTTCCATCTCGACCTCGCGGCCGATGAGCGGCAGCTCACGGAGGAGCGCGTGGTCGGGGGCGAGGACAGCGCCGCCTGGTACCGAGGTCGCCGCCGGGTCCTCCACGTCCGGCGCCGAACGCGCCGTGCGCGAGCGGAGGATTTCTTGATAGAGCTGCTTGGTGGCGGGCTCCGGCTCGACACGGAGCTCGCGCTGGAGAATGCCGACGCAGATCTGGTACTGCCGCAGCGCCGACGACCGGCGGCCGAGCTCGACGTAGAGACGCATGACCGCGCGATGAACCGTTTCCTGTAGCCCATCGAGGGCGAGGAGCCGGAGCGCGGTTTGCAACGCCGCCTCCGTCGTCCCCGTGGCGCGCTGGTGACGCAAGAGCTTCGCGAGCGCCTCGAGCGCGAGCTCACGCAGACGCTCACGCTCGGCGAGAAGCCAGTGCTCGAACGGCGCTTCCGGGAGCGCGAGACCTTCGAGCAGCTCGCCCCGATAGAGAGCGGCCGCCCGTTCGAGGGCGGATGGCGCACCGTCGGCGATCGCGCGTTCGAACTCGACCACATCGACGTCGACGTGGCGGGGGTCGAGGACGACGGCGGCGCCGTCGGTCACCAACGCCGGTGTCGCCATGGCCTTCCGCAGCGCGAACAGCGACTGTCGAAGACCGCTCCGGGCCCGAGAGTCCCGCATATCGCCCCACAGCAAGGAGGCGAGCTTGTCCCTCGAATGCGGCCGACCGGGGGGCGATGCGAGGAAGGCCAGCAGGGCCTGAGTCTTCCGGGTCGGTAAGGTCAAGGGCGCCGACGCCGCCACTCGCCCCTGAAACCCGCCGAGAAGCGTGAGATTCAGACGCGCCATCGCTTGAGCCTGCGGCGGACCATAGCATGACCCGACGCCGGCGGCCATGCCGGCTTTGACGCGATTTTTGACGCCGATCTCTACGTTCCCCGAACGCCTCGCGCGGAACGATGCGGAATGGATTCCTCACGACGCGATAACCCATGCGAACGGAAGCGACAGGAGGCCGTCATGGATCGACTCGCTGCCCTCGGTCTTCTCGCCCTCGTCCTTTTCGTACCGGTCCCTCACTTCGCAGATGCGTCCGCCGACACGGTTCCCATCATCGACTTGCACTTTCACCCGGATCAAGCGTGGGACGTGCACGCGCTCGTGAAGCTGTTCGACGAGCTCGGGGTGGCCGCCGCCGGAAACGGCGCGCGAGGGTCGGACGCGGTGGCGCTGAAGTTCGCGGAACAGTATCCGGGGCGGTTCATCCCCTATGGAGGAAACGAGCCGATCCGGGGCTTCATCGGCCGCGAAGGCGAACGCGCCTATACGCTCCAGACGGCGGCCGTGGGCGAGTATCTCGGCCAGCTCGAGACCGCGGTGCAGGCGAAGCAGTTCAAGGGCATCGGTGAGCTGGTCATCAACAGCGTGCACAGTCGCGCCGACAAGGCGTCGAAGTACCCGGCCGACTCGCCCTTGATGCGCCGCCTGTGGGCGCTCTCCGCGAAATACGGCATCCCTATGAGCGCGCACATGGACGCCACCCCCGAGTCGCTGCAGGAGATGGAGCGCTTGCTGGCCTCGGACCGCGCCGGGACGTGGGTGTGGGCGCACACGGGCTGGCTTCCGGCCGCGGATCCCGCGCTGCTGCGGCGGCTCCTCGCCGCCCATCCCAATCTCTTTTGCGAGCTGTCCGGGCGCGAGAGCATTCGTCGAATCTATCGCGGTGATCCGATCGACGAAGCGGGGGTGTTGAAGCCCGAGTGGAAGGCGTTGCTCGAAGATCTGCCGGACCGATTCGTCATCGGAACCGACGTGGATCCGGCCACCTTGAAGACATACGCGGAAGAGATCGGCTACTGGCGCGGGATCCTGGCCCAGCTCTCGCCGGCGACGGCGGCCAAGCTTGCGCACGGGAACGCCGAGCGCCTCTTGAAGCTACCGCCAACTCCGAGGCGTTAGCCGGTCCCGAGCGTTCTGCACGGTGGCTCCCCGTCGCCCGTTGCGGTCGGCCGTACACTCGATCGTAGAGCGGAGCGATCCCGGTCGACCGTACCGACAGACAGGAGCGTCGATATGGCGAAGAAGCCACGAACCACCGCCCATCTCGCCGCCGATTCCGAAGTGAAGCAACGGCAGACGCCGCATCGTTCCGACATGGCCAAGCAGCCGCCGCCGGGACTCCGCGGCCAAGCCACCGCCAAGCCACGCGTGAACCGCGACCGTGACCGCGCCCGCGACGCCGCGCGGCGGCCCAAGAAATACTTCGTGGCCAAGCAACTCGCGACCGCGGAAAGCCCCGGCCGGCCCACGCTGCCGTTGCGGCGACGGCCAGCGATCGTGCCCGGTCGCGCCCCGCGGATGGATCGCGACGTCATCGTCCGCGACGTGATGGTCGAAGACGTCGTGACGATCGAGGGCTCGACCACTCTCATCGATGCCGCCCGGCGCATGCGCGACGCGAACGTCGGGATGCTTCCCGTGATCGTGGACGGGCGTCTCCACGGCGTCGTCACCGACCGCGATCTCGTCATCCGCGCCGTGGCGGAGGGCATGGACCCCGGAATGACGGCCGTCTCGGAGTTGTTGAGCGAACGCGTCATCACCGGCCGGCCGGAGTGGACGATCGATCAGGCCATCACCACGATGGCCAACGCCCAGATCGGCCGCCTGCCCGTCGTCGACGACGGTGGCGGTGTCCTCGGCGTCGTCACGCTGAGCTCGCTCGTGCTCCGTTCCCGTGATCAGAAGGACGTGCTCGAAGCGGCCAAGGAGGTCTCGCGCCGCTCCGCGCGTCGCGAGGCGCCACGCACGGCTTGAGCTGCTCCGCGGCGCTCATCAACGCCCGCGGCTTCGGCGGCTTCAACAGCGCCATGGTCCTCCCGAAGCACGCCTGAGTCCGGGCGGGGAACGATCAGTGCTCCCCCTGGAGCTGGCGCGCATGCCGTTCTTCGACGGTCTGGACGAACGCGCGCTGACGGACGTCTACGGCCGCATGCGATCCCGGCGGTTCGCCGCCCGCACGTTCATCTGCCGGCAAGGAGAGCCGGGAGATAGCCTGTTCGTGATCCAGGAGGGCGTGGCTCAGGTCATCGTCGAGCACCCGGGGCAGCCGAGACTCCTGGCTCGTCTGCGCCGCGGCGACGTCGTGGGAGAGATGTCGATGGTCACG
>DASXSB010000053.1:0-13305 GCA_036506275.1 Candidatus Methylomirabilota bacterium | reverse complement strand
GCGCGACGAACTCGGTCCAGTACCGTTCGAACGTGGCGTCGACCAGCTCGCGCGGCAAGCGGTGAAGCTCGCCACCGGGCGCGATCGCGATCGTCGACGACGTCGGATCGAAATCGCCGAGCTCCGCCGCGCCGGGGAGATACGCGATCCCGTGCGCGATCGTGGCGTGGTGAAGCGAGGCCGCGAGGTCCCGCCGGAACTCCGCGCGCTGGCTTTCGAGCCGGCTCACGGCGTCGGCGTGCCCCAGCGCCGCCGCCACCGCCACGGCACCGTTGTAGCCCTTCAGCGCCCAGAAGTCGTCCCAGTACGAGTGCATCGGCTTCGCCGAGTAGCCTTCGTGACTGATCGACGGCGGGAGCAAGCCGTAGAAGGCGCGCGTGGCGGGCGCGAGATTGGCATCGGACCGCTCCGATTGCCTCAGCGACTCGAGATAGCGCGCGGCGGCCTCGATGCGCGGCCACATCTCTTCGAGCAGCCGCCGATCCTGCGTGTAGCGGTACACCTCGGCGGCGAGGAAGATGAGCTGACCGGCGCTGTCGTGCTCCGGCACGGGATCGGCTCCGCGCTCGTCGACGCAGCATGGGACCTTCCCGTTCGCGAACTGGTGGCGCGCGTACCAGCGCAGGTAGTCGGCGGCGACGCCGGGGTGGCCGACGCGGAGCAACGACTCCGCGATCATGGCGCCGTCGCGGATCCACGAGCGCGCGTACGATCTCGTCCCCGGCCGCAGCACGGGACCGTCGCGGGTGACCAGCACGTGGGCGAGCGCGGTGCGGAGGGCAGCGATCAGAGGCCGGCCGGACTCGGGAAGATCGATGGACACGCGGTCGAGCCGCTCTCGCCAGCCGGCGGCGACGGCGGCCTGCTCGCGCGCCATCCACTTCGCCGGAAGCTCGCCCTCGAGCATGGGTCGGACGGGCCAGCCCGACAGCGGCGCCACCACGCCCACGGTCGTGCTCGCGTGTGGCGCCAGCGTCACGCGATAGGCGAGCGCAGCCGATGCGTACCCGAAGTCGTCGTGAACCTCGATCGGCCCCGCTCCGTCGAGGGTGGAGACCAGGCCGGGAACGGGGCCGGCATCGAAGCGGAACGCGCCGACGCGGTCCGGCGCCTGGAGCGGAAAGATCTTGCGGTTGCTGTTGACCGACAGGGTCGCGGCGTCCCACGCGACGTGACGGATGGCGCTGGCGCCGCCGACGGTGTTGAGAGACTGCGACGGGGGATTGACCTGGAACGGTCGCACGGCGAGGACGAGCTGGAGCGGCACCGTCTGGCCCGTCATATTGCGGAGCTCGTAGCGCGCGACGACTTGCGACTGGCCCCGCGAGCCCCCCGCGAACGCCGACACCCGCAGCTCCCATCCGGCGCCGCGCCACGTCACGCCGGGGATCGGCAGGTCGCCGTCCACCAGGAACTGACTGGTCTCGACGTCGGCCCAGGTGACGACGCGCGAATCGGCGACGACGAACGGCTCGATCGAAAACCCGCCCTTCGCGACCTCCAGGGCGCCGTCCTCGGACAGGAGGCCGCTCGCGTCGCCGCCGTCGACGCCCACGATGGTCCACGCCGTCTGCTCGCCCGACATCCCGCGCGGGTACGTGCCGCGCGGGAATTCGCGAGCGGCGGCCTGGAAGAAGGCGTTGGCGGAGGCGCCGAACGCGACGTCCTTGATCTCCACCTCGGCCAGGCCATAGCTGCGCTGCGGACCGTCGTGCAGCGCGAGGCGCAGGAATCGTGTCTCCGCCTCCGGCAGCCACACGGGATCGGGACCACCGCGGGCACCGAGCACCCGGCGCGCGGTGGTCCAGCGGACGCCGTCGTCGGAGAACTGGACGTCGTAGCGCGTGGCGTACGCACCCGGAAGCCATCTCACCACCAGACCGCCGAGCTCGCGCGGCTGGTGGAAGTCCACGGTCAGTGTCTGGGCGGGGCCCGCCGAAGGATCGCTCTTCCACGCGGTCGCGGCAGAATGGTCGAGCGCCAGCGCTGCCCCCGCTCCCGGCAATGACGACGACGCGCGCACGAGCGGCGGCGGCGCGACGGCGGGCTCGTCGGGCAGCTCGCGCAGGACGAGCTGGCTCACGTACACGGATCCGCGGCCGCCGTCGCGGCCGGCCGCCACCACGAACTCGATGGCCGCCACGTGCGGAAGGGCGCGGTCGCTCGTCGGTCCCCACGCGAATTCGACGTCGCGCTGCTTGATCCTGACGAGCTGCCACTCGTGCGAGAACTGAAAATCTCGCCAGTTGACCCACCACACGTTGTCGCCGCTCGCGTCCACCAGCTTGACCTGGAAGTGATTGACCGGCGCATCGGCGCGGAGATAGAACGCGATCTCGTAGCGGCGCGGGACGTCGAGCGGCAACGCGCGCCGCGCCAGCGCAAATCCCGCCGTTCCGCCGAGGTCGAAATCCAGCCGCAGCGCCCTGCCCTGGAGGCCGTCCGCCTGCTGGACCGAAGCCTGGACGCCGTCGGAGCCCCCGGCCTTCCACGGCGTCATGTCGTCGAAGGCATCGAGGACCCGCACCGATGAGGCGTCGGCCGCGTGCGCCGGGTGCGGCGCTCCCAACCCGAGGAGGGCCAGGCCGAGGACCAGCAGTGCTCTCACTCCTTCACGCTTCCGAGCATGAGGCCCTGGATGTAGAACCGCTGGAGGAGGAGGAAGACGAGCAGCACCGGGAGCGTCGTGACCACGGAGCCGGCCATCATCAGCTCGGTGTCCTGCACGTGCTCGCGCGAGAGGCTGGCGAGCGCGACCGGCAGCGTGTACAGCTCCCGATCGTTGAGGACGATCAACGGCCACATGAAGTCGTTCCAGGTCCCGAGCGCCGTGAACACCGCCAGCGTCACGATGATCGGCCCCAGCACCGGCACCACCACCGAGCGGAAGATCCGGAACTCGCCGGCGCCGTCGATGCGCGCGGCTTCGAGGAGGTCGTCGGGAATGGAGAGCGCGTACTGCCGCACCAGGAAGATCCCAAAGATGCTCGCCATGGCGGGGACGATCACGCCGCCGTAGCTGTTCACGAGCCCGAGGTGCTTGAGCATCAGGAAGAGCGGCACCATCGCCACCTGGCCGGGGATCACGAGCGCGCCGAGCAGCAGCTTGAACAGCCGGTCCCGGCCGGCGAAGCGCAGCTTGGCGAAGGCGTAGCCGGCGGCGACGTTGAAGAGCAACGAGACGAGCGTGACGGCTGCCGTCAGCACGACGCTGTTGACCACCGAGCGCCCCATGCCCGCCCGCGCGAACAGCTCCGCGTAGTTGGCGAGCGTCATGCTCGCCTCGTCGGCCGTCGTCAGCGACACCAGCACCATCCACGCGAGCGGCGCGATCGTGGCGATCGCCGCTCCCAGCAGGAGCCCGTTCACGAGGACTGCCATCGCACCAGTCGGAGCTGAAGCGCGGTCACGCCGAAGATGAAGAGGAACAGCATGAACGCGACGGCCGAGGCCGAGCCGAGGTTCCACCACTTGAAGCCTTCCTCGTACATGAAATAGAGGACGCTGACCGTGCTCTGCATCGGGCCCCCCTGCGTCATCACGTACGGCTCCGCGAAGAGCTGGAAGTAGCCGGCGATGGTGAGGACGTTCACCATGGCCACGATGGGCGCCAGCATCGGGAGCGTGATGTGGAGGAACTGCCGCCACGCCGACGCGCCGTCGACTCGGGCCGCCTCGTAGAGCGGCTCCGGGATGCTCTGCAGTCCGGCCAGGAAGATGACCATGTTGTACCCGAAATTCTTCCACACGGCGAAGACGATGATGGCGGGCATGGCCCAGTGCGGATCACCGAGCCAGTCGATGGACGGCGTGCCGATCCGATTGAAGAGGTAGCGCCACACGACGGCGACGGCGACGAGCGTGGTCACCACGGGAGCGAAGAGCGCGGTGCGAAAGAAGGCCCGGAATCTCACCAGCGGCGAGTGCAACAGCAGCGCCGAGCCGAAGGAAACCGCGATCGAGAGCGGCACCCCGACGACCACGAAGTAGAGCGTGTTCCCGAACGCCTGCCAGAAGAGCGGCGTCCGGAGGAGCTGCGCGTAGTTGCCGAGGCCCACGAGGCGCAGGTTCCGGCCGTCGGCGAGGGCGTAGATGTCGAAATCGGTGAGGCTCAGCGCAAGGGCGGCGAGCACGGGCACGAAGAAGAACACCCCGATCACGAGCAGGGCGGGCGTGACGAAGCACCAGGCGGCCCCCGCGCCCCTCACGCAGCCTCCCGTCGCGCCAGCATCCACCGGCGCTTCTCGAGGATCCGATCCGCGCGCGCGTCCAGCTCGCGCGCGGCCTGCTCCACCGAGAGCGCGCCGCGCACCGCGCGCTCGGCCACGAGGCGGATCTCGTTGGCGATGCGCTCCCACTCCGGGACCTTGGGCGCCGGCTTCACCCGTTCGAGCTGCTCGCGGAACGCGCGCGCGTGGACGTCGGCCGCCAGCTCGGCGTCCGCCCACGCCGCGCGTCGGGGCGGCAGGTCGCCCGTGAGCGCGTGGAAGCGCCGCTGCACGGCCGGCTGCGACAGGAACTCGACGAGGCGCCACGCCGCCGCCTGGTGACGGGACGCTCGGAACACGACGAGGCTCGAGCCGCCGGCGATGGAGGCGCCAGGACCGTCCGGCCCCGGCAACGGCGCCGTCATCCACGTGTCTTGCTGCTCGGCCGGCAACCGGCGTCGCAGCTCGCCGATGTTCCAGGGGCCCGACACGTAGAAGACGAAGCGGCCGCGTCCGAAATCCGTCCACACGTTGGTGACGGCCGCGCTGACGATGGCCGGCGCCCAGCCCCGCTGGAACATCTCGGCGTAGAACGCGAGCGCGCGGCGGAATCCCGGCGAGCCGAAATTCCCCCACCGCCCGTCCTCGCGCAGGAGCGTGTCGTCCTGCTGGAGGGCGAGCGCGACGAGCGGCTCGAACTCGTTGAGCGGGAGCAGGATCGCCTGCCGATCGGCGCCCGCGTGGGCGTGAACGGCGGCGAGCATCCGGCTCCAGTCGTCCCACGATCGCGGCGGCGCCGAGAACCCGGCCCGGCTCAGCAGATCACGACGGTAGAAGAGGAGGCGCGTGTCCACGTACCACGGGACGCCGTACACGGCTCCGTCGATCCGGTTCGTCTCCCAGATCCCGGCGAAGTAGTCGTCGGCGAGCACGACGGGCGAGGCCGCGATGTAGCGGTCGAGCGGCGCCAGCGCCTTCAGCGCGACGAATTCCGGGATCCACGTGTTACCGAGCTGGCAGAGATCGGGGGTCGCGTCGCCCGCGAACGCCGTGAGCAGCTTCTCGTGAGCCGCCGTCCACGGCACGTGTTGCACCGTGACCCGGATGCCAGGGTTGCTGCGCTCGAACTCGGGGAGCAGCTCGGTCACCACCTCGCCTTCCCGGCCCATCGCCCAGAACCGGAGCACGGTTTCCGGGGACGCGGAGGCGAAGCAGCCCGCGGCGAACGGCAACGCCGCGATGACGACGAGGACGGCAGCCCGGGACAGACGTGTCCGAGAGCTACTGTGCGGGAGCGAGCCAACCACCCGAGAAGCCGGCCTGCTCGAGGCCGCGACGGAGGTACAGGTTCTTGCGCATCACGCGCCAGACGAGCGCGCTACGGTAGTTCTCGATCATGGTGACGATCGCCCCCTGGTCGATGCCGAGATAGTCGCCGGCGACCCAGCCGAAATCGGGCACGTGCCGGCCGTGGCGGAGGGGGACTTCGAAGGTGAAGGTCCGGTTGAACGCATCGAGGAAGCCGTACTTCGAGTAAATGTGCTCGCCGAAGCGGCGGTGCATGTCGAGGGCGGCCGGGATGACGATCTCCGGCGCGAACGGAAGCGACGCCACCACGGCGGTGGGCGCCACCGTGCAGTCGTCCTTCCTGCCCGTGAGATCGATGCCGCGCGCCGCGTAGCTGCGAAACCGCCGCCGGTCGCCGCTGGGATCCTGGATGAGGACGTCGGCCGGCCCGTCGCTGGCGCTGATTCCCCAGACGGTTTCACCGTAGTCACGACAGCGACGCGGGTTGGCCACCGCATACGCTTGCTGGGCGTAGACCGCGCGCCGGCTGTTCTCGAAGTAGTCGAGGCCGCGGCGCTCCATGTACGCATCGCGGATGTCGCGAAGGTCGACCCACACGTGCGTGTACTGATGACCGAAGAGGGGCCCGAAGCGAAGGAACTGCTGGCCGAACAGCGTGCCCCAGTGCTTGTCGTACGTGCTCGTCCACTCTTGCCAGGCCTCGAGGTTGACCGGAAACGTCGGCGAGCCGAGCGCCAGGAGGTACACGAGCATCGCTTCGTTGTAGCCGCGCCAGTCGTACTTCAAGAATCCTTTTTCGGGCGTCCACCCGAGGCTGATGGCCGGCGCCTTCGGCTGTGCCCAGCGCCAGTCTACACGCCCGTAGATGGTGTCGACCAGCGCACGAATCTCGACCTCCTCGGCCGCCGGCCCGTCGAAGTAGGACTGACAGAACAGCGCGCCGGCGATCAGGATCGCCGTGTCGATGGTCGACAGCTCGGTCTCCCCGAACCGCTCGCCGGTTTTCATGTTGAGGAAGTGATAGAAGAAACCGCGGTGACCGGTCACCCCTCGCGCCTCGGGTCCCTGCGGCGCGCTTGCAAAAAACCGTAGCGTCTTCAGCACGCGCTCCCGCGCCTGCTCGCGCGTAATGTAGCCGCGCTCGACGCCGATGGGATAGGTGGTGAGCCCGAAGCCGACAGCGGCGATGCTCGAGTACGACGGCGTGGGATGCCGATCCGGAATCAGTCCGTTGTCGGGATTGCCGGTGTCCCAGAAGAAGCGGAAGGTCCGCTCCTGGAGGTCGACGAGAATCGGGTCGATGGCGGGGCCCGGCGTCGGCGCCTTCTCCGTCGTGGGGCTCGGTGTCCGGGCCACGGTCGTCTGAGGCTCGAGGACCTGAGCGTCTCCATCGCCGCGGAGGGGCGGAACGTCCAGCATCACAACCATCAACGCCGCGGTCGCGACCAGAGCGACGCCGACGGCAGAGCGCTGTCTAGACATCTCACCCGCCCAATGAACCGTGGCGCCGGGACCGAGGTCCCCGCCAGCGAACAGGCCGGCGGCCGGGGTTGGCCGTGACGATGGGAGAGTCCGCGGCTCAGACGCGCTCGCAGACGCGCGGCATAGGGCCGCGCTCGCGGAAGCCGCTCATGGGAAAATTTTTTCACAGGGGGGTGCGATTTCGCGAATTTATAGGTGCGGGCGCTGTGGCCGGCCCCGGCTAGCCTGACCCTCCTGGAACGTCGCGTTGAGGGCGATTGGGCTGTTGACGGAGTAGTTTCTGGCGCACCGGGGGGGTGCGCCGGATTCGCAACGGGGGTCGACGTTTCCGCGGAAACGCCGACGCGCGGGCGTCAGTGAGCCAGCGCCCGCTGTTCCTCCGCGAGCGTCGCGATGACGACGGTTTGCCTCACGGTCAACGCCCTACTTCGGCATCCCCTTCATGTCCACGGCGGCGTAATACTTCCGGTCACCGAGGGCATCGACGCGCTCCCAGAAATCCGACTGGGACGCGAGCCCGAGCTCGGTCACGCCCGCGCGCTGCCGCCACATGGCCCACGAATCCGGATGCAACCGGCTCGCTTCCGCGAGCCAGCGGTCGCCCTCGCCCGCCTGGCCGTAGCGAATGAGGTGCTGGCCGAGGCGGAAGGCGGCGTGCGCCCGCGCGACGTCGTCGGTCGGCACCGGCGTGCGCTCGCGGGCGCGCTCGGCGGGATAGACGTGCTCGCTGGCGGTACCGTGCCGCACCCAGTCCCGGATCGCGTTCACGTACGTCGCCTTCGCCTCGGCGGTGACGCGGGCGGCGTCGGCCGGCATCTCGCGCGTGACGCGATTCATCTTGCGAAAGCCCTCGTAGGCCCCGGCCGATTCCGCGGGGCGCACGATGGTGCCGCGCTCGTCGATCCACACCGCCTGCGGCACGTTGACCATGTGGTAGAGATCCGCGACGAGATGATCGCGGTCGATCAAGCAGGGATACGTCGGCTTCGCGGCCTCGATCCACGGCAGTGGATCACCGGGACGGCTGTCGAAGGCGACCGCGATGACCGTGAAGTTCCGATCCTGCAGCTCCTCGTAGAGACCCTGCCACACGGGCAGGTCTCGCCGGCACCCTCACCAGGACGCCCAGGAGACGAGCAGCACCTTCTTGCCGCGATGGTCGGAGAGCGAATGCATCCGCCCCGCCACGTCCGGCAGCGTGAAGTCCGGCGCCTGCAGCGAGCGCAGCGTCGCCGCGCGATCCGACGCCGCTTCGCCGAGCACCCAGACGCTGCCGTCGTCGCTGTGGACGATCGGCTTGCCGAGGAATCGCCACACCGCGGCCACGTCGATCTGGCCCGTCCGCACGAACTCGCGGGCGGTGGGCAGCGGGACACAGACGTCGCCACGGCAGAGGCCTTGCGGCCTCGGCGACCATCCGGTGGCGGCTTCGAGATCGGTGCCCGAGAGCCAGAGGCACTCGCCGTCGACGCGGGCCTCCGCCAGCACGCTCTCCTTGGTATCGGTCAGCAGAGTGACCATGATGTCCTCCACTCAGAATTCGAGGCGATACAACTGGAGGCCGTCAAGGATACGTCATGTCGCGGTGTAGCCGCCGTCCACGAGGAGGTCGGCGCCCGTCATGAAGCTCGACGCGTCGCTGGCGAGGAACAGCGCGGCCTCCGCGATCTCGTCCACGCGCCCGAGCCGATTCACCACGTGCTTCCCCGCCAGCGTGCGGCGGGCCGTGTCCATGTCGCCGTAGCGGAAGACGAGCCGCTCCGTCTCCACCGCGCCCGGAGAGAGGGCGTTGACGCGGACGTTGTCCCGGGCGTGGTCGACGGCCATCGCGCGCGCCATCTGGATCAGCGCGCCCTTGGTCGTGCAGTAGGCGACGCGGCGGGCGGTGGCGACGCGGCCGAGCTGGGAGGCGATGTGGATGATGCTGCCGCCGCCGGCGGCGATCATCGAGGGCAGCACGGCCCGCGACATCACGAAGGCCGCCGTCAGGTTGACGGCGACCACGCTGTTCCAGCCGGCCAGGTCCACCTCGAGCACGGTGCCGTCGGGATCGAGGCCGGCGGCGCCATTCACGAGCACGCGCACGGGGCCGAGGTCGGCGACGACGGCGGCGATGGCGGCCTGGACGTCCGTCTCCACGGTGACGTCGCACCGCATGGCGCGCGCGCGTCTGCCGGTCTCCGCGAGGGCGGCGGCGGTGTCGTTCACGGTCGCATCGCGGTCGAGGCAGGCGACGGCGGCGCCCGCTTCCGCGAATCTGAGCGCGATGGCGCGTCCGATCCCGCGCGCGGCTCCGGTCACCACCGCCACCCGGCCCGCCAGCGACCACCGATCGTCGGCGTTCACGCGCGCGCCCCGCGCCCGAGGTAGGCCTCTTTCACCCGCGCATCCGCGCGCAGCTCGGCGCAGCTCCCGCGCGCGATCACGGCGCCGGTCTGGAGCACGTAGCCGCGGGTGGCCATCTCCAGCGCGTAAAAGGCGTTCTGCTCCACGAGCAGGATGCTGGTGCCGTCGCCGTTGATGCGCCGGATCGTCTGGAAGATCTCGCGCACCATCATGGGCGCCAGGCCCAGCGACGGCTCGTCGAGGCAGAGCAGGCGCGGCTCCGACATCATCGCGCGCGCGAGGGCCAGCATCTGCTGCTCGCCGCCGGAGAGGGTGCCAGCCGCCTGCGTGGTCCGCTCGCCGAGCCGCGGAAACATGGCGAGCATCCGCTGCATCAGCGCGCGCGTGCGGGCAGCGTCGCCGCGGTGCTTGAACGCGCCCATCTCGAGATTCTCGCGCACGGTGAGGAACGGGAAGATCCGGCGGCCCTCGGGCACGAGCGCGATGCCGAGCTCCACGCGCTCCCACGCGGGCAGACGGGTGACGTCACGTCCGTCGAAATGGATGCGGCCGGCGCGCGGCAGGAGCACGCCGGCGACGGCGCGCATCGTCGTCGACTTGCCGGCGCCGTTGGCGCCCACGAGGGTGACGATCTCGCCGTCGTCCACGTGAAAGCTGAGATCACGGCAGGCCGCGACCTCGCCGTACGCAAGCTCGAGCCCCTCCGCCTCCAGCAACCTCATGATGCCCGTTCCCCGAGATAGGCCGCGATGACGGTGGGGTTGCGCTGCACCTCGCCCGGGGTGCCCTCGAACAGGCGCTCGCCGTGATCCATGACGAGAACGCGGTCGGCGAGGTTCATCACGAGGTCCATGTTGTGCTCCACCACGATGAGCGTGAGCCCGCGCTCGCGCAAGCGCGCCAGCCGCTCCACCAGCCGCTCCACCTCGGCGGCGTTCAGCCCCGCCGCCGGCTCGTCGGCCATCAGGAGACGAGGCCGGGTGGCGAGCGCGCGCGCCAGCTCGAGCATCCGCTGCTCGCCGTAGGGCAGCGCGCCTGCCACCGCGCCCGCGCGGTCCCCGAGGCCGACGAACGCCAGCAGCTCGCCCGCCTCGTCGCGGAACCGCGCGCGATCCCGGCGGTAGGCGCCACCGTGCACGACGTGCTGCCACGCCGGGATCCGATGATGGACGTGAAAGCCGGCGAGCACGTTGTCGAGGACGGTGAGGTGGCGGAAGAGCCGGATCCTCTGGAAGGTGCGGCCGAGCCCGAGGCGCGCGCGCCGGAAGGCGGCGAGCCCGGTGAGCTCGACGTTCCCGAACCATACGGAGCCGGCGTCGGGAGCGATGATGCCGTTGAGGAGATTCAGCAGCGTCGACTTGCCGGCGCCGTTGGGACCGATGATGGCGAAGATCGCGCGCTCGGCGATCTCGAAGGAGATCGCCTGTACGGCCTGGACGCCGCCGAAGCGCTTGGCCAGCGTGTCGGCACGGAAGAGTGGCGCCGTCATGCCGCCGCCCGCAGGGCGCGCACGGTGCCCACGAGGCCGCCGGGCACGAAGAGCACCACGAGCGTGAGGGAGACACCGTAGACGATGAGGCGAAGGTCGCCGACGCCGCGGAGCGCCTCCGGCAGCACGGTGAGGAGAACGGCGCCGGCGACGGGCCCCACGAGGGTGCCGAGGCCGCCCACGATCACCATCGCCAGCACCGTGAAGGACTCCGTCATGAAGAAGGCGTCGGGGACGAGAGTGCCGATGAAGCTCGCGTAGAACGCGCCCGCCATGCCCGCCACCGCCGAGCCCACGCCGAAGGCGAACGCTTTCCAGGCCGGGGTGTTGATGCCGAGGGCGGCCGCCGAGACCTCGTCCTCGCGGATGGCGGCGAGCGTCTCGCCGATCGGTGAGCGCACGAGCGCGTCGAGCACGAGGTAGGCGAGGAAGGCGAACGCCGCCACGAGATAGAACATCCGCGCCGGGTTCGCGAAGTCGATGGCGGGGAGCCCCGGCACCGCGAGGGGTGGCGGCGGCGGAATCGCGTAGATCCCGAGCGGTCCCTGCGTGAGGCTGATCCACTGGAGGAGCACCTGATACGTGATGACGGCGAAGCCCAGCGACGCGATGGCCAGGTAGTGGCCGCGCAGGCGCACCGCGAAGAGCGCGAGCGCCACTCCGGCCATCCCCGCCGCCAGCGTTCCCACCGCGAGCGACGGCCAGAAGTTGAAGCCGAGGCGGGTCACGAGCAGCGTGGACGCATAGGCGCCGATGCCGTAGAAGGCGGCCTGCCCCAGGTTCAGCTGGCCCGCGTAGCCGAGGACGAAGTCGAGGCCGAGCGCGAGCATCACGTTGAGCGCGCACACGACGAGCACGCTGCGCCAATACGTGTCGCGCATGACCACCGGCGCCAGCGCCACGATGAGGAGGACGACGAGCCTAGACATTCTCTTCCCGCCGCTCGGCGATCAGGCCGGTGGGACGGATGGCGAGGGTGGCGAGCAGCAGCGCGAAGACCGCGATGTCGATGAGACCGGGATTCATGAACTGCGTGGTGAAGGCCTCGATGAGGCCGACGAGGAGCCCGGCCAGGATCGTGCCCTCCATGTTGCCGAAGCCGCCGATGATGACGATGGCGAAGGCCTTGACGATCACGGAGGCGCCCGCGAACGGCGTCAGCACGAGCACGGGGCCGAGGAGAGCGCCGCTCAGCCCGGCGAGGCCAGATCCAATAACGAACGTCAGCATGATGAGGCGATTGGGATTGATCCCCATCAGCCCCGCCGTTTCCACGTCCTGCGCCACCGCCCGCAGCGCCTTGCCGTGGACGGTGTAGCGGATGAAAGCGTAGAGGAGCCCGATGGCGACGCCGGCCACCGCGATGACGAGCAGGTGCTGGAGCGTGATGAAGATCCGGCCCAGGCGGATCACCTGCCCGCTGTACGGCGACTCGAACGCGTACGGGATGGGGCCGAAGGCGGCCAGCGACGCGTTCTCCATCAAAATGGACACGCCGATGGTGGCGATCAGCGGCAGCAGCTCGCTGCCGCGCCGCCGCAGCGGCACGAAGACGACGCGGTTGATGAGCCAGCCGAGGACGGCGCCCACCAGCAGCGCGGCTGCGATGCCGAGCACATAGTGACCGCCGAGGCGGTGCGTGAAGAAGTAGGCGGCGAAGGCGCCGAGGGTGACGATGTCGGCGTGGGCGAAGTTGATCTGCACGAGCACGCCGTAGATCAGCGTGAGCCCGAGCGCCACCAGCACGTACAGGCTCCCCAGCACCATCCCGTTGATGGTCTGCTGGAGGACGACGGTCAGGACGTCGGGCACGCGCGTGCGCGCCCTACTGCCAGTCGAGCACCTTCCACGAGGAGTCGGCCTGCGTCTCCACGTAGTGAATGGTGTCGGTCATCACGTTCTGATTGGTCTTGTCGAACTGGACGCTCCCCGTCACACCCTGGAAGCCGCGGGTGTCGGCGAGGAGATCGCGGATCGACTGCGGATCCTTCCCACCGCGGCGCACGACGTCGGCCACCAGCAGCACCTGGTCGTAGCCGTGGGCGTTGATGTGGGTGGGATCCTCGTTGTACTTCGCCTTGAACGCCTTCACGAAGTCCTGCACGAGCGGCCGCTTCTCGGTGGGATCGAACTGGACGATCCGGACGTAGCCGTCCGCCGCCTTCCCCGCCTTCTTGTCGAACCCGAACGGCAGCCAGATGGTGCCGAGCTGGATCGTCTTGCCGCCGCCGCCCCTGGTGACGCCCGCCTGCGCCAGCGCCTGCGTGATCTTCAGGCCCTGTCCCTCCAGCGTGTAGGTCGGAATGACGTCGGCCTGGCCGGCGCCGGCCACGCGGGTGGCGATGGCGGTGAAGTCGTTCAGATCGCGCCCGAAGCCGATGCGGAGGAGGATCTTGCCGCCGTGCTTCGTGAACGCGCGCTCGAAGATGTCGGCGTTGCCGATGCCGGCGTTGGTGTTCTCGTGGAGGAGCA